>JAJFGO010000074.1 GCA_021776095.1 Kiloniellaceae bacterium | reverse complement strand
GGCGTTGGTCCTGGTCGCCCTGGGCGATGGCATCGCCTACTTCTACTCGCCGGTCCAGATCGTGGCCGAACCGCCTGGACCGCAGCGCGTGGTGCGGCTCGGCGGGCTGGTCGAGGAGGGCTCCGTCGAGAAACAGACCGACGGCCTGAAGGTTTCGTTTCGCATCACCGACCTGCAAGAGTCGATCCCGGTCGTCTACGAAGGGATATTGCCGGATCTGTTCCGCGAGGGCCAAGGCGTGGTCACCCAGGGCTCGCTGAACGCCAACGGCGTCTTCGCCGCGCGCGAGGTTCTGGCCAAGCACGACGAGAACTATATTCCCCGCGAGGTCGCCGACGCCCTGAAGGCCTCGGGACAGTGGCGGCCCGAAGGCCAGGAAGAGAGCCAGTAGCATGATCCCCGAACTTGGTCATTTCGCCCTCATCCTGGCGCTTTGCGTGGCGCTCGCCCAGGGCACGGTGCCGCTGATCGGGGCGGCCCGCGGCGATCAACGGGCCATGGCCTTCGCCCGGCCGGCGGCCCTGCTCCAGCTCGCCCTGGTCCTCGCCGCCTTCCTGGCCTTGATGCATGCCTACGTGACGTCCGATTTCACCGTGGCCAACGTGGTCGCCAATTCGCACTCCAGCAAGCCGCTGCTCTACAAGATTTCCGGCGTCTGGGGCAATCACGAGGGCTCCATGGTGCTGTGGGTGCTGATTCTCGCGGTCTTCGGCTCGGCGGTGGCGCTCTTCGGCGGCAATCTCCCGCCCAGCCTGCGCGCCCGGGTGCTGGCGATCCAGGCCTTGATCGCGGTCGGCTTCCTCGCCTTCACGCTCTTCACCTCCAATCCCTTCGAGCGGGTTTTCCCGGCGCCGATCAACGGCCGGGATCTCAACCCGCTGCTGCAGGATCCCGGCCTCGCGTTCCATCCGCCGATGCTCTACATGGGCTATGTCGGCTTCTCGGTCGCCTTCTCCTTTGCCATCGCCGCCCTGATCGAGGGCCGTGTCGATGCCGCCTGGGGCCGCTGGGTACGGCCCTGGACCTTGGTCGCCTGGTGCTGCCTGACGGCCGGCATCGCGCTGGGCAGTTGGTGGGCCTACTATGAGCTCGGCTGGGGCGGCTGGTGGTTCTGGGATCCGGTGGAGAACGTCTCCTTCATGCCCTGGCTGTTGGGCACCGCCCTGCTCCATTCCTCCATCGTGGTGGAAAAGCGCGAGGCCCTGAAAACCTGGACCATCCTGCTGGCGATCCTGACCTTCGCCCTGTCGCTGATCGGCACCTTCATCGTGCGTTCCGGCCTTTTGACCTCGGTGCACGCCTTCGCGACCGATCCGGAACGCGGCCTCTTCATCCTCTTGCTGCTGTGCATCACCATCGGCGGCTCGCTGATCCTCTTCGCGGTGCGCGCGCCGGCCTTGAAGTCGGGCGGCCTGTTCGCGCCGGTCAGCCGTGAGGGCGCCTTGGTGCTCAACAACCTGCTGTTATCGGTCGCCTGCGCGACCGTGTTCCTAGGTACCATGTACCCGCTGTTCGCCGAGACCTTCGGCTACAAGGCGACGGTCGGCGCGCCCTTCTTCAACTTGACCTTCGCGCCGATCATGACGCCGCTGGTCGCCTTCATGGCCATCGGGCCCTTCCTGTCGTGGAAGCGCGGCGATCTGGCCGGTGTGCTCGGTCGCCTGAAGCTGGCGATCCTGGCGGCGATCCTGGCCGCTGCAATCACACTTTACCTGCAAGGCGGACCGGTGATTCCGGCCCTGGCCCTGGGACTGGCCGCCTGGCTGTTCGCCGGTGCGGTGCTGGAATGGACCGGACGGATCAAGCTGTTCCGCGCGCCGCCCGGCGAATCCTGGCGCCGCGCGGTCAATTTGCCGCGCTCCGCCCACGGCATGACCCTGGCCCATGCCGGCATGGCGGTGGCGATCGCCGGCATGGTCGCGTCCTCGACTTGGAAGGTCGAGGAGATCCTCATCATGCGCCCGGGCGACACGGTATCGGTCGCCGGTTACGATTACCGCTTGGAGGGGGTCGAGCGGCATCGCGGCCCGAACTATTTCAGCGATACAGCGACCCTGACCGTCACCCGCGACGGCCAAGCGGTGGCCGTGCAGCGGCCGGAAAAGCGTATGTACCCGGTCCAGCAGATGCCGACCACCGAGGCGGCAATCCACACCACCGGCCTTTATGATCTCTACACTGCGATCGGCGATCCCGACGGCCAGGGCGGCCATACGGTGCGGATCTTCTTCGAACCCCTGGTGCCTTGGATCTGGGCCGGCGCGCTGTTGATGATGTTGGGCGGGGCGGTTTCGCTTAGCGACCGACGCTTGCGAGTCGGCGCGCCCCGGCGCAAGCGGGTCCCGGCCGGGGCCGCGGCAGCAAGCGCATGAGCGAGGCGGTGAAGGACGGCGGCAAGGCGGGCCTGATGCGCCGCCGCCTGATTTACCTGAGCCCGGTCCTCGTTTTCGCGGTCCTGGCCGGATATTTCCTTTGGGGCCTGAACCCGGATCGCAATCCGCGCATCCTGCCCTCGGCCATGATCGACAAACCGGCTCCGGAGTTTGACGCCGGACCGCTCGCCGGCATGGACCTGCCGGGTTTGGCCACCGCCGACCTGGCGGGCGGTCAGGTCAGCCTGGTCAACTTCTTCGCCTCTTGGTGTATTCCCTGCCGCGCCGAGCATCCCTTGCTGATGGCCCTGGCGGAACGCGGCGAGGTTGCTATTTACGGCTTCAACTACAAGAACAAGCCGGCGGAAGCGCGCGCCTGGCTGGCGCAACTGGGCAATCCCTACAGCCGGATCGGCACCGACCAAAGCGGACGCATCGGCATCGATTGGGGCGTTTCGGGGGTGCCTGAGACCTTTGTGATCGACGGCGCCGGGCGCATCCGTTACCGCCACTGGGGGCCGCTCGATCGCGGCGCCCTGGAGGACAAGATCTTGCCGCTGATTAAGGAACTGCACGGATGACTCACACCTTGGCCGCCGTCCTGCTGGCGCTCGGCCTGGCCTGGAGCGCGATGCCGGCCGGCGCGGTGGAGCCCGACGAGATCCTGGACGATCCGGTCTTGGAGTCGCGCGCGCGCGACATTTCGGCCGGCCTGCGTTGCCTGGTTTGCCAGAACGAGTCGATCGATGCCTCCGGCGCCGATCTGGCACGCGATCTGCGCATCCTGGTACGCGAGCGTTTGGTCGCCGGCGACAGCGACGATCAGGTGCGCGCCTATATGGTCGCGCGCTACGGCGACTTCGTCCTGCTCAAGCCCCCGGTCAAGCCGGAGACCTATTTGCTGTGGTTCGGACCCGCCCTGTTTTTGCTGCTGGGCGGCTTCGGAGTCGTGGTCTATCTGCGCCGGCGCAGCCCAGGTCCGGCCATGGGCACGGAGCTTGCGCGCCCCGGCCCCCTCGCGCCCGAGGAACAGGCCCGCCTGAAGCGGATTTTGGAAGATCCGGGGGCTGCGGCGCCCGGCAACGGCGCCTAACACCCAAATCACAGGGCCCCGGCTAGCCTGCCCTCGAACAAAGTAGGGGCGCCCGAGCCAATAGCCGGAAACGGCTATTTTGGGCTTTGAATACGGGTAAAAGCCCTCTACCCTACTCGAAATAATACGAAAAAGAAGACGGTTCACAGGGAGCTGTTTTATTTCATGGCTCAAGCAGCCACGGTAGCCACGACCGCAGACGCGGCGCTGGTTTGCGAAGACATTCATAAGAGCTTCGGGCCGCTCGAGGTTCTGAAGGGGGTGTCGCTCGCCGCGCGTGAGGGCGACGTGATCGCCATGCTCGGCTCCAGCGGCTCCGGCAAGAGCACCTTTTTGCGTTGCATTAATCTGCTCGAAACGCCGGATTCCGGCCGGGTCAGCGTGGGTGGCGAACTGATCCGCATGACCAAGACCCGCGGGGGCAAGAGCGTTCCGGCCGATCACGATCAGGTTGATCGGATCCGCGCCCGTCTGGGCATGGTGTTCCAGCAATTCAATCTCTGGTCCCACATGACCGTGCTGCAAAATGTGATCGAGGCACCGGTCCACGTGCTCAAGGTGCCCAAGGCGGCGGCGATCGACCGGGCCAAAGCGGTGTTGGACAAGGTCGGGCTCAGCGACAAGCTGGATTTCTATCCCTCGCACCTTTCGGGCGGACAGCAGCAGCGCGCCGCGATCGCCCGCGCGCTGGCCATGGAGCCGGCGCTGATGTTGTTCGACGAGCCGACCTCGGCGCTCGATCCCGAACTGGTCGGCGAGGTGCTGCGCGTCATCCGGCAACTCGCGGAGGAAGGCCGGACCATGATCGTGGTGACCCACGAAATGGGCTTCGCGCGCGAGGTATCGAGCGAGGTGGTCTTCCTGCACGAAGGCCGGATCGAGGAACAAGGGCCGCCCAAGGAGGTCTTCGGCAATCCGAAGTCGGAACGGTTCCGGCAATTCATGGCCAGCAACCTGTGATGGCCGGGGCCCCGGCGGGGGAAATCTAAGGGCGTTCATCGGACACAAGATTCTAGTCAACGATAGGGAGCAAGTAACATGAGAGTTCTATTCACGAGCGTTGCGGCGGCGGTTGCGCTGGCCCTGACGGCCGGGGCGGCCTCGGCCGACATGAAGAAAGTTAGGGTCGGAACCGAGGGTGCCTACCCACCCTTCAACTCCATAGATTCGGATGGCAAGCTTGTTGGATTCGACATCGATATCGCCAATGCCGTTTGCGAAGCGGCCAAGTACGATTGCGAATTCGTCGTGCAAGATTGGGACGGCATTATCCCCGGCCTGCTCGCCAAGAAGTACGACGCCATCATCGCCTCCATGTCGATCACCGAAGAGCGTAAGAAAAAGGTCGACTTCACCGACAAGTACTACAACACCCCGGCCAAGTTCGTGGCCAAGGCGGGCATGGGCCTAGATATCTCCCCGGCCGGCCTCAAGGGCAAGAGCGTGGGCGTGCAACGCGCGACGATTCACGAGAACTTCTTGCGCGATAACTTCCCGGGCATGGACATTCGGGTCTACGCGACCCAGGACGAGGCGAACGCCGATCTGGGTTCCGGCCGCGTCGATCTGGTCATGGCCGATTCGGTCGCGCTTCTGGAAGGATTCCTGGAAACCGATGCCGGCAAAGGCTTCGAATTCGTCGGCCCCGACTACAACGAGCCGAAATGGCATGGCCTAGGCGCCGGGATTGCGGTGCGCAAGGGCGAGGACGACCTGCGCATGGGCTTGAGCAAGGCGATCACCATGATTCGCGAGAACGGCACCTACAAGAAGATCAACGACAAGTACTTCGACTTCGACGTCTACGGTAAGCCGCCGGCGCCGGGCAGCTAAGACGCCCGCGTCCGCGCGAAAGGGATGAGGGGAGCGCTCCTAAAGGCAGGATCCATCGGATCGCGCCGGGGGCGCCCCCCAAATTCTGGATAAGATCGCTAAATCCGCAATCTTGGGACAAGGAACCCCGGGCCGGTGCTGGATCTCAAAGGTTATGGATGGATGCTGTGGGACGGGGTGCAGGTCACTCTGTCGGTCGGCGTCTGTGCCATGGCCCTGGCCCTGGTTATGGGCTTGCTGGGCGCTTGGGGCAAGATGTCGAAGTCCAAGGCCGCCCACACCGCCGCCGATACCTATACAACAGTGATTCGCGGTGTGCCGGAATTGATCCTGATTCTGATCGTCTATTACGGTACCCCGACCTTGATCCAAGGGGTTCTGGAAAGCTTCGGTAACGACACCATCATCGACATCAACCCGTTCCTGGCGGGCTCGGTCACCATTGGCTTTATCTATGGCGCTTTCGCGACCGAGGTGTTCCGTGGCGCGTTTCTGGCCATCGACAAGGGCCAGATCGAAGCGGCGCGCGCCTATGGCATGAGCCGCTCGCTCGCCTTCCGGCGTATTCTCCTGCCGCAGGTCTGGCGCTTCGCGCTGCCGGGTCTGGGTAATGTGTGGATGGTCTTAATCAAGGCGACCGCGCTCATTTCCGTCATTCAGTTGCCGGAACTTTTGCGCAACGCCGACATCGCCGCGCGCGCCGTGCGCCTGCCCTTCACCTTCTACTTCGCCGCCTCGCTCATCTATCTGGCCATCACCATCGTCTCCATGCTCGCCCTCCAGCGCGCCGAGGTTTGGGCCAACCGCGGCATCCGCAGGGCATAGACGATGGATTTCGACGTCATCATCGATAGCATACCAAAGCTGCTTGACGGCGCGGTCCTGACCATCGAGATCACGGCTCTGAGCGTCGCCATCGGGCTGGCGTTTTCGATTCCTCTTGCGCTCATGCGCGTGTCGCAGAACCCGGCCCTATGGATGCCGGTTTACGGCTACATCTTCTACTTCCGGGGCACGCCGCTTCTGGTTCAGATCTTCCTGATCTATTACGGTAGCGGCCAGTTTCGAGAACAATTTGAGGCGCTTGGTATCTGGCAGTATTTCCGCGAGCCGTACTTCTGCGCGGTGCTCACCCTGACCCTCAACACCGCCGCTTATACGGCGGAGATCCTGCGCGGTGCGATCCGGGCGGTGTCCTTTGGTGAGGTCGAGGCGGCGCGCGCCTGCGGCATGTCCCGCGGGCTGCTGTATCGCCGAATCATCCTACCCAAGGCGTTCCGCTTGGCCCTGCCGGCCTATTCCAACGAGGTTGTGTTCCTGTTCCAGGCAACGTCGCTGGTCAGCATCATTACCTTGCTCGACCTGACCGGAGTCGCGCGCATCATCGTGGCGCGCAGCTTCGCCGTCTACGAGGTCTATATCACCGCCGGGATCATCTACCTGATCGTGACCTACGGTATTCTCTACATCTTCCGCAAGGTGGAGCACCGGCTCTCCGGCCACCTGCGCGAGCGGGCCGGCGCGGTCCCGGCTATAGCTGGAAAAGGCGGGATCCCGGCCGGCCAGGCGGCCGCCGACGCCATCGCGGTGCGTTAAAACCGACTCAGTTTAGATTTTTTGGCGAAGCTTAGGCTTGATGGCGCCGCTTGGCCGCGATCGCGCGCCGGTCGACGTCGGCGCCTTCGGGGATGTCCAGCCCGGTGGTGCGCAGGGCGCGCAACACGATTGCCCGGTGCGTGGTGCCCTCTTCGGCCGCGAGCATACGGATCTGGCGAATCACGCTGCGCGGCAGGGTGATCTGAAAGGCCACGTCTTCGTCCTCGGCGGCCTCGTTATGGTCGGCCACGAAAGCGGCACGGGGCCCGGCGGCCAGTTGGTTCGGGCTCGGGTCGGCATGGGCCGCCGCGCCGCGATGGGCGGTCAGATCGACCACCGCGCTGTGGCCTTCGGCATCCGCCGGGGCCTTGGCCGTCGGCGCCTTGGCGGCCTGGGCCGCGCGCCGGGCCATCCAGGGCAGTCTGGCCGGTGTCCGCCCGGCGGGAACCGCCGCCGGAACCATGGGGGACGTCACCGGGCGCGCCTCGGGCGCAACCACGGCCGCAACCCGGGGGATGTCTGATGTGGCCGGTGCAACCGGCGGGATCTCGGCCTCGGCCGCTAAGCCGAAGTTGGGCTGGACCGGCGAAACTCCGCCGTGGATGACCATTTCCGGCCGGGGCAGAGGTGGCCGCACGACCCTTCGGGTCCGCGCCTTGATCTCTAGCTTGACCGGCGCCCGTTCGCTTGGGCGGTGCAAAAACATGGGAATGCTGTTCAATAAGACCGTATCGTCGCGCATCGTTACCCCCGCACAAGCCGGTCACCACAACCTGGGATATAGCCGGCATTTACCTCAACACTTCAACAAGTTTGAGGTATTGGGATTAACGAATGTTGAAGCGGCGACGAATTGCCGGTGGCATCGCTGTGACCTGGTAATTAATCCCAGGGTCCGCGCCGGCGGGTGCCGCCCCAGGGGCTGCGGCCACGATGGCCCGACTTTTGGACGGTCCGCGACTTGCGCGCACCGCCCGCCGGCCTCCCGACCGGCCGCCGGCCGCCGCCAAACAAGGGAAAGCCTTTGCCCTTGAAGGGAAAAATCAGGGCCAGCCCAGCCAGGAAGCCGCCGATGTGCGCCCAATAGGCAACCCCACCGCCACCAGTCGGGGTCATGGCGGACTGCACGAACTGCAGCACGAACCAAAGGCCCAGGACCAGAAGGGCCGGCACCCGGAGCGTGGTTATGAAAAACCCGATCGGGACCAGGACTAGCACATGGGCCCGCGGGAACAGCAGGGCATAAGCGCCGAGCACGCCGCCGATGGCGCCGCTGGCGCCGATCATGGGTACGGTCGAGGCCGGATCCTGAAGCGATTGAGCCAGGGCCGCTGCCGCGCCGCACAGCAGATAGAAGATCGCGAAACGCACATGCCCGGTCGCATCCTCGATATTGTTCCCGAAGATCCACAAATAGAGCATGTTGCCGATCAAGTGCATCCAGCCGCCATGCATGAACATGGAGGTCAGCACCGAGAGCGCCGCCGGCACCACCGCAAGCTCCGACGCCAGGCGGGCCTCGCCGAACAGCACCGCCGGGATCACGCCATAGCTGTAGACCGCCCGCTCGGCCGCGCCGGGCGGCAGGGAAATCTGCCACAGGAAGACCAGGGTGCAGGCAGCGATCAGGCCGATGGTGACCGCCGGGAACCTGTGGGTCGGGTTGTCATCGTGCAGGGGGATCATCGTCTTTCTAAGATAGGGGCTTGGCGCCGGTGCCCCAAGGACAACGCGCCCTCCCGCTCGATCGTTCCGATACCGGATTGAGTTGCCATGGCGGCACGTCGCTGCGCCGAACCGCCAAAATCCGTGCCCAAGCCCTCGCCTCTCCGGCGCTGTGCGTGCTAAACCGGCGCCAGGGTCCTTGGGCGATGCCCTTGTGCGATTGGGGCAAGTAGGGAGTTGGCGGCAAATGGAAACCATCAGGATCGGTGTTGTCGGCTGCGCCGGGCGCATGGGGCGCATGCTCCTAAAGACCATTGCCGAGGCTGAGGGCTGCACCATCGCCGGCGGCAGCGAGACCCCGGGCAGCCCGGCCGTCGGTAAGGACCTGGGTGAGTTGGCCGGGCTGAGCGCCCTGGGCCAGGCGGTGGTCGACGATCCGGTGACGCTGTTCGCCGGGGCCGACGCGGTGATCGACTTCACCTCCCCGGCGGCCAGCGTGCGCCACGCGGCCTTGGCCGCCCAGGGCCAGGTCGCCCTGGTGCTCGGCACCACCGGCTTGGACGCCGAGCAGCAGGCGGCAATTGAGCGGTCCGCCGTGCACACCCCGATCGTGCAGGCCGCCAACATGAGCCTGGGGGTCAATGTTCTGCTGGCCCTGGTCGAGAGAGCGGCCGCCTTGTTGGATCCTGACTACGACATCGAGGTCTTCGAAATGCATCATCGCTGGAAGGTCGACGCCCCTTCGGGCACGGCCCTGGCCCTGGGCCGGGCGGCCGCCGCCGGGCGCGGTGTGGTGCTGGAGGAGGTCTCGCAACGGGGCCGCGACGGCATCACCGGCGCGCGCAATCGCGGCGATATCGGCTTCGCGGCGCTGCGCGGCGGCGACGTGACCGGCGATCACACGGTCACCTTCGCCGCCGAGGGCGAGCGGATCGAGATCGCCCACAAGGCCTCGGCGCGCGATGTCTATGCGCGCGGCGCGCTCAAGGCCGTCCTTTGGGCGCGCGGCAAGCCTTCGGGGCTATATTCGATGAACGACGTCCTGGGGCTTTAGGGCCCAGGAGCGTCGACGGATGGCCAGTTTTGAGTCTTAACCGGCCCGCCGACCTGGCACGCCGCCTGGGCAGGCGGTGCGGCCTCGCCGCGGTTCTGCTGTGCCTCGGCCTCTTGCTGCTCCTCATGGCGAGCCGGGATACAGGTGCCGGCGACCGCTTCGTCGCCGGGCACCTTCTGGTCGCCAGCGAGTCCATGGGCGATCCGCGTTTTCGTCAGTCCGTGATTTATATGATCGACCACAGCGATACAGGCGCCCTGGGCCTTATCGTCAACCGGCCGGTCGCGAAGGTGCCGATCGCGGCCGCGCTCAAGGGCCTCGGCCTCGAGGCGGAACAGGCCGAGGGCGAGATTCCCATCTACCAAGGCGGCCCAGTCGAGCCCGGCCGGGGCTTCCTCCTGCACAGCACCGATATTGAAGCCTCAAACAGCCGCCCCCTCGGCGCAGGCATCGCGCTCGGCGCGCCGGCCGAAATCCTGCGTCTGATCGGTCGCGGCGAGGGGCCAAGGCACAGCCTCCTCGCCTTCGGCTACGCCGGTTGGGGACCCGGACAGTTGGACGGCGAATTGGCGCGCGCCGATTGGTTCGTGATTCCGGCGGAGATCGATCTCGTATTCGCCGATGACCCAAGGCAAAGCTGGCGCCAGGCCATGACGCGGCGCGGCATAGATCTTTAGGGCGAGATTCGACACCTCACGCTGGATCACTTATCGTACCGAAGCAAGGCAGCAGCCCAAGAAAACAGACATAGCCACAGGGGGAAACGATGATGCTAACTCGCATGACAGGGTCTGCGCTCGCCTTCGCGGCGCTGAGCATCGCTTGGGGCGCAGCGGCGCGCGCGGACACCACCGACGCGACCTGGCAAAACAAAGTCGTGGTCGCTAAGGCCGGCGCGCATTGCGCTGACGATCCGAATTGCTTCAATCGCTATCACCCGACCATACCTGCGGTCGCGCGTGCCAAGCCGGGCGATTACATCATATTCGAGACGCGCGACGCGCTCGACAGCGATCTCGACCTCAATTCCGTGGCGGACGACGTAACCGCGGTCGATCTCAATCTGGTCCACCCCATGACCGGGCCGGTCCATATCGAGGGCGCCAAGCGCGGCGACGTGCTCGCGGTCACGCTGGTCGACATCGAGCCGGACCAGTATGGCTATACGGTCATTGTCCCCGGATTCGGGTTCCTCCGCGATCTCTACCCCGACCCTTACATTGTAAATTGGCGCTTGAGCCGCTTGAAAGCGGTCTCCGACGGCATGCCGGGAATCGCCATTCCTTATCAGGGGTTCATGGGATCGGTCGGGGTTCAGCCCGGCGCGCCCGAGGTTGCCGCCTGGTTGGCGCGCGAAAAGGGGCTCAGCGATGTCGGCGGCATCGCCCTGCCGCCGCAGCCAATCGGCGCGCAACCAGTTGCGGTCTGCGGCCCGCAAGGCAGCGCCAAAATGGAATGCCTGCGTACCATCCCACCGCGCGAAAACGGCGGCAATATGGACGTGAAGCAGATGCAGGTCGGGACGACCTTGCTCTTACCTTGCTTTATCGACGGCTGCGGTCTTTTCGTCGGCGACGTGCATTATGCCCAGGGCGACGGCGAGGTTGCCGGTACCGCGATCGAAACCGGTGCCGTGGTCACCGTCCGCACCGCAATTCGCAAAGGCGGGGGCACCCATATCACGCAGCCGCATTTCGAAGGCGGTGCACAACTCAAGGCGACCATGCCGTCACGTTTTTACGCAACGACCGGCCTGCCGCTGAAAAAGGCCGGCGAGATTCCGCCCTATGTCACTTACCTCGCCTCGACCAAGATCGAGAACCTGGAAAACCTCTCGGAGGATTTGACGCTGGCGGCGCGCGACGCGCTGATTCAAATGATCGACTACTTGATGCGCGAACACGGGCTGACGCGCGAACAGGCTTATGTCCTGTGCAGCGTGGCGGTCGACTTGCGGGTCGGGCAGGTCGTCGACGTCCCGAACTACGTCGTATCGGCGGTGCTCAACCTCGATGTCTTCGAGAACTAAGTCCGGGCGGCGCGCGTTCCTGAGACATGGCGCGCGCGCCGCGGGCCTTTTCGGCCTTTGGCTGGCGCTCGGCGCACATACGCCCTATCGCCAATGGAAGGTTTACCGCCAGCGCCACCTTTTGATCCTTGCCAGTAAGACCGACCCGGAGGGCTACCACCTGTCCCAGAAGGTGGCGGCGGTCCTGGCGGAGGCGTTACCCGACAGCCGGGCGCGCCCAAGCCGGGCGCCGGGTCCGGCGCGCATCGCCAGCCTGCTTGGCACCGCACAAATGGATGTCGCGCTCATGCCGCGCACCGAGGCGGCCGCGCTCAACGCCGGCATGGGCCGCTTCGCCGATACCGGGCCGGTCGATCTGCGAGCGCTTTTCAGTCTGGGCCCGCACCTTTTGGTCTGCCGGGCCGAGTTTCCCGAGGCGCATGCCTATCTGATCGTGAAAGCCCTCGATTCCGATCGCGCTGGCCTGCCGGGCAACGCGGACGGCGTGCTTGGCGAAGGCGGCCAAGCCCTGGCCCCGCATCCCGGCGTGCTGGTTTATCTAAAAGAGCGCGGTAAGGCCGGTTAGCCGCGCCGCGCCGGCTCCCGGCTCAGGCCCTTGGCGTCCAGGTCGGACAGATAGGCCTGCCATTTTTCGTCCTGGTCGCGGCCTAGGTCATAGAGGTAGGTCCAGGAAAAGATGCCGGTATCGTGCAGGTCGTCGAACTTGATCCGGATCGCATAGTTGCCGACCGGCTCGACCTCCATGATGCCCACGTGGCGCCGGCCCGCGATCGTTTGCTTCTGGCTCGGGCTATGGCCTTGGACCTCGGCCGAGGGGCTTTCGACGCGCAGCAGCTCCGCCGGGTAGGAATAGCTCACCCCGTCGTCGAAATCGATTTCCAGGCGCTTGTCCTGCGAGACGTAGCGGATCTCCAGGGGCCGATGTTCGCTTTGGAATGAATTGGTCATTGCCACTTAATTTCTTGGGCGCCGCCGCACGTTTCCGGGTTAGTCCGCGAGCTTTCGCGCTTCATCCGCCAGCATGATGGGGATGCCGTCGCGGATCGGATAGGCTAGCCCCGCTTGGCGGCTAATCAACTCTTGCGCCTCGGCGTCGTAGTCGAGCGGCCCCTTGGTCACCGGACAGACCAGAATTTCCAACAGCTTCGGGTCGACCCCGGATTTTGCCTGATTCATTTCTCGCCTCCTGTTGAACGGCCTCTGCAGCCTAATGGTGCGCCCCGGCTGCCTGTTTCTCGTGCATCGCCATTTCCATAATGGCGGTCATGGTTTCGGCCCGCTCGGGCAGGGTTTTGGCCTCGAGCAAGGCTTGCTTTTCCGGCGGGTCGAAGGGGCAGATCATGGCCAGAGAGGTAACTAGGCGCTCGCTTTCGGCGTCCTTGATTGCATCCCAATCGCCTTCGATTCCTGCGGCCTTCAGGTAATCGTCCAGGGTTTCGAGAAAACCTTCCCGGTCGATCGCCCGGGTGTCCGCCTCCAGATCCTCGCGGTAGCGTGCGAAATTTGGCACCACACGGCGATAGCCGCTGAGCGGCGGCAATTCGCGGGAAACGTCGAAGCGGATTAAGCCGCTGAGGGTAATCAGGTAGCGGCCGTCATCGGTTTCGCTGAAGGCGGCGACGCGTCCGGCGCACCCGGTATCGTAGACCTTGGCGGCGCCCAAATCGCGGCAGTCCTCGTTGGGCTGGATCATGCCGATCAGACGGTCGGCGCCCAAAGCATCGCGCACCAGGGCGATGTAACGCGGCTCGAAAATGTTCAGCGGCAAGCGGCCGCCGGGCAACAGAAGCGCCCCGGGCAGGGGAAAAATCGGCAATACCGACGGCAGGTCTTCGAAATCCGGAAAAAAAACGCAGCGGCTCATGGGGTGCCAAGGCTCCCGCCAGGGCCGGTCACGAGAACAGCAAGGCGGAGAGTTGGCGACGGCTGGACAGGGTCAGGGGATCCATGGGGCCCCAAGCCTCGAAATACTTCACCAACTCCTTGCGTGCGGCCTCGTCGTTCCACGCGCGGTCGCGCCGGATAATCTCCAATAGCGCGCTGGCCGCGGCTTCGCGCTCGCCGGCCGCGTGCAGGGCCACGGCCAGATCGAAGCGGGCCTGATGGTCGGCCGGATTGGTCTCCACGCGCGCCGCCAGTTCCGTGACCGGACCGGCTTTTTCGGCGGCCTCGGCCAACTCCAGCGCCGCTTTGACCGAGGTCAGGGCGGGCTTGCTCCGCAGGGCCTCGGGCAGGGTCTCGAACATCTCCCGCGCGCCGGCTGCGTTGCCGGACCCCAGGTGACAGCGGATCATGCCGGCCAGGGCGTCTTCGTTCTCCGGCTCGTGCTGAAGAATCTGACCGAACAGGGCGGAGGCCGCCGCGAACTTTTCATCCTCGAGCGCGCCCAGGGCCTTCTCCAGCGCCTGCTGGACCGGCGAAGGGCCGAGAGTCGCGCCAGCTTGCTTGATTAGGCGCCCGACGAAGTCCTTGACCTGGCTTTCGCTCTGCGCGCCGACGAAACCGTCGACCGGTTGGCCTTGAAAGAAGGCGTAGACCGCCGGAATCGATTGAATCCGCAACTGTCCGGCCAAGGCCTGGTTTTGGTCGATATCGACCTTGACCATGCGCACCGCGCCACGCGCCGCCTGCACTGCCTTCTCCAGCATGGGCCCGAGCTGCTTGCAGGGGCCGCACCAGGGGGCCCAGAAATCGACGATCACCGGGACCGCCATGGAGGCCTCGATCACGTCGCGCCCGAAATTGGCGGTATCGCTGTCTTTGATCAGGTCGGCGGCCGCTACGCCGTTGCCGCCCGCGCCGCCGAGGCCATCTGCGCCGATAATGGTTTCCATGTATCTTCTCTACCGCTTTTTTTGGCGTTGCGCGGCAGCTGGGCCGCCACGCTCGGATAAGTTCTAGTCCCGGTTAAAATGGTGATTTTGCCAGCCGGAAGCAAGCCTGCCGCTTGGGATTGCCGGACCGGGCCCAGCCTAGAAATCCACGCAAATGCCCTTGCGTTCCCAGTCGCCATAACGGGTCGGCTCCGGCCCGCTGGGCCCGCCGATCTCCTTTGGCGTCTTGGCATCCCCGGGCGGGGTGGGCGGCGCGACAGCCGGATCTTGCGCCGGCGGCTTGACAGCCTGACCCTGGGCAGCTTTTGGGCGGTGGGCGCGGAAATGTTTGACCATGAAGGTAATATGGTCCGCCGAGCGGCTTCCGCCAAGGCCCTGGCCTTAAGCCCTCCCGGCTGAGACCTTGCCCTGCTCGCGAAGGCCGTCTTAAGGGCAGGATCCGCCCGGGCCGTTTTCGCGAATCAGATAGGCGATCAGATTGGCTCGCTCTCCGGCGTCCTTGACCCCGGCATAGCCCATGCGGGTACGCGGTACCGTGCGGCGCGGGTTCTCAAGGAATTCATCCAGCGATTCGGGGGTCCAGACCTTACCCCAGGCGCGCATCGCCTTGGAGTAACGGTAACCCTTCTGGGTGCCCGCCACGCGCCCGATCATGCCGCAATGTTTTGGCCCGGTGCGATTGCGGGCCAGGGAATGGCAGGCGATGCAACGTTCGTAAATCTTGGCGCCGCGATCGGCATCGCCTACCGCGGAGGCATGGGCGCCGCGATCGCTAAGCACAGCCGCACCGAGTAACCCCAGCACCAGGGCAAGGAGAGGGGGAGTCATGAGGGGATCCTTGCAAAGTGGGACCTGGGCTGGGGGTTCCGGACGTTCAGTAAATGAGGGCCTAAGAGACGAAAGCGACCGGCACTGGGTCTTCGCCCAGCGCGCCGCGTAGGACCGCCCAATGCATGGCCTCGTCGCCTAGGATACTAGCCGCCGCCTTGGCCAGATCGCGGTTGCCGAACAGCGGGACTGCGCCGAGATATGCGCTGACAGCGCCCTTTTCCAGGCCAGCGGCAAAGCGCAGCACGTCAGCCTCGTTCTTCAACTGGTCGGTCGGAAAATCGTACTTGGTCATGGGCGTGTCGGGCGTGCCGCCGAGCTGCTTGATGGTTTTGGCCAGAACATCGGTGTGTTGTTTATGGTGGTCCTGAAACTTGACCGCGAGTTGAAGCACACCGGGCGACAGAAGGCCGCTTTCGGCGCCGACCTGATAGGCCGCAACCGCTTCACGCTCCGCACCCAGGGCGGAATTCAGGATGTTGGCGTCGTCGGCCATGATGTCGCTTTTAGCCTCGGCATCCCCGGCCAGACCGCTGCATCCCGTTAGGAGGGCGATGGCGCCGGCCGACAGGGTCACCTTGCCGGTCCCGGTGAGCAGGCGGCGGCGGTCGAGCGTCAAATGCTCCAACTGCGTGAAAAGTTTCGGTTGGTACATGGCTTTGTCTCCGTGTTGGGTGGCCCTGGGAATTAAAGGACTTTTCATTGGCGCGGACCGGATGGCCGCTCCTACATCCCTAGACGCTTGAGACCGAAAAAAGTTCCCATGGCTGCTGCGGAGATGGCCTGACCCCAGGAACCCGCTGTCAAAGCCGCCTGGCCGTGCTAAACCCCGGCCATGACCCAAGCCGCTAAGGACGCCAAGACCTCAACCCCGCATAAGGCCCGGGCCAGCCACCCAAAACCATCCGCGGCCGATCCCCGGGTTTTGGCCCGCGATCTGCTGCGCGCCGTGCTGCGCGAACGTGTCGCCCTGGACGAGGCCTGGAGCGCGGCCAAGAATTTGACCCACCTGGCACCGCGCGACCGGGCCTTCGCCCGCTTGCTGGTTACCTGCGTGCTGCGCCGGCTAGGGCAGATCGACGCCCTGATCGAGCATTGCCTGGACCGTCCGCTCAAGGCGCGCCACGCCGAGGTGCGCGATCTGTTGCGCTTGGGGACCGCCCAGTTGATGTTCCTGGGCACGCCGGCGCACGCCGCGGTCAGCACTACCCTCGACCTGGCGCAAGGCCAAGACGTTGCCGGCTACAAGGGCCTGCTGAACGCTGTTTTGCGCCGGGTTGCGCGCGAGGGCGATGGCTTGGCCGCGGATCAGGACGCGGGCACCCTGAACACCAAGAAATGGCTCTGGCAATCCTGGAGCACGGCCTACGGCGAGGCAGCGGCGCGCGCTATCGCCGAGGCGCATCTGGCGGAACCGCCCCTCGACGTCACGGTCCGGGACCCCGCCGCGCTCAAGGATTGGGCCGAGGCCCTGGGCGCCGCGGCGCTGCCGACGGGCAGTCTGCGCCTGCCACCTGGGGCGGGCGACGTCACCAAACTTCCGGGCTTCGCCGAGGGCGCTTGGTGGGTACAGGACGCTGCTGCTGCCCTGCCGGCTCGGCTGCTCGGCCAAGTCGCGGGCCAGCGCGTGCTCGATATTTGCGCGGCACCGGGCGGCAAGACCGCGCAGTTGGCTGCCGCCGGAGCCCAGGTCACCGCGCTCGACATCTCGGCGGCGCGGGTCGGCCGCCTGAAAGAGAATCTGACTCGCCTTGGCCTTAGCGGCGATTCCATCGTGGCCGATGCCCGCGATTGGCGCCCAGCGCAACCCTTCGAGGCGGTTCTGCTGGACGCGCCCTGCTCGGCAACCGGTACCCTGCGCCGACACCCCGACATCGCCCACCTGAAGGGTGCTAAGGAAGTCGCTAAGCTGACCGCGCTGCAGGACCGGCTCTTGGCCAATGCGCAACACATGGTCGCGCCCGGAGGGTTGCTGGTCTACGCGACTTGCTCCCTGCAGCCCGAGGAAGGCGCGGCGCGGATTGAGGCCTTCTTGGCCGGTGGCGCACCCTTCGAGCGGGTGCCTCTAAGCGATGCGGAGATCGGTGGCCTGAGCAAGGCGATTACACCCCAGGGCGACCTGCGCACGCTGCCCTGCCAGCTCGGCGAAGCGGGCGGGCTCGACGGTTTTTATGCCTGCCGGCTGCGCCGCTGGACAGGCACGACGCCATCCTGATACCAAGGGCCTATGCAGCAGCCGGTTCGTATCGCCCCCTCGATCCTCTCCGCCGATTTCGCCAAGTTGGGCCAGGAGGTTCGCGCGATCGACGAGGCCGGCGGCGATTACATCCACATCGACATAATGGATGGGCATTTCGTGCCAAACCTGACCCTCGGCCCGGCGGTTGTCGCGGCGCTGCGGCCCCATTCTTCGCGCCCCTTCGACGTGCACCTTATGATCGCGCCGGTCGATTCCTATATCCCCGCCTATGCCGATGCCGGGGCCGATATCATCACGGTGCATCCCGAATCCGGCCCGCATCTGCACCGCACGCTGCAGCTCATCAAGTCCCTGGGCAAGAAAGCCGGTGTTGCCTTGAACCCGGCGACCCCGCTCGATGTTCTGGATCATGTGCTGGACGAACTCGACCTAATTCTGGTGATGAGCGTCAATCCGGGCTTCGGCGGCCAGGCCTTTATCCCCAGCGCCCTGGCCAAAATCGCCGAACTACGCAAGCGCATCGACGCGAGCGGCCGGACTATTGACCTGGAAGTCGACGGCGGCATCAATACCGAGACCGCACCGAAAGCGATCGCCGCCGGGGCCGATGTGCTGGTCGCCGGCTCCGCCAGTTTCAAGGGCGGACCGCAAGCCTACGCCACCAATATCCAGGGCCTGCGCGGCCCGGCCGTAGACGCCGGCCGCACCGGCGGCGGCTGATCGTGGCCGGTCGCTCGGGCGGCGGGCCGGGCAGGGACGGCGCGCAACGCCCGGCCGAGCGGCCGAGCGCCTATGCCCGCTGGCCAGCCGAGCGAGTTCTGTCCCGCCTGGGCCATACCCTGAAGCGCCCGGTCTTCGCGCTGCCGTTCTACCGCTATTCCCTGCCCGGCTTGACGGCGGCCGCCCTGGCGGTCACGCCGAGCGACCCCTGGCCGGGCCGTGCTGCCGCTGGCACTGCGGTCGTGCAGGGTGGCTTCGCTTTCGCCGGGCAAAGCCTGCGCGATCCAGCGCCGCTTTGGTCGCCGCCGGGGGCGAGTGCTGATTGGCTGGCTGAGATGCACGGCTTTACTTGGCTGCGCGATCTGCGCGCGGCCGGCGGCGACGCCGCTCGGCGCCGGGCGCGGGACCTGGTGGAAAGCTGGCTCGACGCGCACCAGACCTGGTCGCTGCCGGCGTGGGAGCCGCTCGCCACCGGCCGTCGCTTGGCCTCTTGGCTGGGCTGTTTCGAGTTCTTCGCCGCCAGCGCACAAATCAAGTTTCGACATCGTCTGCTGGCCAGCGTGGCGCAGCAAGCTCAGCACCTATGCCGCGTCCTGCCGGCCGGCTTGGGCGGGGCCGAGCTGATCGCGGCGGCTAAGGGCCTGGTCTATGCCGGGGCGGCCTTGCCCGGCGGTGTGGCCTGGCGCGAACGAGGGCTGGAAATCTTGCGCCGGGAACTGGTGCGTCAGATTCTGCCCGACGGCGGACACCTGGAGCGCAGCCCCTCGCGCCACATGGCCGTGTTGCGCGATCTGATTGACGCGCGCGCCGTCTTGGCCCGCGTCGACGACAACAAGACATCGCACGCGGCGGAAGATCTGACCACTGCGATCGAGGCCATGGCCCCAATTCTGCGCATGTACCAGCACGGCGACGGCTGTCTGGCCTTGTTCAACGGATCCTGTGAGGAAGACGTCCTGCAACTCGAATTGGTGCTGCAACGCGCCGGCGGGCCGCGTCGGCCGGTCGGATCCGCGCCGGATACTGGATTCCACCGTTTGCGCGCCGGGCGAACCGTGGTACTGGTCGATACCGGAGCGCCACCGCCTCGTGGCCTAGACCGTCACGCCCATGCCGGCGCCTTGAGCCTGGAGGTCAGCGTCGGCCATAGCCGCCTGATCGTCAATTGCGGCGCCCGGGTGGACGATCCGACCTGGCGGCAGGCGCAACGCGCGACCGCGGCCCATTCCACCTTGGTCCTAGGCGACACCAACTCGGCGGAGGTCACATCGGGCGGTTTGGGTCGGGCGGCGCGGATCGCCCATTGCCGCAGCGAGCAAGCCGACGGCCAAGTTTGGCTCGATGCGGCGCACGATGGCTACCTGCGCGGCTTTGGCGTGCGCCATCGCCGGCGCCTATTTCTGAGCGCAACGGGCAGCGATCTGCGTGGCGAAGACAGCCTGGAGCCGGCCGGCCACCGAGTGCCAAGCGGCAGGCTCTTCACGCTGCGCTTTCACTTGCACCCCATGATTCGGGCTAGCCTGGCGCGGGGCGGCGACAGCGTGCTGCTGCGCCCGCCCAAGGGCGGCGGTTGGCAGTTGCGCGCGGCCGGCGCACAGCTGTCCCTAGAGCCGAGTATCTATTTGGGGTACCCGGATGAGCTCCGCCGCAGCCTTCAAATCGTTTTGAGCGGCGTGCTGGGCCCGGACGGCGCCCAGGTCAAATGGGCTTTGCGCCGCCTGGACACCAAACGCGGCTGAAGCAAGGTTAGGCTCTCTCTCATGACTGGTTGGTCTCTCTTGCTGGCGTGTTTCGCCGTGGCGCTTGTCACCTGGACCCTGGCGGGGGTGGTGCGGCGCGCGCTTCTGTGCCGGAAGATTCTCGACGCGCCTAACGAACGCAGCAGTCACGTCACCCCCACGCCACGCGGCGGCGGACTGGCTCTTATTCCGGTGACCTTGGTTGCCTGGTTCCTGTATTCCCTTTGGGGTGGGGCGACGGCCGCGGGCTTAAGCTTCGTTTTGGTCGGTGCTTGCGCCTTGGCCGCGGTGTCCTGGCTCGACGATTTGCACAATCTGCCGGCCGCGCCACGCTTGATCGCGCACGCCCTTGCCGTCGCCCTGGGATTGTTCGGCCTGAGCGGATCCGGGGCCGTGTTTCAAGGTCTCTTGCCGCCTTGGCTCGACCATATCGCCGCCGGCTTGGCGTGGCTGTGGTTCATTAACCTCTTCAACTTCATGGACGGAATCGACGGCATTTCCGGCATTGAGACTATCGGCATAGGGGCAGGCCTCGCGCTCATTGGCCTGATGCCGGTGCCAGGCGCGGGCTTTATCTTGCCGGCCCTGCTGGCCGCCACGACCTTAGGCTTTCTGATCTGGAATTTGCCACCGGCCAAGCTGTTCCTGGGCGATGTCGGCAGCGTGCCGCTCGGCTACCTGCTCGGCTGGCTGTTGCTAAGCTGGGCGATCCAAGGCCAGTGGGCGGCCGCACTGATCCTGCCGCTCTATTACTTGGCGGACGCGACGATAACCTTGGCCCGCCGGGCCCTGCGCGGCGCCAAGGTTTGGCAGGCGCACCGCGAGCACTTCTATCAGCGCGCGGTCCAAGGTGGCGTCTCCCATGCCCGGGTTTCTCTCGGCGTGCTTTTGGTCAATGTCCTGCTGATCGTTTGCGCCGCCTGGGCGGCGAGCGGGCGTCCCTGGATTGCCCTGGCGGCCGGCGCTGTCGTGGTTTGCGGATTCCTGGCGGTCCTGTCCCGTTGGGCTTTACGAAAGAGCTGAGCGCCATTGGCAGCACGGGCGACGCCGGTTGCTTTCGCCGTATTGGTTATCTTTTGGGCCGGATATCTTTATGTTAGGGTGCTGCGCATTGAAAGGGAGAGGGCATTTTCGATGCCACGTGCTTACGCCGGGCCGATGACGCCATGAAGCTCGATCAACATCGCCTGCGCCGCCAGAGCGTGGCCTTTGTGCATGACCTCATCATGGCCGGATTGTCGTTCGTGATCGCGCTCGCCTTGCGGCTTGGTGCCGACACCTTCGAGTATTTCACCAGGGACCTGACCCTGGCGCTGATTCTCTTCGTCGCCGTCTGTGCCGTGGTGTTTCGCGTCGTGGGCTTGTACCGCGGCATTTGGCGTTATGCCTCGCTGAACGACCTGCTGGCCATCATACGCGCCGCCAGCTTGGCGATTCTGGTTTTCCTGGCCATTACCTTTCTGGTCACGCGCTTAGGTTCGGTCCCACGTACCTCCCTCATCATCAATTGGTTCATTCTGGTTTCGCTCCTGGGCGCACCGCGCGTCCTCTACCGGGTCTTCAAGGACCGCGGTTTCGATCACCTCTTCGAGCGCGAGACCCTGCGGCGCACGCCGGTCGTGCTTCTGGGCGCGGGCGACGCCGCCGAGGTTTTCATTCGCGAGATGGCCCGTGACCGTCAGGCGCCGTTCAAGGTTTTGGCGGTGATCGACGAAAAGGGCACACGAATCGGCCGGCGCATTCACGGCGTGCCGATCCTGGGCCGGCTCGACCGCTTGGACCAGATCCTCACCAAGCTGAAAGCCGAGGGCCGCGATCCGCAACGCTTGATCCTGACCAAGAAGCCGTCGCGCGAGAATTTGGAGCTGATGCTGGATGTGGCCGACGCCAAGGGCATGTCGATCGCGCGCATGCCGCGACTGACAGAGTTGCGCAGCGGCGAGGATCAGCGCCTGGAGTTGCGCCCGGTGGCTATCGAAGATCTCTTGGGCCGGAGCCAGGCTAAGCTGGACCGCACCGCTATGCGGCGCCTGATCGAGGGCCGCCGCGTCTTGATCACCGGTGCCGGCGGCTCGATCGGTGCGGAGCTGGTGCGCCAGGTCGCCGATTTCCAGCCCTCTCACCTTAGCTTGGTCGATAATTCCGAATACCAGCTTTACCAGATCGGCATGGAGATCGGCGAACGCGAAATAAAGGTCTCGTACCACTGCATTTTGGCTGACGTGCGCGATTGCGGGCGCATCGAACAGGTTCTGAGATCGGAATCGCCGGAACTGGTTTTTCATGCCGCCGCCCTGAAGCACGTCCCTATGGTCGAAGCGAATCCACTGGAAGGCGTACAGACCAACGTCATTGGGGTGCGCAATGTGGCTGACGCCTGCCGCCAGAGCGATGTTGCCGCTATGGTGCTGATCTCTACCGACAAGGCGATCAACCCGAGCAGCATGATGGGCGCGACCAAGCGCTTGGCCGAATCTTATTGTCAGTCCCTCGATATCGCGGAGCGGGATTCGGCGGTGCGGAGCAATGGCGTGCGCACCCATTTCGTGACCGTGCGTTTCGGCAATGTGCTCGGTTCAACCGGATCGGTCGTTCCGTTATTCCAGCGACAACTCGCGGCCGGCGGTCCCTTGACTGTGACCGATCCTGAGATGCATCGCTATTTCATGACTGTGCGCGAAGCGGTCGAACTGGTGTTGCAGGCCTCGGCGCTGGGCGTCGCCAGCCCGCGTGAGGAAGCCGGCAAGATCTTCGTTTTGGATATGGGCAAACCGGTCAAGATCCTAGATCTGGCGCGCCACATGATTCGCTTGTCCGGATTTCGCCCCGAAAAGGACATCGAGATCAAGATCACCGGGCCGCGCCCGGGCGAGAAGCTGCACGAGGAAATCTTTCACGCATCCGAACCCCTGCTGCCCACCGGCAACCCCGGCCTGATGCTGGCGGCACCGCGCACCGTGAACCAGCAGCTGCTGGGGCGCAGCCTGGACGAACTCGCGGCCTTGACAGCGCAAGGCCGTCAGGGTGACGCAGTTGCCCTGGTCCGGCGCCTGGTGCCGGAATACCGGCCCTCGGACTCGCTCGCGCCCGGCCACGATTCAAGCGTCTCGCAAGGCCCCGCTTGACGGGCCCCGGACGGTTCCTTAGACCCGCCCGGTGACGGCGCGCATGTGGCGCGCGCCACGCCTCGAATCTATTTGGAGGGGTCCATGACCAACCCGGCATCGCCGTCCACCCCGGCGCCCATTCGCCGCGCCCTGATTTCCGTTTCCGACAAGACCGGGCTGGCTGCGCTGGGCCGGGCGTTGGCCGAGCACGATGTGGAAATTCTCTCGACCGGTGGCTCCGCGCGCGCCTTGACCGAAGTTGGCGTTCCAGTCATTGAAGTCGCCCGCCACACCGGCTTCCCGGAAATCATGGATGGCCGGGTCAAGACCCTGCATCCCAAGGTCCACGGGGGCATTTTGGCACGCCGCGATTTGGCCGATCATCGCGCCGCCATGGGTGAGCACGGGATCGCGCCAATCGACTTGGTGGTGGTCAACCTCTACCCATTCGAGGCAACCCTTGCGTCCGGTGCGGATGCTGGGACCTGCATTGAGAACATCGACATCGGCGGTCCGGCTATGGTGCGCGCCGCGGCCAAGAACCATGGCTTCGTCACGGTCGTGACAGAGCCTGAGGATTACCAGGCGCTGATCGAGGAGTTGCGCGCTCACGCGGGTGCAACAAGTGCCGCGCTGCGGACCCGCCTGGCGGCCGCAGCTTACGCCCATACCGCCGCCTACGATGCCGCCATCGCGCAGTGGATGCAGGGCCGCCTGGATGGGGAATTCGCGCCCCGTTTTGCGACCGCCGGGCGCCTGCGTCAAACCTTGCGTTACGGCGAGAACCCGCACCAGCATGCCGCCCTATACAGCGGCGGCGAGGCCCGGCCGGGGGTTGCGACGGCGGCGCAGATTCAAGGCAAGGCACTCAGCTACAATAACCTGAACGACACCGACGCCGCCTTGGAAGCGGTCGCGGAGTTCGTGCCACCGCACTTCGAGCGGCCGGCGGTCGCCATCATCAAACATGCCAATCCCTGCGGCGTCGCCCTGGGCGAGAGCCAGGCCGAGGCCTATGCCAAGGCACTGGCCTGCGATCAGACTAGCGCCTATGGCGGGATCGTCGCGCTCAATCGGCCTCTCGACGTCGCGACCGCGGCGGAGATTGCCAAGATTTTCACCGAAGTCGTGATCGCTCCAGGGATCGAGCCGCGCGCGCGCGAGGTCTTGGCCAACAAGGAGAACCTGCGCGTTCTGGTGACCGATGGTCTGCCCGACCCCGGCGCACCGGGCATGTTGGTCAAGTCCCTGTCCGGCGGCCTGCTGCTGCAGTCGCGCGACACTGGGCGGATCGGCCGGAGTGACCTGAAGGTCGTGACCAAGCGCGTGCCAAGCGAGCAAGAGCTCGATGACCTCTTGTTCGCGTTCCGGGTTGCCAAACACGTTAAGTCGAACGCCATCGTTCTGGCGCGTGGTGGTGCCACCCTGGGCATCGGTGCCGGTCAGATGAGCCGGGTCGACTCAACCCGTATTGCCGCCTGGAAGGCTCGCGAGGCGGCCCAGGCCGCAGGCCGCGAAGACGAGCTCGGCGTCGTGGGCACGGTCGCCGCGTCCGACGCGTTCTTCCCCTTCACTGATGGCCTGATGGCGGCGGTCGAGGCTGGGGCGCGCGCGGTCATACAACCGGGCGGGTCGCTGCGCGACCAGGAGGTGATCGCGGCGGCGGACCAAGCCGGCATCGCCATGGTCTTCACCGGGATGCGGCATTTCCGGCACTAAAAGAACTGGCGGCGCCCTCGATACAGCCCCAAGTCAGATCGTGCCTGGCCTGCTCGACCAGGAAATCGACGAAGCTGCGCACCTTAGGCGAGAGGTGCCGGCCCGGCGGGTAAAGCGCGTAGATGGCGCTGTCCGGTGCGTGATGTTCTGGCAGGACGCGTTGCAGGCGGCCGGCCGTCAATTCCGGCCCGGCCAGCCACATGGGGAACAGCCCGAGTCCCAGCCCAGCCGAGGCGGCGACCATCAGGGCCTCAGCGTTATTGGTTTCCAGGTTGCCGTCGACCCGCACCACTTCGGGAACCGCGGCCTCGTCGTCCTGGCACACGAACGGCCAGTCGTGGCGCGCCGCACGGTAGGTGTAGACTAGGCAGTTGTGCCCGGCGAGCTCCGCCGGTTGCGTGGGCCTGCCGTGGCGCTCGAAATAGGCCGGCGCGCCGCACACGATGCGGCGGTTCGCCGCCAGGCGCCGGGCAATCAGGCTGGAATCGGAAAGTTCCCCGATCCGAATCACGAGGTCGACCGCATCCTCGACCGGGTCGATGAACCGGTCGTTCATGGCCATGTTGACCCGCATCTCCGGATAGCGGGTCAAATATCCCGGCAAGATCGGCGCGATGTAAAGCCGGCCGAAGGCGGTCGGCACGTCCAGGCGCAGGGTCCCACGCGGCGCCTGGTTCAGGTGCGAGACCGCCTGTTCGGCCTCTTCGACCTCGCTCAAAATGCGTTGCGCACGCTCATGAAAGGCGGCGCCCACCTCGGTCAGGCCCAGGCGGCGCGTGGTGCGGTTGAACAGCCGCGCGCCCAGGCGATCCTCCAAGCGGCCGATCTGCTTGCTGATCGCCGAGGGCGTCTGGCTCAGGTCACGAGCGGCGGCGGAAAAGCTGCCGGCCCGGACTACCTGCACGAAGACCTCCATACCGGTCAGGGAATCCATAGTATGCCTCAATTAGTGCCATTGAGGAACATATCATAAGAAAAATATAGATATTATCAACTTAATAGCTAAAGACTATGTTTTCTCCAGACCCAAGTTGGAGGTGCCGGCCGGGAGCCCTACCCCGAACCGAAGGCTCCTAACTAGAGGAGATCAAGTCATGGAATTCGCGACCTTGAACGAGACGAAACGTATTCGACGTCTAGCCGCCACGACGCCCTGGGTTATATCCGGTGCGGCGACTGGATCGGTATCGCCGGAGATGGTGCAGGCTGGTATTGAGCGGGGCCGCATGGCCCGAGCCTTGGCGTTTCAGGCCGCTGCGCGCGGCTTAATCCGGGCCCTGAGCCGCCTGGCACGCCGCATCGTGCCGCGCGTGCCTGCGGGGGCCCACGGGCCCGAGGCGATCGATTTCGACTGCGCGCACGGGCGGCCCTGTTAATCCTTGGGGTCGCGCAGCGGCAACAGCAAAATCAACCCAACCAGAAAGAACACCGGGATCGTCGCCATGCCGGCCCGCTGGCTGCCGGCAAGAAAGGTGATCCAGCCGACCAATGCGGGGCCGACAAAGGCCGTGGCCTTGCCGGAGAGAGCATAGAGACCGAACAGCTGGGTGCGCGACTCGGTCGGCGCCAGGCGAGCCATCATAGAGCGGCTGGCGGATTGGGCCGGACCGAGGAAAACGCCAATGACGCAGCCCAGGACGGTGAAGGCGGTCCGCGACTCGACCGCCAGGATCGCCCCGCCCGCCACAATCAGGCCGATCAGCGAGATCACGATGGTGCGCTTGGCGCCGATCCAGTCGTCGACCCAGGAAAACACCGCCGCGCCCAGGCCTGCCGCCACGTTAAGCAGAATCCCGAACACCAGGATCTCTTGAAAGGTCATGCCGAAGGTGCCTGCGGCATAGACCCCGCCAAAGGCGAAGAGCGTGTTCAGGCCGTCGGTATAGATCATCCGGGCGAGCAGGAACCGGCCGACCGCGCCTTGCTTGGGCAGGGCGCGCAGGGTCGCCCAAAGGCTGCGCAGGCCGGCCATGAGGGCGCCAGGCGAAACCGCGCGGCGGGCCACGGCGTCGGGCGTGAACAAGAACAGGGGCAGCGCGAAGACCAAAAACCAGAGTCCGACCAAGGGCCCGGTGATTCGCACATGCTCGGCGGCGGCGCGGTCCAGAGGGATCAGCGCGTGCTCTTCCAGCACGAAAAGCACCAAGGCGAGTGTCAGGCAAGCCAGGCCACCGGCGTAGCCTAGGCCCCAGGCCCAGCCCGAGATTCGGCCCAGGCGGCCGCGCGCGGCCAGGTCGGGCAGCATCGCATTATAGAAGACCTGGCCGAATTCGAAGGCGCCGTTGCCGATCGCGACCAGCACCAGGGCGATCAGCGCATAGGCTGGGTCCGGCTCGATCCACCATAGGCCCATGGCGCACGCGACCGCGATCAGTGTGAAGCCGCCGATCCAGGGTTTGCGAGGGCCGGCCTGGTCGGCCAAGGCACCCAAGGCCGGCGCCAGCAAGGCCACGCCCAGGCCCGATAGGGCCAGGGCGCTGCCCCATTGTGCCGTGCCGGTTTCCGGGTCGGGACTTAGGGTCGTGGTGAAATAGGCCGCGAAGACAAAGGTGACGATAACGGTCGGGTACGACGAATTGGCCCAATCATAGAAACACCAGCTGAGTACCGCGCGGCGGCCCAACGGCGGCGAACCGGGAACCGGAGATTGGTCTTCGGACCCCGGCGCGCCGGTCATGGCCGGGCGCTGCGTGCCTTGCGGCCAGTTGGCTTTTTCTTGAGCGTTTTCTTCGCCGGCTTTTTCGTGGGGGCCTCCAAGGCGGTCTTGGCCTTGTACCCGCACAAGTCGGCGATCACGCAGGACAGGCAATCCGGCGTGCGCGCCTTGCAGACATAGCGGCCGTGCAGGATCAACCAGTGGTGGGCGTGCAGTTTGCGCGCCGCCGGCACGGCTTTCTCCAGTTTCTGCTCGACCTCCAACGGGGTCTTGCCGGGCGCCAGGCCGGTGCGATTGCCGACCCGGAATATGTGCGTGTCGACCGCCATGGTCGGTTGTCCGAAGGCGATGTTCATCACCACGTTCGCGGTCTTGCGCCCGACCCCGGGCAAGGTCTGTAAGACCTCCCGGTCGGCAGGCACCTCGCCGTCGTGCCGCTCAATTAGCATGCGCGATAGGGCCATCACGTTCTTGGCCTTGGTGTTGAAGAGGCCAATGGTCTTGATGAAGTCCTTGATGCGCCCTTCGCCCAGGGCAACCATTTTCTGCGGTGTGTCGGCGGCCTTGAACAAAGGCCCGGTCGCCTTGTTGACCCCGACGTCGGTCGCTTGCGCCGAGAGCACGACCGCGACCAGCAGGGTATAGGGATTGACGTATTCGAGCTCGCCCTTGGGTTCGGGCAGGGCCGCGGCCAAGCGGTCGAACATTTCGGCGATATGGGCTTTTTTCATGGGCCGGCAGTTTAGTGACGTGACGCCGCGGAGGCCAGGCCGCGGACGCCGGGCGGCGGCCAACTTTACCCGGTGAACCGCCTCGTCTTATGATGCCCCCATGAGCGACGACCCAGTACTCTTCGACGCGGTTCTCACGCCGAACCGCAGCCTGGGCCCGCGGGGCTTTGTGATCCTCATGGCGGCGGTGTGCACAGTCAGCTTCGCGGCCGGTTTCGCGTTCTTCCTGGCCGGCGCCTGGCCGGTGATGGGCTTTTTCGGTCTGGATGTGGCGATTATCTATCTCGCCTTCCGGATCAACTACCGGCGCGCCTCGGTTCACGAGAACCTGTGCCTGACTCGCGAGGCCTTGACGATTGAGCGGGTCAACCACTGGGGCGAGGCCAAGACCTGGCATTTCGCGCCGGCCTGGCTGCAGGTCCGCATGGTGGAACCGGCGCGCCCGGGGCGCGGCTTGGTGCTGCGTTCCCATGGCCAAGACCTGGAGATCGGCCGTTTTCTGACCTTGGAGGAACGCCGGGATTTGGCTGGCGCCCTGCGGCAGGCTCTGGCGCGGGCGTGCGCCTCCTGCGCGCCTTCGCCGGTATAACCTATTCCGGCGCCCTCTATCATCGAGACGGCTCGCCTACGATTGTATCCGCCCCGGCTGGAGGATTTGGACGCGCGCTTGGACATGAACCGCGATCTGGCGGTCATGCGCTATATTGGCCCGGCAGCGGAAGATACAGAGGCGGAACGGTGTAGGCTTCGGGAGGTTATCCTAGGCCGCGGCGACGGCGCCGGTACGTTCTGGCATGTCGAGTTCAAGGCCAGCCCCGGTTTTCTAGGCTGGTGTGGCCTGTTCCCTTTGGAGAAGAGCGGCTTTATAGAGATCGGTTATCGCTACACCCAGCCCGCCTGGGGCAAGGGCATCGCGACCGAAGCGGCACGCGCCGCGCTCGATCACGGGTTCCGGATTCTCGAGGTCGATCCCATCGCGGCGGTCGTCGATCCCGATAACCGGGCCTCGCAAGGGGTGTTGGAGAAGATCGGGCTGCGCCGAGACGGCATGGCGTTCCACTACGGCCGGGATCTGCAATTTTATCGGCTCGCGCGCTCCGAGTACCTCGCCCAAGGATAGGGCCGGCACGGCATTTCCCCCGATTCGCCGATACCAAACCTTACCAAGTTTAAAGCCTGGATGCCGCGATTGTCATCCAAGTGACCTGGCTCGGTCGTCGTCCTGTCATGCGATTCGGATAGGACTTGCCGTACCGAAATGAGTATCCTCGTCCCCGCCCGCGAATTCAGCTATGCGATGCCGGAAGACCCCAGGCGCCGGCGCGCGCTGATCCATTGCATCGAGCAGATAACCGGCAAGCGCCGCCTGCATCGGCTCTACGAAGATTATGTCAAGAGCTCCGAGGGCGACGATTTCTTTGCCGAGGCGGTTGCTCGCTTGGCGCTTTCGGTTCGGGCCCACGGCAGCGTCGCGGGCATCCCCAAGACCGGTCCGAGGCGCTTGAGCCGTCGGCGCCGACCTGGGCCTTGGGCGGAATAGTGCGTCGTCATAGGGGCTGGGTCGCCGGTTGGCGCGGCCAGCCTGGGCTGTAACGCCCCGGCGTAAGGGCGCCGCGCATTTCCGTTCGGAATCGCCAAGCCCATGTCGCACCGGGGCTAGACAGGATTGCGGTGTGACGGCAAGGCTTTAGGCATGGTTTCGGCCCCGCCTAGCGGCGCGGCCGCACAGAAGGATCCGTGCCATGCCCGACGGTCCCGTTTTGACCCGCCCAGCCTCCGATCCCGCTGCGATCTACCGCAGCAAAAAGACCGCCGCCACGACGCTGATCGATACCGAAAGCCAGGTCGACATGTGCCGTGTGCGCGGCGACCGCTTGGCGAAGGTGCGCGCCGGGCTCAAGGCGCGCGACTATGGCGCCTGTGTGCTCTACGACCCGATCAACGTGCGTTACGCCACCGGCGCCCGCAACATGACCGTGTGGTGCCTGCACAATGCCGTGCGCTATTGCTTCATTCCGGCCGAGGGGCCGGTCACCCTGTTCGACTTTCACAACTGCGAGCACCTTTCGGCGGGCTTAGAGACCGTCTCCGAGGTGCGCAATGCGACCTCCTGGTTTTATTTCGGCGCCGGGCCGCGCTCGGAAGAGAAGTCCAAGGTCTGGGCCGCCGAGATCGCGGACCTGGTGCGTGCGCACGGCGGCGGCAACACCCGTCTGGCCATGGATCACTGCGACCCCTTCGGCGTTGCTGCCTTGGCCGAGAACGGCGTTTCCGTGCATGACGGGCAGGCAGTGCTCGAGCGCGCGCGCAGCATCAAGACCGAGGACGAGATCGCGCTCATGAACGTGTCGGTCGGCGTGTGCGAGGTCGCTATGGCGCGCGTACGCGAAGCGCTGGAGCCCGGTATGAGCGAGAACGAACTGTGGTCGATCCTGCACCAGGTCAACATTGCCATGGGCGGCGAATGGATCGAGACGCGCCTATTTACCTCCGGCGGCCGGACCAACCCCTGGTTCCAGGAATCGAGCGACCGGATCATACGCCCCGGCGAACTGGTCAGCTTCGATACCGATATGATTGGCCCCTACGGCTATTGTGCCGACATCTCACGAACCTATTTCTGCGGCCCCGGCCGGCCGAGCCCCGATCAGCGTCGGCTCTACCGCATGGCCTGGGACCAGATCCATTTCAACATCGACATTCTCAAGGCCGGCATGACCTTCCGCGAGCTTTCGGAGAAGTGCTTCAAGCTGCCGGAAAAATGCCAGCCCTTGCGCTACTCGGTGGTCTATCACGGCGTCGGCATGGCCGACGAATACCCACACTGCGCCTATCTAGAGGATATCGAGCATGCGTATGACGGCCTGATCGAGCCGGGCATGACGATGTGCGTCGAAAGTTACATCGGCGAGGTCGGCGGCGCGGAAGGGGTCAAACTCGAGCAACAAGTCCTGGTCACGGAGAAGGGCGTGGAGTTGCTGTCGACCTATCCCTTCGAGGACGAGCTGTTGGTCAAGGAGATCTAAGGGGGGTCAACACAAAGGCACAAAAAGAGTTAGTGATTATCCCCTTGACGTATGTGGTCCATGGCCCTATATCCTCTCTAGGAGGATACGGGAATGGCCAAGACATTGACGGTTCAAGAGTTTTTCAAGCGTTTCCCTGACGATAACGCCTGTTTGGCGCATCTTTTCCAGATTCGCTTTGGCGACGCGGCCCATTGCCCGAAGTGCGGCGAAGTCGGCAAGCTTCGCAGGCTGGCCAGGATCCCGGCCTACACCTGCAATTGTGGCCACCATATCCACCCCATGCAAGGAACGCCCTTCGAGCGGTCGCATACGCCGCTTCAGAAGTGGTTCTACGCCATGTACCTGTTCACCACATCCCGGCATGGCGTCCCTGCTAAGGAATTGCAACGCCAGCTTGGCGTGACCTACAAGACGGCTTGGCGCATGGGCCACGAAATCAGGAAGTACATGGCCAAGATCGACGGCGATACGCCGCTTGACGGTCATGTCGAGGTTGACGAGACCTACATTGGCGGCAAGCGCCGGGGGAATAACCGTGGGCGCAGCCTCGAAAGCCGCGCGGTCGTGTTTGGCATGGTGGAACGGGGCGGCAATCTCATGACTCGCGTCGTCGCCAATGCTCAGCGCGGCACCCTGGAGCGGCACATTCTGGAGAACATCCGCCTTGGTTCCACGGTCAGCAGCGACGAATGGGCCGCATACCGCCATCTTGCAAAGCGCGGCTACCGTCATGGCATGGTGCGCCACAGTGCGGAGCAATGGGTTGATGGCATCCATCACACGAATTCCCTGGAAGGCTTCTGGTCGCAGCTAAAGCGGTCCATCAGGGGTACACATATCCACGTCTCAGCCAAACACTTGGCGAAGTACCTGGGCGAATTCGAGTTCCGGTACAACATGCGCAAAACCCCGGAGTTCATGATTGCTCGGCTTCTTCTGAGCTTCTAGGCGGCTTACCCTTCGCCATCGCCTCAAATAGCCGGTCAAACACCTCGCTATCGCCTTCGGATGGGTGTTCGTCGTAGAATTGCCTTATGAGCCGCTTTTGTTTGCGGGCCTCTTCGAGGCTCAGGTATTTACCGCGCGCCATCAGCCGCTTACGTGTTTCATCTGCTCGGGGTGCTTTTCAGTCGGTCTGGGCCAGTCTGGTTGTGGATAATAAACAATTATCGATTCTTCCTGACGCCGCTTCTTGGTGGTCACAATTATTTTGAAATTAATAACACCGGAAGCTCCATGTAAATTTATTTCTTTGCCGCACACATCGACTATCGCGGCATTTTCTTTCGTTCTACAAGATATAGTTTTCGAATACTCTTCACCCGCGTTGTAGTCTTTTCTATCAAAGAGGGATGACCTTTCAGACCACTCCCACGACATTGTTCCGTCCATATAATTCTCAAGCTTGCCAGCCTGTACAAAAATTGCGCAATTCTCAGCCGACTTTTTAAATGTGATCTTTATTAGAACTAAAGAGTTGAATTTTTCTGTTGATCTATTGTGATCTACTGTGAATTGTATTTCTACAATATCCAGTAAATACGACTTTATTAGATTTCGTATCGCGGACTTTTCATTGGTTAGATCGTAAATCGCGTATCCAATCCAAATCGCAATGCCAATAAGTGTCAGCCATCCCCAAGGGAATTGTGCCCAAGCCGGCCCGAAATATTGGGCCGCTGTTTGTTCTGTAAGGAACGCCATTAATGACGCTCCCGGCAAGGTCGCTGATGCCAGCCAAAAAAGTCGCGATCTTCGTGAAGCCATGCCCGCGACTCTGACTCTCTCCCATGGCATACGTCAAGGGGATAATCACTAAAGAGTTTTGGAAACCACCCCAGAGACGCAGAGATACAGAGAACCCAAAAGTTCTCCTCTGTGTCTCTGTGCCTCTGTGGTTTTAGCTTTCTTCGTGATGAAACGCTTCTGCGTTACAGTGCCTCGCCCTTAACCAGTCTTGGCAGGTCCCCGACCAGGCCCATAGCGTGGCGCATAAAGAAGCGTTTTAGGGGCGGCATTTGGTTGACTGCCGCCAGGCCCAGGTCGCGCACCATGCGTAAGGGTGCAACGTCGTTGGAAAACAGCCGGTTCAGGCCGTCGGTCACGGCGATGAGCGCCATGTTGTCGAAGCGCCGCCAGCGGGCGTAACCGGCCAGGACCTCCCCACCGCCCAGATCGAGGCCCAGGCGGCGCGCGTCGACCAGGGTTTCGGCCAGGGCGGCGACATCGCGCAGGCCCAGGTTCAGGCCCTGACCCGAGATCGGATGGATGCCATGGGCGGCGTCGCCGACCAGGGCCAAGCGGCGATCGACGATCCGCTCGGCATGCAAAAGCGACAAGGGGTAGCTCCAGCGTCCGCCGACTTCGCGCAAGGTTCCCAGGCTGGTGCCGAAGCGGCGCGTCAGTTCAGTCGTGAAGTCCTTGTCTGAGAGCTTCATCATAGCCGGGACCAGGTCGCGCCGCTCGGTCCAGACCAGGGAGGAACGGTGCTGACCGTCCGCCGTGTCGGTCATGGGCAGCATGGCGAAAGGGCCGGCGGGCAGGAAATGCTCGTATGCGACGCCATTGTGCGGCCGGTCGTGGTGGATGGTGGCGACGATGCCGCACTGAGGATAATCCCAGGTCGTGATCTTGATGCCAGCCGCCTGGCGTAGCTTGGACATGCGTCCCTCGGCGGCGACAACGACCTGGGCCTTGAGGCGCGTGCCGTCGTCCAATTCGGCCTCGACCGCGCCGGGGTTTCGGTCCAGTGCCGCGATGGCGGCGGGCGCCAGCAGGGTGAGGTCGCGAAGCTGGGCGGCGCGGGCGTAGAGTGCTTCACGGGTCACCCGGTTCTCGACGATATAGCCGAGCGGCCCTGCCGTGCCCGCATCCAGATCGTCCTGGGCGTAGTGCAGGAAGAAAGGCGCCGCGTTGCGCCCGACCTGGCCGTCCGAAACCCGGATGTCCATGATCGGCTGGGCCCCGTCCGCCATGCGGTGCCAGATCCCTAGGGCGGCCAGCGCCTGCTGGGAGCCGCGCGCGATGGCGGAGGACCGCCCGTCGTGGGGCGCGGTGGTCAGGCGCGCCGGATCCGCCCGGTCGACGATCGTCGAGCGCAGGCCGGCGCTGGCCAAGGCGATGCCCAGGGTCAGCCCGACCATGCCGCCGCCGACGATCAGGACCTCGGTTTCCCGAAACTTGCCGTTCGAGACCAAGGGCTCGGCTGCGCGCGGGCCTCCGCTCTGAGGTGTGCCGTCATCTTGGGTCATGAGCCTAAATTCGGACGTGACCGGGCGCTTGTCCAGCCTTTGAATGGGCCGCCGCCTCGCGAAATTGCCTATAATTTATGCAGTAAATATTTGCTGTTCGATTTTTGTGCAAATAGAACGTCCCCAGGTGGCCGCGAATCTCCCGATTCCGAGGCGTAATTTCTAGATTTAACAACGGATTGCCGGAAACCGGGTCGGCATTCGCCGCTTGGCACGCTTCTTGTAATTCCCTGTGGAGAGAGATCGAAGGGCGCCCCAGGCAAGGAGCGATAGGACCATGAAACTGGTTATGGCGATCATTCGGCCGTTCAGGCTGGACGACGTGCGTTTGGCTCTGGGCCGCCTGCACGTCGAGGGACTGACGGTCAGCGAGGTGCGCGGCTACGGCCGCCAGCGCGGCCAAATGGAGATCTACCGGGGGGCCGAATACGCGGTCAATTTCCAGCCCAAGATCAAGATCGAAGTCGCGGTCGACGACGACAGGGCCGAATCCGTGGTCGAAGCGATTCAGCAGTCTGCGCGGACCGGGCGCATCGGCGACGGCAAGGTTTTCGTCCTGGATATCGCCCAGACCACGCGTATCCGAACCGGGGAAACCAATGAAGCAGCCATCTGAATTCAAGGGAACTGGGAGAAGACCGATGATTCAATCTGGAAAACTACTGAGCGGAGTGGGGGCCGTAGGCGCGCTTTTGGTGCTCGGCGCGGCCCCGGCGCAGGCCGAGGTCAGCGCCGAAACCCAATTCGTCTTCAACACCTTTTCATTTCTGATCCACGGCGTCCTGGTTATGTGGATGGCGGCCGGCTTCGCGATGCTCGAATCCGGGCTGGTGCGGACCAAGAACACCGCGACCATCTGCCTGAAGAACATCGCGCTCTATTCGGTCGCTGGGCTGCTCTACTACATCATCGGCTATAGCCTGATGTACACCGACGTTGCCGGCTACATCGGCTCGTTCAGCCTGTTCTATAACTCCTCCGAGGCGGAACTCGCACTGATCAATGCCGAAGACGCGACCGCTGAGCTAATCGCGCCGGTGGTCGGCAACGGCTATTCGGTCATGTCCGACTGGTTCTTCCAGATGGTCTTCGTGGCGACCGCGGCCTCGATCGTTTCCGGCACCTTGGCGGAGCGGATCAAGATCTGGCCCTTCATGATCTTCATCGTGGCCCTGACCGGCCTAATTTACCCGATCCAGGGATCCTGGACCTGGGGCGGCGGCTGGCTCTCGGAATTGGGCTTTTCCGATTTCGCCGGTTCGACCATCGTGCATTCGGTGGGCGGCTGGGCGGCCTTGACCGGGGCCATTATCCTGGGTGCGCGCCGGGGCAAATACGGCGCCGACGGCAGAGTCCGGGTTTTGCCCGGCGCCAATCTGCCGCTTGCCACGCTCGGCACCTTCATCCTGTGGTTCGGCTGGTTCGGTTTCAACGGCGGCTCGCAGCTTGCCCTCGGCTCGGCGCTCGATGCCGCGGCGATCGCCATCGTCTACGTCAACACCAACCTGGCCGCTGCGGCCGGGGTGGTTGCGGCCATGGCGCTGACCCAGATCCTGTACAAAAAGATCGACCTGACCATGGCTTTGAACGGCGCCATTGCCGGCCTGGTCTCGATCACTGCCGGCCCCGATGTGCAGAACCATCTCTATGCCATCGTCATCGGTGCGATCGGCGGTGGCTTGGTGGTGGTCACGATCCCGCTGCTCGATCGCTTGCGGATCGACGACGTGGTCGGGGCAATCCCGGCCCATCTGGTGGCCGGCATATGGGGCACTCTCGCGGTCGGCATCTTTGGGTCCGGCAGCCTGGGCACCCAAATCGTCGGCATCCTCGCCATCGGCGCCTTCGTTACCGTGACCAGCGCCGTGCTCTGGTTAGCGCTCAAAGTGACCCTGGGTATCCGGGTCAGCGACGAGGAAGAGGAAATGGGTCTCGACAAGGCGGAGCTCGGCATGGAGGCCTACCCGGAATTCGGTCACGGCTCCCAGACCATCTAGGCGGGACGTCCGCACAAGGTCTATTTCCAGACAAGGTCCAGGCGGGAAGCTGTGCTCCGCATTCCGTATCGGGCCTTACTAGCCCGGAAGGTTTCCGCCTTCCGGGCACTTTTTTTGGCCATTTTTCGCGGTCATGTTGGGGTTTTGCACCGCTTGCCGGGCGAATCGGCGGCGGTTAGACTTGTTTCCGTTTTGTCCTGCCCGAGTCGCGCGAACGATTTCCAGGAACCCGATACTTGAGTGCAGTTCAGTCGATCCTGAAATTCCACCCTTTCGGCCGTCTGAGTCAGCTGCTGGACGGTCACGCGCCAGGCCAGCATGGCATCGACTTGCCGGAGCTGGCCGGCGATAAGCCGGTGCTGCTGTCGGTCGGCGAACCGCAGAACGCGCCGCCGGCTTTCCTGGTGGAGGAGATTGCCGGGGCCGCGGCCGATTTCTCGCGCTATCCGCCGGCCCGCGGCACGCCCGCATACCTGGAGGCCTGCGCCGACTGGTTGACCCGGCGCTATGCGCTCGCGCCCGGCGGGATCGACCCCAAGACTATGATCCAGGCCATCCCCGGCTCCCGTGAGGGGCTGTTCTTCGCCGCCCTGGGGGCTGTATTGTCGCGCGCCGACGATGCCGCGCCGCCCGCGATGCTCATGCCCAACCCCAGCTATCATGTTTATCCGGGCGCCGCCGTGGCGGCCGGGGCCGAGCCCATCCTGGCCCCCGCGACCCGCGACAGCGGCCATCTGCCCGACTACGCCGCCCTGCCGCCGGATGTCCTAGCGCGGACCGCTTTGGCCTTCTATTGCACGCCGGCTAATCCGCAAGGTGCCGCGGCTAGCGAGGCGGAGCTTCGCGGGCTCATCGAACTTGCCCGCCGGTACGATTTCATCCTGGCGGTCGATGAATGCTACGCCGAAATCTATACGGACCACCCACCCGCGGGCGCGTTGCAGGCGGCCGCCGTGCTCGGCGGCTCGCTCGACAACCTTCTAGTGTTTCACTCGCTCTCGAAACGCTCCAGCGCGCCGGGCTTGCGCTGCGGCTTTGCCGCCGGCGCGCCCGATCTCATTGCCACGCTCGATATGATGATGCGCACCGGGGGCGCGGGCGTGCCGTATCCGACCCTGGCGGCGGGGACCCGCTTGTGGCGCGAGGAAGGCCACGTGCTCGCCAACCGGGCGCGTTACCAAAAGAATTTCGAGATTGCTGAGCGCGTGCTCGGCAATCGCTTCGGCTTCCGCAAGCCGGATGGCGGCTTCTTCCTCTGGCTCGACGTGGGCGACGGGGAAAAGGCCGCGCTGACCCTGTGGCGCGAGGCCGGATTGCGGGTTCTGCCGGGCGCTTACATGGCCCGCGCGGACGCCGAGGGGGTCAATCCGGGCGATGCCTATATCCGCGTCGCCCTGGTCTATGGGCCTGAATTGACCGAGGCCGCCTTGAACCGTTTGGCCGAAGTCCTCTAGACCTACGGCGAAAAGAAAGGCAAAAGGGCGATATGGCGGCAAGATCCAGTGCCTTGAACCGAGGCCGCTCCCGCAGCCGGGGCGACCGACAAAGGCTTTTGCCCAGCGGCGTGGGCGATTTCGCGCGCCGCCGCTTGGTCGAAACCCTCAGCCTGCTTCTTGCCATGCTCGGCCTCTTGGCGCTGGTCGGCGGTCTGTCGTTCGATTCGGCCGACCCGTCCCTCAACCGCGCGGTTCAAGGGCCGGTCCGCAATCTGCTCGGCCTACCCGGCGCCTACGCCGCCGATTTGGGGTTGCACGCCTTGGGTCTGGCCGTGTTCGTGCCGCCGCTGGTCCTGTTCGCCTGGGCTTGGCGCCTTTGGCAGGGGCGGGGGCTGGGCCGCTGGTTCGTGCGTCTCTTGTGTCTGGCCGCGGCGGTTGCCCTGGCGGCGGTCGCGCTGGCCGGGGTGCCGGTGCCGCGGGGGGCCTATTTGGCTTGGCCCCTGGGAACCGGTCTGGGTGGCTATATCGGAATCGCGGCCCTTCAGGAATTCGTGCAGGCGGCCGCCTGGGCGGCGCCCTGGATGGTGGCCTCGGTCTCCGGGCTCGCGGCGCTTGCCGGTTTCATTTGGATCGCTGGCCTGACCCGCGCGGACTGGCTCGGGCTTGGCGTCGCGCTGGTCTGGCCGGTGGTGCAAGTCGCTCACGGCCTGGCGTGGCTGGGCCGGTCCATGCCCCGAATACGGCTGAATCGCCGGGTCGACGAGCCGCCGCCGCGCGCCCGGCGCGAGCGCCAGGAGCCGGCCTTAGTCGAGCGCGCGCGCCTGGGACGGCGCGAACCGGTAATGGACGAGGACGAGAGAGAGGCCCATCGCGCGCCGCACTTGGCCGGGCAGGCGGACCGGGTTGCCGCACCCAATGTGTCTCCCAAAGCGGGCAAACGGGCCCGGGAAGTCCGGCAGCGCCGCTTTAAGTTTATCGAATCCGGCGGCTACGATTTGCCGCCCCTGTCGTTGCTTGAGGCCACGCCGGCCGATTCAGTACAAAACGCGCTCAACCGCGATTCCCTGGAGAAGAATGCCCGGCTGCTGGAAAGCGTGCTCGACGACTTCGGCGTGCGCGGCGAGATCGTCAAGGTGCGGCCCGGCCCGGTGGTCACCCGCTATGACCTGGACCCCGCACCCGGCACCAAGACCAGCCGCGTGGTTGGTCTGGCCGACGACATCGCCCGCTCCATGAGCGCGGTCTCTGTGCGCGTCGCGGTGGTGCCCGGCTCCAGCTCCATCGGCATCGAGTTGCCGAACCAGAAACGGGCCACGGTCTATCTGCGCGAGCTCTTGGATTCCCAGGCCTACGAGCGCTGTGGGGCCAAGCTGCCCCTGGTACTGGGCAAGGACATCGGCGGCGCCCCCTCGATCGTCGATCTGGCGCGCATGCCCCATTTGCTGATCGCGGGCACCACCGGCTCCGGCAAGTCGGTCGGGCTGAACTCCATGATCCTATCGCTGCTCTATCGCCTGGGCCCCGATCGCTGCAAGTTCATCATGATCGACCCAAAGATGCTGGAGCTTTCGGTCTACGACGGCATTCCGCATCTGCTCGCGCCGGTGGTCACCGAGCCCAAGAAGGCGGTCGTCGCCCTGAAGTGGACGGTGCGCGAAATGGAAGACCGTTACCGCGCCATGTCGCGCCTCGGCGTGCGCAACGTCGAGGGCTACAACAGCCGGATCCAGCAGGCCTTGAAAAGCGGCGAGGTCTTGACCCGCAAAGTGCAGACCGGCTTCGATCCCGATACCGGCCAGCCGATCACCGAGGAACAGCCCTTCGATCTGGAGCCGCTGCCGCTTATCGTGGTGGTGGTCGACGAGATGGCCGACCTCATGCTGGTCGCCGGCAAGGATATCGAGATGGCGGTCCAGCGCCTGGCGCAGATGGCCCGTGCCGCCGGCATCCACCTGATCATGGCGACGCAGCGGCCTTCGGTCGATGTCATCACCGGCACCATCAAGGCCAACTTCCCGACCCGGATCAGCTTCCACGTCACTTCAAAGATCGACAGCCGCACGATTTTGGGCGAGCCAGGGGCGGAGCAACTGCTCGGCCAGGGCGACATGCTCTACATGATGCACGGCGGGCGCATTGCGCGCGTGCACGGGCCGTTGGTGACCGACGGCGAGGTCGAGGAGATCGTCTCCTTCCTGAAGGAACAGGGGCATCCATCTTACATCGAGGGTGTGACCGAAGAAGACGAGACGGACTTCGATCCCTTAAGCGCCAGCGGCGCGGGCGAGGGCGACGAGCTTTACGACCGCGCGCTCGCGGTGGTCCACCAGCACCGCAAGGCCTCGACCAGCTTCATCCAGCGCCATCTGCAAATCGGTTACAACCGCGCCGCGCGCATCGTCGAGCGCATGGAGGCGGAGGGCGTGGTCAGCCAGGCCAATCACGTCGGCAAGCGCGAGGTTTTGTTGCCGGGCGGAGATTAGGACGCGGAACGTCCTAATGCCGCCGGTCTGCGAGCGCTGCGTAGGCCCCTAAACCCAAATAGAGACCCCCACTCACATAGCGCGGCAGTGGCTCCTGCATCACGCGTCCGCCAAGCCAATGGCGCACGCTACCGGCCAGGAGGGCATAGGTACTATCGGTCATGAATGCCAAGGCAGCATAGAGGAGCCCCAGCAGAAAAACTTGCTGCGGGACCGACCCAAGGCTCGGATCTATGAACTGCGGCAGGAATGCGAGAAAGAATACGGCTATCTTCGGATTGAAGACACTAACGACAACGCCATCCCTCAAGAGGTGATACATCGAGAGAGGGGTGGCGGCTTCCATGCTGACCGTCGGGCGGTCCGCGAAGAGCGTACGTATCCCCAGATAGATCAAGTAGCCGGCCCCCAATGCCTTAACGACGCCGAAGGCAGTGGCCGAGGTGAGCAGAATAGCCGAGAGTCCAGCCGCCGCAGCCGCCACGTGCGCGAGGGCACCAAGCGATAGTCCGAGCGCCGATGCCAAACCGGCGCGGTACCCCTGACCTACGCTACGCGCCACGACATACAGAACACCGGGCCCGGGAATCAGCAGGACCAAGAGGGCCGCAGCGACAAATCCTAACAATAACGTGCCACCCGGCATGCGGGCCTCCTGAGGACATACAATCCGATGGTCCAGGTCATTACATGATCGCCGGGGAATAGCGGCGACCGAGGGTCATTGTGCCAGTATGACCTCTTTCCTTGGAAGCCGGTATTTGGCGGCAGGCGTTCTGCCATATGCCCTAGTCGCCCGGCAGCCCCGGTTTGACTTTTGAGGTCCGGGCCGGCAGGAAAGAAAGGGCGCGGCTCAGAAAATTTGGCCAGGGATGGCATTTGGCCGGCGCGCGTACCATCTTATGTGAGCGATCTTGCTAGTAATCCCCTGCCCTTGCGGTGATTGACGTGTTAGCTCCAACTCATTTCCTGCGTAAGGTACCTGGCTTAATCCTGGCGGCCATCGTCATTGCCGGTCTGGCGGGTCCGATCCAGGCTGGCCGCGCCCAAGTGGCGGCGCTATCGGCTGACGACAAAGCCAATGTCGAGCGGGCGCTGGCCTATCTGAACAATATCTCCACCCTGCGGGCGCGTTTCGTGCAGGTATCCTCGAACGGCGCCTATGCGGAAGGGCAGGTTTTGGTCGCGCGGCCGGGCAGACTGCGCTTCGACTACGACCCACCGGTGCCCGCGCTCTTGATCGCTAACGGGATCAGCCTTCTATTCTATGACCGCGAATTGAAGCAGGCGAGCTATCTGCCCTTGTGGGAGACGCCGCTGTGGTTCCTGATCCGTGAGGAGGTCAAGCTATCGGATGACATGCGGATCGAAAGCGTGATCCAGGAACGCGGCACATTGCGTGTCGCGTTGCGCGACGCGGGCAATCCGGATATCGGCGAGGTAACCCTGGTGTTCGAGGATCGGCCCTTGGCCCTGCGCAAATGGCAGGTGGTCGATGCCCAAGGTGTTCTGACCGAGGTCTCGTTGATCGACCCGCGTTTCGGCGTCGAGATCGATTCCGCGGCTTTCGACCACGGCGATCTGGACATCGAAAACCCAGGCCGGCGCCAGCAGGACAGATAGACCCCGCGGCTATTTTGCCGCGGTCTCGGCGCCGTTGGCTTTCAATTCCCACCAGGCAGTCAGGCAATTGGCCGCGCTCGGGTCGGTGATGCCGTCCAGAAGGAAGGCGGCGCGCACGCGGGCTTGGGCGAGCAGCTCCGGCAGGCCGGTCTCGCTGGCCGTGTCTTGGTCCAGCCATTCGCAAGGGTGCACGCTGCCGTAACGCACCACGGTCGCGATACCGGCCGCGCCGATAAGAGCCAGAACGAGCACTAGGATCTTCATTCGCGTTTCCTCTTAAAGACTTTGCTTCGTACCGGGTCCGGCCGCGGCGGCGCGGCGGCGCGGGCTCAGAAACGGCCGGATCAAAAGACGGTCTAAGGGCTGCTCTGTCACGCCTTCGACGCCGATGATCATGTGCGGCTCGCGGGCGGTAGCGCTCCGCGTACCGAAAAGCGGGTCCCAAAAGCTGAACAGAGTGCCGTAATTGGAATCCGTGTCCCGGCGCCGCGCGTGGTGGTGCACCCAATGGATCGACGGCGTGATAATCGCCCGGGCAAGCGCGCGTTCCAAGGCCGGCAGCAGCGCCAGGTTCGAGTGATGAAAAATCGCGGCGCCAAGTACCACGGTTTCGAACACCAGGATCGAGGCCAAGGGAATGTCGAAGACGACAATAAACCCGGCGCGCGCCAGGGCCGAGAGCGCGACCTCGCCGAAATGAAAGCGCACCGCGCTGGTCGTGTCCAAAAAGCGGTCCAGGTGATGGACTTCGTGAAAGCGCCACAGGAAAGCGAATACGTGATTGGCGCGGTGCCACCAATAGATCAAGAAGTCCAGCAGAACGAGGTCGAGGGCGAGCCCGGCCGGCCCGGACCACCAGTCCGGCCGCCAGCCCAGATGATGCTGGCTCGCCAAAAGCGAGACCGGCACCACCAGCAAGGGCGATAATGCCAGGTTGCCGAGCCATAGGCCGCCGTTGCGCGCCAGGCGCCAGAACCCGCCGCGCGCGGCGGCATCGCCCTCGGGCGCGGGCGCTGCGGGCCGCAGGCGCTCGGCGGCGAAAAAGAGCGCGAGCCATACTGCCACGGCGGCCGCTTTCCACGGTAATAGGGTGTCTAGCCCAAGCTCCACGCCGTCGCTCCGCCCCTCGAATGTGCCGGTTTGCACAAAGGCGTCCTACACATAGGTCTTTCCGGCGGCCCCGCCCAACACAATTTTCGCCTGCCCCTCCGCCGGGCGGGCAGCCTGCCGGGCAGTGCTCGCCCCTTGCGCGGGGGCGGCGGCGCGCCTAGCTTTCCAGGCATGAATAAGTCTGCGGGAAAGCCCCTGATCGGCCTGCCGGCCTGCATCAAGCAGATCGACGGCATGCCCTATCACAGCGTTCAGGACAAATATCTGCGTGCCGTCGTCGAGGCCGCCGGCGGTCTGCCGCTGATCATTCCGGCCTATGGCGACGAAACCGAGCCGGAACGCCTGATCGGCATGCTGGATGGCTTGATGCTGACCGGCAGTCCCTCGAACGTGCACCCGATCCACTATGGGCGCGAGGCCCATCCAGCGGCCGAACCCCACGACGAGGAGCGCGACGCGACCACCCTGCCGCTGATCGGCAAGGCGCTCGAGGCCGGCTTGCCGTTGCTGGCAATTTGCCGGGGGTTCCAGGAGCTTAACGTTGCCCTGGACGGCACCTTGCACGCCTTGGTTCACGAAGTGCCCGGTCGGCGCGATCATCGCCGGCCCCAGCACGAGGACCTCGATGTCCAATACGGGCCTCAACACCCGATCGACATCACCCCGGGCGGCGCCTTTCATGGCCTGCTCGGCAAGACCCGGATCATGGTCAATTCGCTGCACAATCAGGCACTCGACCGGGTTTCGGGCCGGCTTATGGTTGAGGCGGTGGCGGAGGACGGAACGGTCGAAGCGGTCAGCGTCAAAGATGCCACCGGCTTCGCTCTGGGGGTCCAATGGCATCCCGAATACAAAGCCCTGGAGAACCCGGATTCGACCCGGCTGTTCGCCGCCTTCGGCGCGGCGGCACGGGCCTGGGCCGGGTCGCGGGTAGGGGCGCGGGCTGCCGAATAAAGTGCGCCGCGCGGCCGCAATGTCACTAGGTCTGGGGATAGGTCGGGGGCGCCCGATTGTATCCGGGAAAATCGTACCTAAATTTTTATCATGGGCCGGATTTTAACGCCGTCCGGCCGAGCGGGAGGCCAGCATCCCCTGCCAACCTCCCGCCGCTCTTTGGAGCGAGGAACGCCCGGCCACCCCCCGACCGGGCGTTCCGCTTTTTTTTGGGCGTGACGGTTAGAACCTCGGAGCCCGGATTGCGCCCATGAGCCTTCGTATCGCCACTTGGAACGTGAACTCCCTGCGCCGGAGGCTGGATCACCTGGCGCGGTTTTGCGCGGCCGAAAACCCCGACGTGGTTTGCCTTCAGGAGACTAAGGTCACGGACGAAGACTTCCCGCACGAAGCGGTCAGCGCGCTCGGCTTCCGCCATGTTTTGCGCCACGGCCAGAAAGGCACAAACGGGGTCGCCATCCTGTCTCGCCAGCCCTTTGAAGCCGAGGAAAATTTGTCGTGGTGCGACCGCGACGACCGCCGCCATGCCTGCGTGCGCCTGGCCGGCGGGCTGGAAATCCACGATTTCTATGTTCCGGCCGGCGGCGATAAACCAGACCCGGAGGCGAACGACAAGTTCGCCCACAAGCTGCAATTTCTGGATGAGATGACGGCTTGGGCCAAGGAGCGCTTGCCGGGCCGAAAGGCGGTATTGGTCGGCGACTTAAACGTCGCGCCGCTGGAGACCGATGTCTGGAACCACAAGCGCCTAGTGCGCAGCGTCGGTCACACCCCGACCGAGAGCGAGCGCATGGCCGGCCTGCATGCGGCGGCCGCCCTGATCGACGCGCCACGCCGATTCGTGCCGCCGGATCAGCCGCTCTATACCTGGTGGGGTTATCGCTTTCGCGAGGCCTATCAAAAAAACTATGGCTGGCGCCTGGACCACGTCCTGGTCACGCCGGCGCTGGGCGACGCAATCAAGGACTGCCGGGTGGTCAAGGATACCCGCGCCTGGGACCAGCCGTCCGATCACGTGCCCGTGGTCCTCGACCTGGACTGAGCTTGACGGCGCGGCCGCGCTTGGGTGGATTGACGTTTGCGCCAGGCCCGCGGGCTTGCTTTTCTATTGCCATGATCGCGCCAACCAGGAGCCGTAGCCATGCCCGGACCGCTTGACGGCATTCGAGTCATCGACCTGACCACCATGGTCTCGGGTCCGCTCGGGACCATGATCCTGGCCGACCAGGGCGCCGACGTGGTCAAGGTCGAGAACCCGCGGGGTGGCGACCACTCGCGCCAGGTCGCCACCCGGCGCGGCGGATTTTCTGCCTCGTTTCTGAACAACAACCGCAACAAGCGATCCATCGCGCTCGATTTGAAAAGGCCCGAGGGGCTGGTGGCCTTGAAACGGATTTTAGTGGGCGCCGACGTGCTGGTGCAAAATTTTCGCCCCGGCGTGGCCGAGCGCATCGGCCTTGGCGAGGCGGCGGTTCGCGAGGTCGCCCCCGATATTGTCTACGTCTCGATCAGCGGCTTCGGCGAGCACGGCCCCTACGCGCACAAGCCGGTCTTCGATCCGCTGATCCAGGCGCTCTCGGGCCTGACCACCGTGCAGGCCGGTTCCGACGAGGCGCCGCCCCGATTGGTCCGCACGATCCTGCCGGACAAGCTGACCGGTTATGCCATGGCCCAGGCGGTTTGCGCCGCCTTGCTAGCCCGTGCGCGCGGCGGCGCGGCGCAACATGTGCGCCTGTCCATGCTCGACACGGTCCTGGCCTTCCTGTGGGGTTCGGACATGGGCGGGCACACCTTAGTAGGCGACGAGCTGGAGCAAGAGACGGCGCAGAGCTTTATCGACCTGATCTACGAGACCGCTGACGGTTACATCAGCGTTGCGGTCATGAGGCACAGGGAATGGATCGGCCTGGCTCGAGCGTGCGAGCGGCCGGATTGGCTGGAAGACCCCCGTTTCGCCGATTCCGAGGGGCTCGACAAACACCGCGACGCCCGGCTGCACCTGACCCAGGAGGCCTTGCGCACCCGCGGTACGGACGAATGGCTGGCGCGTTTAGAGGCCGAGGATGTGCCTTGCGCGCCGGTCCTTACCCGA
>JAJFGO010000073.1 GCA_021776095.1 Kiloniellaceae bacterium | reverse complement strand
CATTTCGTGCTGGCTGCCCTGGCAGCGTTCTTACTGCAGGTCCCGCCGGCCCAGGCCGAAATCGCCGCCGCGCCGGGTTGGTCGGTCAACAAGACCGCGCATTCCTATAAGGACCTGATCGCCCGGGTCGATGCCGCGGTCAAGGCCAACAAGATGGGCCTGGTCACCCGGGCCAGCGCGACAGTCGGCGCCAAGAAGGTGCTGAAGAAGGACATCCCGGGCAACATGGTGATCGGCGTTTATCATCCGCGCTTCGCCGTACGCATGCTGGAGGCCAGCGTCGCCGCCGGGATCGAGGCGCCGATCCGCTTCTACGTCACCGAGAACGCCGACGGGACCGCGACCCTCAGTTACAAGACGCCGTCGGCAGTATTCGCGCCGTACACGGACGGCGGCGAGGCGCTGCGCACAATGGCGAAAGAGTTGGATGCGATCTTCGGAAAGATCTCCGCCCAGGCCATAGCCCCCTAGTCGCGGCGGCGCCGCCGGGCCGTCATTGGCCCGGATCTCATCAGACATTAACAATATTGGTTAACCAATGGTTTTTAGGAGGTAAACAAAAATTAAACCTTTCTCTGTTGGAATGGTGATCTTCCAGACAAATGAGAAGGGAGGCCAAAAATGCAGAGAAATGAGGATCGGCAGACCGGTGAGGACGCTGCCCTGGCGGCGCGGCTACGCCGTCAGTTATCCGTCAACCAGGCGTGCGGCGACTTGAGCGAGACCGTCCTGACCCGCTTCACGAACGCGATCGATGCCGCCGAAGGCCGGACGCCGGCGGCCCAGCGTAAGAGCGTCGCGGCCTAACCCGAGCGCGCGGCAGGCGGTTCACGCCGCGGGCGGTGTGAGCCCCATATCCCAGAATCCAATCTCGAGCCGCGTCGCGGTTTGAAAGGTTCGGGCCAACGAGGCCCAGCGCGGCGAGTCGGCTGGCCGATCTCCCAAGCGCCGGTCGGCGACCCGTTCGAGTTGCGCGGCGGCGGCCTCGGCGACCTCCCGGTACTCCGCGCCACTATAGGCCTCGATCCAATCGCGGTAGGGATTGCCCTCCAGTTGGGTCGCCGGATCGGCCAGCAGGCGGGCACCGATCTCTCCGTATCCCACCACGCAAGGCGCGAGCGCGACCAGCAGATCCAAGAGGTCTCCGGCCATGCCGCTATCCAGCACGAATCGGGTATAGGCCAAATTGGCGTCGGCTTCGGGCACCGCCGTGATATCCGCCTCGCTCAGGCCCCAGCCGGCGCAGACGCGCAGATGCAGGGACATCTCGGTGTTCAGCAGAGCATGCAAAGTCGCCGCCGCCTGACGCATTTCGGTCAGATCGTCGGCCTTGTATACCGCCAGGGCATAGGCGCGGCTGAAGTGCACCAGGAAGAGGTAGTCTTGGGTCAGATAGTGCCGGAAGCAGGCCTCCGGCAAGCTGCCGTCCGCTAGGCGTCGGACGAAGTCATGGCCAACGTAGTCGGCCCACTGCGCCGTGCAGGTTGCCTTTAAGCGGCTCAGGACATCGCCGCCGGCGCCGATGTCGCGATCGTCGGCCAAATCGCCGCCCCTAATCAGTCGAGTAGCATGTTGCGGGTTTCCGCGGGCAGTTTGACGGTCAGCCCATCCAGGGCGTCGGTCATAATGAGCTGGCAGCCCAGGCGTGAGGTCGCGGTCAGGCCGAAAGCCAGATCGAGCATGTCCTCCTCGTCCTCCGAAACGCCCTTCAAACGGTCGAACCAATCATCCGCCACGATCACATGGCAGGTCGAACACGCCAGCGAACCGTCGCAGGCACCTTCGATATCGACGTCGTTGCGGTGGGCGATCTCGAGCACGGACAGACCAAGCGGGGCCTCGACTTCCTTGTGCGTTCCGTCCCTCTCGATGAAGACCATTTTCGGCATGTCGTCCGGCTCCTGCTTGACTTCGGCGTTTCGGCGGATTTGCGTCGCCGGACCTGGCCGGCACCTTGTTTCGGATGCGCTACTTAGTGGAATTGCAACGCGATTGCCAGCCCGCCTGGCGTGCCGCATCAGACCGCCATGGGTTTGGACTCGCGGCGGCGCTCCAGGCAGGCGCGCCAGGCGGAGATAAAATGCGCGATGTCTTCGGCGCCGCTGGCCCAGCCCAGGCTAACCCGGATCGCCTCCGCGGCTTCGCCTTGGCTAGCGCCCATGGCCAGCAAGACATGAGATGGCGCGACCTTGCCCGAAGAACAGGCCGAGCCCGCGCCGATGGCCACACCGGCCAGGTCGAGCGCCATGACCAAAGTCTCGGCCGCCAAACCGGGAACCCCGAAGCAAGCGGTGTTCGGCAATCGCGGCGCGCCCGCACCATGCAGGACAGCATCGGGGGCCAGGGCGCAAACCTGGCGCTCCAGATCGTCGCGCAGGGCCGCCAGTTCCGCCACGCTTTGCTGGGCCTCCAGATCGCGCAAGGCCGCGCGCGCGGCGGCCCCGAAGCCGGCGATCGCGGCCACGTTCTCGGTCCCGGCGCGCCGCCGGCGCTCCTGCCCGCCGCCGCGCAGCAAAGGCTCCAGCACCACATCCTCGCCCAGGATCAAGGCGCCGGCTCCTTGAGGCCCGCCCAGTTTGTGGGCCGAAAGGCTGATGAGGTCGGCACCCAGAGAAGCCATGTCTATGGACAGCTTTCCGGCCGCCTGAACAGCGTCGCAATGCAATAGCGCGCCACCGGCATGGGCCAGGCGCGCCGCCTCCGCGACCGGTTGAATCACACCGGTCTCGTTGTTCGCCAGCATCACCGATACCAGGTCCGGCCCAGGTTCCGCGTCCAAGAGGTGCGCCAGACGCGCCAGATCGACCACTCCGTCCGGGCGCAAGAGCGCCAGCGAAACGGCACCGGCGCGCAAAACCGAATCGTGCTCGCCAGCCGAGGCCAGAATCCCGCGCCTGGCGATCCTAAGGGCCATGTTGTTGGCCTCGGTCCCACCGGAGGTGAAGATCACTTGGCCGGGCACCGCCCCGACCAGGGCGGCCACCGCCTCGCGGGCATCCTCGATTTTGTGGCGCGCCCGGCGGCCAAAGCCATGGACGGACGAGGCATTGCCGACCTCTGCCAAGGCGGCGGTCATGGCCTCGCGGGCTTCCGGCCGCAAGGGCGCGGTCGCGTTATAGTCGAGGTAGCTCGCGCCCATCGGCTTGGCTAGCGGCCCGGTGTTGGTGACGGCCGTCGCGGCGGTGTCACTTGGATGCTTGGATCGGCCCGCTATCCTCGGCCTGGATAAGGCCGCTGCTGCCTAGAACCCGTTGCGCGACCACATCGCCGATACTAACAGAGCTTAAATACAGATAGATCTGATTGCCCAGTTCCTCCCAAAGGTCGTGGGTCTGACAGCGGGTGCGGTTGCTGCGGCAGCCAAAGGGCTGGCCGGGCGTGCAACGGGTGGCGCGGATCGGCTCGTCAACCGCCAAGATGATATCGGAGATCCGGGTGTCGCCGATTTCGCGGGCAAAGAGATAGCCGCCGCCGGGGCCGCGCACGCTGTTGACCAGACCGCCGCGCCGCAATTTCGCGAACAACTGCTCCAGGTAGGACAGTGAAATTTCCTGACGATCCGCGATGTCGGCTAGAGACACCGGCCGGCCGTTGCTGTTGACCGCGAGATCGACCATCGCCATGACGGCGTAACGTCCTTTAGTGCTCAGCTTCACCCCTACACTCCTCCTAGACTTGACGGTCCGCCCCGGCGCCGCGCCGGGACCGGACCTAACAACATTTCGTGGGTGCGTCCTCGCCCTGTGGCGCGGCCGAGGACTGCGCCGCGCCGGCCTCGGCACGATCGGCCGTGGCACCATTCTCGGATTCCAGATGGTTGACCCGCGCGCGCAGGCTTTGCACCTCGTCCAGCAGGCCTTCGATGGCCCGCGCCACGGGGTCCGGGATGTCGCCGGTCGGCGTGCCGTAGGCGACGAAACCCGGCTTCTCGGTGCTCTGCTGCCCCTGCCGCCCATTGACCACTCGGGCCGGAATGCCGACCACCGTGGCGCAGCGCGGCACGTCCTTGGTCACCACCGCATTGGCGCCGACACGGGCGCAATCGCCGACCGTGATGGGCCCCAGCACTTGCGCGCCGGAGCCGATGATGACGCCGTCCTCAAGGGTCGGATGCCGTTTGGTATCGCGTTGGTTATGACTATCGACGCTAGGCGCGACGCCGCCCAAGGTGACGCCGTGATAAAGGGTCACGCCGTCCCCGATCCGGCTGGTCTCGCCGATCACCACACCCATGCCATGATCGATGAAGAGGCGGCGGCCAATGACCGCGCCCGGATGGATCTCGATACCGGTTAGGCTACGGCCAAGTTGCGATATCCAGCGCCCCAGCAGGTGCCAATCCCGGCGCCAAAGCGCACTCGACAGGCGATAGCACATCAGAGCCTGGAATCCGGGGTAACAAAGCACCACCTCTAAACGCGAGCGCGCCGCGGGGTCGCGCGCCATCATGGCGTCGATTTCGTCCCGGATTGTCTTGAACATATCTTCGCCCCTCGTGCTATTGTTAGGAGGCACCTCGTTAAAAGCTTCGGATCAACCAAATGCGCCGGGCGCATCGGCATCCAAGTTAAGGATATAGGTTTTCCGACCAAATTGGTCAAGTATAGGGTCGAAGCCGGAGCGGGTGCCGCGGCTGAGAAATCTTGACTTGGGCCCACCCAGTAAAATACAATAATAACAGCCTATTATAGGAATTCCCCAATTCAATGCCCGAAATAATCATAAGCGGACCGGATGGACGGCTCGAAGGCCGGTATCAACATAGCCGCGAGCACAACGCGCCTATCGCCCTGATTCTGCATCCCCATCCCCAACACGGTGGGACGATGAATAACAAGGTGGTCTACACCCTGTACCAGTCGTTCGCCCGCCAGGGGTTTTCTGTCCTAAGGTTTAACTTCCGGGGTGTCGGGCGTTCCCAAGGCGCCTTCGATCGGGGGGAGGGCGAGTTGTCCGATGCCGCCTCGGCCCTGGATTGGCTGCAAACCTTCAATCCGAATGCCGGGGCCTGCTGGATCGCCGGGTTCTCCTTCGGTGCCTGGATCGGCATGCAGTTGCTGATGCGCCGGCCCGAGATCAGCGGTTTCGTCTCCCTGGCACCGCCGGCCAACATGTTCGATTTCTCGTTTCTGGCGCCCTGCCCGTCCTCCGGCCTGATCGTTCAGGGCGACAAGGACGAGATTGTGCCCCAGGCGGCGGTGGCCAAGTTGGTCGATAAGCTGCAGAGCCAACGCCAACTAAAGATCCAGCACAGCATCATTCCGGGCGCCAGCCACTTCTTCTACGAGCACCTGGAGGAGCTGAGCCAGGTGACCGATGATTACCTGGCCAAGTCGGTGATCCTGGAAGAAACCGCGATCGCACGGTAGGCCTCCGCTAAACCCGCCGGATCCCGCCGGGCGGCCGATGGGCGACCCAGAGGCCCAGCACAACGCAGGCTAAGCCGGCCAATAGGGCAATCGACACCCCTTCGCGAAGCCACAGGGCGCCGAGCGCCGTGGCTGTGATCGGGCTGAGCGCCAGGAAGATCGACACCCGGGTCGGCGTGGTGTGGCCCAGGGCCCAAAGCCATAGGTAGTAACCGAGCGCGCTGCTGAGCCCGATGAAGCCCACGGCGGCCCAGCCCATGGGGCTAAAGCGCGGCGGGGCGTCGAAGAAGCCCTCCAGCCCGGCCGGCACGGCCAGAAAGGCGATGGAGGCCAGCATGGCAAAGGCGCTGACCTGCAGGGTCGGGTACTTCCTCAGATAGGGCCGGTAGAAAACGCTGCACACGGCACCGCACAGGGCGCTGGCAAGGATCGTCAGTTCGCCGATCCACGACCCGGCGGGGCCCGCGTCCAGAACCAGCTTCGGGCTGAGCGCCAAGGCAACCCCGATGACCGTCAGGCCGACGCCCAGGGACTTGGCCCGGGACAAAGGCTCGATGCCGAGCAACGCGGCGACGATCATGGTCAGCAAGGGAAAGGTCGCGAAGATCAGGGACCCGCGCCCGGACGGCACGAATTGCAGGCCGTAATTCAAGAGGGCGATCAGGACTCCGAATTGCACGATACCGAGCAGCGCGATCGGGGCGATATCGCGGCTATCGAAACGCCGAAATCCGGCAAGAACCGCCGGCACCAGCAAGCAGCCAAAACCGATAGCATAGCGCAGCAGGGCCAGGGTCGCGGGCTGGGTCTCGGCAATGACGAAACGGGTGGCGACGATCCCGGCACCGACCAGGAAGGCGGCGCCCGCAGCGGCGCCAGCCGCCAACCAGGGCCGCTCGTCCCGGCGCGGGACCGCCGGTGCCGCCTCAGCCACCGCCGCCGCCCGGCGGCTTGTGTAAGACGCCCCCGGTCATCGGCTCAGATACCCCGGTCGTACCAGGTAACGAAAGCGGTAGACGATCGAGGGAGCGCAGGGCCAGATAGGCGAAGGCCTGTGCCTCCAAAGCGTCGCCGTCCCAGCCAACAGCCTCCACCGGATCGACCGGTGCGTCCAAACGCGCGGCCAAGGCGGCCATGATCGCCGGATTGTGCCGCCCGCCGCCGCACACCAGCCAGCGCCTGGGCGGTGCGGGCAGGTGCCGTTGTCCCTCAGCCACCGCCGCCGCGGTAAAGCCGGTCAGTGTGGCCGCGCCATCGGCAACCGAGAGGCCCTCGACCGCGGCCGGGTCGAACGCATCGCGATCCAGCGACTTAGGCGGCTTGACCGCGAAATACGGATTGGCAAGCAAAGCCGCCAAGGCCGTCTCATCGACACGGCCGGAGCTGGCGAGCGCCCCATCCTGGTCCAACGCCGTCCCGAGGTGGCCCGCGACCCAGTCGTCGATCAAGGCGTTGCCCGGCCCGGTATCGAAGGCGATCACGTTGTCCTCGCCGGGGCCGATCCAGGTCAGGTTAGCGACCCCGCCGATATTGAGCACCGCCACAGGCCGCGCTTCGCCGGCCGCCAGCGCGGCGTGGTACAGCGGCGCCAGAGGGGCGCCCTGCCCGCCCTCGGCGACGTCCCGGCCACGCAGGTCGCAGACGACATCGATCCCAGTCTCGGCCGCCAGCAGCTCCCCGTCACCGATTTGCCAGGTCCGGACCTGAGCCGGCGCATGCAGGATCGTATGGCCGTGAAACCCAATCACGGTCACCTCCGCCGGTTCCCGGCCCGCTTCGGCCAGAAGGTCTTTGACCGCCTGGGCATGGCGCAGGGTTAACTCGCGTTCGACCTCCGTAACCTCGCCCCGGCCGCCCAGGACGGCGCGCAGGCGGGCCCGGAACTCCGGGTCGTAGGCACGGGTCAGCGCCGGCCCGTAGTGCACGGCGGCGTGGCCGTCGCTCTCGATCAAGGCGGCATCGATCCCGTCGAGGGAGGTCCCGCTCATCAGGCCGATTGCGGTGCGAAGATGGGTCTTGGCCATGTTTTGTGTGGGAAGCGATCCGTGGCGGGCGAATTTGTGAAGCGCGGTCGATTGTGATAAATCCCGCTGCCCGCCACAAGCGGCCCCTGCGGCCCAACGGCGGGTTAAATTGTGCCGATACAAAATTTCTGACGAGTCACAAGGACCAACGGCGATGGCGCCTCGCTCCATCTTTCTGCGCGAGATCGTACAGCGCGGCTTCCTGCACCAGTGCACCGATCTGGATACCCTGGATGCCGAAATGAAAGCGGGCCGGGTCACCGCCTATATCGGTTTCGACTGCACCGCCGATTCCCTGCACGTCGGCAGCTTGGTGCCGATCATGATGCTGCGCTGGCTGCAGAAATGCGGACACAAGCCAATCGTCCTCATGGGCGGCGGCACCACCAAAGTTGGCGATCCCTCGTTCCGCGACGAGGCGCGGAAGTTGCTTAGCGTTGAGGAAATCGCCAGCAACATGGCGGGAATCAAACAGGTCTTCTCGCAGTTCTTGACTTTCGGCGACGGCCCCAGCGACGCCATCATGATCGATAACGCGGCTTGGCTGGACGAACTCAATTACATGAGCTTTTTGCGCGATTACGGCCGTCATTTCTCGGTCAATCGCATGCTCGGCTTCGAGTCGGTCAAGCTGCGCCTGGAGCGCGAACAGCCGTTAAGCTTCTTGGAATTCAACTACATGATCCTGCAAGCTTACGATTTTGTTGAACTGAGCCGGCGCCACGGCTGCATCCTGCAGATGGGCGGATCCGACCAGTGGGGCAACATCGTCAACGGCGTGGAACTGGGCCGGCGCACCGAGCAGGTCAACCTGTTCGGTCTGACCACGCCGCTGATCACCACGTCCTCGGGCGCTAAGATGGGCAAGACCGCCGCCGGCGCCCTGTGGCTGAACGAAGACCGGGTCTCGCCCTACGACTATTGGCAATATTGGCGCAACACCGACGATGGCGATGTCGGACGTTTTCTGCGCCTGTTCACGGAGTTGCCGGAAGAGGAGATCTTTCGGCTGGAATCCTTGAAAGACGCCGAGATCAACGAGGCCAAGAAGGTCCTGGCCGACGAAGCCACCAAGATGTGCCACGGCGCCGCCGCGGCCGAGGCGGCGGCGCAAACCGCCCGCCAAACCTTCGAGGAAGGCAGCTTGGGCGCGGACCTGCCCAGCATCGAGATCGCGCGGGCGCGCCTCGACGAAGGCGTTCCGGCCTACGAGTTGCTGCGCGAGGCCGGCCTGGCGGCGAGCACCGGCGAGGCCCGGCGCCTGATCAAAGGGGGCGGCGCGCGACTGAACGACGTGCCGATAAGCGACGAGGCCCGGAAGGTTGGCCCCAACGACCTTTCGGAGACCGGCGTGATCAAGCTATCGGCTGGCAAGAAACGGCACGCCCTGGTCCGGGTGCAGACCTCAGCCATGACCTAGGGGTCTTGCCGCTCCGGCAGGGCGCCCGCTTCGCCCGGGTCCACGCTGCTGCCGCTGAACAGGGAGCGCAAGAAACCGGGCGCCAGGGCGGCCAAGGTATTGACGCTGACGTCCAGGTCGCCGACCGGGCCGCTGGCGCGATAGGTCGCGGCGAAAATGCCCTCCCCCTCGCCGCCGGTCAGCAAGGGGCCGAGCAGCGGAATACCGCCGATGATCCGATTGACCGTGTAGGCCGGCACAATGGTGCCCTGCAGCGCGGTTTCATTGCGATCGAAATCGATCGTGCCCTTGGTGGTCAGGCCCAGGGCGGGCCCATAGGCGCGGATCAGATCGGTTTCCATGACGCCGTTTTCCAGGGTGAAGTTTCCGACCAGGCGCTGAAAACCGATCCCCTCTCCGCTGAGCAGGTCGCTGATGCCGGTCAGCGAGGCGACCGTCAAGAGCCGGGCCATGTTGGGCGCGCCGACCAGGACATAGTCCTTCCCCTCCATGCGCCCGCTCAACTTAGCCGCCGGGTAGGGTCCGCCGCTGGTGCCCTCGACGATCAAGTGCCCGCCGTTGACCGTATCGAGGATGTCGAGCGCGCGCAGCACCGCGCCTGCATCCTCGGCCGTGGCCAAGAGCCGCTTGCCGCCCTGACCGTCCGGCTTGAAATCGATCACGACCGTTTTGGGCTTGTCGCCGGACAGATCAGCGCCACTGGTCCCTTTCGGCGAGTGCCACAGAGACTGCGGCACCGTGCCGCGCATGGACGCCTTCTCCCAGCCCAACTCGCTGCGATGAACATCAAGGCTCACATGCTCCAGGTAACGGTCAGGACCAAAGAAGACAGCGTCCAGATTGGTCGCGGTGAGGCGCAGGGGTGTGATCGGCGGCTCCTCGGTTTGCGCCGGCGGGTCGCCACTTGGCGCTTGCGCGTCTTCCGAGGCCGCCGCGTCTTCCAGCCACAGCGTCGCGTCCAGGATGCCGCCGCCGACCTTAAGCCAGGGGGTCTTGTCGCTCAGATCGATCTCGACGTCTTTCAGCGCGCTGGCGTCGAAGGCCAGACGATCGAGCATGAGACGGCGCAGGATCCGGCCGGTCTCGTCGAAATCCGCCGCGCCCTGGGCATGCAGGGTGCCGGCATCCAGCTTCAGTTTACTGATCCTCGTAAGCCGGTCGTCAGCAAGTTCCAGGGTTGCGGTGGCCGAGCCTTCGACACCGGGCGGCTTGTGCCAGGGCACGGACGGCAGCTCGACCCGGGCGTCTCGCAGGCCCAGGCCGACCTCGATCCGGGTATTCTTCTTGCGGTCCCGGCGCGCCACCACATGGGCGGACACCGGCCCGTCCATGTAAGACGCCAGATCGATTCCCAAGACCAAGCGTTGTTCCGCGTCGATGCGACTCGCTATGAGTTCGACGCGGGTCTGCTCCGCCTTGCGTTCGACGAACGCCTCGGCCCAGCTTACGTCCATATCGATACCGGCGAAGGTGATCGGGCCGGTCAGGTGCATGCCGGATTTGTCGAGCACGAGCTTTAGGTTGCCATCCGCCACATCGTGATCGAACAACAGTCGCCGGGCCGAGACTTGGGTCAGATCGGTCACGGCCGCGACCTTGATGTGTTGAAAATCGAGATCCTTCAGCAGCGGAAAATCGAAGCGAACCCGCCCGGCTATTTGGCCTTCGACGGTGCTCGCGTCGATACTCAGCTTTTCAATCAGCTTGAGGCGATCATGATCGAGCAAGGTCAACGCATCGCCGAGCGGCCCCGCGACCGAGAGGTCGATCTTCATGATCTCATTCGCCGGGCGCAGGCCCGTGATATCGACCAGCGCCTTCTCGATCTTGAGGTCGCCCAGATCGCCACCTTTGGGCCGAAAGGTGAAGCGGTCGTCGTCGAAATCGGCGGTCCCGGAGACTCCGGTCACCGGCGGCATGGGGCGCAGGAAGTGAACGGCGAGATCTTCGTAGTCGAGGGTGCCGCCGAGCGCGTGCAGTTCCGCCGATGCGAAGTCGCCCCCCGGGGCGGCGAACGCGGCCTCGAGCGTGGCCTTGCGGGTCGTGCCCCGGTTTACGTTCTCGATCACCCAGTCACGCGTGTCGTCGGCCAAGCCGAGCGGCCAGTACCGTGCCAATTCGGCCATGTCGATGTTCTGGGCGGTCGCGCTCGCCTCAACCTCCAGGTCCCCTTGAAACCCCTCCAAGCTGCTGGTCATGGTGCCGGTCAGGGCGATCTGCGGCCCGGCCCGCGTCTCGTCGCCGAACTCGACCACGGCATCGTCGAGAGTGATGCGGCGTTCGGCCGCCACCACGGTGCCAGTGGCGGCAAGAGACATGACCGCCAGAGGCGCGGCGAAGAGATCCTCGCGTGCGTAGGCGCCGGCGCCGCCGCGAAGGTCAAAGCTGAGATCGCGCAGCGCCCCCGTGGCGTCCAGCGAAACCGAGGCCGACCCAGCCAGCGGCATGGTCAGACCGCCGATCGCCGTCAGACCGGGCGCCAGAGACACGATTGCCTCGGGCACCAAGTCCGAGAAGCGGAGCGTCATGTCGATCCTCTCCAACGATTTAGAGTAGTCGAGCAAAGCGAAGAGATTGGCCTGTCGCCCACCCAGGTCGATCGTCAAGGCTGCTTGGCCGGTGAGACCGCCGTCGTCTCGGCGCAGCTCGATATCGGCGACGGGCGCGGTCCAGGTGAAGCCCAGCTTTCGGTCCTTGATCGCGACGCGGCCGCCGACGATGCGCAGCACACGCAGGAAACTGAGCGGGTCGGCGGGCGTCGGCCGGGCCAGAAGCCGCGCGATCATATTGGGCACCAGGTGTGAGAAATCGCCTTCCAGTGCCGCACCGCTGGTATCCAGCGCGCCGCCTTCGTCCCAAGGACCGAACTGAAAGCTTCCGTCCTCACGCCGCAAGAGGCTCACGCGGGCACCGAAGATCTCAACCACCGTCGGCGCGACGGTTCCCTGCACCAGTGCGCGCAGGCTGAGTCGCAGGACAACGTCCGGCAGCGCAACCAAGACCGCCCCGTCGGCATCGCGCACGCGCACGTCGCGCACATGAAGGTCGACGGTCCGCTTCCAGCCCTCCCAGGTCAGTTGGGTCTTACCGATGTTGACCGCGATACCGTTTTTGGGATCCGACAGCGCGGCTTCGATTTTAGGAGTCAGGGGATCCAAATCGACCGGCCCGGCCGATAGGCGCCAAATCGCCAAGCCACCCAGAAGCACCGCAATGGCCACCAGGCCGATCAGGACCTCGGCGCAGACGATCGCACACCGGCGAATCACGGTGCCGGCCTCGGCCCACGTCGCGGTCGCTGAGCGTTGCCGGCCGCCCTACCCTTGACCTTGGCGCGGCGCTCTCGCAGTGTGCCGAAAATATGAGCGGGCCAGGATGACAGACCTGTATTTTCGCGCGTCAACTGAAAGCCTGCCGGCGGCCGGGGACGATTCGCGCATCGCGCACGCTTTGAGCGAGTGGAGAGAAAAGGCCGAGCGGATCGACTCCGCCAGCGTGGCCGAAACTGCCAAGGCTCTGGCCGACGACCCGGATGGCCGGCGCTTGCTCGAAGCGGTCTTCGGCCATAGTCCATTCCTGACTCACTGTGCCCTAAGCGATGTTTCGTATTGCGTGCGCCTCCTCTCCCTAGGCCCAGAGGTGGTCCTAGGCGAAGTTGCCACGCATCTCAAGGAGGAATTGGGCCGGGCGGCGGAGCGCCGGGCGGTCATGGTCGGGTTGCGCGAGGCACGCCGGCAGGCGGCCTTGGCGATCGCCCTGGCCGATCTTTCCGGCCATTGGCCCCTGCCCCGCCAACTCGAGGCCTTATCGGAATTCGCCGACTGGGCGGTCTCCGCCGCGCTCAGCCATCTATTGCGCGCCGCCGTGTCCAACGGCGATCTGGAACTGGCCGATATGGACAGCCCGGAACGAGCTTGCGGCTTCGTTGTACTGGGCATGGGCAAATTAGGCGCCAGGGAGCTCAATTATTCCTCCGACATCGATCTCATCGTCCTGTACGACCCCGACAAGACACGATACTTGGGGGGCCGCGGCCCCCAGGAAGGCTATGTCCGCCTGACCCGGGATCTCGTGCGTATTCTGGAGGAACGCACGGCGGAGGGCTACGTTTTCCGCACCGATTTGCGCCTGCGGCCCGACCCCGGCGCCATGCCGTTGGCAATTTCCTACATCTCGGCCATGACCTATTACGAGAGCCTGGGTCAGAACTGGGAGCGCGCGGCCATGATCAAGGCCCGCCCCATTGCCGGCGATTTAGAGTTGGGCCGGGAGTTTCTAGCCGAATTGCGCCCTTTTATCTGGCGCAAGAACCTGGATTTCTGGGCCCTTCAGGACATTCATTCGATCAAGCGCCAGATCCACGCCCACCGTGGCGGCGCCACGATCGCAGTGCTGGGCCACAACATTAAACTGGGCCGCGGCGGCATCCGGGAGATCGAACTCTTCGCCCAAACCCAACAACTGATTTGGGGCGGGCGGGAGCCCAGCCTGCGCGCGCCGGGCACCGAGGCCGCCCTGGAAGCCCTGGCCGAGGCCGGGCACTTTGCGCCCAGCACAGCGCAGGAAATGCGGGAAGCCTACCGCTATCTGCGTAAACTGGAGCACCGGCTGCAAATGGTCGAGGACCAGCAGACCCAAACCCTCCCGAAGGAGGAGCCGGGCCTGGCGCAGATCGCCGCCTTCATGGGCTGCAACAGCGCCGAGGCATTTCGCGGCGAACTTTTAGCGGTGCTACGCAGTGTCGAGAACCACTACGCCGAGCTGTTCGAGGAAGCACCCGGCCTATCGACCACCGGCAATCTTGTTTTCACCGGCGGCGAGCCGGAGCCCGGCACCTTGGCCACGCTCGCCGACATGGGCTTCCAGGACGGCGAACGGGTCTTCAATATGGTGCGGGCCTGGCACCACGGGCGACACCGCGCGACCCGTTCGACCCGCAGCCGCCAGATCTTGACCGAACTCATGCCCTCACTGCTCAAAGCGCTGGGCGATACCACCCAACCGGATCACGCGTTGCTTAAGTTCGACGAGTTCCTGTCCGGCCTACCCGCCGGGGTACAGCTGTTTTCCATGCTGCACGCGAATCCCGGGCTGCTCGAAATGCTGGCCGAGATCATGGGCGGCGCGCCTGGCCTGGCCGATCGCCTAAGCCGCAACCCGGCCTTGCTCGAGGCCGTGCTGTCACCCGGCTTCTTCGACTCCATGCCGCCAGAACAGGAACTGGCGCGCGAACTGTCGAGCGTACTCGATCAAGCGCGCGATTATCAGGATGTGCTCGACCTGGCGCGGCGCTGGGCCAACGACCGGCGCTTTCAAGCCGGCGTGCAGGTCTTGCGCCATGCCGTCGATGTGGACGATACCGGCCGCGCCTTGAGCGATATCGCCGACACCGTGCTGCGCGGCCTGCTCGACCCGGTGCTGCACGAGTTCTCGCTGACCCACGGCACCATGCCCGGGCCCGGCCTGGCCGTGGTCGCCATGGGCAAGCTGGGCGCGCGGGAGATGACCGTGGCCTCCGATCTCGATCTCGTCTTCATCTATCAGGCGGCCGACGGCGCCGAACAATCCGACGGCCGCAAGCCGCTCGACCCGACCCAGTATTTCGGCCGCTTGTCGCAACGTTTCATCGGCGCGTTGAGCGCGCTCACGCCCGAAGGCAAACTCTACGAAATCGACATGCGGCTGCGCCCCTCGGGCAACAAGGGCCCGGTCGCCTCGACCCTGCCGGGTTGGCTGCGCTATTACAAGCAAGATGCCTGGACCTGGGAACACATGGCCCTAACACGCGCGCGGGTCGTGTCCGGCGACCCCGCGCTCCGCACACGGATCGAAGCGACCATCCAGGACATCCTGCGCGCGCCACGCGACGGCGCCGCCCTGTTGCGCGACATCGCGGAGATGCGCGCGCGTATCGAGAAGGAACATCCGGCGGACAGCCTGTGGAGCGTGAAGTACCTGCGCGGCGGCCTGATGGACCTGGAGTTCCTGGCCGAATACCTTATCCTGCGCCATGCCAAGGACCACCCGGAAATCGTCGACGGTTCGACCCAAGGCGCCTTCGCCAAGCTGGCCACCGCCGGATTGCTCGACCCCGTTATGGCCAAGACCTTGATCGAGGCGACGCGCTTGATGCGCCAAGTCCAGGGCATGCTGCGTCTGGTCGCGGCGCCGGCCTTCGACGCCGATACCGGCACGGAGTCCCTCAAGGCCGCCCTCGCCCGGGCAGCCGGCACAGAAGACTTCGCGGCCCTGCGCGCGACCCTGGACTCGACCGCGCGGCACATCCATCAAATTTTTGTCGATATGATCGAGGCGCCGGCCCAGGCGCTTGACCCGTCGACCGAAACGGCCGGCCGCGCCGCGCCGGAGTAACGAGACGTAAACCAGAATGACCTAAGCATAAATGCCTGTAAGCTAACGAATTTGGACAGAAGGTGCCGTTTTTCGCCGGTTAGACCCGGTCCCGGTCGCAGTCGCGGGGAAGATCGTCCGGCACTTCTCATGAGGCGCGATCTCAAAGATCGCCGCTTCGGGACAGACGGCCGCTTGGAAGGAATCGACTAGGTTGAAGGCTACCCAGAAACGCTTCAGCGCAAGACGCGACTTGGCGGTCTGCATTGTCGTCTTGGTGGTCCTGTTCGGCATAAGCGGCTATCTGGACCTCAACGAGAAATGGCATGTTTGGGCCAACGCGCACGAGGAATGGGAACTCGATGAGATACTTACGGTCCTCGGGTTTAGCACCCTGGGCTTCGCCTGGTTCGCATTTCGTAGGTGGCGGGAATCGAGCCGGGAACTTCGCGAGCGCGTAGAAATCATGCAAGACCTCCGCGCGGAGATCGCGACCAGACAGAAGACTGAAAGGTCTTTGCGCGAGAGCGATGAGATGTTCACCCGGGCCTTCCACGCCAGTCCCGCACTGTGCTCAATCTCGAGACTCGACGACGGGGCCCACTTCGATGTGAACGACACCTGGATGGCTACTTTGGGCTTTAGCCACAAAGAGGCCATGGCGAATTCGGCGGTCGAGTTGGAGATCTGGGCCGAGGCCAAAGACCGTGCCGAATTCGTCGAGCGAATCAAGAAAGAGCGCTCCGTGCGCGGCTTCGAGACCAAGTTCCGAACCAAGGACGGACGCCTGCTCGATTTCCTGGTTGCCGGCGAATGCCTAGAGGTCGGCGACGAGACTCGATTGCTGGTGGTTTCAAACGATATCACCAAGCGCGTCGAAGCCGAGCGCGCCTTGCGCGAGAGCGAGGAGCGGCTGCGTCAAGCCTCCCAACTCGCGAAGATTGGCTATTACATTTGGGACACACTCGAGGATCGTTGCCAGTACTGTTCGAAAGAACATGCCCGTATCCACGGCTTGACCCCCGAGGAATACATCGCCCAGGCATCAGCCCTAGACGGATCTTTTTTCCTAACCCACCCCGATGACCGGGAGATGGTGCGCGATGCGTTCATGCGTCTGCGCCACGGTGAGCGGGTAGAAATCGAATACCGGGCCATCACACCGAGCGGCGAAGCCCGTCATGTGCGCGAAATCGCCGAGCCTGTTTTCGACGAAACCGGCCGCGTGGTGCAAGAAATCGGAACCAGTCAGGACGTCACCGACCGTAAGCAGGTCGAGAATCAGCTTCGCCAGTCGCAAAAGATGGACGCCTTGGGCCGGCTCACGGGCGGTGTGGCGCACGACTTCAATAACATGCTCGCCGCCATTATCGGAAACCTCGAACTTTTGGGCGACTACATTGGTGGCGATGAGCAAGCCAAGCGATCCTTGGACATCGCCTTCAAAGCCGCCATGAGCGCGGCAGAGCTGACCGACCGATTACTCAGATTTTCGCGCCAGGGGCAAGTTGAACAAGCCGTCCTAAATCTGGGCGATGCAATCGTCGAGATGCGACCGCTGTTGCGGACAACCTTGGGCGAAACGATCGAGTTGAATACACTTTTGCCCGATGACACGCGGAATGTGTGGGCCGACCCGGTACAACTTCAGAGCATGATCGTCAACTTGGCAGCCAATGCCAGGGACGCCATGCCGAACGGCGGCCGTTTCACGATCGAAGCCGTCAATGCTGACTTCGCCGGAGGTTTTCCAGCCCGGCATCCGGATATCGCACCCGATTCCTATGTGGTGTTGTCAATCGGCGATACCGGGACCGGCATGTCCCCAGAGGTCAAGGCAAAGATATTCGACCCCTTCTTCACCACCAAGGAGGTCGGAAAAGGCACCGGCCTGGGCATGAGCACGGTTTTTAGCTTCATGAAGCAATTGGGTGGGCATGTGGAGATCGACACCGCCGAGGGGCAAGGCACCTGCGTGAAACTATACCTGCCCGCCGCCGACCCAGGTACGGAGGCCGCGACGCGTGCCAAGAGCGAAAACGCCATTTCGCACGGTTCGGAAACCATCCTCGTCGTCGAAGACCAGGCCGACGTCAGCGAAACCGCTTTGACCCTTCTGGAGAACCTGGGTTATCGGGTTGTTTCAGCGGAAAACGGGCCGTCGGCGCTGGCCCTGCTCGAAGGTGGCCGAAAGGTCGATCTTATTTTTACCGATACGGTTATGCCGGGTGGCATGAACGGATTGGACCTTGCCCGCGAGGCGCTTAAACGCTTCCCTGGCATCAAGGTGCTTCGCACCTCGGGCTTTTCCGAATACGCCCAGGACGAGGACGAGCGAACCGGCCAGGAGATCGAATGGATCGCCAAGCCCTATTTCCAGAAGGACCTGGCCGAGAAGATTCGACAAGTTTTGGATGGCCCCCGGTCCGTTCGGCCGGCGGCGCCCCAGTCGCCCGACGTACACTGAAGAAAGGTTTGGCCATGGCAAGTATTCTTGTGGTGGATGATGAGGAGCTGGTCCGCGCAACACTCCGTGAGATGCTGGAACAGGCCGGCCACGAGGTCTTCGAAGCGGCCAATGGCGTAGAGGCCCTGAAAAGCTTCGACGATCGCGCGGTGGATCTGGTTATCACCGATATCATCATGCCCGAAAAAGAGGGAATCGAGACCATTTTGGACCTGCGCAAGAGGGCGCCGGAGCTTAAGATCGTGGCGATCTCAGGCGGCGGCCGCAGCGCCAATTTCGATTTCCTCAAAATGGCCAGCATGCTGGGCGCCTGCGAGGTCCTTGCCAAGCCGTTCCGCAGGACCCAAGTTCTTGACGCCGTGCGAGAGGCCCTTGCGTGAGCTCGGCGCTCCCGGTCCCACGCAACCCAGGCTTGCCCGGCCCCGATAAACAATCCGCGCCGCCCGATGCATCCTGAAACCGCCCGCCTGGTCGCGACCGCCGAGGTCAAGGCGGAACGCCTGGTCGGTGCGATCCGCATGTTGGTGGCGGCTGCCCTGGCCGTCGTCTTCGTGTTCGAGGTCCTGCCCGCCCTGGCGGTGGTGAGCGACATGGTGCGCGGACGCATTATCTTCGCGGCCTTGTCGATCGTGTTCTATTTCCTGCTGGGCGCAGTCTCCTATCGTATGGCGGGCAGCCTTGGCTATCGGCCGTGGATGTCCTGGATCTTCGCCGGGCTGGACGTCGGCTTCATTCTGTTCAGTCTGGGTCACAGTCTGCAAAACACCGGCCTGCCGGCGGACTACCTGCCCGCCTTCGTGGCGATCTGGCTGGCGCCCTTGTTTCTGGCTTTCGGCGCCATGCGATACAGCCCCTACCTGCAAGCCTTCGTGACCCTGAGCCTGCTGGGCGGCATCGTCTACATCGCTGTTGCAACCCAGATCGGATTCGAGTTGCCGCCGGAGGACGTAAGCGATCTTTTCGCTCTGCCGCCGAACGCGATCCGCCTGACCATACTGGCCTTGACTGGACTGGTCTTGGTCGTCGCAGCGGCGCGCACCCGCGCCCTGCTGCGCGGCGCGGTCGAGGAAAGCCGGCGGCGCACCAACCTGACCCGCTACCTGCCGCCGCAGATCGCGGCCTGGCTGTCCGATGCCAGCCTCGACGAGATCCAAGGCGGCCAGCATCAAACGGTCGCCATTCTGTTCGCCGATATCCGCGGCTTCACAGCCCGCGCTCACGATATGCGGGCCAGCGAGCTGACCTATTTCGTCGGCGAATTCCGCGCCTGTGTCACCGCGGCCGCCGAGGCGCACCATGGCGTGATCGACAAGTTCGTGGGCGATTCGGCCATGGTCATCTTCGGCATTCCGGAGCCGAAGCCGCACGATGCCCGCCACGCCCTGGATTGCGCTCAAGCGATCCTGGAAAATCTGGTGACCTGGAACACGCGTTTGGCGTCGCGAGGTCAGGACCCGGTCGAGGTGGGCATCGGGGTGCACAGCGGCGAGGTCTTTTGCGGTGCGGTCGGCGACGCAGCGCGTCTGGAGTTCACCGTCCTGGGCGATCCGGTCAATGTGGCGGCGCGGATCGAGCAACAGACCAAAACCGCCGGCTACCCCCTGCTGGTCTCGCGCGCCGTGATCGAGGCCGCGGGCATTGACCCGGACCAAGCCCCCTGGCACGCCCTGCCTCAGCAATCCTTGCGCGGGCGCGCCGAGGCCGTCGATCTGTTCGGCGCCGGCCGGCCGGAGCGATCCGTCGGCGCGCTGCCGCCGCAAGAGCCCTAGAAAAAACCAAGCAACCGGGAGGTCATAGAACGAACATGACGGTAACTATTGGCGCGCCGGCGCCCGATTTCACTCTGGCCAGCGATGGCGGCGGCGAAATTACCTTGTCGGCGCTACGGAGCAAGAAGGTGGTTCTCTATTTCTACCCGAAAGACGACACCCCGGGCTGCACCAAGGAGGCTTGCGGCTTTCGCGATGCCTTACCCGACTTCTCCGGAACCGGTGCGGAGGTGATCGGCATTTCCAAGGACAGCGTCGCCAAGCACGACAAGTTCAAGGCCAAATTCGATCTGCCCTTCAGTCTGGTCTCGGACGCGGACGGCCAAGTCTGCGAGGCCTATGGCACCTGGATCGAGAAATCCATGTACGGACGCAAGTACATGGGCATCGACCGCGCGACCTTCCTGATCGACGAGGCCGGCGTGCTGCGCGCCGAGTGGCGCAAGGTCAAAGTGCCCAGCCACGTCGCGGCAGTGCTTGAGGCCGCCAAGGGGATTTAGGCCCGGCTCAGCAGCCGGTTGGCCGGTCGAGCAGGACGTCCTCGACGATGCGGGCCGAGCGGCGCGTCTCCGGATCGAAGGCCAGACCTAGGTCATCGCCCCGGCACCAGGCGACTTGGCCGTGCAGATAGATGGTGAAGGGAAACTTCAGCGTCACGCGTGTGCCGACCGGCGGCGGGTTGGTCATGGTCAGATGGGCGGCCTCCGGGGCGAAGTCACGCACTGTGCAGGTCGCGCCAAGGTCCCCGCAGTAAAGCGTTGCCGGCCAGGACACCGGCCAAGACAACTCGGCCTCGGCCACGTGGTCGGCCTCGCCCGGCGCGAGCTCGAGGCCCTCGATGACGGAGGGTGCACGCCGTGCGTGCCGGGCATCGCCATCGGACACGGGCTTGCTCGTCGGAACGGAGTGCCGAGGGACGGCGTCACCCAGGGCCCCGTCTCGGTACGAGTCCAAGTCACGGGCGTCCACGTCGCGGGCGAATTCGGGTCGCGGCAGCGCGCTCATTGAACAACCATCGGAACCGGCTGAGGCAGCAAGCCGCGCAAGCGCCCGGCAACCGCCTCGGGCGCCTCGCGGAACTCGAGCCCGATCTCATCCGCCGTGCACCAGGCGACGCGCGCCGGGAAGAACCCGAAATGGCGCAAACCCAGGGTGATGTGGGAGACCTTGGGCATGGGCTCGACGAGCCGGATGCGCGCGCCCCCGGCCGAGAGGTTAATCACATCGCCGAGATTGTCGGCCCGCGTTTCGCTCTTGGTATGAAGCGATCCCATCATGCAGGTCCGGAACCGTTTTTGTGCCCGGCGCTGCCCGGGCCCGGCCGTTGGCGCGCCCGGTGCCGAAGTCAAGTCCAGCAAGGCCGCCTGGCGGCCCAAATACGAACCCAGGATGCCGCGCCAGGGGCGGATTCTGTTCCGGGACGCTTGGGCCACAAGTGCCGATACGGAGATGGCCACGGTGGCGACCATCAAAACGGCGGCCGCAAACATCAGAGGGGCCAAAATCAGGATATCCGAGTTCATGCTTCACCTGCTGGTTCTTGCTAAACGGCAGTGACAACATCAGTTCCCGCGAATGGCGTAATCTCATAATAAAGTCATATAAATTTCTAATTTATTAAAACACAAATAAATGGCGATATTATATAAAATATGTAATTAACCTTAACGAAAAAATCGTCTTAATTATTTATATCTCCTATACGCTTGCCTATGAATATTTGAGGTGAGGAAAACTCCGGCGTCCCCCGGACGCCCCAGAGCCACGCCCCGCCGACTGTTTGAGGTTAGGGCGGTCGGTCCCGGAAAGTCTTTGTTCGAGGTCAGACAGGGCAAACGGTTCGTTAACGAAAAAACCTTAGTCTTCCCGCCCGTAACCTTTTGTTACGGTATTAGTTATCCGGAAAGGCGTGGTGAGCTTGGCAAGTCGCGGCCTCATCGTCCTTGCAGAAGACGATGCACGCATGAGGCGTCTTTACGTCGCCGCCCTAACCAACGCGGGATTCAACGTCCTGGCGGCCGGCGACGGCGTCGAGGCGTTGAGCTTCCTCTCCAAGGTGACGCCCCGTCTTGTGATCCTGGACATCATGATGCCGAAACTCAACGGCATCGAGACCTGCGTACGCGCCCGCAAGATCATTGGTAACGATATACCGATCCTGTTCCTGAGCGCTCTCGATCGAATCGATATCCTGCGCGACTGCGTCGCCGCCGGCGGCGACGACTACCTGATTAAATCCGACAGCCTGGCGTCCCTGGTCGAACGGATCGAGACCTGGCTGCAAGCCGCGCAACGGCAAGGTCTGAACTCCAGACGCGAAAAAATGCTTCAGGACGTCAGCGCCCGGGTTGAGTCCGGAGACTCCAAGCCCGCCGGGGCGCAGCCAGCCAAGGCGGCAAGTTCGGACATGGCCGGCCTGCTGTCCCAGGTCCAGGAGGCGCTCCATTTGGTGGGACCAGATTTCGGCAAGACGCCGGAGCACAAGCTGCGCCTGACCGGTTATGTCGCCGGGATCATCGAATCCTGGGCCGAGACCCAAGGTGCCGCCAAGGGCGTTTTCCTCAAGTACCTTCAGGAAATTCTTCGGGCCACAGGCCTCGTCAGCGAGGCCGATGCGGCCGAAACCGCCGCGACCTACGATAAACTTTCCAGGGACATGATTTTCCGCCTCGGCCGAACCCGCGGCCGCAATGACGCCGCCCGGCGCCAAAAAGAAGGCGACAGCTACCGCATGGCCGGCCTCGCCGACGCCGGCTCGACGGGCACTTCCGGCGCCGCCGATTCCGCTGTCGCCAGCTAAGGCCTAACCCTGTCAGATTGAACCGCCCGCCGCGCGCCCTGTGCGCGCTCGGCGCTACCCGCTTGTCTCCTTCGGCGGCGGCGGACTATTTTCGCGCCATGGACTCTCTAGGCATTCATGGTTTGGCCGAAGCCGCCGTCGCGATACTGAAGACGCCCGATCCTTGGGAAAAGGCGCGACTGAGCGGCCTGGCAGCCAAGGCTTGGCAAGCCGGACGCCTGCATGAGGGCGGGCCGGCGCCGTGCCCGCCGGCGCGCCCGGCGCGCCCGGACCGACCTGCCCTGAGACCGCCGCGCGAGGTGCCGCGACGGCGCATCGGGCCAGGATCCGGGGGGCGGATCGCCCTGCTGCACGCCTTGGCCCATATAGAGTTGAACGCCATCGATTTGGCTTGGGACATCCTGGCCCGCTTCACCGCGCAGGCCATGCCGCGCGGGTTCCACGACGATTGGGTCCGGGTCGCGGCGGAGGAAGCCCGGCACTTCCGACTCGTGAGCGACCGCTTGGCGGCCTTGGGCGCGGCCTATGGAGACTTCCCTGCCCACGACGGGCTGTGGGAAGCCGCCACGGACACCGCGGACGACCTGCTGGCGCGCCTGGCGGTGGTGCCCATGGTTCTGGAGGCCCGGGGCCTGGACGTGACCCCGGGTATGATCGCGCGCCTCAACGGCGCCGGCGATCGGGAAAGCGCGGAGATTCTGGAGATCATTTACGCAGAGGAGATCGGACACGTGGCGGTCGGCAAGCGCTGGTTCGACGCCCTTTGCACCGAGCGAGGCCTGGAGCCAGAGGTCACGTGGCGCCGGCTGGTCGGCCAATACTTCAAGGGCGTGGTCAAACCGCCTTTCAACACGGCGGCCCGCCGCCGCGCCGGCATGGAAGCCGGGCTCTACGAGCCCCTGGCACCGCCCGTGCCCGCGTCCTGAACGGCCGCCCGGTAACCGCCCGTGACCCGAGACGAATTCGACGCCTATTGCGGCGGCCTAACATCCACCACTCACGTGATCCAATGGGGCAACGCCTCGGTCTGGAAGGTCGGCGGCAAGATCTTCGCCATCTGCTCCACATGGGGCACGGGCCGCAGGCAGAAGATCGCCTTCAAGTGCAGCGACATGTCCTACGCCCTGTTGTGCGAGCAGGACGGCATCGTGCCCGCACCCTATCTGGCGCGCGCCAAATGGGTGCAGTTAGACACGGCCGATGCGTTGAGCGACGCGGATATCGAGCGCTATATTCAAGAGGCCCACAGGATCGTCGCCGGTAAGCTCACCAAGGCGAAGCGCGCCGAGCTTGGACTCTAACGCTTCGCGTCGCGCGCAATCCGCGAGGCTTTCGCCTCATGCACCGCGGACCCATCGGGTGCGGCCTTCGAAAAGCTCAGGCTGAGGTGGAGCATAACGAAAATTCCTCATGCTGAGATCCTCATCCTGAGCATGTCGAAGGATGACGCACGCACGGGGCTAATCCAGGGACAGCCTAGACCCCCGCCTCTTCGCCCTCGTCCTCGCCGCCCAGGCGGGCGGCCAATGACGCTTCGAGAAAGGCGTCGATATCGCCGTCGAGCACGGCCTGGACGTTGCCGGTCTCCACGCCGGTGCGCAGATCTTTGATCATCTGATAGGGCTGCAACACGTAGGACCGGATTTGATGGCCCCAGCCGATATCGGTCTTGGCGTCGGCCTCGGCCTGGGCGGCGTCCTCGCGCTTGCGCAGTTCGAATTCGTAGAGCCGGGCGCGCAGCATCTTCATGGCCTCGGCCCGGTTCTTGTGCTGCGAACGGTCGTTCTGACACTGCACCACGATGCCGGTCGGCAGATGGGTCATGCGTACCGCGCTGTCGGTCTTGTTGACATGCTGACCGCCGGCGCCGGAGGCACGGTAAGTATCGATCCGCAGGTCCTTGTCCAGCACCTCGACCTCGATGGTGTCGTCGACCACCGGGTAAACCCAGGCCGAAGCGAAGCTGGTGTGGCGTCGCGATTGGGAATCGAAAGGCGAGATTCGCACGAGGCGGTGCACGCCAGATTCGGTCTTCATCCAGCCGAAAGCGTTGTGGCCCTGGACCCTTAGGGTCGCGGACTTGATGCCGGCCTCCTCGCCCGCACTTTCCTCCAGCCATTCGACGTTATAGCCGTGCGCCTCGGCCCAGCGGGTATACATGCGCAGCAGCATCTCGGCCCAGTCCTGGGCCTCGGTGCCGCCGGCGCCGGCGTTAACCTCCAGGTAGCAGTCGTTAGCGTCGGCTTCGCCGGATAGCAGGCTTTCCAGCTGCCGCTTGGCAACCGTCTCGCGCAGGGCGGCCAGGTCCTTCTCGGCCTCGGCGATGCTGGCGGCGTCGTCCTCCGCCTCGCCCAGTTCGATCAGGGTCAGGGCGTCCTCGACACGTTGCTCGTAGCCGCGATAGGCGGTAATTGCGTTATCCAGAACGGTGCGCTCGCGCATCAGCGCCTGGGCCGCCTCCTGGTCGTTCCACAGGTTCGGATCCTCGGCGCGAACGTTCAGCTCCTCCAGGCGCCGCAGAGCCTGGTCCCAGTCAAAGATGCCTCCTTAGCAGCGCCAGGGACTGCTTGATTTCTTCCACCATCGACTCGGTCTCGGCCCGCACGCGCACGTCCTCCCGCCAAACGAAAAAGCGCGGACCCACAGCCCGCGCCTATAGATATACGCGGCGAGCGCGCCCTGTCCATCGGCGAGATGGGCAAGAGCGAAAGGCGCCCTTAGGGCGCGGTCTCCATAAGCCGGCCGAATTCGGCGCCGGGTCCGTTGAGGCCGGCGCTGCGCAGCATATGCCAGGCCAGGGCCTGGTTGCTGGTGATCACCGGCTTATTCAGTTGAGCCTCGGTCTTGGCGATGATGTCCAGGGTGCGCAGGTTGGTGCAGGACACGAAGACCGCGTCGCAGGCCGCCGCGCCGCCGATGGACAAGATCGCGTCGAGGATCGAATCTGGATCGATGCGCGCCACGATGCTGTCTTCGACCTGCTCGAAGGAACCGAAGGCCGCGACCTCGAGGCCACGATCTTCCAGTGCGACGCGCAGGGCCGCCGAGACCTCTTCCACATAGGGCGTGACGAAGCCGAGCCGCCCAACCCCCAGGGCGCCGCAGGCGGCGATCACCGCCTTGAGCGGATCGGTCACGGCCTTGACCTCAACCACCGAGCGGACCAAACGTGCCACCATGTCCGAGCCGATCACGGTCGCGCCGGAGGTGCAGCCATAGCCGATGGCATCGAATGCCAGCGACCGGGGAAACAGACCGGCCGCCGCCGGCAAGGCCGCCTCCATGGTGCCCAGGGTTTCCGGCGTTACGGTTTTCGCGCTGGGAATACGGGTGGCGTAAAGTGCGACACCGGGTTCGTCGATCATGCGCTTAAATTCGGCTTCGATGGTCTCGTCGGTTTGCAGCACGACGAGTCCGAAGATCGCACGAGATCCGATCGCCTCGGAGGTTGAGAAATTAAGGCGGGTCATACAGCCTTTTCAGTCCAATACCGGCAGGTCCGGCGGCGCCCGGCGCGATAGGAGTTCCGGGCCAGCCTCACGAACCACGATGTTTTCCTCATGCACCATGATGCACCCAGGCGCCATTTCCAAGCTGGGTTCGAGGGTCAAGACCATGCCCGGCTCCAAGATCGTGTGATCGCTGGGTATCAAGGACGGCCATTCGGTCAGCCGCATGCCCAGGCCATGGCCCAGGCGGCCCGCCCCGGCATCTACATCGGCGGCACCATAGGTGGCGATGACCGCTTGCATGGCTTGGTAGAGATCGGCGCAGGTCGCGCCGGGCCGGGCGGCGGTCAATCCCGCCTCGGTCGCCGCGTAGAGCGTACGATAGGCGCGGCGCGCATCGTCATCGGCGTGGCCGATGGCGTAGTTGCGGTCGAAATCGCAGAAATAGCCGTCGTGAATTGCACCGGTATCCAGCATCAGAACATCGCCCGCCTGCAAGGGCCGGTCGCTCGGCAGGGAAATGACATCGCCGTAACCGCCCGGCCCCGCGCCGCCGGCCAGATAGGGTACCCAGTCCGCCCCACCCCGGAGCAAGGCGATCTGAAAATCGCGAAAGACGTCCCGGAGCGGGGTTCCGATCTTCGCCATATCGGCCATGGCGTCGAAGGCGCGCCCGGCGATCGCACAGCTATGGGCGATCTTGGCGATTTCGGGCTCGGACTTTACCCGGTGCAAGTTCTGGACGATGTCCGCGGCATCGAGGATTTCCACCGGCACCAGGGCAGCGCGCAGGCGGGCGAAGTCGGCCATAGGCATGCGCAGGTGGGTCTCGTGGCCCATGGGCAGGCCGACCCGACCCTTGGCCCCCGCGACCTCGCGCAGGGTTTCGGCCAGGAGGGTTACCCCATCGTCTTCGGGGCACGGCGCGCTCCAGGTACGAATATCCTCCAGCCAAGTCTTCGCCATGAGATCGGCACCGATCGTCGGGATCACCGCGAGGGGCTTGCCCGCCGCGGGCACGACCAGGAACCAGGGCCGTGTCGGGCTCTCCCAAAACCGGGTCAGAAAGCCGCTGAAATAGCGCACCTCGGGTTCCGTGGTGAGCAGCAGGGCATCCAGACCCTTGGCCGCCATGGCACGCTGGGCACGGGCCACCCGGCTCTGAAATTCCTCGGTGGAAAATCCGGTCGGCGGCGGTGTCATCCCGGGGTGCCCTCCTGCGGTCCTAACGTCAAAACGCGTAAGCCCAACTCTCGGCCAAGAACGAAAGGGCCGCAAGGATGAAGCTGGACTCTAGACGCAGCACCTCTTGCTCAGTCGATTGCAGAGACGCTTAGCACATGGCCTCCGCCAATTTCTCCGGCATCGAAAGCGTCGGGAAGTGACCGGAGGGCAATACCTGGACCGACTCGAGATCCCAGTTGGCGATCATCTCATCCTGTAACGCGGGAGACGTGATCTTGTCGATCTCGGTGCGGACGTACGCCTTCGGTACAGAGCCAAACTTCTCGTCGCTCAGGACAAGCTTCGTCATGAACGGCTCTGTAGCTTGCCGAGCGGCCAACAGCGGCAAACATCGGCGAATGTCTGTCTCATTGACGTCATGAAACGCAATGTCGCGTAGCGTCCGCTCCGATACTGTGGCGTAGCTTTGATCCGTCGAGAACGTTAATTCAGGAAGAAATTCGCCCCTCGGATCTCGTTTCATCGCCTCTAATACGCTGTCACCGTTTCTCAGAAGAAAAGCGGCGACGTAGACAAGCTTTTCGATCTTTTCCGGCATTAGCTCGGCAACCTGGGAAATCACGGCACCCCCTAGACTGTGGCCAGCTAGGACGACCTTGCAATCAAGCGACTCGATCTCGCCGGCCACGCTTCGCACATAACTCGCCATGGTGACTTGCCGGATCACCTGCTTGTTGCCGTGGCTACCGGGCAGGTCGACAGCCGTTACCGTGTGATCCCGTGCCCGCAAAAATGGCGCGGTGTTCTCCCACGTCCATGCCCCCTCCCAGGCACCGTGCACCAAGACATAGTGACTCATTGCGTCCTCCGATTTCGGCCCCGGAATCCCGATTCGATTGGCGGGACGGGCCAGATTCAGAACGTCCGAATACTGCGACGGCGGCCGCCTTTGATGGGCCGCTTCAACGACCCGGTGTCAGCCCTTGGAAATGGCTTCGCCCAGCTCCTCGTTGGTCATTGCCCGGCCGTCGAGGTTCCAGGCGCCATCCACGGTGTGGACGACGTTGACGTAGATGTTGTCCCTTGGTTGCTTGCCGCCGGAAAGGTCATGAACGATATCTGTCGCGTCTTGGAAGAATCCTGCTTGTATTTCCCTGGATCCGAAGGCGAATGACGGCACTTTCCATTCGACCCAGGCGCCGGAAAATTCCTTCCCGCCAGAGAATGTGAATCTCTTCGGGATGACGTGGACAATGGCCGTGACGTTGGGTGTCATGACCTTATTGTCGGTCAGGCCATGCCATTTCAGCATTGCATCGGTAATGCGTTCGACCGCCAGTCGTTCGGTGCCTTCCGGCAAGACGCCTTCTGAAAGGGTGAGCGTAAGAGGCATGATTCGGGACTCCTTGGCTTTGTGGGATCGCGGTCTTGAATCGCCGCGAATACGAATATATAACGGTCGTGATATTAATTATATAACGACCGTTATATTTGCAAGTGAAAAATGACCACCGCCGCGCATGGGAAAGGGTCGGGAAAATGGGCAACCGGGAACGCAAGGAAGAGACCTGGCAAAGGATGCTGACGTCGGCGAGCAGAAGCTTTCGCTCACGCGGCTATGCCGGGATCGGAGTCGACGGTATCGCGAAGAACGCGGGGGTCACGTCCGGCGCGTTCTACGCTCATTTCGGGTCCAAAGATGGCGCATTTAGTGCCGCGCTTAACCTCGGCCTCGATGAGGTCATCGCGGCCATCCCCAAATTCCAGCGGGATAATGGATCGGATTGGGTTCAGGCCTTCGCGCACTATTACTTCGGCAAGGCGCACCGCGACGATCTTGCTTGCGGCTGCGCGATGACGACCCTATCGCCCGAGGTCGCCCGCTCGGGTCCCGAGACCCAAGCCGCCTATGAGGTCAAGATGACCAAGATCGCCGATTTAATTGCCGACGGTCTGGCCGGGGACTCGAGCGATGACCGCCACGCCCGGGCCTGGGCGATGCTCGGGATTCTGGTTGGCGGCTTGACCATCGCCCGTGCGGTCGAGAGTCCGAAACTAGCTGAGCAAATTGCGGCCAGTGTCCGCCGGGCCGCCGCGAAAACCGCTGGCGATGGCCGGAGGGTACCTTGAAGCGGAAGAGAGGTTGCGACCGATCGATAAGGATTGCGACCGCTTAACGTCGGATTAAAGCACGCCGCTGGATCGGGGCGTTACAGCCCGGTCTCGGAACCGCCAACCCGCCGCCGGCATTTGGAAATGGTTTGGATTTCCTTAACCAGTGAATGCATACATTTGCGTGCCACACGCCATTCGGGTACGGAGTCGATCGGAACGGCCTCGCTCGGCGTCCTCCCCTCAACCGCATGCAGCGCACCGGAATGGCTCCAAGTAAGCGGGCAGACACGACCCAAAAAAAACCGCCTCTATCGACGGAGGAACAACTCGCCCTTGCGATCGAGGCCCTCTCGGAACATGTCGTGCTCTTCGACGCCGACGACCGCGTTGTTCTCGCCAACAAGGCATGGCGGGACCTGAACCAAGAGGTCATCGACACAACCAGGCCGGGCGTCCGTTTCGAGGACCACCTGCGCGCCCTTACAGAAAAAGGACTCGTGCCGGAGGCCGCGGGCCGGGAGGAAGAGTGGCTGCGCGAGCGTATGGAGCGCCATCTCAACCCGAGCGGTCCCTTCGAGGTGGCGCGACAGGATGGCCGGTGGATTCGCGTTTACGAGCAACGCTTACCGAATAACGGGATCATCCTCATCATCAGCGACATCACCGACTCCAAACTGGCGGACCAGGCACTGCGCGAGAGCGAGGAGCGGTTCCGGGCCGTCGTGAACAACTCTCCCGCAAAGGTGCACATCAAGGATGCGGAGGGCCGCTACATCCTGATCAATCCCTTGGCCGAGGAACTGTTCGGCGTTACCGAGGCCGCGGCCCTGGGCAAGACGGCGCATGAAGTCTTTCCCAAGGAACAGGCGGATGCATTCGCCGCGCACGATAAGGGCGTTCTGGAATCCGGCAAGGTCGTCGAGCAGGAAGAAGAGTGGCTCCGGGAGGACGGCATCCATACGTATCTCACGGTCAAGTTTCCGATTCTGAGTTCCCGCGGCGCGGTCATAGGAACCGGCGCGATCGGAACCGACATCACCAAGCGAAAGCAGGCCGAAGGACTCAGCGAACGCCTTGGGCGCATTCTCGACAGCTCGTTCAATGAGATCTACGTGTTCGACGCTCGAACCTACCGCTTCATCCAAGTCAACCAGGGCGCCCTAAACAATCTTGGCTACACGGCGCAAGAGCTCAGCCACATGACTCCCTGGGACCTTAAGCCCGAGTTCGACGAGGACGGTTTCGGTGCGATGGTCGAACCGCTAATCCGCGGCGAAGAGGATATGCTGGTGTTCGAGACCAATCACCGGCGCAATGACGGCAGCCTCTATCCGGTGGAAATCCGCTTGCAACTTTCCAGGATCGAAGTGCCGCCCGTGTTCGTTGCCGTCATCGCCGACATCACCGAGCGCAAGCGGGCACGAGAGGCCGTCCACGCCGCCAAGGAAGCAGCCGAGATCGCCAACCGGGCCAAATCGGATTTTCTCGCTACCATGAGCCATGAACTGCGTACGCCGCTAAACGCGATCCTCGGCTTCGCGGAGCTCATCGGCTCCGAGACCTTTGGACCGATTGGCGACTCCAAGTATTGCGAGTACGCGGGCGATATCCACGAATCCGGGCAGCACCTGCTCGATCTCATCAATGACATACTAGATTGCTCCAAACTCGAATCGGGGAAGGAAGACCTGCACGAGGAAGATGTCGATATCCCCGACATGGTACGTTCCCTTTCGAGGCTGATGCGGCAGCGCGCCGACAAGCAGGGCGTCGAACTCTTATGGGAACTGCAAGAGCGCCCGCCAGCCTTGCGGGCGGATCAGCGCAAACTGAAACAGATCTTGGTGAACTTGCTGACCAACGCTATCAAGTTCACTGAGGCGGGCGGCAAAGTCGCCCTGAAAATCTGGCATAGAGCGGATAGCGGCTATGTTTTCCAAGTCTCGGATACGGGCATCGGCATCGCGCTCGATGATATTCCGAAGGCACTATCGCAATTTGGCCAAATCGACAGCGCGCTGACTCGCCAGCAAGAAGGCACCGGCCTGGGCCTACCGCTTTCCAAAGCCCTGGTCGAACTGCATGGTGGATCGATGGACCTGCAAAGCTCGGTCGGCATCGGCACCACGGTCACCGTTCGCTTCCCCGCCGAGCGAATCGTAAACCGCGCGGCCGACACACAGACGGCGGCGACCGCTGGCAGGACGTCAGTCTGAGGCCGGCCGTGCAGCGGCAAACCACGACCAGATAGCCAAAGCATACGATCGCACCTGTTCTAGGTCAGGCGCCGGCCGTCGGCAATCCATGGCCGGCTCCTGCCACGAGCAGACATTCGCGGTCGCCCAGAAAACATCGAAATTTCGCGCCTCCGCATGTATTGGTTTGTGGATGTGTCTGTCGTCGGCATATTGGCGGGCATGATAACGCCACCCGTTCGAGAGACGGCTCTATATGCTCCCATCAGGTTGCTGCTTGAGGGGCAAGGTTATGAGGTGAAGAGCGAGATCGCCGAGGCCGATATCGTCGCCTGTCGGAACGATGAAAATCCGGTCATTGTCGAACTAAAGACAAGCTTCTCGCTCTCGCTGTTTCACCAGGCTATTGCGAGGCAAGGACTGACGGACTTGGTCTATATCGCCGTGCCCCATGGCAATGGGCGGGCCTTCGCAAAATCCTTGAAGAACAATACTGCCATGTGCCGGCGTCTGGGACTTGGACTGATTACCGTGAGGTTGAAAGACGGCACCGTCGTGGTCCATGCCGACCCTGCAAAATACCAACCGCGCAAGTCCAAAGGAAAGCAGGCGCGCCTTCTAAAGGAATTTGCCAAACGTGTCGGGGACCCAAACGAGGGCGGCTCGACACGACGGGGGTTAATGACGGCCTATCGGCAGGACGCTTTGCGTTGCCTGCGTGTTCTGCACGAACATGGTCCGACCAAGGCCAAGGAGGTCGCACAGGCGTCCCGTGTTGAGAAGGCGCGGCGTCTCATGGCAGACGATCACTACGGGTGGTTCGAACGGGTTCAAACCGGCACCTACGCTCTCAGCCCAAAGGGCGAGCAGGCCGTGATCGCGTATGCACAAGAGCTAGATAAACTGGCCAAGACCGCCACGTCGGGCTGACGCCTGAGACTCTTGGCGAACCGCGATCTGTTGAGCCCGGATGCCTTGGCCACCCAGCCGCAGGTCCGAGTCAACCCGGCAATCGGGTCGCTGACAGACGGTTCGGCCCCCCGACTTGATCTCCATCAAGGAGGCCGGGCCCGGCGCCAGGTATCGCTCGGTCATGGCGCCGCTTTCTTCCCTCGTTCCCCAGTTTCCGCAGGTCGGCGCGCGGATGCTCGCACCGCTGCCCCTAGGCCCCTTGTCGCTGCTGCTTGGACGCGCTGCCCGTGGCATGGCGACGCGCCATCCGGGCCTGTTCACGCGATTGGGCGCGCATTCGGAAAAGCGCTTCCTGATCGACCCAACGGATCTGCCGTTTTCTTTTCTGGTCCGCCCGCAAGCGGCCCGGCCCCGCATCGAGGCCGTGGGCGCTTTGGTATCTCCCACCTGGGACTGCCGGATCGCCGGGCCCCTGGCGGCGCTCATCGGCATGGTCCACGGGGCCTATGACGGGGATGCGCTGTTTTTCTCGCGCGACATTGTTATCGAGGGCGACACCGAGGCAGCCCTCGCCTTGCGCAACGCACTCGACGACGCCGAGATCGATTTGTTCGAAGAGGCGGCGGAAAGCCTCGGTGCGCCGGGCCGTACGGCGGGCCGGCAGTTACGCCCACTGGCGCGGGCCGCGAGCCAGTTTACCGGGGTCGCGCTGACGCGCGCGGAGGATCTTCTTTGAACGGGCCCGCGCTGGAGCTGGTCTGTCCGGCGGGAACCCCGGCGGCCCTTCGCGCGGCCGTGGATGCCGGCGCCCATACCGTCTATTGCGGTTTCGCGGACGAGACCAATGCCCGCAATTTTCCGGGCCTGAACTTTTCGCGCGACGAGATGGCCGCCGGTGCCGCCTATGCCCACCGGGCCGGCTCCAAGCTGCTGGTCGCCATCAACACCTTCCCGCGCGCCGGGGCCGAGGCGATCTGGCACCATGCCGTGGCCGATGCCCGGGCCGCGGGCGCCGATGCGGTGATCCTGGCCGATCTTGGGCTGTTGGCCTATGCGGCCGAACACCAGCCCGGCCTCAGGCGTCACCTCTCGGTGCAGGCGGCGGCGGCAAATGCCGACGCGATCATGTTCTATGCCGAGACCTTCGGCGTGAAGCGCGTGGTGCTGCCCCGCGTACTGAGTGTCGAGGAAATCGCGGCCATCAACCGCGACATCGACGTCGAAACCGAGGTTTTCGTCTTTGGCGGGCTCTGCGTAATGGCCGAGGGGCGCTGTTCGCTGTCCTCCTATGCCACCGGGCGTTCGCCCAACATGAACGGGGCCTGCTCACCGGCCAGCCATGTGGTCTATACCGAGGAACAGGGAGAGTTGGTCTCGCGCCTGGGTAACTTCACCATCCACAAGGTGCCAAAGGATGCGCCGGCGCCCTATCCGACGCTGTGCAAGGGCTGTTTCTCGGCTGGCGGACAAACTGGCCATGTGTTCGAGGACCCGATCAGCCTCGATGCCGCCGAGTTGATCCCAAGACTGGCAAAGGCCGGGGTGACGGCATTGAAGATCGAAGGGCGTCAGCGCAGCCGGGCTTATGTCTCGGCCGTGGTGAAAAGCTTCCGTCGGGCCACCGACGCTATTGCCGCCGGGCGCCCGGTCCCGGTCAGCGAGTTGGCGCATCTGACCGAGGGGCAGTCGAGCACGCTCGGCGCCTATCGAAAAGCCTGGCGCTGACCGGGCCTCGCGAACAAGGGAGCGGAACGATGCGCCTGACACTGGGCCCGATGCTCTATAACTGGCCCGCGGACCGATGGTCCGACTTCTATGCCCGGATCGCCGACGAAGCCCCGGTGGACCGCGTGATCATTGGCGAAGTCGTTTGTTCGAAACGCCTGCCCTTCTATCAGAACCAGATTCCGGAAGCGGTCGAGCGGCTCCAGCGCGGCGGGAAGGAGGTCGTGCTCGCCTCGCTAGGCCTGGTCACCTTGCCCCGTGAACGCAAGATGCTGGCCGAGCTGGCCGAGTCTGGATTGCCGGTCGAGGTGAACGATCTGACGATGCTGCGTTACCTGGCGCCGGGCACGCATTTCACGGTCGGTCCGCTGGTCAATGTCTATAACGAGGGAACCTTGGGCTTCCTTGCGGGCCGCGGCGCGACAACGGTCTGCCTGCCGCCTGAATTGAGCTTTGCATCCGTTGCCGCATTGGCCGCCGCAGGCGCCCAACTTGGCATTGAGATCGAAGTCTGGGCATTCGGGCGCGTGCCATTGGCCATTTCGGGGCGCTGTTATCACGCCCGCCTCGCGGGTCTAGCCAAGGACTCCTGCCAGTTCGTCTGCGATGCAGACCCGGACGGGCTCGCCGTCGAAACCCTGGACGGCCAACCCTTCCTGGCGGTCAACGGAGTCCAGACCGTCTCGGACTGCTGGGCCAATCTCGCGGGCGACCTAGCGCCGTTGTCCGAGGCCGGGGTCGGCTCTTTGCGCCTCTCGCCCCATACAGGCGACATGACCGAAGTGGCACGCCTGTTCCGGGCGGCTGCCGATTTCCGGATCGACCCGGACGAGGCGATTGCCGGGCTCGCGGCGCTGGCGCCGGAAAGACGTTTTTCAAACGGGTTCCTGTTCGCTCAAGCCGGTGCCGAGTGGACCCATTGAGCCCGGGGTTGGTACGGCAGATTTCGTCCGATAGCCGAGTCAAGGAGCCGAACAGAGACCTGGCCTATCATCGGGCGCTGAAGGCGGCCGCGCCGGACACGCTATGGCCGTCTGATCAATAAAGCCCGCTGGTGCCGCTGGCCGGTTCGCCGCTTAGGGGATTGTAGCCGCCGTCGATCACGGCTTGTTCGCCGCTGGGCACTGTTCCGGGCTTGAAGGCTTCCAGGATCACCTTTTTGTCGCCCGGGCGGGCCAGGCGCCCGGTGTCGACGTTCAGGCGCACCAGGCGCAGGCCGCCGGGAATTCGGAACGGAATGGCCGGTTGGTTTTCCAGCGCGCCGGCCATGAAATCCCGGAATACCGGCGCCGCGACCGAGGAGCCGGTTTCCTTGTAGCCCAGGCCGGCCGGCTCATCGAAGCCGACGAAGACGCCGACCGCCAGATCGGGCGAGAAGCCCATGAACCAAGTATCCGCGCCATTGTTGGTGGTGCCGGTCTTGCCGGCGAGCGGCTTGCCGACCGAGCGGATACGCCGCCCGGTGCCCCGCTCGACCACACCTTGCAGCATGGAGACGACCTGATAGGCGCTGCCCGGGTCGGCCACCTGGGCACGCTCGTCCGGCAATTCGGGCGCCGCCTGCCCGCTCCATTCGTCACGGCAGTGCGCGCAAGCGCGCTGGTCGCGCCGGTACACGGTCTGCCCGAACTTGTCCTGAATCCGGTCGATCAGGGTCGGATCGATCCGTCGGCCCCCATTGACCAGCATGGCGTAGGCGGTGGTCAGGCGCAGCAGCGTGGTCTCGCCCGCGCCCAGGGCCATGGACAACAAAGGCGGCATGTCGTCGACGATACCGAAGCGGCGGGCGTATTCAACGACCCGCTCCATGCCGATGGTCTGGGCTAGGCGCACGGTCATGAGGTTGCGGGAGCGCTCGATACCGACCCGCATGGGTGTCGGACCATAGAATTTTTTGGTGTAGTTGGCCGGCTTCCACTTGCCCAGCCCCGCACCCTGATCGACCACGAAGGGCGCGTCCAAGATGATCGTGGCCGGGGTAAAGCCGCTGTCCAGACCGGCCAGATAGACGAAGGGCTTGAAGGCCGAGCCGGGCTGCCGATAGGCCTGGGTCGCCCGGTTGAACTGGCTCTGCTCGTAAGAGAAACCACCGCTCATGGCCAGAACGCGGCCCGTGTGGGGGTCGAGGGCAACCAGGCCGCCGTTAATGTCGGGGATCTGACGCAGGCCGTAAGCATCGGCGCCATAAGGTTTCTTGTCGTCGGTGCTGGTCGCCGGCTCGACCATGACCACATCGCCGACCGCCAGGACGTCGCTCGGTTTGCCGGGCTTCTTGCCGACCTTCTGGCCTTTCAGCCAAGGCCGCGCCCAGGCCAATTCGGCCATGGGGATGTGGCCTTGGCGGCCACCGGCCAGGCCGATTCGCGCCTCGGCCTTGTCGCTCGACAGCACCACCGCGAACGACCAGGGCGACATGCCGCCCGGCGGCTCCACCTCGGCCAAGGCCGCTTGCCAAATCATGGGCCCGCCTTCTAGGGCCTCCCGCGCCAGACGGCTCACCGGCCCGCGCCAGCCGTGCCGCCGGTCATAGGCGATCAGGCCGTCGCGCAACACCCGCTCGGCGGTTCGTTGCAAGCGCGGGTCCAGGGTGGTGCGGACTGAAAGGCCGCCCTGATAGAGCGCCGCGTCGCCGTAGACCTTAGCCAGCTCGCGGCGCACCTCCTCGACGAAATAGTCGGCCTGAACGATTTCGGTCGGATCGCTCTGGTAAACCTTCAGGGGCTGGCCCCAGGCAATTTCCGCGTCCTCGACGGAAATGCGGCGGTCCTGAACCATGCGCCCGATGACCCAATTGCGCCGGGACAGCGCCGCCTCCGGTCGGCGAATCGGGTGATAGTTGTTCGGCGCTTTGGGCAGAGCGGCCAGGTAGGCCGCTTCGGCGATGGTCAGTTCGTCGAGCGACTTGTTGAAGTAGTTCAGCGACGCCGCCGCCACGCCATAGGAACCGAAACCCAAGTAGATCTGGTTCAGGTAGAGATCGAGGATCCGGTCCTTGGTGAAGGTGCGCTCGATCCGGAAGGCCAGGATCGCCTCCTTGATCTTACGCTCGATCGAGACCTCGTTGGTCAGGAGGAAGTTCTTCGCGACCTGCTGGGTGATGGTCGAGGCGCCGACCGGCCGGCGCGACTTGCCCAGGTTGGCCAGGTTGGTGACCACGGCGCGGGCAACCGAAACGAAATCGATGCCCGGATGCTGATAGAAGTTCTTGTCCTCGGCCGCCAGGAAGGCATTGACCACCCGGCGGGGAATCGCCTGGACCGGCACATAGACCCGCTTTTCGGTCGCATACTCCACCAGCAGGCGGCCGTCGCCCGCGTGGACACGGGTCACCGTCGGCGGGTCATAATCGGCCAGCTGATTGTAGTCCGGCAGGTCGCGCCCGAAGTGATGGAACACGTACAACACGCCGCCGCCGCCCAAAAGCGCCAGGATCAGGATCAGGCCGAAAATGGAAGCCAGTATTCTCAGGGCATCCTCCCCTAGGGGCTAGGCACAGCGGTACCGCCCAAGGGCGGAGATGGCCAATGGCCTGGTGCCGCGGGCTTTGCCCGGCAGGCTAGCCGCCCAGCGGTTACCTTTCGGTAACCAGCCATGCAAAAACCGCCAGATTCCGACGATTTCGCCCGAATCCAGGGGCCACCAACGGATCGGGTGTACCCCAACAATGTGGCTAGGTCATGTCTTATTCAAGGCTTCCTGCCAAAGGAAATAGCCGTCGATAGCCCGCAAGGTGGCGGCGACCAGGGTGCGCTTGTGCTTGGCCGAGAGCAGGAGGCGCTCCTCCGCCCGGTTAGAGAGATAGCCGATCTCGACCAAAACCGAGGGCACAACCGGCGATTTTAGGACCGCGAAGCCGGCAAATCGATGAGTGTTGCGCAGCAGGCGGGTCACCGTGCCCAGTTCGTCCACCAGCATATTTGCGAACTGCTTGGAAAGGTTCATAGTTTCGCGCTGGACTAGATCCAAGAGGATGTCGCCGACCACCTCCGGCTGGCCCGAGAGATCGATCCCGGCCACGACGTCGGCGGCGTTCTCCTTGGCGGCGAGGGACTTGGCCTCGGCGTCGGAAGCGCCCTCGGACAGGGTATAGACCGAAGCACCTCGGATCTTGTGGGATTTATGGTTATTGGCATGAACCGAGACGAAGAGGTCCGCCTCGTGGCGCTGGGCAAATTCGCGCCGGGCGCCCAAGCTGACGAAGATATCCTTGTCGCGGGTCATGATCACCCGGTAGCGGCCGGTCGCGGTTAAGCGCCGGCGCAGTTCCAGGCCATAAGCCAGGGCGATATCCTTCTCATTGCGCCCGGTAATGCTGGGCGCGCCGGGGTCGACCCCGCCGTGACCCGGATCGATCACAATGGTCGGGCGGTCGTCGGTCTTGGGCTTCGGGGCCGGAATCGAGGCGCTACGCGGCGGCGCCAGGGGCGGATCCGATACCCGTGGCGCGGCCCGGCCCGCAGCCAGGAAGGCGGCGCGGGTGACCGGCGCGATATCCAGCACCAGGCGGTGCGGGTATTTGCCCTGGGGCGGGATGACGAAAAGGCTCTTGATCCGCACCGGGCCACGCATATCCAGGACCACACGGCTGGTGCCGGGCGCGAACAGGCCAAATCGCATGGCCGTAATCATGGCGCCGTCGCCGCCCGGCAGGTCCCCGCGTGGCCGCCAGTTCAACTCCGGCAGGTCGATCACGACCCGGAAGGGATCGGGCAGCGTGAACACCCGGTAACGCGGTGCCTCGCTCAGCTCCATGACGAAACGGACCTTGTCCGGATGCTCGCCGACCCGCACGCCGGTCACGGCCAGCTCCGCCCAGGCCGGGGACACGGCGAAAAGCCAAATCAAGCAAATCAGGACGGCGCGGAACATGGGTTTGTACGTGCCCGCATCTTATGAAGTTGGGACCTGTCTCCACATAAATACATGAGGATCGCGTCGCAACCCGGGATATCTCTTTCCGGGTACCTTGGAATAGCTTAACCAGTCCTTAAGCGCGCTGCTCCTTGCCGCCGCGATGTATTGTCTTCGCGGGTAAACGAGTGTAGAAGCACCCTCGCCAACCTGATAATGTTACTGCGCAAACGGCCCCGCAACCAAGTCCCGGCCCCCACTCCGCCCAGAGCGGCACGCGGGTCCAGGGCATCGGGGTTCAGGACGTCGCGGTTCAGGACATCGGAGCCCGGGACAAGCGGGCGCACGACATCGGGCCAGGCTGTCATGCCGGTTCCATTCGAATGGGGCGGGCAAAGGTTTCCAGACGTTGGCCGAATCGATTTCGACCCACGTCGCGCAATTCGGTCATGCCCTGCTTGTGGGCAGGGGGACCAAGGACATCACCGCCGTCCGGGGCATTGCGCGCTGGCCGGCCTCGCAGACTACGCGTCGCGCTATCGGCGAACGATGGCATGCGGCGCATGACGGACGCTCGAATAATGCTCGATCGTTTTTCCAGAATCTTCGCGCCGCGCCGCGCCACTGGGCTCGCCCCGGTGTCGGGAGTCGCCGGGCGCGTTCAGGAGTCTTCCATTAATGACAAAGAGAATGTTGATCGATACCTCTCACCCGGAAGAGACACGGGTAGCGGTGATCAGCGGCAATCGTCTCGAAGATTTTGATTTCGAAAGCGCGTCAAGAAAGCAACTTAAGGGCAACATATATCTCGCAAAAGTAACGCGGGTTGAGCCGTCGCTTCAGGCCGCTTTTATAGAGTACGGCGGCAACCGCCACGGCTTCTTGCCGTTTAGCGAAATCCATCCCGACTACTACCGCATCCCGATCGCGGATCGCGAGGCCCTGCTCGCCGCCGAGGCCGATACCCATGTCGAAACGGTCGAATCCGAATCCTCTGACGACGAGGACGGTGACGACGATTCGAACGCTGCGGCGCCAGAGGCCGCCGGCGATGACGAAACCAGCGATGACGAAACTAGCGATGACGAGGCGCTAGCTGCCGAGGCACCAGAGTCCGAGGACCCGGATGTCGAAGCGCGGGCCGAAGCCGCGATCGGCGGAAACGGCGCGGTCGAGGAGTTGGAGGTCGAACCCAAGGTCGACACCCTGGAAAACGACGATGTCGAGGACGCCGCCCGCAAGCGCGCCAAGTTGATGCGCCGCTACAAGATCCAGGAAGTGATCAAGCGCCGTCAGGTCCTCCTGATCCAGGTAACCAAGGAAGAGCGCGGCAATAAGGGCGCCGCGCTGACCACCTATCTTTCCCTGGCCGGCCGCTATTGCGTCCTGATGCCGAATACCGCCAAGGGTGGCGGGATCAGCCGCAAGATCGCCGGCGCCAAGGACCGCAGGCGTCTGAAAGACATCCTGGAGAGCCTGAAGATTCCCGAGGGCATCGCCGTCATCCTGCGCACCGCAGGCAGCGAGCGAACCAAGGCGGAGATCCGCCGGGATTACGACTTTCTGCTGCGCCTTTGGGACGAGATTCGCTCGACCACCTTGGCCTCGACCGCACCGGCTCTGGTCTACGAAGAGGCCAACCTCATCAAGCGGGCGATCCGCGACGTCTACCAGAGTGATACCGACGAGATCCTGGTCGAGGGCGATGAGGGCTACAAGGCGGCCAAGGCCTTCATGAAGTCCCTAACGCCCAGCCACGCGCGCAAGGTCAAACAGTACAAGGACCCGACGGTCCCGCTGTTCTACCGCCACCAGATCGAAAGCCAAATCGACGCGATGCACAATCCGGTCGTGCAGTTGCGCTCCGGCGGCTACATCGTCATCCACATGACCGAGGCCCTGGTCGCGATCGACGTGAACTCCGGCAAGGCGACACGCGAACGCCATATCGAAGAAACCGCCTACAAGACCAACCTGGAAGCCGCCGAGGAGGTCGCACGCCAGTTGCGCCTGCGCGATATGGCCGGCCTCATCGTGATCGATTTCATCGACATGGAGGAATCGCGCCACAACCGAACGGTCGAACGCAAGCTGAAGGACGCCATGCGGCGCGATCGGGCGCGAATTCAACTCGGCCGGATCAGCCCCTTCGGCCTATTGGAGCTGTCACGCCAGCGGCTGCGTCCCAGCCTGCTGGAAAGCTCGACCGAGGCCTGCCGCTATTGCAGTGCCAGCGGCTATGTCCGCACTACGCAATCAGTCGCGTTGCATGTCCTGCGCGCCCTTGAGGAAGAAGGTATTCGCCGGGGCGGCGGTAGCGTGACGGCCGGCGCGCCGCGCGACGCCGCGCACCACCTGCTGAACCAAATGCGCGATCGCCTTGTCGGGATCGAGCAGCGTTATGGCCTGCAGGTCGCCATCATCGCCGACGACACGCTGATCCCGCCGAACTTCACCTTGCAGCGTAGCAGTGTGGCCGGCAGCGAAGCTGCGGTGGTCGAGCGGCCCAGGGTCGAGGCGGACAGCGAAGAAGAGGACCGGGGCGAGCGCAAACGCGGCCGCGGGCGGCGCCGGCGCAAGAGGCCTTCCGAGGGCGAGGATGCCGCCGAGAGCATGGAAGCGGCGGACACCGATCAGGGCGCGCCCGCCGAGACCAGCGGCGGCGAAGCGGCCGAGGTCAGCGCCACAGAAGATGCGAGCGAGGATTCGGGGGGCGAAAAACCCCGCCGCCGCCGGCGCGGCAAGCGCGGCGGCCGCCGCCGCACCCGGCGGAGCGCCGAAGACGGGACCGAAACGCGCGTCGAGGGCGAAGGAAACGAAAGCCCGGAGGATGCGCAAGCGGGTGCCGAGGCGACCGACGCATCGGCTGCGGAGCCGGAAACGCGCGGCCCGGACGAGGCAGAGACCCCAGCCGAAGACGCCAAGCCGTCCCGCAGCCGTCGGCGGCGCAGCCCCAGGCGCCCGCGTTCGGCCGCACCGGCCGAAGCCGAGGCTCAGCCCGAGACCCCGCCCAATGCGCCGACGGTCACCGAAGAAGAGGCGGAAAGCGCCGGACAAACGGGTTCGGTCACGACCCTGGAACGGCCGGAAACCGAGGCCGAAGCCAAGCCGGTTTCCATCTCGGCGGCCGATGCCAGCGGCAGCACGCACAGCGAGACGGCCGAGGACGACGCCGCCGATGAGGCAGAGCCGAAGCGCCGTGGCTGGTGGAACCGCTGGAGCTAAGTGACGGTTAAGCCCTAACGCCAGCCGCGCAGGCGGGTGAGCGCTTGGGCGATGTCGGCCTCGGGCCCGGCGAAGGAAAACCTGACGAAACGGCGGCCGCGCTCCTCATCGAAATCGATGCCCGGTGTCGTGGCGACGCCGATTTCCGCCAGCATGCGCTGGCAAAAGGCCTCGCTGTCGTTACTCCGCGCGCTCACGTCGGCGTAGATGTAAAACGCCCCGTCGGCCGGCGCCAGGCGATCAAAGCCAGCCTCCGGCAACTCTTTCAGTAAGAGTTCGCGGTTGCGCCCGTAGGCGGCGACATAGCCGTCCAACTCGGCCCGGCAGTCGAAGGCCGCCTCCCCCGCATACTGTGACAGGGTCGGCGCCGAGATAAACAGGTTCTGGGCCAAGCATTCGATCGGGCGCGTCAGGTCCTCGGGCAGGACCATCCAGCCGAGACGCCAACCGGTCATGGAAAAATACTTCGAGAAGCTGTTGATCACGATCGCGTCGCCGGTCAGCTCGAGGGCGGTGACTGCGCGCTCGCCATAGGTGATGCCGTGATAGATCTCATCCGAAATTAGGCGGATGCCCCGATCCCGGCAGTGGTCGACCAGATCGGAAAAGGCGCTTCGCCCGAGCATGGTGCCGGCCGGGTTCGAGGGACTGGCGACGATCAGGCCGTCGAGCCGCCCGCCCGCCGCCGCCAGCAGGTCCGGGCTCGGCTGAAAGCGCTGCGCCGCCTCGGTCTCCAGCGCCACCGGCTCGATCCCCAAGGTGGTGAGGATGTTGCGATAAGCCGGATAGCCCGGCGCCGCCAATGCGACCCGGTCGCCCGGATCAAAACACGACAGGAAGCTCAGCAAGAAACCGCCGGAAGATCCGGTGGTGACCACGATCCGCGCCGGGTCCACCTCGACCTCGGCGGTCTCCAGGTAGTGGCGGGCGATCCTGGCGCGAAGCGAGGGCATGCCGGTCGCGTCGGTATAGCCGATCCGCTCGCGGTTCAGGGCCTCGCGCGCGGCCTCCAGCACCGCCCGGGGCGCGGACGTGCCAGGCTGTCCGACCTCCAGGTGCAAGACGTCCTCGCCGCGCGCGGCGCGCTCGTTCGCGGCGCGCAGCACGTCCATGACGATGAAAGCCGGCACTCGGCCGCGCTTGGAGATCTTCAGGGCCATGGTCTATTGCGCCATTTGCGCCAGACCGTAACCGCGCGGATCGGTCGCCACTTCGCAGGTTTCGCCATGGTCCTTCAGGCCCTTGGCACAATAGAAAGCGTTGACGTGGCCCAGGGCGGAAACGACCCGCCCTTCATGGCCGCGCCGCGCCAGGGCGGCGCGGGCGTCCTCGCCCAGGATCACCTCCTGCAACAAGGCATCTGGCGCGCCATGGCCGTGCACGCGGGGCCGCAGCATGGCGCGATCCAATTTTTCGCCGGTCGCGATCGTATCCAACATGGTTCGGACCAGGGCGGTCGCCCCGGCCGGCCCGTCGCCGCCGATACCGGCGAAGCGCACATCGCCGGTCGCGGTGTTGCCCACGATCACGGCGGTCAGCGAGGTCGATCCATCGTTCTTCGATAAGGGCGGCGCCGCCAGAATGATGCCGGTGCCGACCGCGACCCGCCCGGCGCCGAACAGCCGGTTCATGGTGAAATTACAGGCCACTGCCTTGCTGTATTGATCGCCGATCACGAAACCGGCGGAGTAGGCTTGGCTCGACACGTCCTCGGGCGCGGGCGAGTAGGCCGTGGCCGGGGTGTGCCGTGCGGGATCGTAGTTGGCCATCATGCGGGTTAGGCGGTCTTCATCGACCAGGGCTTCCAGGGTCTCGATGCTGGCGCCGTCCGGATGCATCCAATGCCCCCGCTCGGCGAAGGCGCGCACCGCCGCCTCGGCGAACAGATGGTCGCGTTCCTCCGCTGCCGCCCCGGCATAACGGTGCACCTGGGTCAGTTGGCCCCAAATTTGCGCCGCCACCACCCCGGCGGTGGCGCGCGGCGGACCGAAAAAAGCGACATCGCGCTTGTTCGCAGCCACCGCAACCGCCTCCTTCAGGCGCGGGACCTGGCGCCGCACGTCCTCGGCGGTCAGCGGCAAGCCGGCGGCACTGGAGGCTTCGGCCAGGCGGGTCGCGAAAGGCCCGCCGTGCAGGTAGGGCGCGCCTTGGCGGCGAATTCCGCTGAGCACACCCGATAACTCCGGCTGCACGATCTTATCACCGGTGGTGGCCAGGCGCCCACTGCGGGCCGCGAACATGCGACTCAAATCGGCGCTGCCGGAGATGAAGTCGGCGGCCGCCGCCAGGTCCTGAGCGAAGGCCCGGCTGACCGGATGGCCGAAACGGGCCATGCTCTCGGCCGGCGCCAAAAGTTGCTCCCAGCGCAGGGCGCCGCCGCGCGCGTGCATGGCCGCCATGGCGCGCATGTTGGAGGGCACCATGCCGCCCGATGGCGCGGCGCGGGCCAGGAACTCGATCGCCTCGCCGCGCTTGGTCCGGCCGTCGAACAGGACGCAGACGCCGCCGCCGCCCAAGCCGACCCGCGAGGGCATGGTGACCGCCATGGTAAAGTACATGGCCACCGCGGCATCGATCGCGGTGCCGCCGTTACCCAGAACCTCGCGGCCGACCACCGTGGCGCGCGGCTCGTCGGCCGCCACCACGCCGGCGAAGCCCTCGACGACCCCGATCTTGCCCGGAACCGGTTCCGGGGAGCAGGCGCCGGCAAGGGCGCCCAAGGCCAAAACCAAAGCCGGCATGACGCGCGGCCTGGCCGGACAAGTCCAAATGCGTTGAAACGTCACGATACGATGGTTACCTGTAATCAAACCGGGTTTTACCTGAAATCAAACTGGGACGATATTGCGTGCGGCAGAACCAACTCCCTCTTGCGGCCCTTCCGGCGGCACCGGCCCCTCTTGCGGTCCTGGCATCCCTGGCCGCGATTCTGTTGTCGCTTCTTATAGCGCTCATCCCGGCGTCCGCCCAAGCGCAGAAACTGCGGCTAATTCGCGACGCTGAAACGGAAAATATCATCCGAATCTATGCGACGCCACTGTTCCAGGCCTCCGGCTTCAGCCCGAGCGCGATCCAGGTCTATCTGGTTCAGGATCCGACGCTCAATGCCTTCGCAACCCCGGGGCTGAGGATTTTTCTCCACACCGGCTTGCTGATTAGCGCCAAGGATCCGCTCGAGGTGATCGGCGTGATCGCCCATGAAACCGGCCATCTGGCATCCGGACATACGGTCACGCGTCCGGATGCGGCGAGGACCGCCAGCACCACGGTGATCGCGTCCTACGTCCTGGGTTTGGCGGCCGCCCTGGCGACCGGCCGGGGGGAGATTGCCGGCGCCGCGGTCGCCGGCGGTCAGGACATTGCCATCAAGAGCCTGCTCTCCTACACCCGCGGCCAGGAGCAAGCCGCCGACCAATACGCGGTCAACCTCCTGAACGGGACCGGACAGTCGCCCCAGGGCATGCTCGACTTCATGCGTCAGATCGGCACCCAGGAAACCCTCTTCGGGACTCCGCAGGACCCGTACCTGAGAAGCCATCCGGTGACCACGGAACGCATCACCTTCCTTGAGGAACAGGTTCGCACCTCGCCCTTTGGTACCAAACCGGCGGACCCGGACCTGGTGGCGTTGCACGCCCGCATGCGGGCGAAGTTGATCGGGTTCCTCGAATCGCCGGCCTCGGTGTTACAGCACTATCCGAAAAGCGATACCAGCGTGCCGGCGCGTTACGCCCGTGCGACGGCGGAATACCGAGCCGGCCGGGTGGAGGACGCCCTGGCGATCCTGAACGGCCTAATCGCCGAGTACCCTGACGACCCCTATTTCCTCGAGCTCAAGGGCCAAATTCTATTCGAGCACGGCCGCATCGCGGAAGCCGTGCCGGAGTTCGAGTCCGCCTCCAAGCTGCTGCCGGATTCGGCCCAGATCCATCTTGCGGCGGCCCAGGCCAGGATCGAACTGGAAGATCCGGCGCAGGACGAAATCGCGCTCAAGCATTTGGCGGCGACCCTGCGCGACGAGCCCGGCAACAGTTTCGCCTGGCGCTTGACCGCGATCGCCCATGGCCGCCAGGGCGACGTCGGCCTGACCGCCCTTGCCCTCGCCGAATCCGCAATCGCCAGGGGCGACGCCAAGGAAGCGCTGGATCAATCCAAACGCGCACAACATATACTCTCCGAAGGCGCCCCGGCCTGGCTACGGGCGCGCGATCTGGAGGATTTGGCGCAAAGGCGCGTCGATAAGGCCGCGCGGCGATAAAACAAGCGTGAGTTGCCGGGCCCGGCATCAGGCGCTAAGACAATCCAAAGGTTTTGGCCAAAGAATCAGGGACCTTTGGTCCAAACGGCATTTTGTTCAGGCACCTAGGCCTGGACTTTGAGCCCGGCCGCTGTGCCGGTTCCGCCACGCTGAATGGGAGAGCGATCGCATGTTGAGCTTGCCGAGAATCACCTCGAGACGGCCGCACGGTTGGGCGCGGGCCCCGGGGTTTGTTCTGGCCCTGGCCGTCGCCCTCTTCGCCGCCGCCGGCCAACCGGCCGTGGCACAGCAAAGCCTGCCCGGCGGCTTCAGCGCCGAGCAGATCGAAGGCCTGGAGCAGATCATCCAGCAGTACCTACTGGAAAACCCGGACGTCTTGGTCGAGGCCCTCAACACCTACCAGCAGCGTCAGCGCCTGGCGGAAGAGGATCGCAAGCAACAAGCCCTGGTCGAGAACCTGGCCGAGCTAAGAACGGACCCCAACACCCCGGTGATCGGGAACCCCGATGGAGACGTGGTCATCGTCGAGTTCTTCGATTACCGTTGCGGCTATTGCCGGCGCGTGGTTCAGGACCTGCGCGCCCTGGTCGAGGAAGACGGCAATATCCGGCTGGCGATGAAGGAATTTCCGATCCTCGGGCCGGCCTCGACCCGCGCCGCCCGCGCTGCCCTAGCGGCGGACAAACAGGGCCAGTACGAGGCCTATCACTTTGCCCTCATGACCCAGCCCGGCGATATGAGCGACCCGCATCTGATGCAGGTCGCGCGCCAGTTCGGCATGGACGTCGAGCAACTGAAAGCGGATATGGACTCCGAGGAGATCAGCGCCCTGATCCAGCGCAACCACGCCCTGGCCCAAAGCCTGGGCATCGGCGGGACGCCCGCCTTCGTTTTCGGCGACACCTTGGTGCCGGGCGCGATCGACGCGGACACAATGCGCCGGTTGATCGCCGAGGCGCGCGCCAAGGCGAGTTGAGCGCCACCCAGCCGAAGCCCGAGCGCCCGAGTCCTCGACGTTGCGCCCGCGCCAGCCGGTGTGTTAACGCTGAACCCGCCCAAGGAATCCAGCCACAAGATCGCGGAGCAGCGGCTTGGCGAAGACACCTAAGATTTTGATTCTCAACGGCCCGAACCTCAATACGCTGGGGACTCGGCAGCCGGAGGTCTACGGCCATACGACGCTGACCGAGATCGAGGCGATGTGCCAGGCGCGGGCCCTTGAGCGCGGCTTGGCGGCGAACTGTCGGCAATCCAACAGCGAAGGCGAGATGGTGACTTGGATCCAGGGTGCGCGCGGCACCTGCGCCGGGATCCTGATCAACCCGGGCGCCTATTCGCACACTTCGGTGGCGATTCTCGACGCCTTGCTCACGGTCGAATTGCCGGTCGTCGAAGTTCACCTGTCGAATATCCACCAGCGCGAAACCTTCCGCCGCCACTCCTATGTCTCGAGCGCGGCACAAGGTGTTATTTGCGGCTTCGGGGCCACAGGGTATCTTATGGCGATCGACGGTCTCGCGGACTTGATCGGCAATGCGAAGGGGAGCGGAAAGAAAGCGTAATGGCGAAACTGGAACCGGATGACAAACTGATACGAAAACTGGCGGCCCTGCTCGACGAGACCGGCTTGAGCGAGATCGAGTACGAGGCGGACGGCCAACGCATCCGGGTCGGCCGAGGCACCTTGAGCGCCACGGCCGCCGCCCCTGGCCCGCAAATGCCGGCGGCGGCCGCGGCCGCCGCCGATGAACTGCCCGCCGGGGTCATCCTTTCCCCCATGGTCGGCACGGTCTATGTCGCCAACGAGCCGGGCGCGGCGCCATTGGTCAAGGTCGGCGACGGGGTAACGGAAGGCCAGCCCCTGCTGATCATCGAGGCCATGAAAGTCATGAATCCCTTGACCAGTCCCCGCGCCGGGACGGTCACGCGGATATTCGCGAGCGACGGACAGCCGGTCGAATTCGGCGAGCCCTTGATCGTCGTCGAATAAGCGGCGATCCAAGCAGATGTTCGAAAAGATCCTGATTGCAAACCGGGGCGAGATCGCGCTGCGCATCCATCGCGCCTGCCGCGAGATGGGCATCAAGACGGTCGCGGTCCATTCCACTGCCGACGCGGATGCCATGCACGTGCGCTTGGCGGACGAAAGCGTGTGCATCGGGCCGCCGCCCAGCAAGGATAGCTACCTCAACGCTTCTGCGATTCTCTCGGCGGCGACCATCACCGGCGCGGACGCGATCCATCCGGGGGTCGGGTTCCTGTCCGAAAACGCAGACTTCTGCGCCATGGTTGAGGAACACGGCTGCGTCTTCATTGGGCCGGAGCCGGACCACATCCGGCTGATGGGCGACAAAGTCGCGGCCAAGCAGGCAGCGCGCGACCTGGGCATCCCCGTGGTGCCCGGATCGGACGGCGCGGTCAGCGACGACGAAGAAGCCATGACGGTCGCGCGCGAGATCGGCTTTCCGATTTTGATCAAGGCCGCCGCCGGGGGCGGCGGACGCGGCATGAAGGTCGCGCAAAACGAGGACGAGCTGCCAACCGCGCTGCGCCTCGCCCGGACCGAGGCCAAGGCCAACTTTGGCTACGACGTGGTCTATATGGAGCGCTATCTGGGGCAGCCGCGCCATATCGAGGTGCAGCTTCTGGCCGATGGCCAAGGCAACGTCATCCATTTGGGCGAGCGCGACTGCTCGCTCCAGCGCCGCCATCAAAAGATCCTTGAGGAAGCGCCCTCCCCGGCCCTCAACGCGGAAGCGCGCGCCGCAATCGGCGAACGCGTGACCGCCGCCATGAAGAAGCTGGGCTACCGCAGCGCCGGAACCATCGAGTTCCTATACGAGAACGGCGAGTTCTTTTTCATCGAGATGAACACCCGCCTGCAGGTCGAGCACCCGATTTCCGAAGCGATCACCGGGGTCGACCTGGTGCGCGAGCAGATCCGCATCGCCAACGGCTCGCCGCTCGACCTACGGCAATCCGACATCGTCTTCTCCGGCCATGCCATCGAATGCCGGATCAACGCGGAAAACCCGGTGACCTTCATGCCCTCGCCCGGTTTGGTCAGCGACTACCACGCGCCCGGCGGGTTGGGCGTCCGGGTCGATTCGGGCCTCTATAGCGGCTACCGGGTGCCGTCGCATTACGACAGCCTGATTGCCAAGCTGATTGTGGAAGGGCAGACGCGCAACGAGTGCTTGATGCGCCTGCGCCGGGCACTCGAGGAGTTCGTGATCGAAGGCGTCTCGACCACCATTCCGCTGCACCAAAGGCTGATCGGGGCGCGCGACTTCATTAACGGCGACTATGATATCCACTGGCTGGAACGCTTCGTCGAGACGACCGACGGGGAGACCGACTGAAGCCGCTAGACGCTGAGTTGGCGATATGCACCTGACGCCCGACGTCCTGTTGCGAGCCTATGCCATCGGCATCTTTCCCATGGCCGAGGGGCGCGCGCACAGCGAGCTGCATTGGATAGACCCGGAAGAGCGTGGCGTGCTGCCCCTGGACGCCTTCCACATCCCGCGCCGCCTGCGCCGCATTCTGCGCCGGGGCGACTTTGAGATCCGTTGCGACAGTGCCTTCGACCAAGTCATCCAGGCCTGCGCCGAACATCGCGAGAACCGGCGCGATACCTGGATCAACCCGACCATCGAGCACCTCTACAACGACCTCTTCAAGGCCGGCTTCGCCCATTCGGTCGAGTGCTGGCACGAGGGCGAACTGGTCGGCGGGCTGTACGGGGTTTCGCTGGGCGCCGCCTTTTTCGGCGAGAGCATGTTCAGCCGGGCGAGCGACGCCAGCAAGGTGGCCCTGGTACACCTCGCCCTGCGTCTGCGCCTGGGCGGCTATCTATTGCTCGATACCCAGTTCGTCACCGATCACCTGAAACGCTTCGGAGCGGTCGAAATTGAACGCGACGAATACCGCAGCCGCCTGGCTAAGGCGATCACCACCGCCGCGCAGTTCCCGCCGGAGGTCGGCCAGGCCGAGCTTAAGGATTTTATCGCGGCCTGCGCGGCGCGGCGCTAGTTCGGCGAGCGGATTCGCGCGATCTAGAGCGCCGGCGCCAGCAAGCGCCGGAACACCCACATCCCCAGGAACAAGGCGCCAATCGAACAAAAAACCGAGGCGCCGATATAAAGCGCGCAGAGGAACAACCGGCCGCGCTCGTAAAGCACCGCGACATCCAGAGAGAAGGTCGAGAAGGTCGTGAAGGCGCCCAGAAAGCCAACCACCAGGAACAGGCGGGTTTGCATCGAGGCCGACCAGACCAGGGCCATGATCTCGGTCAGGGCGCCCATGGCGAAAGACCCGACCACATTGACGATCAAGGTGCCATAGGGAAAGCCGGCCCCCAGGATGTGCCCGGCAGCGACGAAGACCAGATAGCGCGCGACCGCCCCCAGGGCGCCGCCGCCGGCCACCGTAAGCAAGGTCTTCATGGTTGCCTCCATGAGGCGGATCGGAACGAAAGGGTCATGGCCTCGGTTGCGCTTGAGTCGCACGGGGGATCGCGAAGGTAACTGCCGGCGAACTGTAATCGAGTCGGCCGAGATTTACACCCGCCCCGGCGCGACACCGGGGCCCAAGCTCACAGTCCTTAGATTGGAGATGCCGTTTAGACGGCGTCAGCTATCGAAGATCGCGTCAACTGCCGATTGGTCCGAGGTCACTTCGGTGCCGTGGATGATCGCACTGGCCACATCGACGAACTTGCGCAGATTGCCGGTCACGGTCTCGACCTTGTGGGCAACCATGTCCTGGTTGCCGGAGTCCAGGGCCGCGGAAATTTCCTCCAAGCCGCGAATCGCCAGGGAATTCATGGTCGATACGGCGCTGTCGAAGGGTTCGCGAAACCGGGCCGGCGAATTCTCATAGGCCAGAATCGCCAGATCCTTGTCGGCAAAGGCGCTGTCCCGGAAATGCTCGCTATAACTCTTGGGCTGCCATTCGCGGGCGTCCTCCAGGCATTCCGGCATGCTCGGAATCATTTCGATCAGCATGATGATTTCGTTGAAATGATTCAGATAGTCAGTGGCCAGCAGGCTGGTTTCGTCGATGTTCTTGCCCCGAACCAAGCGGGCCAAGGTGCGCGAATGCGTGGACCCGTCGCGCGCCGGCGGGGTCGGCAGAACGTCTTCCGGTCGTTTCTGCGATTCAGCTAGATTGCCCACAGCGGATTTGTTCCCGGTTTGGCTCATTCTTGTCTCGTCGGGCGCGGTTAAGGCCGCCGCAAGCCCATGGTTAAATCAGATGGCCAGAGCGGCTGTTTCCGCCCCGCGCCGTCGCGAATCATACCGCACCAATCCATTAAATATCGGTAATGGTATACATGACGATACAGCTAATAGTAGCATTTTAACCCCGCATTACACGTCTCTGAGAATGCCAGGGTATTCATTGGATTCCGGTGGTATCGGTGCCGTCCGGCACGGCCTCTCCCTCCGGGTCCTCGATCAATTCGGCCGAATCCTCGCCATTGGGGTCGCGGCCCGGCCCCGGGGCCGGCTGGACGGCGGCCGGGATAGCCCCGCCATCGCCTTCGGCCAAGCCGCGGCAATCCACCACCCAGACGTCGTAGACCGGGTGCTCCAGGGCCGAGATCCCGGGCGAGGAGGCGAACATCCAGCCGGCGAAGAGCGCGACTGAGGGCGAATCGGGCCGGACATCAACGATTTCCAGATAGGCCGCGCTCTCCGGAGGCTCGGTCGGCGGCTTCTTTTTGCAGGCCCGGGCGACGATCTCCAGGGTGCCGAAGCGGGCCGCGGCGCCAAGCGGCGCTACCACGGTGGAAACCCGCGCGGTGGTCTTGTCCAAGCCTTGAAGCACCACGGCCGGCCAATTGCCGACCTCGGGCCGCACCAGCGCACCCTCCTGCTCCAGCCCCGGAGCCGTCTCTGGCTCAAAGACCTGCTGCTGCGCCTGGGCCCCGGCGCCGCCGGACAGCGCCGCCGCAAGCACCGTAGCGCCCCACATCGCGCCGCCGAACAGGGTGCGGGCGGCGCGACCGCGCTTTACGCTCAAGGAGACCACGCTCTCGTACATCCCATTGTCATAGACCAGACCGTCGATAGCAGGGAAATGTGATGTTTGACTTAAGCCGGCCCTAGGGAGTCTACCCGGAATTCGGGCGCCATGGCGCGCCGATCAGAGCGGGCCGCGCAGGGTCCCCGGTCATGGGCCGAACGCGCGGCGGCCGGATACCTATTCTTTGGATTTGCCGGCGCTTTCGGCGGCGCTGAAGATGAAGCGGCCCAGCAGATCGACCACATTGATGGAGCCCTGGGTGAAGGTGATCTGCTCGCCAGCCTTGAGGGTCTCGATGTCGCCGCCCGGCTCGAGCGAGACGAAGGTCGCGCCCAGCAAGCCGTCGGCCAAAATCCGGGCCGAGGTATCGCGCGGCAGTTGGACCGTGTCGTCGATCTTCATGGTGACCACGGCGAAAAATGTGCTGGGGTCCAGGGTCTGAGCGGTGACCAGGCCGATCTTCACCCCCGACATGCGTACGTCCGCGCCCGGCGCCAGGCCCGAGGCGTTATCGAATTCCGCGCTTAACTGATAGCCAGAATCTCGGTCAACCGTACCGCTTTGAAAGGCGAGGAAGACGAAGCCGGCGGCGACCAGCAGAACGACGCCACCCATAATGGTTTCAATTGCGTTTCGGTTCATTGAGTTAGCACCTTTTCCTCCCGGCGTAACTTAATTTGGTCTTGATCCCTCATGGGCGGCGACGCGACAAACCAAGGTGGCTATTCCGGGCGCCAGGCCTGGTAATCGCCGGTACCCTTGTCGCGCTGACCGCCTTCCAGGGTGTGGCCGGGCGGGCGGTAGGCCTCGGCGGTGCCGGTCATATTCGGCTTGTGCGCCTTTTGCCAGGGCCGCCGGCGCTCGTCCTCGGCCGAGGGCACGTCCTGAATGGTGTGATGCAGCCAGGCGTTCCAAAGCGGAGGCACATGGCTGCCCTCGGCCTCGCCCTTGTAGATCACCCAGCGCCGCTCCTTACGCAGGGAATCGCCGTGGACGTTTCCGCCGCCCTTCTCGCGGTAATAGATATTTTCGGCCGAATCGCGCCCGGCCTCCTCACCGCGCAGCCAGGTATAAAGCCGGGTTCCTATGGTCGCGCTGGACATGATCGGGGCGGTTCCGTCCTTGCCGGTCCACGAAAAACAAAGCCGAATCGGCGGGCGCGACTATGTCACCTCGCGCCGCCCGCGTCCAGGGTTTGGGGTCCAAGTGCGGAGTGAGATTACCGGGCCAAGGCTTGCGGGGAGCCCGGCGTTTGCGGAACACTGGTGCCATGACCTCGAAACGCCTGCTGATCGTTGCCCATGTGCCCTCGCCCAACACCCTGCGGCTGCGCGACGCCCTGCGCGACAGTGCGGCAGCCGAGAACATCGAGGGCGTCGAGGTGATCGTCAAAACGCCCTTCGAGACCGAGCCGGCCGATGTCCTGGCGGCCGGCGCCTTGATCTTGGGGACGACCGAGAACCTGGGCTACATGAGCGGCGCCCTGAAGGATTTCTTCGACCGCTGTTACTACCCCTGCCTGGAGCAGACCCAGGGCCTGCCCTACGCCCTTTACATCCGCGCCGGCCAGGACGGCACCGGCACCAAGCGCGCGGTCGAAAGCATCGCCGGCGGCCTGCGCTGGCGCGCGGTTCAGGAGCCACTGATCCTTCGTGGGGAATGGCGGGAGGATTTCGTCCAGCAGGTCCGCGACCTCGGCACCGCCATGGCGGCGGGCCTGGAGGTAGGAGTGTTTTAGCGCGTGCGCGGCGAAAGGATGGCGCCCCGCGCCCATGACAAGGAGCTTGGACCATGACCGACCCCAAAGACCTGCCCTACACCATCGCGGGCCGGGAAGCCGTCGCCGAGGCCGATGGCCTGCGCGTGCAGATCCTCACCCTAGGGGCCGGCGAGTGCGTGCCCTGGCACTACCATAGCGAGGTCACCGATATCTTCGTCGGCCTGGAAGGCACCACAGTGGTCGAAACCCGCGCCCCACGCGCCCGCCACCTGCTGCCCCCCGGCACCCACTGCACCGTACCCCCCATGACCGCCCACGAGGTCACCGGCCAGGACGGACAGCCCTGCCGCTTCACCATCGTCCAAGGCGTGGGCGCGCACGATTTCCATTTGGCGGGTGGGGATTGAGGGGCGCCGCCCTCTCCGCACGTCCCCGCCCTGTCATGGTCCTCGCCACGCGGCCGCGCCGCGCGAGTCGCCATTCCAGGCCGTTTGTGTTAAATTTGCCCGCAAGCGAATAATATGAGCGGGCGTGCCGGCAGAGGGCATCCGCCACGCGGCCCGGCCGTTCGGTCTAGGAGCGCGAGAGCCATGAAAATCGAAGCCATATTGGGCAAGAGGCGGGGCAAGGTCGTCACCACGCGCCCGGAGGCAAGTGTCTCCGTGGTTATCCATATGTTGAATGCGGAGAAGATCGGCGCGCTGGTGGTCAGCGCGGACGGGGAGCACATCGAGGGCCTGATCTCGGAACGCGACATTGTCCGCGGCTTGGCCACATACGGCGCCGAGTTGCCGCACATGCGCACGGCCGACCTCATGACTCGGGAGGTCAGAACTTGCGCCCCCGGGGAGAACATCAAGGATGTCATGTCCAAGATGACCCACAGCCGGATCCGCCACCTGCCGGTGGTCGAGAGCGGCAAGCTGTGCGGCATGATCAGCATCGGCGACGTGGTGAAGAACCGGCTGGAAGAAGCGGAACTGGAGTCCAACGTACTGCACGACTACGCCACCGCGCGGCGCTGAGGTTCCCACACGTCCCCACCCGGATCGAAGTGCGCGGCGGGCGCCCCCTCGTCCGATTTGAAGGTCGGGATAAGGTCAGCGGGACCATTCCTTCCGGCTAATCGAGCCGTAGGCCGGGAACGCGGATAAACCGCCTGCCTTTGCGACTGGATGCGTTCGCCTTCCGACGGCCAAGTCAATGTGCCGCTTTAAGCGAAATATGGCCCTGTCGATCGATGCGAACACGTTAGCCTTGAACGGATTCGCCCAGATTGGCGTAGTCGTCTTTACGAAGCTCTTGCTCTATGCCCACAACCTCGTCGGTTCTCACGCCCAGCGAGGTCATCGCAATCGCGCCCAATTGTAGGCTTGCCTCAAGAGTCTCCGGGATGGCCCGGGTCGCGCCCTGAGTTTCCAGGCGGCGGCCATGAAGCAAATCCCGAGCCCGGGCGAAAATCGGCAAGTCGGGGAAAAACTCGTGGAGGGCCGCCACGATTCCGTCTGCGTTCGCGGGATGATCGATCGTAATGATCGCGCCTCTCGCTCGGCTTGCTCCCGCGGCGTTCAAGATTTCTATTTGACTTGAATCTCCAAAGAAAACCGGCAAGCCCTTGGCGCGGCATGCCGTGATACGGGCAGCATTCAAATCAAGAGCGACATAAGAAAGGCCGCCTGCCGAGAGCATCTTCGCCACAGTTTGGCCGACGCGGCCAAAGCCGGCGATCAAGACATGATCGTGCAGGTCTTCTCCAATATCCTCGACACCGGCGACGGATATTTTTTCGCGCCGCGCCAAGAACGAGGAAAATTTACCGCCCGCATAGGCCATGAACGGGGTCGCCACCATTGTCAGTGTCACGCTTGCAAGAAGCACCTGCATGGTTTCGGTTGGAATAAGGCCCAGCGCGCTGGCGGTCAGAAAGAGGATAAACCCGAACTCGCCGCCCTGTGACAGAAGCATCCCCGCCCGCACGGAGTCACCCAGCGGCAAACCAAAGCCTCGGCACAGGGCAGATGTCACGATGCTCTTGCCGACCAAAAGGCCTAAAACGATCAGCGTGATTTGTATCAGTTCGCTCCGAATCAAGGTCAAGTCGATAGACATGCCGACCGTTATGAAAAACAGGCCGAGGAGTATTCCGCGAAATGGCCGAATGTCGGCCTCGACCTGATGCCTGTACTCTGTCTCGGACAACAGAATTCCGGCCAGGAAAGCGCCCAATATCATCGATATGCCGACGAGGGACATCAGCCAACCGGTCCCGAGAACCACGAGCAGCGTGGTCGCCACGAAGAGTTCGGAACTCCGAGTCTCGGCGACAATACGATAGACGGGCCGCAGAACCAGCCGCCCGATACCGACAACCAGGACCAGCGCCGCAGCCGCCTCCAGGATCGCGACCCCCATGGCCATGACGAAGGATCCTTCTCCTTCGCCCAGCAGGGTAACCAGCATCAGGAGAGGCACTATGGCGAGATCTTGAAAGAGCAGTACGGCGAAAGAGATCTTCCCGAACGATGCGGCCCGCTCGCCCCTCTCGATCAGAAGTTGGAGAACGAACGCCGTGGAGGAAAGCGCCAAACCACCACCGATGATAATGGCCGCCTCTCCAGTTGCGCCAAGGGCCCAGGCAACGCCGCCGATGAGGCACGCCGTGACGATTACCTGTAATGCGCCAAGTCCGAAAACGTAACGACCCAATGCGCGCAAACGCTCTACCGAGAGTTCCAGCCCAATCATGAAGAGAAGAAATACGACGCCGAATTCCGCCAGCGTATGCGCGCTCTCCGAGTCCCTTATGACGGCGAATCCATGGGGTCCGATAACGATGCCCGCCGCAAGGTAGCCAAGCACAGGACTCGTGCGCAGGCGCCGGAACGCCGGCACCACGACAACGGCGGCCACCAGAAAAATCAGAACGTCGTATAGGACTTCAGAATCCTGCAATTCGTGCCTCCAAAACGATTTAAGTGGCCCTTAGGCTGCCCGTCCATCCCAGACTTCTCCGTGGCTCTTGAACTCTGTCCTCGTCGCTGTGGCGAGATCATCCAGCCTTCCTACGGCCTGAACCGCAGAGGGGCCGCTCATCGTCCTCGGTGAAAAGAATCGCGATTACAACCCGACCACGCCTTTCAATCGTGATGGGCGCCGCCCGTGCCGTGTCTAAGAGCAAACCGAGGCTATTCTTGGCGTCCTTGGCAGGCATTGATTTAGATGCGGATTCCAGCGCGCCACTTAGGATTTCTCGCCCATTGTGGCACTGCGCGCGAGGGATGATGGCCGCGCAATCCGGTTGGCAGGATTGAGCGGGGCAAACGCGCTCAGTGGGCCGGACAGTTCGACAGGATTGTTCCGCATTTAGGATGAGAGAATGTCTGGTGTCATCCTCATCGATCCAGCCCCGTCGGCCATTTGTTTGGCCTTTCGAGGACAAGCCCCTCGGAGCACCTGAATTCTAGATCGTTTGAATCGGAGCCAGTGGTTGTCACCAGCGAAAATCAGATGTGAACATATGAATAGTGTAGAAGACCAAAGCGAGGCTTGGATTTGACCCGGCAAGCCCCGCCGCGGCTGGTATCGGACGGGGAGTAAGGCTCGGCGTTTCCGCTATCGAAGCACCATCTCTCCGCGCCCGCTTTCCTCTTGAGCGCGGCGGCGAGGGTTTGGGCGACTTCGAATAGGGGTAGGCGCGGGGCGGACGAGCCCGAATAGGCGGTTCAACGGTCGAGACCGCTTCGCACATCCCATGGCCCGAAACTTGACCCTCGGCCCCCAGCACATCGGGTTCCTCGACCGTGTTTCGGCCCCGACGTTTCCCCTCCTGGGATCGCAGAAACAATAACTTATCCGACACACGTTATCCGGCTCATTTGGTCGTCATCCACGACTACAGATTGTCGCGTGAAATTGGGAAACAAATCGCTTATGCTTCTTGCCCGCCTAGTAGAAGGAGCCAATGAAATGAGCACTTTCTCTCAGGTATTCAGCGATAATCCTGCGCGGCGATTAACACCTTTGGCGGTTTTCTGCGGAATTTTTGGCATGCTAGTTGGGTGCCAATCGTTTCGCGTGCCTCCAGCTCAACAACCGCAGCAGGTCTCGACAGGACTGCAAGTAACCGGCGCCACCGGAACGACAACCATCGGCGAACTGAACGCGTACTGTAACGACTTCACCCTCTCCCCGGGCCCGAACGGTCGCGTGTTTTATGTCACGATCCAAATGCCCACGCTAAACCACCCGGAGGTCACCTACGCCGGGGTTCTCAGCGATTTTTGGGGTGCGTTGACGGACCCGGTTCAACAAGCCCTCAGTCAGGGCCCGCGACCGATCACGCCGCAACAAACCCAAGACCTACAGGGCAATTATGTCGGGTACTTCATCCATGACGATTTCCTAACGGGTAACGACTACCACGTCGTACTCGGCATCCTGCTCGGACAGGGCGTTTCCGAAAACGGCGTACTGCAGATTCGCTCCACCAACACCGATCCGCAAAACACCGGATTGCAGGCGCGCAGCAATCCGCTCGAAATCCCTATCACCGGACCCGTGCGTCTGACGACGAGCCTGTCGCCAACTACCGTGCAGGAGTCTCAGAGCCTGACAGTGAGCTGGAACGCGGACAATGCCGACCGGGTCGAAATATCCGGCCCGGGTTTCGCCGGGGGAACCGCCTTGCCGGTCAGCGGCAGCCGAAGCGTGACGGCCGAGTGTACCGGAGACCGCGACAGCTCCTCAACGTCCTATCAGGTCAAAGCGCTGCGCGCCGGTTGCCCGACCCCGCGCATGGCAACGCGGTCTTTGTCGGCAACGGTCAATACGCCGCGCGCCGTTACTATGTTCGAAGGTATTCCCATACGGCCTAATGAAGGCAGCACCATGACGCTGCGTTGGGACACCACCGGCGCGGCGGGTGTCATGTTGACCGGACCCAATAGCTTCTCGCACAGCGCCACCGGCAGTCAGGGGCAGACCGCTGCAACCACGCCATCGGTCGCACAGTGCCTGTCGTTGGAGAATTTCAATTATCGGCTAACGGCGAACTGGCCGGCATGCGGCCCAAGAACGGCAACGGCCCTGGTGAGCGCGACCACGGTGACGGGAACCTTCGATCTCGTCGAGACCGGGGGGACGCAGTGCCTGAGCTCGCATGTGTGTAGGGTCGCGGCAAGAAGTCTGACCGAAGCGAGAAACTGCGCGCGGTGCTCGATTCAGCAGGGTTGTACCTGGCAGTAACCGGCCACGTCGTATTGCGCCCTACGTGGCTACGTAAAAGGGGGTGCGGGCGGCCAAAGTTCTGTGCGACCGAATGCCGCGGAACTCCATAATAATAATGGTTCCCCGCCCCCTCATTTCTTGCTCTGCTTCGCCCGCCCCTTCGTCTTAAGCGCGGCGGCCAGCGCCTGGGCGGCTTCGGATAGTGGGGCGCGGTGGGATTCGTCGATGGGCGGCATGGCCGCCATGGCCTCGGCCATCTCGCTCAGGATATCGGCGAGCAGGTAATAGTGCAGGTGCATGGTCACCTCGCGCCGCTGCTCCCCATGGCGCATTAGCTTGAGCAGGACCTCGTCCGGGTCGGCCTTGACCTCGAAGCCGGAGGCCTTGCCGAAAGAGCCCATGTAGACCTTCTCGGGAAAATCTATCGAGACCTCGGCCTTGTCGGTGATCGGTTTCACGGTGTGCCTCCTTCGTGTGCGCCGGGCGGCGGGGTGCTCTGGGGCCAGGGTGCCCGGCACAATTATACATCGCGATTCGGGCCACGCCACGCGCCACGCCGACATCCGAGCGGGATCCTATTCGGA
>JAJFGO010000072.1 GCA_021776095.1 Kiloniellaceae bacterium | reverse complement strand
CATACGAACGACTTCGCGCTGCCGGAAGACTATGTCGAGGTAGCGAGCGGCCTTCTTCTCGTCTACGCAATCGGCGCGGTGATCGGCCCCATGGCCGCATCCGCCACTATGGCATTTGTCGGACCCGAAGGGCTTTTTGGCCTCACCGCATCCTCCATGTCGCAGTCCTCTACACAGTCGATCACATGACATTCCGTGGCCTCGCGGCAAACCGGTAGCGGGCGATTTGGCCGTAAAGGGAAATCGTGAACGCCCTGATGCGAGAATTCTCGACGCATATACCCGACGAGATACGGCCTTACCTGCGCGATTGCTACGACCACACGATTCAGCTGATGGACGTGGTCGAGACCTACCGCGAGATCGCCTCGGGCCTTGCCGATTTCTATCTCTCTAGTACCAGCGCCCGTATGAACGAGATTATGAAGATTCTAACCATCATCGCCACCATCTTTATGCCGCTCGGTTTCATTGCTGGCTTATATGGTATGAATTTCGACGCCAAGGCCTCGCCCTGGAATATGCCGAAGCTTGTGTGGTACTGGAGCTATCCCTTTGCTCTCGGCTTGATGCTCGTCGTGGCGCTTGGGCTTGTTTCGTTCTTCTCCCAAAGACGATGGATTCTCAGTCGCGCGAACGGCGGTGCATGGTCTGGTGAGAATCCGAAATAGCTGTGTTAGGGTGCCTCTGTGTAACTTGCGACAGAGGTGGCGCGGTCCATATTTGAATGGAAGTGAGCACTGCATGATCGAAATGTCCCGGACTGGCCTACTCGCAATCATTGTCTGGCTGTTACTTGTTCCTGTGGGTGCCGGGGCTCAGTCGATTACTGACAGCGAAACCCTGAGACAGCGTTGTGCGACGGTGCAGTTGGTTAACCCTTCCGCGGGACTTGGTTGTCGCGGCTACATCGGTGCCATCTCGGACGTTCTGGCGGCTGGCAACGCCATAAACGACCACCGTGCCTGCCCACCTCCGTCAGTCAAACGGGAGGAGCTCGTGGGCATTGTCAGATCCTGGCTGCAAAGACACCCGGAGGCATTGCCCTCACCGGCCTTCGTCTCGATCACCCACGCCCTAGCGGAAGCGTTTATTTGTGCCAGGGAATAATGGAGATTGACGGACGAAAGAGGACGATGAGATCTTCAGGCAAGGCAGATGCTTCCCGAGAGGCGACGGTAGCTGTCGCGAGCGCCGCAATTTTGGCGTTCGTGACAGGCTTGAGCTCGGAATTTTGGCATACTAACCTTCGTTCGAGAAGAAGATCGGGCCACTGGACCAACCATCTTTGTACAGGAAGGTCGCATGCAATGATCCGGAGATTGATTTTGGCCATGGTCGCTGCAGTCTGTCTGTCCACGCCGGCAATGGCCGCCAAGATGACCGCCAAGGAGAAATGCCTGAGAAACATTCTCGATGTGCGGGAGACTCAAGAGGCTGAAGAAACTCCCAAGGTCGGTGAGAAGGCGCAGGCGCAAGTGGATCACCTTCTGGAAATTGCCAGGCATCTTTGTGAGCAGGGTAATTTCCAGTATGCCGAATCCCTTCTCGAGATAGCCAGAGGCATGGTCGTCTCTGAATAGAGACGGAGCGTTTGCCCTTGCAGGCGTTCATATAAGAGTATGGTCACCTGTACGGAGCCGACCCGACGCTGACGGGCACGGTGTGACCTCAGTTTTGACCGCAAGCCACCTGGGCGCTCGCCATTGATGCGGACGAATACCTCATCCAGGTGCCAGCGCCAACATGAATATGACCGGTGATCAACACGCCGCTTCCTGATCTCGGCAGAAAACATTGGATCAAATCGGCTCCACCAGAGCCGTACCGTGCCGTGGCATATATCGATGCCGCGTTCGTACAACGGATCCTCGACCAGCCGCAGAGACAGCGGATAACGGATGTACATCATAACCGCGAGGCGGATCACCTCGGGCAAACTGTTGAAACGGCGGAACGGATTTTTCATACGCCGAGGCTATGCGCCGACCCTGTCCTGTGGCTACCCGAAATGTCATCCGGGAAGATTCGGCGCGACTCGGGTGGTGATGACATGATCTCGGTCCATGTTCGGGATTGTCAGAGCGCTTTTGTGGCTTCTCGCCTCTCTGCTCAAATCACGCAGGCGGCTGGAAGCTGAAAACCTGTCCCTGCGGCATCAACTCAATGTCATGTGCCGTTCCACTGCGCGGAAGATGCGGCTTCGGATGTCCGACCGGTTTCTTCTCGTTTGGCTCTATCGGTTGTGGCCGGGAGTTCTGGGCTCGATGGTTATTGTCAGGCCGGACACGGTGGTGCGGTGGCATCGGCGCGGTTTCAGGGCATTCTGGCGCTGGAAGTCTCGAAGTCGCTCGGGCCGGCCACGGATCCCTGGAGAAATCCGAGACTTGATTCGCGAAGTCAGCCTAGCCAATCCCCTGTGGGGCGCGCCCCGAATTCATGGCGAACTGCTCAAGCTGGGGATCGAGGTGGCTCAAACCACCGTGGCGAAGTACATGGCCCGGGGTCGCCGCCCGCCTTCGCAATCTTGGAATACGTTCCTCCGGAACCACGCCGAGGGCATAACTTCGATCGATTTCTTCGTGGTTCCAACGGCGACGTGCAGGCTGCTATTCGGGCTGCTGGTCATACGCCATGAACGGCGCCAGTTGGTTCACGTCGCTGTCACCGCCAGTCCGACGGTAGACTGGATCACTCAACAGCTCTCAGAAGCCTTTCCTTGGGATACGGCGCCCAGCACTCTCATCCGTGATCGCGACGGCGCCTATGGGCAGGTCTTCAGGCAACGTATCGGAGCCATGGGTATTCGAGATCGTCCCACGGCACCACGATCGCCCTGGCAAAACGCCTATGTCGAACGGCTGATCGGGTCCGTTCGCAGAGAGTGCCTGGACCACCTCATCGTCTTCGGCGAGGCGCATCTGCGCCGCGTGCTAACCGCCTACGCCGACTACTATAATTGTACCCGCACACACCTTTCATTGAACAAAGATGCGCCATCACCACGGCCGGTTCTGCGGGATGGCCGGATCAAATCCATCCCTCACCTTGGCGGTCTGCACCGTTCATACGTCCGGACCTAATTTGTGGTAGGGACAGGCCTGCTCAGACGCTATCGGTTATCAAGCAGACGCCGGTCTTGGTCGTGATTCGCTGATCGCGCGACAGGGTTTGTCTAACGGCCCCCATTGTGCGCGGGAGGGCCCGTCAACAGTCAGGATCCGTTCGACAGCGCGACGGTCGGCGGCGCGGGTATGGCGGTTTTCGCTGCGGCGGACCTTCGGACCGGAGAGGTCAAGCTCAGCACCTCCGCGCCAACCTATCAAAACGCCAGCGGCACGTCCTCGTTCACCGATACGTCGATCTTTTCCAGCCCCGACTTGATGAGCGGAAATGACATAAGCATTCGACTGAGGTTCGAGTTGGACGGCGCCTATCGGGGCGGCTCGCAGGTCGCCTTCACTGTCGGCGCCCACTCCGCCTTCATCGACGTCCTTAACGTTACAGCGCTCTATCGCGGCACGTTCCTCGGCGTCGGCGGTCAGGCCGTCAGTGGCGGCACCTTCAGCGCGGTGGCGCCCGGTGCGGGCTCGCAGATAGTGAACGGCGGGGGTGATCGGACGATCCTGGGTCCGAACGTGTTCGAGGGTGAGATCGATATTTTCTCGTTCAATTCGGTCCTGGGACTAATGATGACCTTGAACGGCACCGGTGTCCTCGATTTCGCCGATACGGGAACCGTGTCGCTGACCTTGCCGGAGAGGACGAGTTTCGCTTCCGCCTCAAATGCCTTTTTTTTTGACCGGCGTGCAAACTACAGCGGTGCCCGAACCAGCGAGCATTCTCTTAATGCTCATCAGGCTGGTGGGCGCGACCGGAATTGCCGCGCGCAAGAGAGCCATGCTCGTCTGATGATCGGGTCAAGCGGTCGCGGCTCATAGCCGCGACTTGCAGCTGCCGGCCGGTGCGGCAGGCTGCACCGGCCATATGTCTGAGTTCGACCCGAAGTGTCTAATAACTCAGTTGGCGGCCCAAACATCTTTTCTATTCGGAGAGGATAGCGTCAACCTCGAACTCGACGAGCCATTCCGGGTTCACGAACCGGGAAACCTGCATGATGGTGTCTACCGGCCGGATTTCCTTGAAGTACTCGGCGCGAACGCCGATCACTTCCTCCCAATCTTCAATTCGGGTTAGAAGAACCCGTGTCCGAACCACGTCACCCAACCCGGATCCCGCCTGTTCCAACGCTGCCTTAATGATCTCGATGCACTGCCTGACCTGAGCGCCTGGATCGTCGATGCCGACAGTCTTTCCATCCAGACCAACCGGCGCCGTGCCGCCGACGGAGATATAGGGGCCGACTTTCACGGCGCGGCTAAAGCCGACGATCTTTTCCATCGGGTTTCCGTTCGAGATAAGCTCGCGCGTCATTTCTGCCTCCACGGCGAATTTGGCCGAAACCCGCAGTCTCAACCCCGTCCCCCGGGAATCGTGATTTCCACTTTACGCCAACTGAATTCAGTTCGATAGTTCAAAAAATGAGGCCCAGCGACTAGTTGCCGTTGCCAACATCCCTGGAGTCGACGATGTCAATTGACCTTCAAGCTCCCAGACATTTGCTGTCTAACAATGAGATCGACGCCTTACCCGAGGTCCATATCCGCCATCCTTGGAACCCCAATTCGGACGTCTATCTAAAGCGCTTATCGACGATCGCCGGGCTTTCGCACATGTCGCTGTCGATCGCGCGCGTACCGCCCGGAAAGGAGAGCTTTCTCTACCACCGTCATGAACGAGACGAGGAATTTATCTTCATACTATCGGGCCGCGGCCGGGCGGAAATTGGTGAGGAGGCATTCAATATTGGCTCCGGCGATTTCATGGGATTTCCCGCACCGGACGGACCGGCGCACCATCTTATCAACCCCCATGACGAGGACCTGGTCTACTTAATGGGTGGAGAAAGCTCCGGTTTGGATATTGGCGTGTTCCCAAGGGAAGGACGGCGGATGGTATTCTCGCCGTCCGGAATCATCGGATTGACTGACGACCGATGCAGACAACTCACCTTTGCCGATTTCGTTGTGGATTGACGTCGGATCGACCAATCTCTGAAGCGGTCGCGCGACGCGGGCTTGTTGGAATATGTGACGGATCGCGCCGCCGCGTCCATTTCCGAACGTCATGGTGACGAAAATGTGTCAGGCCAAATTCAGGGGCACGTGATCACAGCTATGAGTCAACTGCGAAAGCACCAAAATAGCTTGGTCGAAGTGGACTAGCCAACGGGAGCGCAAGATGAAGGACACTTTTCAATTGGCCAGAAACGCTACCCTAATCTATGAAGGGCAAAAGGTCCCAGCGATCTTCGGTCCGCCGGCCGAAGCGACCTTGAATGTCGTTTCGCTATCGGACAAAGACAGCATTCTGGATGTCGCCTGCGGTACCGGATCGTCGCGCGAAAAATCCGGGCGTCGATCGGGCCGTCCGCACGTGTGGTGGGTGCCGTTCTAAATGAGGGCATGATCGAAGTGGCCCAAAATATGGCGAATGAACACGCCCGGACTTGCGAGTGGTACGTCTCAGATGTTTGCGACATGCCTTTCGCCGACAGTGAGTTTTCAGTTATCTTTTGCCAACAGGGCCTCCAGTTCTTTCCCGACGAAAGGACCGCATTGACCGAAATGAATAGGGTGCTACGTCCCCAAGGCAGGATCGTATTGACGGTATGGAGTGGGCCGAGTGCGCTCTTTGAGGCTTTAGCCGTATCGATCGGTAAATACGTGGGCGAAACGATTGCTGAGCGGTCACTTGCGCTCTTTACATACGCAGGTAGTGACACTCTCGAATCGCAACTTTCCGACCTTGGTTTCGTCGATTTTTCCAAACGAGAATTGTCTATTGATCGAATCGTTGTTGATCCGAATAGATCCGTCCCGAGAGAGATTGTGGGAAACCCGGTAGGACCCTGCGTTGAGGAAAAAGGGGATGTGGTGATGCGAAATATCACCGAAGAAATAGTCGAGGCGCTTTCGAAATATCGTCAGGGGGCCAACCTAGTCATTCCACAACGTACTTATCTGTTTCAGGCGAGTGTCCCATAATGATTAAGCACGTCTGGTTAGAGCTTTGCCTGGAACGTCCGGTTTAACCCCGATTGCGGACACTAAATCAACGGCGCCCGCTTTCCTGACCTGGATGCCTGCTTTACATCGGACAGCCGAAGCCGCTGGACGAGGGTCGCCGGGACCAGGTCTGGCCCTAAACGGACATTGGCAGCTAGCGAGAACGGTGTGAAGACCGTCACGACCGACGTCGGTCCGTCATCTCGGCAATATGGGCCCGATGGAAACGATTAAGGTCGTTGTGACCATGAGCCCAATCGGCCTGCTGCAACCGACACAGCACCGTCGTCTTAAGAACATGGACGCACCCTTCACATCGTAGTCGCACGCGCATATATGCTCGTATACTCAGCACAACGTTTCTTAGTGATCGAAGCGTCGAAAGGCAGGGAAATTGATCATGGCAACGGAAACCGGAACACAGCCGTGGGAAAAGTTCCGCGCACTCGCCGAAGCGAATGACAGTCAGGGTCTCCAGCATTTGATTGAAGCGCTGGGGCCCAGCGAAGCTATGCGCGCGATGTTCCGCTTGGACGCGGAGGAGCAGGAACGAGTCCTGACCACCCTGACTCCAGCTGAAGCCGCCGAACTAATTGACGACATACCCGATGAGCACGCAGCCGACTTAATCGAGCGCCTCAATTCGGGGGATGCCGCAGCCATTCTCAACGAGATGGATAGCGATGATCAGGCCGACGTTCTGGGCGAAATGGATCACGACGACGCCGAGTCAATTTTGGCTCAAATGGAGCCGGGTCGGGCAGAAGATGCCCGGCAGCTACTAACCTATTCGTACGATGTCGCCGGTGGTCTGATGGTCACCGAATACCTCACCTTTCGCGGCAAAACCACAGTGGGCGACGTCATCGACGAACTAAAAAAAGGGCGGACACTAATGATCCGCTCCATACGCAAAGTGTCTATGTTACAACCAAATGGGGTAGCCTGGTAGGTGCGGTCGCCCTTGCCGATCTCGTGCTCACGCGGCAGTCGGCACCGATTTCGGACATCATGTCCATTTCACCCCATGTATCCCCGGATACCAACCTCGACGAGCTCAACGCGATTTTCGAACATCACGAATTGACGAGTGTTCCCGTGATCGACCGGCACGTCCGGCTGCTCGGAGTTGTAACCCGCGCCGGTGTTATCGAGGCGCTTGCAGAACGTGCCGACGAGGAACATCGCAAGATGCAAGGCATCATTGGCGGTGACGAGATCCGCACCATGCCGGTACTCACGCGCTCACTTCGACGGCTCTCGTGGCTCAGCATCAACATTGTCCTCAACATCATCGCGGCAAGCGTCATCGCTTTCTATGAGGACACTTTGAGCGCGGTTATTGCGCTCGCCGTGTTCCTACCGATCGTCTCAGACATGAGCGGCTGCTCCGGCAACCAGGCGGTGGCGGTAAGTATGCGCGAGCTCGCGCTCGGCGTCGTCAAACCGTTTGAAGTGGTCCGAGTATGGCTGCAGGAGATCTTAGTTGGACTCATCAATGGTTTGGCACTTGGATTCTTACTGGGAACCGCCGCTTGGCTTTGGAAAGGAAACCCCTATCTCGGACTGGTGGTCGGAGGCGCGCTAGCCGCAAACACGATCCTCGCAGTTTCGATCGGTGGTACCGTGCCGCTCTTGCTCAAGCGCGTCGGGATCGATCCTGCTGTGGCATCGGGTCCTATTCTTACTACTGTTACCGACATGTGTGGGTTTTTTCTGGTTCTTAGCATTGCAGCGGCGATGTTGCCATTGCTGGTGGCCAGTTAAATACCTTTGTGGTCGGGTCGAGTTTCTAAGACCGCTATTTGCGGGAGCTAACTCAGCCAGCACCAAAAATACCACACGTCTCTCCAAGTGTCCGCTTACTAGTATGCTCACTGAACGCTATGCCGCACATCTCTGCCAGAGAGAGGGAGCGAGAAGGAGCAGTTCGTCGACACAATTGTTGTGGGGGATGGGCAAGCAGGCCTTTCGGTTAGTTAGTACCTGAAGCAGGCTGGCCGGGAATATTTGGTTCTTGATCACTGCAGGGTCTGCGATGCTTGGCGCAAGTGCTGGGACTCTTTTTGTCTGGTCATTCCATGCTGGTGTTGTCAGCGGCCAGTGTTCCCCTATGACGGCGACGAACCTGATGGCGTCATGCTGCGCGACTTGAGTGTCGATTGTTGGGACGGAAAACGGATTCTATCATGTAATTTGACCTGAGTCGCTGTCGAAACCGCCATTTGTATGGTCAAGCGGAAACGGAAGGAGATCAGGAGTCCGACGGCTTGTTGTCCGATCGTGGCTTAGGCTCTGATGATGGCATTGCTGGCGTCGGTACTTTTCCTAGGTGTTCCTCCGCTAACTCGACTGGTCCCATGAAAAGCTGTTCAATTGTCGCGCAGGCGACCAAATCTCCAGTTACGTTGACAGCGGTACGGCACATGTCAAGCAGGCGGTCCACGCCCAGAATGATGGCGATCCCTGCAGGCGGAATGCCGACACTATTGAGAATGGTGGCGAGGATCACGATACCCACCCCTGGCGTTCCCGGAGAGCCAATCGCCGCGCCTGTGGCTATTACGACGACCAGGAGCATCCCGAAAAAGCCAATGTCCACTTGAAAGGCCTGGGCTAGGAACAGTGTCGCGACACCTTGATAGAGCGCCGTGCCGCCCATGTTGATCGTGGTCCCAAGGGGTATCACGAAACGCGCGACCGACGCCCTGACTTTCAATTTGTGCTCGGCGGTGCTGAAACTAAGCGGCATCACCGCGGCCGAACTTGACGTAGAGAAGGCCAGAAGCACAACCTCCCGGATTGCGTGAAGGAATGTCCTCACGTCGCGGCGGGCGATGAGAACAACAATTGCCAGGTAGACGAGGAACAGGACAATGAGTCCCGGCAAAACTGTGGCCACATATGCTCCAGTGCCGATCAGAGCTGAAATCCCGACACGCGCGGTGATGTGAGCCAAGAGACCGAAGACGGCGACGGGCGCGAAGCGCAACACCCAGCCCACGATCACCATGCAGGCCGCCTGGACAGAAGACAGCAGATCAAGGAGCGGTTTACGCTGCTCCGGCGGGGTCATCATCAGGGCCATGCCGATAATGGCCGCAGTCATCACGACCTGTAACATGTTGCCGCTGATAAAGGTGGTCAGCGGATCGCGTGGGAATAGGCTAGTGATGAACTCAGGGATATCTTCGGGTCTTAGCAGCTGTGCAGCCGTGATGGCGTTGGCGCCGTGAATCTCCTGCCCGCCCATGGCGACCTCGAGGACATGACCTTCGATGTATGCGCCAGGCGCGACGACGACCGCTACTAGCTACCCAATGCCGACCGCGACCAGCGTGGTAATCAGGATGAAGCCGACAGTCCAACTTCCTAAGCGCTTGAGGCTAACATCCGCTTCGGGGGCCGCGATGCCGCGAATGATCGAGGCCACGACCAGGGGTACGACCAGGGGTACGACCAAAGCCGTAACCCGCGATCCGGTCGACAAGGCGAGCCCAAATGACCCAAATGGCCGCTGAGAAGATCGCCGCGTTGCAAGCCCTGGAGACTCAGGCACTGCGGGCCCGCTGGGAGCAGGCCGTTAAGCGCCCCGCGCCCAAGGGGATCAGCCGCGACCTGCTCCTGCGCGCGCTCGCGTACCATGTGCAGGAGCAGGCCGAGGGCAACTTAAGCAAGGCCGCCCGCAAGCGCCTCGCCGAGCGTGCGAATCCCAGCGGCGAGGGTGGTCGCTCGCCAAGGCCGCCAGCGCCGCGGCTTCGGCCCGGCACGCGTCTCGTCCGCGAGTGGCGCGGCGAGGCTCATCAGGTGTCCGTGCTGAATGACGGGTTCGACTATCGGGGGGAGCGTTACGCCAGCCTGTCGCAGATCGCGCGCACCATCACCGGCACGCGATGGTCCGGGCCGTTGTTCTTCGGGCTGCGCAAGGCCGCCCGACCGGAGGAATTGAGCGATGAGCGCTGACCGGCCCAAGCGCCTGCGCTGCGCCATTTACACGCGCAAATCATCGGAGGAGGGACTCGAACAGGCCTTCAACTCCCTCGATGCTCAGCGTGAGGCCTGCGAGGCTTACATCAAGAGCCAGGCCGGCGAGGGCTGGCAGTTAGTACGCGCGCGCTACGACGACGGCGGTGTCTCGGGCGGCACAATGGAGCGGCTGGCGTTACAGCAACTCCTGGCCGACATCACGGCCCGAAAGGTCGATACGGTCGTTGTCTACAAGGTCGACCGCCTGACCCGCTCGCTCGCCGACTTCGCCAAGATCGTCGAGGTCTTCGACACCCATGGCGTGTCTTTCGTCTCGGTCACCCAGCAGTTCAATACCACCTCCTCCATGGGGCGCTTGACGCTGAATATGCTTCTGTCCTTCGCCCAATTCGAGCGCAAGGTGGCCGGCGAGCGGATCCGCGACAAGATCGCCGCCTCGAAGAAAAAGGGCATGTGGATGAGGGGATTCGTGCCGCTGGGCTATGAGGCCAAGGACCGCAGCCTGGTGATCAACGCGGCCGAAGCCGAGACCGTGCGAACCGTATTCCAGCATTACCTCAAGCACGGCAACGTGCGCCGGGTGAAGGAGGAGGCCGACCGGCTGAGCCTTGCGACCAAGGTTCTCGTGGTTGAAAACGGACGCATGCGCGGTGGCCGGCTCCTGAGCCGCGGCTACATTTACAAGCTCCTCGGCAACCCGCTATATGCCGGCCGGATCGCGCACAAGGGCGAGGTCTACGAGAGCCAGCACGCCGCGATCGTCGATGCCGAGACTTGGGACGCCGTGCAGGCGAAGCTTACCGGCAATGCCCGCGACCGGCGCGCGGGCAATGGCGCCAGGGAGCCGAGCCTGCTCGCCGGGCTTCTCCACGACGAGCGCGGCAACCGCCTGAGTCCGTCCCACGCGGTCAAGAACGGGGCACGCTACCGCTACTACGTAAGCCAGGCTCTGCTCCAGAACCGAGACGGCGAGGCCGGGTCGATCGTCCGGATTCCCGCCCGAGAGATAGAGGAGTTGGTCGCCGCGCGGATCACCGCCTGGCTCAAAGACTCGGGCCAGGTGATCGACGAGCTTGGGGACTCCCTCTCGCCCCGCGGCCAGGAGCGTCTCATGGTCTCGGCCCGGACTCAGGCCGAGCAGCGGCTGCGAATGAGCGGCTCCGAGCAGCGCGCCTTGGTTCTCCGGATCGTGACCGGCGTTACGGTGGGTGAGAAGGAGATCCGGATCGTCCTCCATCACAACCGGCTCAGGCATGCCTTGCTGGGTGACAGATCATCGATCGACTTGGCAAGCGCCCCCGGATTTCAGGATGGGGCGACCGTCGACAACGACGATTTGACCCTACGCATTCCCGCGCGGCTGACGCTCTGCTCCGGCTAGATGCGGCTCGTGATCCCACCGGGAAATGCAAGGGAGATGCGGCCGCGCATCAACGCTGCGCTCATTAAGGCGCTGACCCGGGCCCATGCCTGGAAGGAGAAATTGTTCTCCGGGCAAACCCCCTCGATCCAAACCATCGCGAAGGCCGAGGGTGTTACCCCGCGTTATGTCGGGCGCATCCTCCGCTTGGCCTTTCTGGCGCCCGACATCGTCGAAGCCATACTCGACGGCTACCAGCCGGCCAACCTGGAGCTCGCGCGGCTCATGAAGGGCATTCCGATCGGCTGGCATGAACAGCGAAAGGTCTTGGGGTTCTCCCGAGGCTAACTTCCACAGCAACATCGACACCTTGGGTATCGCCGCCGTCGCAGTGGCTAAATTCCGTCCGCTCGACGCCTATCGGTCACAGCATCACGGTGGCTGTCGCGCGCGCAAACGGGACGGTGAAAATGGCTAGTAGAGAAAATGTACGCGAAGCCGCGGACACGGCCGATAGACCGCGTTCTCTCGGTCCCGTTCGCGCGGCGGCCCGGCGCGAAGGCCCGCAGACTGCCGCGAACCGTACCGTGGGTTCGAATCTCGCTCGGTTTTTGTGCGATATCAATGACTTGCTGGCGGAGGGAAGGGAACCGGGATCAAACCTTCTCCCCTTGAGTATCAATGGCTTGAGTTCCCGCGCATGCAGGGTGCGGAGTCGTGGGGGATTATTGCTCCGCCGTTCTCACCAAGTGCCGAAGTTCGACCCGAACAACCGCTCCGGGTAATTTTTCCCCATTTCATCGCGGTGCTGGTCCTGACAGATCCTATCGGTACACCGGACGGAGTCGGCTCAATTCCCCCACATCGGCGCCGGAGAGTCCGGAGCTGGGGGCTAAGCGGACGCGCATCGGACATGGCCGGTACGGGGAAAGAGTGCCATAAGCTAACTATTAGCGCTCTGCAAGAGCAGCCGATTTTCGCACATTGCGGTGCCGTCGCCGGGAGCCGGTCGCCGCATCAGAAGCGGAGACGCGAGGATTAGTGCAATTGTCCTGCCAACGTACAAAATCAATAGTGAGGGATTTGCGGAATGGCGCAACGGCGACAAGATATCGAGGCGTTCGTACGGCAGCTCGTCGCCAAAGTCGAGGCCGCCGAGGCGGCGGGGATAGCTGCGCCTCAAGCCATCGCCGAGCATTTTAACGCCAAGGGCGTCACCACCCGCAAGGGCCGGCGCTGGACCGGCGCGACTGTGGTCAAGTTCCTTGGCAGTCCGGGTGCCAAGCGCTGTCGCTCAGGCGCGAAAGACGGGCCGCAGGGTGATGCCGATGAGTAATCCGGACAAACCGCCCCATGCGATCGATAACGCACAATTACGCCGCATTTCGGACGTGACCATCGGCCATTACGAGCGCGTGGCCGAAGATTTCCGCGACGGCACTCACGATCACGACGTCAGCCAGAATTATAGGGCGCTGTTGGAAGCGATCGAGGGCGATCCGCCGTTTTCCATTCTCGATCTTGGTTGCGGGCCCGGCCGAGATCTGCGGCATTTTCGTTCATTGGGGCACGACGCCGTGGGCCTGGACGGATCGACGGAATTCGTGGCCATGGCACGTTCCATTTCCGGGTGTGAGGTTCTCCACCAGGATTTTCTCGCGATGGACCTGCCGGAGAGCTGCTTTGATGGTGTGTTCGCGAATGCGTCACTATTCCACGTGCCGAGTCAGGAATTGCCGAGGATCTTGCTCGAACTCTCCAGAACCTTGAAGCCCAGGGGCGTCTTGTTTTGCTCGAACCCGAGAGGTAACAACGAGGAAGGCTTAAGCGGCGACCGCTATAGCTGCTTCTTCGATCTCGACACCTGGCGCAATTTCGTCACCACGGCTGGGTTTCTGGAACTGCAATATTACTTCCGCCCTCCGGGGCTGCCGCGCCACAAGCAGCCGTGGCTGGCGACCGTTTGGCGCAAAGGCTAACCGCCGGTCTGGCGGTACCCGGCCCGATTGGCTAATGTGCCGCCATGTCTGTCCTCCTGCGCCATATCGCCCGCTACGCGGCACAAAAATTAGCCTCCGATCCCCGGGCGAAGGAAATGGCGGCCAAGGCCGCGCGCGTCGTCGTCGTCGAGGCCAGGCAGGTCGCCCGCGGGGAAGACAAGGCCCGGGCCGCCGGGCGGGCCCTCCGTCGCACCATGAATAAGCTGCAGGGCGACCGATAGAATTCCGAATCGGTCGCTTGTGCCATCGGCCATAGAGGATGACCGATCAAATCGGACGGAACCAAAGCGTTTCCAGACATTTACGCTCGAAGGTCCAAAGCTGGCGGTGGACCGGACGTGTCGCGCACATGCTCAGGATGTCGTGGTGTAGCCGAGGGTGTTGAACAAGTCCGATTAGAGTCGATTTCCGGTGTCTGCTTATAGCAGCAGCGGACATTTTCCGTTTCCGCCTTAGCGCTCTGCTAAGGCGGTCTTGCGGCATGGATCATACCATCATGGGCTGAGGCGGCG
>JAJFGO010000071.1 GCA_021776095.1 Kiloniellaceae bacterium | reverse complement strand
ATTCCGCGTCCCCAAAGTTCGCTGAAAACGACCATGCCGACCCCCGCCAACGCCGCGGCTACACAGGCGCCGATAATGACTTTGCGGCGATCGACCATGTCCGAGGCTCGGCCAAGCGGCCATTGACCGAGCGCACCGGCGCCGTGGTCATGGCGACCGGCACAGCGGCGACCGAAACCAAGATCGAAGCCAAAGCGAAAAGCGGGAACGCTGCTGGGTCATAGAGGGTGATCATCAATTGACCCAGCGTAAGCACCGACAAATTGATAATCGTGTACACCGAAAAAATGGTGCCAGCGCTATCGGGAATAAGATCGATGATGAACGCGCCGCTTCCGGATTTCCGCAGCAAACATTGGACCGAACCGGTTCCACCAGAATCGAACCGTCTCGTGGCAAATATCGATCCCACGCTCGAACAGGAGATCTTCGACCTGCCTCAGCGACAGCGGATAGCGGATGTACGTCATCACCGTGAGGTGGATAACCTCGGGCGAGCAATTGAATTAGCGGAAAGGATTACGCATCGCCGGAGGGTACGAATTGCAACGCCCAGGCTCAAGCCGGTTTGGTCTGACACCGCCTTTCGCAAGCTTCGCTGGCCTTAAGGCCCGAGCTCACGGCGTCCGCGTCGACGGCGTCTCCTTACCGGCGGGCGAGCGTGCCGGGGCCCCGCCCGCCGCGGCACTGGAATTTGGCTCGCCGGCCCCTGCCATATCCTCTTGATCCCCCCGCGCCACGCGGACATGGGCCGGCGGCGCCTTGCCCGCTTTGTCCACTCCGAAGTAGATAGTCTGGTGCGGAAACGGGATCTCGATCCCCTTCTCGTCAAAGACACGCTTCATCCGGCGGTGGAATTCGCGCCGTACGCCCCACTGCTTGATCGGCTGTGTCTTAAAGCGCACACGAATGTTGATAGAGGAATCGCCGAACGAATTGAGGCCCAGGACCTCCAGCGGCTCCAGGATCAACGGCCCTTGGATTTCGTCGGCCCGCATCTGCGCCCCGATCTCCTTCAGGGCCTCGATCACCTCATCCACGTCCTCGCGATAGGCCACGCCCACTTCAATCACGGCGAAAGAGAAGTCCTTGGTCATGTTGAGGACCGCGGCGACCTCGCCGAAGGGCACCAGGTGCACGTTCCCACCCAGGTCGGCGACGTCGCCGACCGCGATGGCGTCCTCGAGCAGGATGAATGTGCCGGCGATCACGTCCTTGACCAGGCTTTGCGCACCGAAGCCGATCGCCAGACCGACGACCCCAGCGCCGGCCAGCAGCGGCGCGATGTTAATGCCAAAGTCGGAGAGGATGGTCAGCGTGACGATGACGGCCAGAATGACGCGCACCACGTTGCGCATGAGCGGTAACAGCATGCGCAGACGGGCGCTGCGCTCAACCTTGTCGCCGTCGGCGTCGCGCTCCTCCAAGTAACGCTCCACGATGGAGGAGACGACTTCTCAAACGATCGCCGCGGCCAGTAGGATGAAAACCACCGTGGCCAGACGGGAGGTAAGAAAACGCCCGGCATCGCTCGCCAGCCAATCGAACACGCGAATGCCCCAGGCATGCAGCAGGCCCAGCCCGGCGACTAGATAAACAACCGCCTCGAGAAAACGTCGTAATCCCGCCAGATAGCGATTGGCACGCTGTTCCAGTACGGGGAAACGCGCCTTGAGGTCCTCTCGCAGGCGAAAACCGCGCCGCACCGTCGTGCGTAAGCCGCCGATAATCAGTCTGGTGACCACGATGACGGCTAACGTCATCGCCGCCGCGCGCATGAGGAATGCGAACCCGCCCTCCACGTCTAGGGCCCAGACGCCGTAGACGGCAACCAGGAACAGTATGGCGACGACGTGCCATATTTCGGCGAACAGGCGGCGCAGGCCATGAAGCGTGCCGGCCTCCGCCGCCTCCGGCTTGCCGCGCAGCCAAGCCGCCACGACCGCACGGTTCTGCATGACGAACATGATCGTCATGCCGGCGACAAACAGGCCGGCGGCCTTCGCGAACGTCGCGTGCGCACCGGCGGGAAGCCCGAGCAGGAGAGACGCCTCGGCCACGAAGTACTCGTAGACCGTAAAGATGGCGATACGGCGGACCCAAATGACTAGGTAATGCGCGGTCTCGTCGGGGACGCGGACCAAGCGCAGGTTCGCGCTCTCGGGCACAAACAGCATGCGCGCAACCACCATGACTACACGCACGAGGACGTTCGCATTGACGATCGCGATGGCGACCAGGCGCGTGACCGGCCGCGGTTCGGCCAGCGGCAGCACGCCATACGCGACTACGGCAAACGCCGCAATACTCACTATGTCAAGCATCGTACGGCCGACTTGAAAAAGGAAGCGCGCCACGTACCCTGCCGTGACCGGCGCCTCCAATAGCTGTCGGGGACGGCTGAGCATACGTCCGACCAGCCGCTCGCCGAGCAAACCGGCACCGAGGACGAGCACCAACTTGCTCAAAATTTCCAGCCAGCGCTGCCGGTTGGCCGGATCCAGCGCCTGCTGCGCTACGTATGCGGCGACGCTCGGCACGTCCAGGATCACATCGAACGCTTCGCCAAATTGGCCGCCGACGCGGTCCACTTGGCGAGCCAGTTCCGCTTAGAGGCCGACCCCGCGTGTCTCTGGCAGCCGCGCGGCGGGCGTCTCCGCTTGCGCTCGGCGCGCCTCGATAAGCACGCGCAGCTGCTCGATCAGCTTTTGCCGTTCGGCTTTATCCTCAAGGGTGGCAACCAGCGTTTCAAGCTCCTCGGCGCTGATCTGCTGCGAGGCCGGTTCGCCGAGCGCCTGTTGGGCCAGGGCAACAGGGGCGGCCAGAAGCAAGCACAGCAGTGCAACAGCCGCCAACCATCTGTGGCAACAAAGGAAAACCAGCCGAATCATCGTTGTGTCCCCAATCGCCGGGTACTCTAGGTGTGAGTTTGCAACAAGTTGTCCATCCGGTCCTGACCGGGGAAGTTGGAGTTGTCAACGCTTCGTAGTTCGAGGGGGAGACCGAATGGACATTCAATAGAAAGCCTGGCCTGCCACGCGGAGGTCGTCCACACATGAGCCCCCGAATTACGAATAATCCAGGCCGGATATTACGCCGCTAGGGTCATTGCACTTGCCTCGCTTTGCCAACCCGTCGGTGGTAACGGTTAGGTTGGTTCGCCCTTGTCGATGACGACATGAAGAGCGGCCGGCGGCTTGATATGAAGATCGCGCTGTGGGTAAGGGATTCCGACGCCGTGCTCGTGAAATTTTTTCCAAACGTTTAGGAGTATCTCGCTCTTGATATTTGAAACGCCGTTCTGCGGGTCGTTGATCCAAACGCGCATCTCCAGATCAACCGCGCTATCTCCAAAACCTTTCACGAGTACGTTCGGCTTTGGCTCCTCGAGTATACGCCCCGCCTCCTTGGCGGCTTCGAAACAAAGCGCGATCGCTTTGTTGGGGTCGGATTCATACGATATGCCGATCGGTATCTTTAGACGGACTTGATCATTGCTGTATGACCAGTTCACGACCTGCTGCGTAATGAGGTCTTCGTTCGGGATTAACCACTCCGTACCGTCGCGGGTGACGATGGATGCGTAGCGCGCGCCAAGCGAGTTGATCCATCCATAGGTCTGCCCGACCGCAATGACGTCGCCGGGCTTGATCGACTTGTCGAGCAGGATGATCACGCCGCTAATCAAGTTGGATACGATCTTTTGCAGGCCAAAGCCGATACCAACACCTATGGCGCCGCCGAATACCGCGAAGGCCGTCAGGTCGATGCCCACGCTGGACAGCGAAACGACGATGGCAATGGTGATCAGCACGATCTTGAGTAGCTTTACGAACAAGACCTGGATCGCTGGGGTCAAGTTCGGAACCCGAGTGATGCGGCGCTCCAGAACCCGTGCGCAAATCGTTGCCGCCCAGAGAAGAACAACCAGCGATAAAATACCCTTAATGACCAGCAGTGCGGAGATGCGTAAGCCGCCAAGGGTGATCGCGAGGCCGTCCAGAATGGCGGCCGCGTCATCCAAGAGACCGACGATGCTAAGCGCGGCGATTGCCCATGCGGTGATGGCCACCAAACGTGCCCAGGCCGGATCCCGTATAAGACCGGAACTCAACGATATGATGATCCACGCGGTCAGGAGGCTGACCGTGATCCGCATCAGATCGTGCGGCCATCCGGTTTGATTGGCGACTAGAAAGGCGACCCACTGAAGCCCTAGCCAGATCGCCGGTAGGGTAAGTGGAGTAAGGTTCTTGACCACCTTGACGAATACGTGCTCAAGCGAACGTTTTCGGCCCAGTCGCTCCAAGTAACCGCGTGCCGCCGGGGCCGAGAGGCGGGCGATCAAAAACAAGGCCAAGATGGCCAGAAACTGGATCAGATTCGCCCAAACGAAAACGCGGGCCCGGAGCCAAGCTTCCGTGCTTTCATAGAGACTTTGCCAGACGTCCGGGTTTGCGAGACTTTCCATTTTCCAGCGCGCCTATGTTGTTTCAGGTTTGCTTACCGATTCAGATTAAACGCAATCTCCGCAAAACTATAAACTCCACGATACCTAGAATGGGAATAAGAATTGCGATGGCGGCGAAAGACCAGGCAGTCTCGGTACCCGGCATCCCCGCCACATTGATTCCGAAAAGCCCGGTCAGAAGGCTGGGGGGAAGCAGTATCGCAGATACCACCGTAAGCAAATACATGGTCCGGTTCATCTGATCGTTGAGCCGGTTGTTGAGCTCGTCCTGCGCGATCGCCGCGCGTTCGCGAACAGAATCCAAATCCTCAACGAAACGCAATGTCCGGTCGGCAATTTCCCTCAGGTAGGCTCTATCGAGATCCTTCAGCCAGGGCACTTGCTCTGTGTGGAACCGGGACATGGCATCGCGTTGCGGGGCGAGGTAGCGGCGATAGTTGATGGCACTCTGCCGGATTTCCTGCAAGCTTCGACGGAGCGTCGCGTTGGTGCTGCTTAGGAGCTCGATTTGAAGGTGGTCGACCTTGTCATCCAAATCGCCAATTAACGGTACTATAGGTTGCATGAGGCGGTCGGCGATTTCGGACAAAAAGTCGCTTGAATTGTTCGGCCCGCGGCCGGCCTCGATCAAGTCTCTCATCTCTGTTCCGGCCATGAGCCGCCGTCGTCGTAGAGTCAGGATCCTGTGCGCGTCGATTAACATATGCAGCCCGACCATATCGTCGGGCTGGTCGCCGGGATTGAGGTTGACCCCGCGCATGATCACCATCAACCCATCGCCGACACGCTGCACGCGCGGCCGGTTGGCCGGGGACATCAGTAAAGTCTCGCTGGTAGCCGGATCGATTCCGGCGGAGTCGCTTATCCAATCTTTGGTACGCTCCCCCGTTCGATCCAAATGGACCCATAGGACGCCGTCGTCAGGTTTCCATTCCTGGATCCCCTTCCAGCCGATTTGCCTGCCACCGCCCTTGCTGTCCAGTATATAGGCAAATAGTAGTCCGTCTTTCTCGCTCATTGCTTGCCACCTCGTCTTCCAGTCGAAAGAAGTATTCTAGGTGCGTTTGCCGCCCACGTCCCGGCGGTGTACTCGTTATATTGTGCGAACCCTTAAGCAGTATTGCGGCGGATGGCAAATTCACGACGGCTCACCGTTTTCGGCCTCGAGGTTTTTTTGACTCCGCAGATGCGCGCTCCAGCTTTGCGCCTCGACGAATATTTTGCGGATGTCCGGCCATTCGGCGCGAATGCGGTCTTCCAAGGCAGAAATGCCCGACTCAACGGCACCGGCGCTTAGGGTATCGTCGAAATCGAGGCTGATCGTCAGCAGGACATCTTTCGGCCCCAGATGCATGGTCAGTGCCTCGTTGACCCGCTCGACCCCCGGTGTGCGCAGCGCGGACGCCTTTATCTTCTCCATCGTTTCGGGCCGCATGCCTTCGCCGATGAGCAAGCCTTTACACTCGTAAGCCAGCAGCGCCGCGGTGGCGGCCAGAATGAGGCCAATGACGATCGACGCCAAGGCATCGAAGACCGGATCGGCAAAGACGTCGCCCAGATAGATGCCCAGGAACGCGACGATCAAGCCCAGCATGGCGGCGGTATCTTCGAACAGGACTGTAAAAACGGTTGGGTCTTTGCTGAAGCGGACGGCTTCAAAATAGCCGTAATGCCCCTTGGTCTTGCGAAACTCTTTGAAGGCTACGGTCCACGCGGCACCCTCAAAAACCATGGCGGCGGCAAGAACAATGTAATTGATGTATGGGTCCGAGGGTGCGTGCGGCGAGATTAGCTTGCTCACGCCCTCGTAGATGGAGATGCCCGCGCCGATGGCGAAAATCAAAATCGCCACAAGGAAGGTCCAGAAATAAAGCTCCATGCTGTAGCCGAAGGGGTGGGTTGCATCCGCCGGCCGGTTGGCGCGCTTCATGCCGTAAAGCAAGAGGCCTTGATTGCCTGTGTCCACGACCGAATGGATCGCCTCGCTCAGCATTGCCGAGCTTCCGGTTATCCCCGCGGCAACGAACTTGGTCACGGCGATGAGGCCGTTACCCGCCAATGCGGCGTAGATCACTTTCTTGGAAGACTGCAATGCCATGATTTTTCCATTAAGAGGACAGAATGCGACGATACCTCAAGATCAAACGGGGCTATGTCAGAGAAAACCGCAAAGGCCTACGAAACCACTGAACCTTATGCCTTAAGCGACAAAGGGTCTCTGCCATTCGGACAGAGCAGCGGAGCGGTTCGGTTTGAAACTATCGAAGCAATAAAGATAACATTCCTAATTGAAATGGTAGTGGAACGAAGCGAATTTTCGAAGATCGGTCGACTTTCAGAATTTCGCCATCGTCTTTTCTCGTCGTTGAAACGGCTGGTGTGAGTTTTCAACCCGATTCGATCTGACCAGGCCTCGATACGAGGCTTGCGTTTTTGCTGCGGTTTTTTCAGGTGACCGCGCTGCTCGCCTTTCCTGTTCATCACAACATGCCGGCGAAAATGGTGGCTAGGCCCAAGAACGAGAAGAAGCCAGCAATGTCGGTAACCGTGGTCAGGATGATGGAGGAAGACTGAGCCGGATCCTGGCCGAGTTTTGTTAGAACCATGGGTACCAGGGCGCCCGCAAACCCAGCGGATACCATCGCCAGAACCATGGCCATTGCGATGACCAGGACAAGGCCAAGCGAGCCGCTCCAGATGTAGACGCCAATCCCACAGGTGGCCGCGACGGCCAAACCGTTTATGAACCCGACATGGACTTCCTTAAGTGTGACGCGGAACCATTGGTGGACCGTGATCTCGCGCAGAGCTAACCCGCGCATCGTCACAGCTAGCGCCTGTGCGCCCGCGTTGCCAGATTGGCCGGCAACGACAGGGAGCAGAACGGCCAAAGCGGTGAACTTGGCGATTGTATCTTCGAATAGCCCGACAACCGCCGCGGCCATGAACGCTGTCAAAAGATTGATTTCCAACCACGGCAGGCGTTTTCGTACCGCAAAGGCCGCCTTTGAAAGTGCCCGCTCGTCCTTGCTCGCACCGACCATCTTTTGGATGTCGGCGGTGGCATCTTCATGAACGGTCTGGACGAGCGTGGCGTGATAGATTACGCCCAGGAGGGCGCCGTTGACGTCCACAACCGGCAGATCGACCAACCGATAGCGCTCAAGCGTGTCTGCAACTTCCTTGCTTGTCGAGACAGGACCCACAACGGCGGCGACAGGCTGCGCGAGATCGCCCAAAGTCTGTTCCGGATTGGCCAGTGCTAGATCTTGGATGGAGACCTTGGCCGTCAACTGGTTGTCGTCGTCGACCAGAAACAGGCTGCGGGTTGTCTTGACGCGACTTTGCCGCAGCTTGTCAAGGGTCGCCCCTACAGTCATCGTCCCCCGGAAAACGGCAATGCGGGTATCCATCAAGCGACCCGCGCTGTTCTTCGGGTAGACCATCATCGACCGTAGGCCTTCTTGAATTGGCGGCGCCAACCCGTTGAGGAATCTTTCCTTTTGGTCGTCATCCAAAGGCGCTAAAACGCGTAGGGCATCTCCTGGTTGCAATTCGGACAAGAGCGCGACCGCAACCTCTTCCGGAAGCTTCAGCAACAACGTAGCGGCGGCGGGCGGCACCAATCGTTGCCAAAGCGGCAAGAGGACAGGAACCGGCTGCTCGGCCAGGCTATCGGCCGCATGCTGTGCGTCCATCGACTCGATCTGTCGAGCGGCATCCCAAGGATGGCCCAACAGATAGCGGCGTGTCAGCGCGATAACAGCCTTCGTCGGACTCCCGCTCATCAAGAAGTCTCCTCGTTTTCCGTACCAACCAGATGAGAACGGGGCGTGGCCAACCGCAGTAGGTTCGATGCCACCAGGAGGAAACTCATGAAAAGGTGCGCCCATAGCGAACTGAACGCGAACGACGTCGAGACTCTGGGAACCTCGGACAGACCTTTGCGGAGCATAGACCGGGAAAGGCCCCCAAGGACATTGCCCCTGCGGCCCACGACGGGAAGCAAGGGATGTTCGTCCCACGATGGGATCGTGGTGACGGAAACGAGCGTGGCTCGGTTCGAAAGTGGCTTGACCGTGGGGTCTAGAATTTCCGAGAGGCTCGTACTCGCGCTGCTTCGCAGCAGAGTGCTGATGCTGACCAAACCGATGTATGCTCCCGAACTATCGGTCACGAAAATATGGCTGCCAGCACGGCTTCCGCGTTTCTTGATGTAGCGAATGGCATTGCCGACTTCCGTCTCATCGGAGAAATCCGGCACAGAAATATCCATCCAGGCGCCGACCGTTCCATTCGGATAGGTCAGCGAGTTTCGGAAATCCTTCGCCAAATCCTGCTTTACTGCATCTAGCAGCCGGTCGAGATGATCGCGCTCGACCAACCGCAAGACGCTGGTTGCATCTCGGTAGGCCATTGCCGCGACGATGATGGCTGCCCTCTCGACCGGCAGAGCCTCCACGCAGCGGGCCGCCGCCCAAGGTGCCATGAAACCGAGGACGGGCGCGGAAAGGCGAGCTGGTATCGTCTCGAGCAGTGCTGCGGCGTCCCCATGATCGAGGTCCTCCAGTGCCCGAGCCGCGGACTTCGGCTGACCTTCAAGAAATGCGGTCGTGAGTGATGAATGATTAGTCATCGTCATCACCCGGCGTCACGACAATCGTGATTTCTTCGTTGAACACCTTCGCGGGGACACTCATCCGCCCTTCCTGAGTCGCCAGGACGACGCTTGTCGGCGTCAGCTCGAGTACTTTGCCCTCTACGGAGCCAAAACGAGCTATTTGCCCGGGTTGCAGCTCCTGTTGGAGATAGTGAGCACCAATCAGGTTGCTCACGAAGATTCGAGCCCCCAGTCCGAATGCCAAAGAGAGGCTGCCCAACACCGCGGCGAAGGCAATGGCCACGACTGTGACAAGAAATGTGACGTCCACGCCTATCTGGTCGATGCCGATCACAATCGCGGTCAAGAACGTAACCCCTTGCGCCATGGCGCCGAAGAGGCCGCTTTGGCCCAATCCCGCGGAAGATATTGTTGCCGCCACGAGATCGCGTATCAGGGCGCTAACAAGATAGCCAACCAAGACGATTAATGCACCAGCGACAAGAGTCGGCAAATAGGCGACAATGCTATCGAGCCAAGACGAGAAGGCGTTCAGGTGAGCTGTCTCGGTCGCGGCCGTGATAAAGAACAAAATGACCACCCAGAAGGCCGCGTTTCCAACCAGGACCAGGATGCGTGATGAAAGCCGCATGCTCGCCCAGCTGCCCGCTGTCAGGAATCGATCAAGAAGCCGATTGGCGGCATCTCCGCCCCTGACGATACCGGCGCGCACCAAGCGCGCGAAGGCCCACCCGAGGAGCAAAAGTATGACAGCGCCGATTAGGTTTGGTATGTAGGTGAGGACATTGACCAACACATCGTTTGCCGCCTTCGATAGGTCAGCCAGTAAGGTTGATATGCCATCCATATTTTCGACTCCTTAGTGCAGGTTTTTTAGCAAAACATGCGCGCAACGATTGCAAAGCTACTCGGTCCTGGTTGAGGACAAACTTTACTCTCTCAATCCTGGTCAAGCGGGTCGGTATCCTCACTCGAATCGAATTCGTCGCGAAACTGCTCAACTGCCTGCTGAGCAACTTTCGCATCCGAGACCCGCGCGATGTGAAACAATCCGTCCCCTTGGTACACAACCGGCAGATTGGTCTTACCGATTAGGACGCCAGCATCCTGGGCAGTGATTTCGACCTCTCTGCTACCATAAGGGTCGGCGATGCCGCCAAGAATCTGGCCGGCCGCTATGCGGGCACCGGAAGCGAGGGTCGAGCGTACGATTCCGCCTTCGGGTGCCCGCACCCAATAGCTTGACGAGGCGACGACAGGGCCTATCCGGCTTGGCCGCGGGGGCCGGGTGCCCAGCATCCCAAGGGTCTGCATGACCCGCATGATTCCCTTCAAGCCGACTTGAATGGAGGCCTCGTCTAGGCGCAGGGCTTCGCCTGCCTCGTAGACCAGGATCGGAACATCGAGTTCCATCGCCGACTTGCGCAGCGACCCATCGCGAAAAGCCGCGTTGAGGATGATGGGGGCGGAAAAGGCCTTAGCGAGATCTTCGACCTCCGGGTTCGATAGGTCGCCGCGCACTTGGGGAAAGTTGGTACGGTGAATAGCGCCGGTATGAAGATCGATGCCGTGGGTGCAACGCCCGACAACTTCGCCCATGAAGACGTGCGCTAGCTGCGAAGCGAGGGAACCCGTGATGGAACCCGGGAAGGACCGGTTTAGGTCGCGGCGGTCGGGCAGGTAGCGCGTGTTGCCGATGAAACCGTAGACGTTGACGATCGGGACCGCGATCAACGTGCCGCGCAGGTGCGACAAGCGCGATTGCTGGATCAAACGGCGGATGATCTCAACCCCGTTCAGTTCATCGCCATGGACAGCGGCGCAGACAAAGAGCCGGGGCCCCGGCCGATGACCGTGCACCACGTGGGCGGTGAGCGTCATCGGCGTGTGGTCGTAGAGCAGACTGATCGGCAAGTCGACGGTCTGTCGATTTCCCGGCAGGATCGACAGGTCGCCGATCTCGAAGGGCTTGCGCGCCTTCGATTTCTTGACTTTATCCTTGGCCACGGGTTTTCGTCTTTCTAGGCTTGGCGTTCTTCTCGATGAACTCGATGATCTTTCCCGCGACATCGATTCCCGTGGCCTTCTCGACGCCCTCCAAACCGGGCGAGGAGTTGACCTCCATCACGACAGACCCGTGGTTGGAGCGCAGAAGATCGACGCCGCAGACGTTGAGCCCCATCGCCTTGGCCGAGCGCACCGCCGTTGAGCGTTCCTCCGGCGTGATCTTGATCACTTCGGCGGAGCCGCCGCGGTGCAAGTTCGAGCGGAAGTCGCCTTCTGCGCCCTTGCGGCGCATGGCGGCGACGACCTTGTCGTCGATCACGAGGCACCGGATATCCTCGCCGCCCGCCTCCTTAATAAACTCCTGGACCAGGATATTAATCTTGGCGCCGCCGAAGGCCTCGATGACCGACTTGGCCGAGTTGTGCGTCTCGCCGAGCACCACACCGATACCCTGCGTGCCTTCCAGCAGCTTGATCACCACCGGTGCCCCGCCGGCGATCTCAAGCACGTCATCGGCGAACTTCGCGGAGTTTGCAAAGCCGGTCACGGGCAGACCGATGCCGTCGCGCGCCAGAAGTTGCAGCGAGCGCAACTTGTCGCGCGAGCGGCCAATGGCGACCGATTCGTTGACCGGATAGACCCCCATCATCTCGAACTGCCGCAGCACCGCCAGACCGTAAAAGGTCACCGAGGCGCCGATTCGCGGGATGACCGCGTCGTAACCCGTTAACTTCTCGCCCTTGTAGCGCAGTTCCGGTCGGTGCGAGGTGATGTTCATGTAGCACTGCAGGGTGTTGATAACATCGATGCTGTGTCCGCGCGCCTGGGCCGATTCAATGAGACGTTTGTGGGAATAGAGGCTTGGGTTGCGAGCCATCATTGCTATCTTCATCAACTAATCCTCCTCGGTTGAGGCCTTTGCCAAGGCCTATTCGTGGCATTGCGGCTTTGTGCCGGCTGTCGTTAAGGGAGTTTGCGGCAATAGGATCTGGCGGGGTCGACCACGAATTCACCTTTGATCGCGGTGCGGCCAACCAGCATGCGAAAGCCCATTTGGTCGCGCTCGGTCAGGGTGATCTCGATCGGCCACTCCCGATCTCCGATGCGGATCAGTGTTTCGATCACGAAGCGCTTTTCGCGTTTGCCCCCGGAGTTGGTTACCCAACGGTAGTCTTTCGCCGGAACAGTGCAGGTTTTTTGGTAGGCATCGTCGCGCTGGGCCGGATGGATATCGAAGCGGATCCAATCCTCCCCGGCCTTGTCAATGGGCCGCAAATTGAAAGCGTGGAGGGCCGAGGTTCTTGCGCCGGTGTCGATTTTGACCTTGATCCGGTCGATGCCGAGTTCAGGCAGCGATGCCCACTCCCGCCACCCGAGTGCAGGCTTCAAAACCTTCTTTCGTTGTACCTTTCGCGCGCCAATAGGTTTAGACACCCTTGGCGCCTAGTTTCGTCTTTCGGACTATCTTCCGCTTAGTGGTGCCGGCCCGCTTGGTTGGTGGTGGCTTTTCGTTCTCCCGTTCCATCCAGGGCATCATAATTTCGGCTACAGCATTCTTGGTGACGTGGCGATAATTGCGTGTCAGCGACTGATTGATGACAGCTACATAGGCTCCTAAATCGACCAAGATAAACCCCGCCTCGTAAACTTCCTCTGCAACGTCACTCAGAAAGCCATCCGATATTTTCTTTCGCCCGGCGACCTGATGAAGGAACTTTCGGGAGATCCGGTAGCGTCCATTCTGCTTGCCGCCAAACTCCAGTTCGTACAGCCCCACGAGTGTAGTCGCCACTGCGCTGGCCGATTGTCGATTTGGCCCCATTGGGTTTCGCACCCCCTAAGAACGATTTTAACACGCGCTGTCGCCTCTCTCAGATCTGGCTATATAGGGGGCCGTAGACAAAAGATCAAGTTTTGTGCGATATAAACGATAAAATAGCATCTATAATAGTAAAAAGCTAAGCTTTTTGGCCATTTTGGATAATGAAGTGAGGCAAGCTGAGATACATGAGGCCGAACCGTCTTGCCGCCTAGAGCGCTGGAGGAAGCCGCAATTCGTCACGTCCACCTGATGGCTGTTTCGCTTGGGGTCAATCGGAGGAAACTGCGAGGGCCCACGAAACCGTGAGGCGCATGTTTTTGACAGCACGGGGTCTCGCGCTTTGGAAAGAGCAAGGATAGTAAAAAGTGTTGCTTGGAAATGCCGCGTTGATTGAGCGGACTTCCTAGCGGAATCGGTTCTGGACCAACGCCTAGGTCAAATCAAACCGCCGGAACATCGCTCCATCATCGCCATTAGGAAAGGTGTCGGTTCCGTTGACCGCCTCGTTTCCCAGCTCAATAGTCCCACTTGAACTTGACGCCGATGTCGCTTTCGCCAGTGGTGCCGGTTTCGCTCTCGACCGAGATGTTCGGTGTCAACTCGATCTCGACGCCCACGGCGCCGGCGTCGTCGGTGACGCCCTTTTTCACGCCCACGTAGATGTTTTCTCTAAGGTATTTACCAGCTTCCACACCGGGCCCTCCGGCCTTCCCCGGCCCGGCCGTCTCGATCCTGAGCACATCGACACCCAACAAGCTGCGGGCGAAGTCGAGCGGACCGAGCCCGCCGCCGGCACCGGTCAGTTCGGCAGTGGCCGCGGCAAGCTGCGCGGCCTCTATGGCGCCTAGTTGTGCGGCACTCCTGTTAAAAAGAATCCGTGATATGATCTCGTCCTGAGGCAATTCCGGCACAGACCCAAACGAGATCGACGGATTTGTTGCCGGTCCGCTAACCCGCGCCGTCACGGTCAAGTCCTTTGCCTTGTGTTCGGCAAACACGTCAAGTTCCGGGGTGGCATTCGTGCCTCCGGGAAAACGCACGCTGCCGCTCTTTAATCGAAAGGTTTTTGTCAGTACGGACAATTGGCCGCGCACTACCGACAGATCGCCCTCGATGATCGGCTCCTGTGCCGTGCCCATCACTTTCAGGTCGCCAGCCCATTCCGAATCCAAGCCTCGGCCCCGAACAAAGACCCGGCGCGGCATCGCCACAGCGACATCAAGCATTATCTCTGGTCCGGCCCCGTTCTCTTTTACGTCTTCGCGAAAGATCTCCGCCTTCCCGGAGGTGTCGGTTTCAATGACGTTCAGAGAGGCCACCTCGGCAGGTAACCGGTCGATGATCCGCACTTCGACAGAGTGCGTCTCGAATTGCCCCGTCAACGAAGCACGTTCCAGAGCCCCCTCGAACGATAGGTGTCCGTCGGATACGGCGGTCACGTCGTCCCGCCGGATCAGGGCAAACTCGGCTATTTGGGATTCGATCTTGAACGGATACCCTTGCTCAGAGGCGACGGCGACCTCTCCGGTTGCCGAGAGCCGTCCCTTCGCGCCATCATTCCCAGTGAATCGGGTCAGCATGACGCGGTTGTCCTTAACATCGAGGGCGATCTCGACATCTCTTAAGAGTGTGCCAATCTCCAAATTCTCATATTCGCCGGCGGTTAGTCGCAACGACCCCGAAACCTCCGGCACGGCCAGGCTGCCCGCTAGTGCCGCGGTGATCTCGGTCGCGCCGACCATGCGGTGGGTTGCCAACGGCACCAGAGACCACATAGACGCCATGTCGCCCTGCCAGGAGAGACGCGCGGAGATTGGCTCGCTGGCGGGTACCGCGAACGACAGGCGATCGGCATCGAGGCGTAGCGGCAGGTCGGCATCGAGTTCTGCGTCACGCTCGGGCATCCCGGTGAGTCGGCCGGCAATTTTCAGGCGCCGATCACGCCATTGTCCCGAAATGTCGAGGCCGAGCGGCGGTACGCCGTCGGCCGCCGCGATCTTAAGATTGCTTGCACCGAGGCGTCCTTCGCCGGATGGGTTGGCGATCGGACCATCGACCTTGATCGAGCCGATCACGGTTCCGGTTGCGCCGACCGCCGGCGACAGAGACGCCAAGCTTGCGATCGGCAACCCATCGACCGTGAGGTCGCCAGAGACACGTTTTGAGTCAATTCGGGCGCTTGCGCTTAGGCGGGCCGGACCGAAGTCCAGATCGAGCCGGCTTAGCTCGAGTGCGTCCGGCCGGGACGTAATCTTGGCAGGATCGCGCAGCTTCAGGACATTCCCGAAAGCCTGTCCTGCGGCGGTATCGAGATCGAGTGAAAGTTCGTTCTGTTCGACCCGCAGGCGGCCCGTCGCATCCAAGGCAAGCGGATCGTGGAACGCGCCCGCGGTCTGCAGTCGTAGCGCCGCCTCCGATCTGTCACCCTCGGCGCTGAGCGAGAGCCGGTCGAGCCGAAGCTCGCCTAGCGTCACCGCCGCTGCCTCGACGACCGCTCGGCCCGCGAGCGACTCCATCAGATCGGTTGTGCGCAGGGTGACCGCCGCGCTCTCGGCCCGCAGCACCTGTTCGTCTTCGTGTCGCCATTTCAGGCTCGTCAGATTGCCCTTAAGATCGGCGGCCTGCCGTAGCCCGTCAGCGGAGAGACGAAGGTCGGCCGTCGCGGCGCCGCCGCCTTCCAGGCCGGCCAGGGCAAGCCAGGGGGATAGGCTCTCGGCTTCGATGTTGAACGAGCCTTTCAACGGAAATCCGTTTATGGGCGCGGTCAGTGTACCCTCGGCGGTCGCGCCCTGGCTGCGCACCCGCAGGTCCGTCAACTGGAGCTCCGGATCTGCGAAGACAAAATCGGCGCTGGCCTCGAGCTGCCCGGTTGATGGAGCGGCGCTTAGAGTGACATGGCCCTTCGGGATATTCGGCAGGTTCTCAGCGCTAAAGGTCAGATCGAGCCGCTCTATGGCTGCGTCCTTGATCTGGCCACCTGTCATGGCAAGCTGGCCCTGGACTCTAGGATTCCCAGCGTGTCCTTCCAATCGACCTTGAAGGTCCCCGCGACCGGCGATCCGAAACCCAAGCGGATCGGAGAGCACCGACGTATCCGCGACCGTCAGGCCATAGCTGGCATCGATCCGTTCGAAGCCGCCGGTGAATAGCGCCTCGCCGACAAGCCGGGCAGCCGGGGTCTCGACCCTGACGTTGGCCAGCGTCAGCCCACCGTCCGGACGGAGCGCTAGATCGGCGGCCACGGTCGACCGCCCGCCAACCAGGGCGTTGGCGACCGCATCGTCGAGCCGGACCTCGTCGAGCGTGCCGGCCAGCTTGGCACTCAATTGCGCGCCGAAATCAGTTGCCTCCACCTGTGCCGCGATATCACCGCGACCTTGCACGCCAATGTCGAGAAGGGGGCTCAGCCCGGCTAGGTCGCCCAATGTAATCCGCACATCGGCGTCGGCCGTGCCGTCGGCCAACCCGAAGGCGCCGGTTCCGGCAACCTCGGTGGCCCCGGCCTGCGCGAATAGCTCGCTGGCATCCAGCAAAGCGTTGTCGAGATCGAGGATGCCCGCAAGTCGCCAAGCGAAGCGTCGGCCGAGCAAGGGCTCGAGACTGGCCAAGGCTTCCGTCGTCAGGTCTTCGACCTCTCCATTCGCGGTGACGGTGCCCTTGGCGGTCCCTTGATTCAGAGGACGTTCAGGCACGAATTTGAATCTGCTCGTCACTTGCCGGGCGTCGACGCCGGGCGCGGTCAGCCGCTGGATCGAAACGGCGGCGCTTAGGTTAGGCTGAAGCACAGGGCCGCTCGCCTCGGCTTCAAGATCGACCCCATCAACCGTGCCGCCGGGGACGAGGCTTTCGGCAAGCGTCGGATCCTTGATGCGGACGGTCGCGTGGGCATCGACTGTGAGATCAGTGAACGCCAGGTGGCCTTGGGCGTCTAGCCGGATGGCCGACCCGTCGAGGTGGGCACGCTCCACCGCCAGGACTCGGTCACGGCTCCATCGACCCAGCACCTCGAATTCGAGATCGCCGGCGAGCAGACGCCAAGGGTACTGTTTGGCCGATCGTGCGGACAGGGCGGATCCGGCAATTCGGAACTGGGTGTCGTCCTGTCGGTTCAGCGCCAACTCTGCCGCCAGCGAGCCCAGATCGTCGAACGAGACCGTCATGTCACCGCGCCAGTCCTCGAGGGTGCCGTCGCCCGAAAGATTTGCGGCAACGGCAGGTAGATCCGGCAAGTCAAGCGCCCGTGCGATGAGCCCGCCGGTGGGCTCGTTCACCCCGACGTCAAGGGTTAAGCGGTCATCGCGGGGTGCGTAGACAGCGCTTGCCTCAGCACGGCCGAAGGTGCCGTCTGTGCGCTCCACGACCAGAGAGGAGGTGAGTCTATCGGCTTCTCCGGACGCGGCCTTTCCGACAATACGGAACGTTGCGGGTTGCCCCAGCACAGACGTCCCTAGAGTTACGTCCTCGACCGAAAGCTGCTCGATCGTGACGCGGAAGGGTAGAGAGGAGAAGCCCTGTTGGCCGTCGTCGGCATGACCCTCGGCGGTCTTTGGCGGACGGGCGACCTCTAGGTTGATAATGCGCAGTGCGTTGACGTGGAGCTTGCCCGAGAAAAGCGCAAGCGGCCGCCAGTCAATCTCTACGGCAGTTGCTTTCAGCCACGGTCCGGCCCTGTCACGGACGGAAAGCCCCAAAAGCCGGATCCCATGAGGCAGCTGGCCCTCAAGTCGGTCGAAGGAAACCTCGGTCTCTCCCGGCGTGCTCAACGCCGCCGCGGCAGTGCGGGCGATCCAGGCCCGTCCCGGCTCGCTCTGCACTAGGCCGTAGGCGCCGAGGACGGCCAAACCTAGGGTAAGCAACACCCCGCCGCCAAACGCAAACCGACGCACCACGCGCCTTGTCATAACTTCTTGCCCGCTGCTCAGAATGCCTGGCCGAGGCTGATGTAGAACTGGAAGCCATCATCTATATTGCGCTTGTTGAGCGGCACCGCAAGATCCACGCGCAGCGGCCCAAAATCACTGAAATAGCGGCCGCCGAGCCCGGCTGCCCAGCGAAACGTCTGATCGAAGTCCGGGTATGACGAATCGGAAACCATGCCTCCGTCGACGAATGGCACCAAGCCGACTCGTTCGGTCACCCGAAATCGAACCTCGGCATTGAGCTCCACAATCGAGCGGCCACCGAGCGGGTCGTTTTCGCTGTCGAGTGGGCTGACGCTCTGGAACTCGAACCCCCGGATCGAGCCGCCGCCACCGGCATAGAACCGTTTGTTCGCCGGAACCGATTTGGTCTCCTCTCCCAGGATCGAACCCATTTTGGCACGCCCAGCGAGCACAAAGCGTCTATCCCGATCGACGGCATAGTAGGCGGATCCCGTGGCCGTCGCGACTGCAAAGAGCAGGTTGTCGCTGTCCTTTCCGAGGTAAGGAGTCAGGGCCAGCTTTAGCCGCGTGCCTCGGGTCGGATTCAACAGCTCGACCGTCGTATCCCGAGCGCCTCTGACCGGCAGGCCAAAGAGCTGAAAGGTCTCTTCGCCTTGCTCGTCCTCGAGAATACTGTACTCGCCGGAAACCCCACCGCTCACCCGCCAATTCTCGCCTAAAGGACGTTCCAGGCCAACCGCGCCGCTCAGGCTCTGTTCCTCGAAGGCATCGGTATTGCGGTTGCTCGCCGTAACGTTGGCCAACAAGACCTGATCGCGCTTAAGGAAACCCGGTTTTCGAAAATCGGCTTCCAGAGCCTGCTCAATCTCGGCCCCGGTGAGCGTAAGGCGAAGCCGTTCGTTGCGCTCGAAAAAATTACGATGTTCCCAGAACACCTCACCACCAAGGCCCTCGCCGGTGGAAAAGCTCGTACCGAAGCCGATCGAACGATGTTTTCCTTCGACCAGCGCGGCCGTCATTGGAAGCTTGCCGTCCGGACCGACCTCTGTTTTGGGCGTAAGGCCGACCGATGCGAACAGCCCGGTTTTCGAGAGCGCGCCGCGCGTCGCGTCAACCTTGGCACGGTCGTACGGTTCGCCCTCCGTCCAGGCAATTAAACCGCGCACATAGTCTTCCTCGACAGTGCTAAGCCCCTCAATGGTCATAGGGCCAAAACGGGCGAAGGGACCGGCGTCCACAGCCAGCGAAGCCGTCATCGTCGTCGTGCCGTGATCGACGAAAGTTTTGCGGTCCAGCACCTTGGCCAGAGGATAGCCCCGGCCGGCCAGAGTATCGAGCAACGACCGTTGTGCCGCCAAAATTGCCGGCGCGCGGGCCGGCATGCCGATGTGCAGGCCGAGGTCCTCGAGGTCCGGCCGCACGTCCGCCTCCGGCGGTGGTGAATTCTCGTAACGTACGTCATAGTCGGCAAGCAGGTATTGAATGCCGGTCGACACCTCAACGGTGATCTTGACCGGCTTGGTATCGTGGTCGATGTCGTACCGAACTTGGGCGGCATAAAACCCATCAGACCTAAGGGTCTTTTGCAGACGTTCGACGTCGTTATTTGCGCGATGCCGTAGTGCGCCTGAGGTCGCCGGTGGCCGGTCCTTAAGGGCAACCAACTGGGACGAACTCTCAAGCAACTCCAGAAGATCCGATTCGGGCACGCCAGCTATGGAGACGTCATAGGCGATGCCCGGCGTTTGCTCGGTGAACGGCTCCGCGGCCGTGTCCCGATCCTCGATCTCGGCCTCCGCGCTTACTATTCCTCGGGAGCGAAGTTCGGCACAAGCCATCAAGGTTAAGCTCAATAGGACGATCGTCACGACCCGCAAGTGTGGCCGGAGTTTACCATTTGCGGAATTTGGGTCGACCTGTTCCATTCTGACGATACCTAGCGGCATGACCACTGGGGGGTCGCAGTCGGCCTACCTTGCGGCAGGCGTGCCAGGTACCCCGCGTGACGGACCTATTTGCGCAGTCTTCCCTTCGGTAGACAAGTAAACCCATCATGTGGCCATTCAGATGGCATGCGCAAAAGAATGCTTACGATGACAATAACTTACATCCTCTTTTAGGGATTGGTGAGTGACATCCCGCCAGTGATATGGCACTTTGGTCGAAAGAATACCTGTCGGGTGCATAGTGCCCTTTTGCCCGGGAGTCGAGGCTTGCAAGCTTTTCGTATCGTTGCATTTTTTTGTCTTTGCCTTTTGCTTGCCACCGCTTTCGATGGGCGAGATGCCTTGGCGCAGGCTGCTACTACACCGCGCGCCAGAATGGCCGCCGTCGCCAATGGCATTTATCCCGATACAGCAAGTATCCGTATCGAATTCCGTGAAGACACCGACCTGAATACGCGCCTTCAAAAAGTTTTTGAACAGGAACTCAAAGCGCAGGGGCACGGTTTAAGCGACAGCGGAGACTTGGTCTTGAGCTTCGAGACCTTAGTCGAGGAGAAATTTAGTTCGGACAAACCGGCGACTATAGTTGGCCAAGGCGGCAGTAGAAGCGGGGTGGAGGCCATATTCGAATTCCGGCTTCCCCTGAAAAAGCTGAAACCAGAGGTTGGTGGCCGCCGTTACAGTCTAAACGTAACGCTGGGTCGGCAAGGCGAGCTCCCCATATGGGTCGCCTCGGCCGAAGCAGTGGCCAGCCGGAGCGATCGATTCGCTGTTCAGAAATCGATGGTCAGAGCGGTAGTCGAGGTCCTAGGTCAAACGGTACCGTCGCGACCGATTTCAATCGAATAAACGAGGCTCAGCCTCAAGAAGCTCTCAAGCCGGTTCAGCGCGAAACCGCTGTTCGCCCAAAACTTGAACCCGCAATCTTATTGGGGCACGGTGAGACCGCGACAGCAAATCACACACTTTCTATGACGGCAGTTTACTAGATCTATGCCTATGTCTCTCGCGCCTATCGCCGCCCTGCTCCTGAGCGTTGCGCTTCTTCTAATGGGCAATGGCCTTCAGGGCACGTTGCTGCCGATTCGCGCCAACATCGAGGCTTTTTCGACCCTGGACGTCGGCATCCTGGGGTCGTCGTATTTTCTTGGCTTTGCCGCCGGCTGCATTCTCGGGCCGCGCGTGGTTCGTCGCGTTGGGCATATTCGCGCGTTTACGGCCATGGTCTCGATTGCGTCGACGATCGCACTCGTGCACGCCCTGATCCCCAACCCGGTCTTATGGTGGTTACTTAGGGCGGCGACCGGTTTTTGCTTCGCCGTGCTCTATATGATCATCGAGAGCTGGCTAAACGAGCGTTCAACGAACAAAACGCGCGGCACTATTTTCTCGGTGTACACGATTATCAATTTGTCGGTACTTACGCTGGGTCAATTGATGATCACCCTCTATGATCCGGCAGCGTTCCCGCTGTTCGCTTTGGCTTCGATCTTGGTTTCGATCGCCGCCGTGCCGGTCGCCATGACCACGGCGCCGGCGCCGGCGCCGCTTGGCGACGTCCGCATCCGACTCCGGCGACTTTTTCATATGTCGCCTGTAGGCTTTGGTGGATGTCTCGCGGTCGGATTGGCCAATGGCTCATTCTGGTCCCTTGGCCCGGTCTTCGCTCAGCTAAGCGGAATGGACGTCGCGGGCGTCGCGTTCTTCATGAGCGTGACGGTGATCGCCGGTGCGCTCGGTCAATGGCCGCTTGGCCGAGCCTCGGACATGGTCGATCGCCGCAAAGTCATTATCGGCGCCTGTGTAGCCGCGGCGTTGGCGGGGGTCGGCATGGTCGTTTTCAGCGAACTTTGGGGACGCGGAAT
>JAJFGO010000008.1 GCA_021776095.1 Kiloniellaceae bacterium | reverse complement strand
TTACCAGCCGCAATTAAGCGGCGAGGCGAGCCTCACCATAGTTGTCATTTGCAACTATCATACGGCCCGATAACGGCGGTACCATGCCGGGCGCCGAACGCATCTTTACCACGCGCGTCGATCCTGTTTCGCCCCCATAAGCGCCTTTTCCTGGGCCGCGATGGCCGGAAAAGGTCGAAAATTGGTGGAGGCGCCGGGTACTGCCCCCGGGTCCGCTGCGCTTATTCCACACGCCCGTGTAACGCCATAGCCGGTTGCCCGGCACCTCTAATATAGGGGTGAATGCCTTAAGATGAAACCTTTCGCGCCGGGCTTGGTCTGCGCCCGCGTTATGCCCGGACCGCCGCCTTAAACCCCGTCGGGGCGCATTTTTCCCCAGTTTTCGAGCTTATCCCCAGGCAAGAGGCTCGGCAGCCCGGCGGCGGGCGGTTATGGTCCGCCCATGAGCGCGAAAGGGACATGGCATCCGGCCCGCGAATCGGGCGATCATGGCGGCCACGACGAGATCGGAGGAGCCATGGCGACGCAGGCGCCCAGCCGCAGGCTGTTGAACGAGGCCCAAGAGGCCGAGATCCAAGAGGCCCGCGGGGTCGAGAACCGGACCCGCCGGGTCAGCGTACCGGCCCTGGAGGAGATCCTCTATGAGCCGATCCCCGTGTTGGATCACGGCTTCATCCGGGTGGTCGACTACATGGGCGACGATTCGGCGATCGTGCAGTCCGCCCGGGTCTCCTACGGCAAGGGGACCAAGCAGACGCGTGGCGACGCGGGGCTGATCAATTATCTCATGCGCCATCGCCACACGACGCCCTTCGAGATGTGCGAGATCAAATTCCACGTCAAATTGCCGATCTTCATCGCGCGCCAATGGATCCGCCATCGCACCGCCAACGTGAACGAGTATTCGGCGCGCTATTCGGTTTTGGACAAGGAGTTCTACATCCCGGCGCCTGAGCATCTGGCCGCGCAATCGACCACCAACCGTCAGGGGCGCGGCGACGTTCTGCAGGGCGCGGACGCCGCCCGGGTGCTCGATCTGCTGCGCGAGGACGCCGCGCACTGCTACGAAAACTACGAACAGATGTTGAACGAGCGCCACGACGGCAGCACCATCGAGGAGGGCCGCGCCGGTTTGGCGCGCGAACTGGCGCGCATGAACCTGCCGCTCAACACCTACACCCAATGGTATTGGAAGTGCGACCTGCACAACCTGTTGCATTTCGTTTCGCTGCGCGCCGACCCGCACGCACAGTATGAAATCCGCGCCTATGCCGAGGCGATCCTGGAAACCCTGAAGCGCTGGGTGCCGGTGACCACGGCGGCCTTCACCAATTACGTCGTGGAGGGCACACAACTTTCCGGCGCCGCGCTGCGGGTGGTCCGTGGGCTCATCGCCGGCGAGACGCCAAGCCAGGAGGATTCGGGTTTGTCCAAACGCGAGTGGGAAGAATTGATGGCCGTACTCGACCGGAAGGCCTGAGCTGCGCTAGGATAAGGCCGTTCGCATACCTATCGAATTGCCGCTATCGGCGGCTGACTAAAGGGGGAGCACAAAATGGCGGCGGTCAAGATGTCCCAGGAATTGCCGGTTCCGGCCCAAGCGGTCTGGAGCGTGATCGGCGGCTTCAATGGTTTGCCGGACTGGCACCCGGCGGTCGAGAAGAGCGAAACCACGACCGAAGACGGCGCGAAGGTGCGCACCCTGCACTTGGCCGGCGGCGGCGAAATCGTCGAACGCCTGGACAGCGCCGACGAGAAGGAGCGGACCTACAGCTACTCAATCCTGTCCGGTCCCCTGCCCGTCTCGAACTATACGGCGACCATCAAGGTGCGCGAGTCGGGCATCGGTTGCTCGGTCGAGTGGTCCAGCGAGTTCACGCCCGCCGACGCGCCTGAAAGCGATGCCACGGCGGCAATTCGCGGCATCTATCAGGCCGGGTTCGAAAACCTGCAGAAGATGTTCGGCGCGCGCTAAGACGCGGCGTTTATTGCATGACGATCTTCGGGGCCTTAAGGGCGCCGTCCTGCAGGCCGGCCGACACCTTGTCCCAGATCCGCCGCGCGATCGTAACATAGATCTGGGCGAGCGGGCTGTCGGGATGGCTGGCTACGATCGGCCGGCCGCTGTCCGAGGTCTCGCGGATCTCTATGTCCAGCGCCAGTTCGCCCAGAAATTCGACGCCGAGGCGCTCCGCCTCGCGTTCCGCGCCGCCGTGGCTGAAGATATGCGACTCGTGACCGCAATTCGGGCAGACGAACATGCTCATGTTCTCGATGATGCCGAGCACCGGCACATCGACCTTGCGGAACATGTTGAGGCCCTTACGGGCGTCCAAAAGCGCGATGTCCTGGGGCGTCGAGACGATCACCGCGCCCGATAGGGGCACTTGCTGCGACATGCTCAACTGAGCGTCGCCGGTGCCGGGCGGCATGTCGACCATCAGAATATCCAACTCACCCCATTCCACGTCCCGCAGCATCTGCTGCAGGGCGCTCTGGACCATGGGTCCACGCCAGATCATCGGCGTGTCCTCGGCGACCAAGAACCCCATGGACATGCACTTCAGGCCGAAATTCTCCATCGGCCGCAGGGTCTTGCCGTCCGGCGAGGTGGGCCGCCCACTGATACCCAGCATGCGCGGCTGCGATGGCCCGTAGATATCGGCATCCAGAACGCCGACCTTGAGCCCCTGGCTGGCCAACGCCACCGCCAGATTGGTCGTGGTGGTGGATTTGCCCACGCCGCCCTTGCCGCTGGCGACCGCGACAATGGACCGCACGCCAGGCACCAAGGCACGACCGGAGGCCGGTCCAGGGTCTTTCCCTGGCACTTGCTTCGGGGCTTGGCCGGGCGGCGGCCCCGCGGGCGCGCCGCCGCCTGTTGTCTCGCGGTGCGCGGTCAGGACGGCGGTGACCGAAACCACGCCGGGCATGGCCTGGACCCGGCTTTCCGCTTCCTTACGCAGGGATTCCATCTGGGCGCCCTTGCGCGGGTCGACCTCGATGGTGAATCCGATGTTGCCGTCGCGGATCACAATCCCGGAGACCATGCCCAGGGTAACGATGTCCTTTCCGGCGTTCGGCTCGGCAATGCCGCGCAATTTCGCCAAGACGTCTTGCTCCGTGACACGTTCCATCCTTGCAAACTCCGCCATCGAGACAATATGGTTGGCCATGGTTCCTGCCGGGCCTTCCCGCTTGGGAAGACTTCCGTTCAAAAATCATGACACCGGTGATATAAGGCGTTCGGCAAGGTTTGGAAACCGGGCGCCGAGGCAACCACAACAACGGCATTAGGAAGAGCATACATGCCCTGGGAGAATAAAGGCGGCGGCGGTGGCCCTTGGGGCGGCGGCTCGGGTGGCGGCAGTGGTGGCGGCGGTGGCGGCGGTGGCGGTCCTTGGGGCCGCGGCGGCGGCCAAGGGCCCAAGGCGCCCGATCTAGAAGAAATCATCCGGCGCGGCCAAGATCGCTTTAAGGGGATGTTGCCGGGCGGCGGCAGCGGAATTGGCGGCACGGCCTTCGGCGTGATCGTGTTCCTGCTTTTCGCCCTGTGGATGTTCACCGGGCTGTATCGGGTTCAGCCCGACGAACAAGGCGTGGTCTTGCGCTTCGGCAGTTGGGTCGAGACGACCCAGCCGGGCCTGAACTGGCACCTGCCCTATCCGATCGAGACGGTGGAGACCCCCAGCGTCGAGCGCATCAACGCAATCGATGTCGGATTTCGAGCCCTGGGCGCGGACCGCACGCGAACTCAGGCTCGCGACATCGCCGAGGAAAGCCTAATGGTGACCGGCGACCAGAACATCATCGACATCGATTTCACCGTCCAATGGAAGATCTCCGATGCCGGCAAGTTCCTGTTCAACATCCGCGAGCCCGAGGCGACCGTTAAGATCGTCGCCGAGAGTGCGATGCGGGAAATTATCGGCCGGACCGATATTCAGCCGGCTTTGACCGAGTCGCGGCAAGATATCGAGCTTAAAACCCGCACCCTGCTGCAATCGGTCCTGACCGAGTACGACGCCGGGATCGAGATCACCCAGGTTCAGTTGCAGGACGTCTCACCGCCCGGCGCCGTGATCGACGCCTTCGACGACGTGCAGCGGGCCCGGCAAGATCTGGACCGCCTGCGAAACGAGGCGGACGCCTACCGCAACGATGTCCTGCCCCGGGCGCGCGGCGAGGCGCAACGCATGATCCAGCAGGCGCAAGGTTATCGGGAGCGCCTAAAAAACGAGGCCGAGGGTGAGGCCGAGCGCTTCGTTCAGGTCTATGACGCCTATCGCCAGAATCCGGCCGTGGCCCGGCGCCGTATGTATCTGGAAACCATGCAGAATTTGCTCAGTAGCATCGACAAGGTGATCATGGACAGTGGGGTCCAAGGCGCGGTTCCCTATTTGCCGCTAGACCAGTTGCGCAGTAGTCCCAAAGCCGCGCGCGGCACCACCGGCAGCACCCAGTAAGGCGGAAAGACACACCATGAATCGCAAATCCTTCCTGATTCTAGGTATCCTGGTTATCGCCCTGGGTATCGCGGTCTCCAGCGCGGCCTTCACCGTGCATCAGACGACCCAGGCGATCGTCCTGCAGTTCGGCGAACCCAAACGGGTGGTGACCGAGCCGGGCCTGCACTGGAAACTGCCGATCCTGCAGAATGTGCTGTACTACGAAAAACGGGTGCTGAACCTGGACCCGCCGGTCGAGAGTATTCTGCTGGCGGACCAGAAGCGAATTCTGGTCGACGCTTTCGCCCGCTACAGAATCAACGACGCCCTGGAATTTTTCAAATCCGTGCGCACCGAAGGCGGCGTGCGCCAGCGCTTGGGTCCGATCGTCAACGCCTCCCTGCGCGGCGTGATGGGTAACGCCACGCTGGCCAGCGTTTTGTCGGAAGAGCGCGCGGACTTGATGCTCCAGATTAGAGAAAAGGTGAATGTCGAGGCCAGCCGCTTTGGCATTGAACTGGTCGACGTGCGGATCGGGCGGGCCGATTTCCCCGACGAAATCAGCCAGGCCGTGTACGGCCGCATGAAATCGGAACGCGAACGCGAAGCCGCGGAGTTCCGGGCCCAGGGTTTCGAACAGGCCCAGCGCATCCGCGCCGCCGCCGACCGCGAGGCGACGGTGATTCGGGCCGAAGCCGAGAAGGAAGCCGAGATCGAACGCGGCCGCGGCGAAGGCTTACGCACGGAAATTCTCAACGGCGCCTACGGCCGCGACGAGGACTTCTTCAATTTTTATCGCTCGATGCAGGCCTATGAGCAGGCCCTTTCGGGCGATAGCACCTATATGGTGTTGTCGCCGGATAGCGAGTTCTTCGATTTCTTTAGCGCGATCAAACAGCCCGAAATCAAATAGTGTGAGTTCAGGAGCCGTGGCCCGGCCGCCGCGGCCGGCCAGGCATCACTTGGTTCGATGATCGATCTGCTGACCGCGTTGGCCCTGGTTTTGGTCATCGAGGGCGCGTTCATGGCATTGTTTCCGCACCGCCTGCGCCAAGTGCTGGCCATGCTCGATCAGATTTCGCCCGATCACTTGCGCCTCGGCGGTTTGGCGGCGGCGGCGATGGGTGTGCTGTTCGTCTGGCTGTTGCGGGGCTAACGTCCTGGTCACACTCTCGTGACATGGTGCAGGCGGAAGTCCGTGAGATTCGGGGATCCGTGGGCCTCTTTAGCGGGGAATCTTTGCGGCCAGCGGGAGAATTTCGGTTGAATGGTCATAATTCCGCCCAGTTCGGCACTATCTTACCGGCTACCGGGCCTGCTTGACATCACCCAGGAACCCACCACATCGCTGAAATGTGGAAATCCAATCCCAATCAGACCTTGGCGCCGGCTGGGCGCCTAGACACGGAGAATGCGGGCGTGATTCAAAAAAATCTTTCCGCGCGACGCGCGGTTCGCGGAGCGGCGGCCTCTGACGCCATCGGACAAGGATCCCGGATGCTGCTCGGCCTCGCGGCCTTCGCGCTCGCGATCGCGGTCTCTTTCGCGGCGCAAGCTAGGTCCGCGCCCGAAAGTTTCGCCGATCTGGCCGAAAAATTGCTGCCGTCGGTGGTGAACATCGCCACGACGCAGATGGTCGACACCCAGCGCAGCGAAGAATTCGAAGAGTTCTTCAAAGAATTTTTCGAGCGGCGCGGCACCCCGCCGCCGCAACCGGAACGGCGCCGGTCGAATTCCCTGGGTTCGGGCTTTATCATCGATTCCAGCGGTTACATCGTGACCAACAACCATGTGATCGCGGAAGCCGACGAGATCTCCGTCCGTCTGGCCGACAACACCATGCTGGAGGCCAAGCTGGTCGGGCGCGACGAGAAAACCGATCTCGCCTTGCTGAAAGTCGAAACCGACAAGCCGCTGCCGGCGGTGGCTTGGGGCGATTCCGACAAGACCCGGATCGGCGACTGGGTGGTCGCCATCGGCAATCCCTTCGGCCTGGGCGGCACGGTGACGGCGGGAATCGTCTCGGCCCGGCAGCGCGACATCAATTCCGGGCCCTACGACGACTTCCTGCAAACCGACGCAGCGATCAACCGGGGCAACTCCGGCGGTCCGATGTTCAACCTCGACGGCAAGGTCGTCGGCGTCAATACGGCGATCTTCTCGCCCTCCGGCGGTTCGGTCGGCATCGGCTTTGCGATTCCCTCCACCCTGGCGGGAAACGTAATCGCCCAATTGCGCTCTCACGGCGAGGTTCGCCGCGGCTGGCTGGGCGTGCGGATCCAGACGGTCACCGACGAATTGGCCGAGGGTCTGCGCCTCGATCGAACCTACGGCGCTTTGGTCGCCTCGATCACGCCCGGCGGACCGGCGGAGAAAGCAGGTATTGTCCAAGGTGACGTGGTCTTGCGTTTCGACAGCCGCGAGGTCAGCGACATGCGCAAATTGCCGCGCATGGTGGCGGAAACCCCGATCGGCAAAGCGGTCACGGTTGTCGTTTGGCGCAAGGGCAAGAAAGTGACCGTCAAGGTCAACCTCGGCGAACTGGAAGAAGAACAGATCGCCAAGGCCTCGCTCGAGACCGGCAAAATCGAGGAGGAGACGACCGGCAAGATCAGCGATCTGGGCCTCGCCCTGGGCCAGATCACGCCCGAGCTGCGGCAGCGCTTCGAACTTGAGGAGAAGACCAAGGGCGTGGTTATCACCGAGGTCGACGAAGGCGGTTCCGCCGCCGACAAGGGCCTGCGCCCCGGCGACGTGATCGTCGAGGTCGACCAGGAAGAAGTGTCCAGCCCATCCGAGGTGGCCGAGCGGGTCGAAAAAGCGAAGACCGACGGTTTCCGGGTCGTGACCCTTCTGGTTTACCGCCAAGGCGATTTCCAATGGATCGCGGTGCGCATCGACAAGAGCTAGATCGGCGCTCGTCAAAAAAAAAGCGGCGGTCCGAAAGGGCCGCCGTTTTTCTTTTGCGAACCGGCGACTAGCTCCGAAACTCGTCCCGGCGATAGCCTTGCAGGTAGAGCAAGGCGGTCAAGTCGCCATGGTCGATACAAATCGGCGCGGCCTCGCGCAGCACCGACTTGGCCCGGTAGGCCACGCCCAAACCGGCCACTTCGACCATGGCCACGTCATTGGAGCCGTCTCCCACGGCACAGGTGTCTTGTGCCGTCAGGCCGTGTTCAGCGCACAGGCTTTCCAGTGTTTCCCGCTTGGCCGGTGGACCCAGAATCGGTTCGCCAACCTCGCCACTCAAGGCGCCATCGGCGACCATCAGGCGGTTGCCGTGGGCCTCGTGAAAGCCGCAGCGCGCCCGCACATCCTCAGTAAAATGGGTAAAGCCGCCCGAAACCAAGGCGGTGTGAGCACCCTGGGCGCGCATGGTCTGGACCAGGGTCCGGGCGCCCGGATTCAGGGTCATGCTGGCGCGCGCCCGCTCCAAAGTTTCGGCGGGCAATCCGGCAAGCAAGCGCACCCGCTCTTTTATGGCCGGCTCGAAATCCAACTCTCCGGCCATGGACCGCGCCGTGATCTCGGCGATTTGGGGGCGGATACCCAGGAAATCCGCCAACTCGTCGAGCAGTTCTTCGGCGATGATGGTCGATTCCATATCGGCGACCAGCAGGGCCTTTCGCCGGCCTTCGACCGGCAAGACCGCCAGGTCCAGATGCGCGCCGGCCAGGCGCTCGCGCACCGCGGCCTCGGCCGATTTCGGCATGGCGCTTTCGATCGGGATATCGCAGGCAATGCCCGGGTCGAGCCAGACCGGCGCGGCGTGCGAGGCCCCGGCCTCGCCCAAGGCCAACATGGCGGCGTCCAGCACGCTGGCGTCCAGCGCCCTTGAGTCGGGCCCGCCGATGACGGTAAGCACGAAGTGCATGACGCGCATTTAGGAGTGTCGCGACCGATAGGACAAGAAAAAGGACGGGCCGGAACCATGGCGCCGACGGCGAACACGTCTAATCCAGCCCCGACACCCGCGGCCCCCGGTGCGCCGGTGATCGTGGTCACCGGGCCGACCGCCAGCGGCAAATCCGGCCTGGCGCTCGAACTGGCCGAGGACCTGGGCGGGGTCGTGATCAACGCCGATTCCATGCAGGTGTACCGGGAACTGGCGATCCTCACCGCCCGCCCCGGCCTGGCGGCCATGCGCCAAGTGACCCACCGCCTCTACGGCGTCTTGCCCGGCGCCGAGCGCTGTTCGGCCGGCCGTTGGCGGGTCATGGCCCTGGCGGAGATCGCCGCCGCCCAGGCCGAGGGCAAGGTGCCGATCGTGACCGGCGGCACCGGGCTGTACCTGCGCGCCCTGGCCCGGGGCCTGGAGCCGGTCCCGGAGGTGCCCGAAGCGGTCCGCGCGCAGGCCCGTCAGTTGCACCGCCGGCTGGGCGGCGCCGGATTTCATGCCGCCCTGACCGCGCGCGACCCGGTCATGGCGGCGCGCCTGCATCCCAACGACAGCCAGCGCCTGTTGCGCGCCTGGGAGGTCTTGGAAGCCAGCGGGCGCTCGCTCGCCGCTTGGCACGCCGATGGCGACGGCGCGGACTCGCCAGGGGCGGCCCCCTATCGGTACCTCTGGTTACTCCGTCAACCGGCGCGGGCGGCGCTTTACGCGGCCTGCGACGCCAGGTTTCTGGCCATGATCAAGGCCGGCGCCCTGGAGGAGGTCCGGGCGCTCAACACCTTGGGGTTGGACCCCTCGCTGCCCATCATGAAGGCCTTGGGGGTCCGCGAATTGTCCGCCCACCTGGCCGGCACGGCCACCCTCGAGGACGCAGTCGCCGGTGCGCAGCAAGCGACCCGCAACTACGCCAAGCGTCAGGCGACCTGGCTGCGCACCCAACTGCCCAGCGCGGAGCGCGGATCAGCCATGCAAATTGAGCAACTTTCGGAAAGTTTATCGAGCGATATCTTTTCAAAAATTCGCCAGTTTCTGTTGACCGGATAATTCCCAGCGACTAGGTTACGCCCTCCGCGGGGCAGAAAACGGCCCGGCCCCTGGGCAAATTCGACTGCCCGGCGGCCCAAATAGGCCCAAATAGGCCCCAAAAGAGCGGACTCAGGAAATGGGGCCGGGTGGCAAGAGGAACGAGACCATGCCAGGCAAGCAGATGACCGGATCGCAGATGGTGCTGAAGGCCCTGTGCGACCAGGGCGTCGAGGTGATTTTCGGGTATCCGGGCGGCGCCGTCCTGCCACTCTATGACGCACTGCACCAGCAGAATGCCGTGCGCCATATTCTGGTTCGCCATGAGCAGGCCGCCGTGCACGCGGCAGAGGGGTATGCCCGCTCGACCGGCAAGGTCGGGGTCGTGCTCGTGACCTCCGGCCCCGGCGCGACCAATGCGGTGACCGGCCTGACCGACGCCCTAATGGATTCGATCCCCGTGATCTGCCTGACCGGCCAAGTGCCGACCCACCTGATCGGCAACGACGCGTTCCAGGAGGCCGACACGACCGGCATCACCCGGCCGTGCACGAAGCACAACTATCTGGTCAAGAACGTCGATGACTTGCCGCGCGTGATGCACGAGGCCTTTTACGTGGCACAGACCGGCCGGCCCGGGCCGGTCGTGATCGACTTGCCGAAAGACGTGCTCCAGGCCAAGAGTGCCGTCTATATCGGCCCGGAGGAGGTCAAGCATCCAAGCTATCGGCCACGCACCAAGCCGGATCCTCGGGCCATTGAGAAGGCGATCGAGGTCATCGCCAAGGCCAAGCGGCCGATCATCTATTCCGGTGGCGGGGTCATCAATTCGGGCGATAAGGCCAGCCGCTTGCTGACCCGTTTTGTGCGCGCGCTGGGCGCGCCCTGCACCAATACCTTGATGGGCCTGGGCGCCTATCCGGCCAGCGACCCGCAGTTTTTGGGCATGCTCGGCATGCACGGAACCTACGAGGCCAACTTGGCCATGTACAACTGCGACGTCTTGATCAATGTGGGCGCCCGCTTCGACGACCGGGTGACCGGGCGTCTGGACGAATTTTCGCCCAATTCCTACAAGATCCACATCGATATCGACCCCAGCTCGATCAACAAGAACGTGGTGGTCGACCTGCCCATCGTCGCCGACGTGGGCGCGGCCCTGGATGCCTTGGTCAAGGGCTGGACCAATGGCGGCCACAGCCTCAGCCAGCGCGCGCTAAAGGCCTGGTGGAAGACGATCGAGACTTGGCGCGAGCGCGATTGCCTGAGCTTCAAGACCAAGAGCGCGGTGATCAAGCCACAGTACGCCATCCAACGGCTTTACGAGTTGACCAAGGACCGCGAGACCTTCATCACCACCGAGGTCGGCCAACACCAGATGTGGGCCGCGCAATACTACAAGTTCGAGCAGCCGCGCCACTGGATGACCTCGGGCGGCCTGGGGACCATGGGTTATGGCTTGCCGGCCGCCTACGGGGTGCAGGTCGCGCACCCCGAGGCCCTGGTCGTGGATATCGCGGGCGAAGCCTCGATCATGATGAACATACAGGAGCTTTCGACCCTGGCGCAGTACGACCTGCCGGTCAAAATCTTCATCATCAACAATCAATGGATGGGCATGGTCCGCCAATGGCAGGAGCTTCTGCACGGCGGTCGCTATTCGCAAAGCTACTCTGCATCCTTGCCGGACTTCGTCAAGCTGGCCGAGGCCTTTGGCGCCGTCGGCCTGCGCGCGAGTAAGCCTGAGGAGTTGGACGATCTGATCCTAGAAATGGTCGATTCGCCCCGCCCGGTGGTGTTCGATTGTCAAGTCGATCAGACCGAGAATTGCTTCCCCATGATCCCTTCGGGCGCGGCGCATTACGAGATGCTCCTCGGCCCGGGCGACAAGGCCGCCAAGCCGGTTTCCGAGGAAGGCATGGTCCTGGTATAGCTTGTCGCGCAGCGCGCCGCCAATCGCCGGGCCGCGCCCGGGACCGGCGCGTGCCGCTACGCCGATTTCGTTTAAGCCCGCAGTCTTGAGTTTGGAATACCCGTTATGGCGCCGAGAGACCTGAGCATCGAGAAGCGCACCATTGCCGTTCTGGTCGACAATGAGCCAGGCGTTCTGGCCCGGGTCATCGGCCTGTTTTCCGGGCGCGGCTATAATATTGAGAGCTTGACCGTCTCCGCGGTGGACCCGGCGCGCCGGCAGTCGCGGATCACGGTCATCACCTCCGGCACGCCGCAAATCCTGGAGCAGATCAAAGCGCAGCTCGATCGTTTGGTGCCGGTCCACGGCGTCAGCGACTTGTCCATGGAGGGGCCCAGCGTCGAGCGCGAGTTGGCCCTGGTCAAGGTTGCCGGCAAGGGTAACAAGCGGGTCGAATCCCTGCGCATCGCCGATATCTTCCGCGCGCGGGTGGTCGATTCCGGACACGAGCACTTCATCTTCGAAATGACCGGCAAGAGCGACAAGCTGGACGTTTTCATCGACCTCATGCGGCCGCTCGGCCTGGTCGACGTCAGCCGCACCGGCGTGGTCGCCATCTCACGCGGGCCCACCGGCCTGCTTAGTTAGAACGTAACGAACCAACGAAATCTGGAGGAGCAAGGACATGCGCGTCTATTATGACCGCGACGCCGACGTGAACCTAATCAAGGGCAAGAAAGTTGTCGTGGTAGGCTATGGCAGCCAGGGCCACGCGCACGCCAACAACCTGAAGGACAGCGGCGTCAAGGACGTGCGCGTCGCGCTGCGCGCCGGCTCGTCCAGCGCCAAGAAGGCCGAGGACGCGGGCCTGACGGTCATGGGGCCGGGCGAGGCGGCCAAGTGGGCCGACGTGGTCATGGTCCTGGTGCCCGACGAGCTTCAGGCCGACCTCTACCGCGACCATCTGGCGCCGAATATGCGCGAGGGTACGGCCCTGGCCTTCGCTCACGGCCTCAACATCCACTTCAATCTGATCGAGCCGCGCACCGATTTGGATATCTTCATGATCGCGCCCAAGGGGCCCGGGCACCTGGTGCGCTCCGAATACCAGCGCGGCGCCGGGGTGCCCTGCCTTTTGGCGGTCCACCAGAACCCAAGCGGCAACGCCAGCGAGATCGGCCTGAGCTATTCCAGCGCCATCGGCGGGGGCCGGGCCGGCACCATCGAGACCAGTTTTCGCGAGGAGTGCGAGACCGACCTGTTCGGCGAGCAGGTGGTGCTTTGCGGCGGCCTGAGCGAGCTAATCGCGGCCGGCTACGAAACCCTGGTCGATGCCGGTTATGCGCCGGAGATGGCCTATTTCGAATGCCTGCACGAGGTCAAGCTGATCGTCGATCTGATCTACGAGGGCGGTCTGGCCAACATGCGCTATTCCATCTCGAACACGGCGGAATACGGCGACTACACCCGCGGCAAGCGCATCATCACCGAGGAAACCCGGGCCGAGATGAAGCGCGTCCTGGCCGATATCCAGTCCGGCCGCTTCGCTCGCGATTGGGTCGCCGAATGCCAGGCCGGCCAGCCCAGCTTCAAGGCCGTGCGCCGGCAATGGGCCGAACACGGCATCGAAGAGGTCGGCGGCAAGCTGCGCGGCATGATGCCCTGGCTCGCCGAGAGCAAGCTGGTCGACAAGGCCAAGAACTAGACCGTTCCCGGTCCGGCGGTGGGCCTTTGGTCCCCGCCGGACCCCGCTACCAGCAGCGTCGGCCGTTCAAATATATCGGAAGCGAAAGGCATCTTCCTTGGCCACGATGTGGCCCATGGAGGGCGAGGGAAAGTGTGCGGTCAATACCAGATCGCCGCTCTCGCACTCGGATTCCAGAAATTTTCGCCGTGTCTTGCGTGCGCGCTCCGGGTCCTGATCACTAACGAACGCCCATTCGGGGTAAACGCACTGGATCGGGCTGTGCATAATATCGCCGCACATGACGGCCCGTGCGCCGCCCGAGGCCAAGCGGACCGCGACATGGCCGGGCGTATGGCCGGGCGTCGGCTCCAACCACACCTCATCGTCCAGGGCGTGGTCCATGTCGACCAGAACGGCCTGACCCGCCGCCACGATCGGCAGCACGTTTTCAGTGAAGATCGGCTTGGCTTCGCGCTGACTGTGCTCGTACTCGCGCTTCGCCATGACATAGCGCGCATTGGGAAAAGTCGGCACCCAGCGGCCGTCGCGCAATGTCGTATTCCAGCCGCAGTGATCGGCGTGCAGGTGCGTGCATAGGACATAGTCGATGTCCTCTGGCTGGACCCCTGCCGCCGCGAGCTTGTCCGTCCAGGTTCGGTCGCGCCGTTGGTGCCAGGGCGGGTGCCATTCGACCGACTTGTCGTTGCCGACACAGCTATCGATCAGGATCGTGTGCCGGCCGGTGCGTACCAGATAGGACTGAACCGGGAGAATCACTTTGCCGGTCTCGGGACAGAGTGCCCAGCGCTCAAGCCAATGGCGGTGCCGTTCTATCGCCTCGGGCGGTGCCTCGGCGAAGAGCTGAGGCAGAGTAAGGAACGGCTCCTCGGATTCGACGATCCGCTGAACGGTGATATCGCCCAGGGCGAAGTGCACGAGATCCGGTCTTTCCGCCATATCGCGCCGCTTCCTCCTAAAACTTCCGCTCCTCGCCGGGTTGCATGACGACCACCTCGGTCTTGGCGTCACCGAGCGCGGCCTTGAATTGCGCGGGCGTGCCCTTGAGGAGCCCGAAAGTTCCGTAGTGGATCGGCATGACCGTCGGCGTCTTGAGCAACTCGCGCACGGCATAGGCGGCGTGCGCCGGGTCCATGGTGAAGTGCCCGCCGATCGGCAGCAACGCCAAGTCCGGCTTGTAGATCTCGTCGATCAGGCGCATGTCGGAGAACACGCCCGTGTCGCCCGCGTGATAAATCTTGAAGCCGTCCTCCAGCTCGACGATATAGCCGACCGGCTCGCCGCCCGGATGCACCGTCTTCTTTTTCGTCGTCGGGTCGGTTTCGGTGAGCGATGAACTGTGTTCGGCATGGACCATGGTTACAGTGATCCCGTCCATGGGCTTGATCGGGCCGCTCTTGTTGAAGCGGATCATCTGGTCCTGGGTCAGCCAACCGAGGGCGGCGTAGGTGCTTCCCATATCGGCATTCATGCCGACCTTGGCGCCGGTTATCTTGGCCAATTCCACCACGTCGGCGGTGTGGTCGAAATGGCCGTGGGTAACCAGGATAAGATCGACCTTGCCGACCTTCGACAGATCCTTGAGCGCCTCCGGGGTTTTCGGGTTCTTCAGAATGAAGGGATCGATCACGATCACCGTGCCGGCGGGGCTGGTGATTCGGACCGCCGCCTGGCCATACCAAAGCAAATCGGCCGCCTGTGCGCCGGCCATTGCGCCAAGCGTCAGAATCCCGGTTAACGCGAGGCTTAGGCAAGTCTTCGTAACTCGGTCCATGTCGCAATCCTCCCTGGTTTGAGGATACTTCGAATATCCTCGCCGGATACTTGGTTGTGGCTTCGAAAATTATGTTGCGCCCGCCGGCGGGATGCAAGCCACCGGCCGATTCGCAGGGCGGTCTCACCGGATCGTGATACGCCCGGAATCACGCCAGCTTCAGGCTCACCCGCACGACACCCGGCTCCTCCACCGACGCGGATTGGGTAAAGCCCAAGGTCTTGCACAGCTTCAGCATGGTCGTGTTTTCGCGCAGCACGTCGCCATAAATCTCGCCGATGCCGCGCCGGTCGGCGTAGTCGAGGATACGCTGCATCAATAGACGGCCCAGGCCCAGGCCGGTCATGTCGTGGCGTACGATAACGGCGTATTCGGCCCGCTCGTTATCCGGATCGGCGGCGATGCGTACGACGCCAAAAATCTCCGTCTGGCCTGGAATGCCCGACTCGGTCAGGATCAGGGCCATTTCCCGGTCGTAGTCGATTTGCGTGAAGCGCGCCGCCTGGACGTGCGACAGGGTCTTCATGGGTGCGAAGAAACGCAGGCGAATCTCCTCCGGCGTTAACTTGGCGAAGGCCGCCTGCAGGGAGGGCTCGTCTTCCGGCAGGACCGGGCGCAGGAGCAACGCGCGACCGTCGTCCAGGGCGATGGTCTCCTCAAGTTCCTTGGGATGAGGCCGGATCGCCAGCCGCTCGGCACCTGGGCGGGTCGCCGGGGCGACCCTGATCCGCGCGTCCAGCGCGATGACGCCGTACTCGTCCGCCAGCAGCGGATTGATGTCCAGCTCGGCGATCTCGGCGAAGTCGATGATCAGTTGCGAGACCTTGATCAAGGTCAGGGCGATCGCGTCCAAATTAACCGGCGCCAAACCCCGATAGCCTTGCAAGAGCCGGTGGATCCGGGTCCGCGACATGGCCTCGTGGGCCAGGCGCATGTTGAGCGGCGGCAGGGCGAGCGCCTTGTCCGCGATCACCTCGACTGCGGTTCCGCCCTGGCCGAACAGGATCGTGGGGCCGAATTGAAGGTCCTCCGACATACCCAAGATCAATTCGTAGGCGCCGGGGCGCCGCACCATGGGTTCGACCGTGAAACCCTCGACGCGGGCCTCGGGATTTTCCTGGGCGACGTGCGCCAGCATGGCCTCGGCGGCCGCCTCGACCGCGCGCGGGCCCTCCAGGTTGAGCACCACGCCGCCGACATCGGTCTTGTGGGTGATATCCGGCGACAGGATTTTCAGGGCGACCGCGCCGCCCAGGCGCGCCGCCGCCTCCGCCGCCGCCTTGGGATCGGCGGCAATCTCGGTTCCCGCCACCGGGATGGCATAGGCCGCGATCACTGCCTTGGCCTGCGGATCGCTCAGCCAGGTCCGCCCGGCGCGCAAGGCGCCGTCGATGATCTGCCGCGCCTTGGCGACATCGGGCGTGAAGTCCTCGGGCACCGAAGCGGGGGTTTCGATCAAGGCCGCCTGGTTGCGCCGGTAGGTCACCATGTGCATGAAGGCGCGCACCGCCTGACCGGGCGTCTCGTAGGTCGGTATCTTGTGCTCGGCGAAAAGGTGCCGGGCTTTGCGCGCTTCCTCGCCGCCGACCCAAGAGGTAAGGATGCTGGGCGATTTGTGCCCGCCCAGGGTGTCGACCACGGCCCGCGCCGCCTCGGTGCTGGATGCAATCGCGGTCGGGCAATGGAGAACCAGAACCGCGTCGACCGACCGGTCCTCCAAGAGTGGGGCCAGGGCCGCGGCATAGCGCGCGCCGTCGGCGTCCCCGATGATGTCGATCGGATTGGCCCGCGACCAGATCGGCGGCAGCACGTTATCGAGCGCACCCAAGGTCTCCGGCGTCAGCTCGGCCAGGCGGCCACCCTCGTCGATGAGCGAATCGGTCGCCAGAACGCCCATGCCGCCGCCGTTGGTCAGAATGGTCAGGCGGTCGCCGCGCGGCGGGTCGATCGCGCCTAGGGTGCCGACCGCGTCGAACAATTCCTCGAGGCTGAAGACGCGCAACATGCCGGCGCGCCGGAACGCGGTGTCGTAGACCTCGTCGGACCCGGCCAGGGCGCCAGTGTGCGAGGCGACCGCACGGGCGCCTTCGGCATGGCGGCCCGCCTTGACCACCACCACCGGCTTTGAGCGCGCCGCGGCGCGCGCGGCCGACATGAACTTGCGCGCGCTGGTGACCGCCTCGATGTACAGGAGGATCGCCCGCGCGTCGCGATCGCTGGCCAGATAGTCCAGCATGTCGCCCAGGTCCACGTCGCTCATGGCGCCCAAGGACACCAGATGCGAAAAGCCGATCCCCCGGTTGCTGGCCCAGTCGATGACCGAGGTCACGATCGCGCCCGACTGGGCGACGAAGGCCAAGCGCCCGGGCTGGGCCGCGGATTCCGCGAAGCTGGCATTCAGCCCGACCCGGGGCACCAGCATACCGAGGCAGTTCGGGCCGACAATACGCAATAGGTGCGGCCGGGCGGCGTCCAGCATGGCCTGCTTGAGATGCCGTCCTTGTTCGTCCGCGCCTTCGCCGAATCCCGCCGTGATCACCACCGCCGCCCGGGTGCCCCGGGCGCCAAGCTCCGCGATCAGGCCCGGAACCGTTTCCGGCGGCGTGGCGATAACGGCCAGATCGGGGGTTATGGGCAAAGACGCCACGTCGGGGTAAGCCGGCACGCTCTGAATATGGGCGTGCTTGGGATGGACCGGCATGACCGGCCCGTCGAAGCCACCCTGGAACAAGTTCTGAGCCAGAACCGCGCCGACCGAGTTGGCCCGGCGGCTGGCACCGATCAAGGCGACCGACTTCGGCTTGAACAGAAAATCGAGATTGCGAACGGACATAATCTGAAGTGGATCACGAGTTATGTTGCAGCGCAACATATGATTTCGTGAAACCGGCCGGGACGCGGATCGAGCGGACTGCGATTATGGCCCTCGATAAGGGACTACGATTCGGCCGGGGCCGCGCCAAAGGCACGGCTCGGCGCGGCGCGAGAAACCGGTCCGTTCGGGCGGTCGCGCCGCTTACCTCAGCGACATATCCGGCACCCAAGCGCGGTCACCATAGGGCGCGCGGCTAGTCCCTCTGGCAGCTTCGCGCAGTTGTACACAGGCCGCCTGCACGAGGGTTTCGTTCTCCACGGTGGGATTTCTCGAATATTTCCGGACGGCGCGTTTGGTCGCCGCCCAAGCTTCACCCCGGATATGTTGAGTCTGTACTGTCCGCATCTCATCCTCCCGTGCGCCCCGGATTTTCCCGGCACGCCAATTTGTGAGATGGCGAGCAGTATGTCCCGGCAATGTGACGGGACGATGACAGTCTTTCGTTAAACACCAAAATATCACGGACGGCGGCGCGATGCGGCGCCAAAACCGATGAGGACTCGCGCTAGGCAACCAAGAGCGAGGCGGCGCGCGCGTCGGCGCGTTGGGCCCGTTCGATCTGACCCAGGCCCTCGTGAGCCCGCGCCACCATGTGCCAATTCTGCGGGCTGGTCGGCTTCAAGGCGCAGCGTTCGTTGGCCAGCGCCAAGGCCATGTCGAAGCGGCGCGCGCGCAGTGCCGCCTCCAGCAGAGTCCAACCAATGATATCGCGTTGGGCATAGCTGCCACCCAAGCGGTGGGTGCGATAGCGCACCGGTACCAGAAGGTCGACACAGGCCGCGTAATCCTGCTTCGCGAAGGCTTGCAGCGCGCGGCAGAACGGTATCCCGATGATCCGGCTCATGGCGACGTTCGCATCGCTCGCATGACCGACATAGCGCTCGTTGGTGTTGAGCAGGCGCGCCGCCACGTCGTCGCGCCCGTCGGCCACGAACGCCATCATGGCATGCACGTCGTTGAAGGCGTAAAGCGTATCGGTCGAGCTGGGCTCCCACTTGTCGGCCAAGGCAGTCCAACGATCGCCGACATCCACATCGAGCAGCTTGAGCCGCCACAACAAGGCGGCCGCGTCCAGCTCCTCATATTTGTCGCCGCTCGGTTTGCCCGATCGAAGGTGGTTGTCGTAGATCTCCAAGACCCGGTCGATTTGCTTGAGATCGAGGTGAAACAGCGACAGGTGCCACCAAAGGTGGTTGGCGAAATCTCCGCCCGCCCAATCCGGCGTGCGGCTGCGCATCCACCAGATACCGCCGGCCTGACGGCCCTTCATTTCCATGATATGGGCGACCGCGTGAATCGCGTAAGGGTGTTTCGGGCGAATGGCCACGGCCTGGCGGCCCAACTCCTCCGCGTACATGAAGTCGCGGTTTTCCTCCAAGCCGAAGGAATAAAAGCCAAGGACGAATTCGTATCCGGGAACCGATTCGTCCCACAAGGTAAAAACCCGGGCGACGCTGTCGCGCTGGCCCGGCGTATCGCCCAAGAGCACGTCGGTCAAATGGACCAACATCAGGGCGAACAGATCGAAGGGATGATGGGTGACCACGTCTTCCCAGTGCTGCACCGCGACCGAGAAGTCGCCGTCGACCCAGGCCCGTAGCGCGGCGATGTGGCCGCGTTCGCGCTGGTTGGCCGAATCGCCCAGGGCCTCGGCGGCTTGTACGCTGGCCAGCATGGAGTCGTAGATTCGGGTTTCCATGGATTGGGTGAGCAATCCGGCCTTGAAGCAGTGGCCCATGACGAAATCCGGATGGGCGCGCAGAATCTCCTCGATCTCCGCCAAGGGATCGCCTTGAAAGGCCATGCAATCATCCAGCAATCGATCCAAGGAATCGATCAGGCGCTGATCGTTGCAGGAAATCGGAACACCGCGGCAGTCGCGCAGACTCATGGCATGCCCCTCGCTTGAAGTGCCGTTTCTGGACGCATCATAAAATGCGACAGGACGGGCCGGCCGTCGACTCCTAATCCAATGCGGGCCGCGACGGCCGCGAGCGGCAATTGGCGTGTTAGCTGTCCGGTGATCCGCCGACGGTCTGGCGGCGCAGGTCGTCCATGTCCGACCAAAACCCCGCGGGATCGATCACGCCGGCATAGACAAGGTAGGCAATGCCAGCGGCCAGCAGGCCGGCGGCGGCGGCGATCCGCCAGCGCGCCGCCTTGTGGCCGCGCCGCATCTTGGTCTTGGTCTTGACGGCGGTGGCCCGGCCGCGTTTCTCGGCCTTGCGCGCCAGTTCCACCTTGGCCTGGCGCCGGCGTTCCTCGACCTCCCGCTCGGCCTCTTCGGCTTCCTGCCTGGCCACTTCGATCGCCTCGCGCGCCTTTTCCGCGGCGGCATGGCGCAAGGCCCATTCTTTTTTGCGCCGCTCCAGTTCCTCGCGGGTCGGCGGCGCCTTGATGGCCGGTGGCGGTTCATTCGCAGTCTCTCCAGCCGACGCCGGCGCCTCGCTGGTCACCGGGGCCGCCTCTTGCGCCTTGAGCGCCGATTCGGCTTCCTTGTCCGCGCTCTCGTAGGCCTGATGCACGCTGGTCAGGCGTTTTTCGGTTTCCGAGGCCCACTGGGCCCGAGCTTGAGCCAATCGATGCTCCTCCTCTGCCTGCCAGGCGGCCTGCAGGTCGCTCTCCCGTTGCCGTTGTTCCGCCTCCAGCGCATCGCGCGCGGCGGCGGCGCGTTCGTCCCCGTCCTGTTCGGCGGCTTCCTTGGCGGCGGCCAAGCGCTTCTCTTCCTCCACGCGCCACTCAATTTTGGCTTCGGTCAGTTCTTTTTCGGCCTCGGCGCGCCATTCGGCCTTGGCCTCTGCCAGGGCTTTTTCGGACTGGACCCGGCATTCGACCTTGGCCTCGACCAAGACCTTTTCCGCTTCGACTCGCCATTCGTCCTTGGCTTCGGCCAAGATCTTTTCCGACTCGGCGCGCCACTCGCTGCGGGCGGTTACCAGACGCTCGTCTTCCTGGGCCTGCCAGGCGGCCTTTGCGGCGGCGAGGGCTTCCGCCTGCTCTTGCTGCCAGGCCTTTTTCATGGGCGCCAGATCCGCGGAATTCACGCCGTCGACAGAGCCCTCGGACCCTGTCGCGCTGGGTGCCTGAGCTTCCCATTCAACCTTGGCTTCAGCCAGGCGCTTCTTCTCCTGGTCCTCCCATTCGGCCAGCGCGGCGCTCAGACGCTGTTTTTCCTCGATTTCCCACTCGGCCCTGGTCCTCGAAAGATCTTGGCCCTCCTGGCTATCCAACTCAGCCCGCGCGGCCGCCAGCCACTGTGACTTTTCCGCCTCCCACCCGGCGCGCGCGGCCGCCAGGCGCTTTTCCTCTTCGGCCTGCCACTTGGCGCGAGCCTCGGTCGTACGGGCCTCGTCGCGGGCTTGCCAGGCTTCCTCGGTCTCGGATTGGCGCTGCTTCTCCGCCGCCGCCCAGTCGGCCTTGGCGGTCGCCAGGCGGTCTTGCTCCTCGCTTTCCCAGGCGCGTTTCGCGGCCGCGAGATGCCGCTCCTCGTCGGCCCGCGCTTGTGCCTCCGCTTGCGCCAGGCGGGCTTCCATCTGTTCCTGCCAAGTGACTTTGGCTTTGGACGTGACCTCGTGCTGTTGGACCTGATTACTTTCCAGGGCGGCCCGGGTGCTGGCCTCGGCTTCCGCGGCCCAGGTTTTCTTGGCCTCGACCAGGCTTGCCGCCGCGTCCTTTTCCCAGGCGACGCGGGCCTGCTTCAATTGATCCTCGAGTGTATTTTCCCAGGTCTTCTTGGCGGCTGCGAGCATGGTCTCGGCCTTCTCGCGCCAGACCTTTTCCGCCGCCACGAGTTCCGGCGACTTGGCCAAATCTTCGGTCTTGCCTTTGCCCTTGCCAGCCGTCTTCTTCGGGATCTTGATCTCGATATCGATCAGGGCGACCGTCGAGGCGACATTGAAGCCATCCTTGTCGAAGCGTAGGGCCCGCACCGCAAGCGTACAGGCGTCAAGTTTGCTGTCCGGCGGCAGAAATTTAAGGCTGTCCAGATCGGCGGGTGTGAGCGACCAGGTGCCGTCCCAGTTGTTCCGACCGGCCGACAGGCCGGCGCCAAGCGGAACGCCTTCGACCTTGATCGAGACGTCGCCGCCCACGTCGCGCGCGGTCAACTCGCCCACGATGTCGAGGGGTACAGCCCGGGTCTTATCGCCTTCTGCAGCCATGCTGGGGATTTCCGCGGTCCGCAAGATCGAGTCGTCCACGCACAATGCGCGGAACTTTAGTCCTTGCCGGATTGTTAACGAAAAAAATGAAGGTTTGGTTGAGCGGGGCCGGTATAGGAGCAAGCTTACCTGAAATTAACCAATAACCCCGGATGGTGTGACGGGCCGTATTGACGCACCTCAATGATTTTGCAGCCCCTGGGGCGTTTGATCCGTGAGGCTGGGGCCCGAATCGGCCTTGCGGCCCATGGATTTGGGGATGAAGGAGTATCTGATGATTGCGAAGCACTGCCTTCGGCGCCTGGCGCTCGGGGTTATGACCGTTCTGGGCTTGCCGGCCTTCGTGTCTTTGGCCCCGGCGGCCGCGCAGGACTACCAGGACAAGGGATTTTACCAGAGCTACGTGTTCGGAACTCCGGACGACCCCAGCGAGGAATGGCTGCTCGCCTATGGCGGCCGGCTCTACGATATGTGGTGGGCGGTGCTGTTCGCCGACCCGCCGCAAAGCACCCACCCGGCCTATCCCAAGGCCGGCAAACAATCCGGCCCGGCAACTTGGCGCTGCGTGGAGTGTCACGGTTGGGACTACATGGGCAGCGAGGGATCCTTCGGCGCCGGCCCGCATTACACCGGCATCAAAGGCATCGCCGCCATGGCCGGGACGGACCCAGGGCGGATCCAGAATGTTCTGCGCGGCCCACTACATGGCTTCACGACGGAGATGATTCCCGATCCGGCCATGTCCGCCCTGGCGCTCTTCGTCAGCAAGGGACAGCTCGACACGGCCCCCTTGATCGACCGATCAACGGGCCGGATCAACGGCGATGCCGTGCGTGGCAAGACAGTGTTCCAGAACGTCTGCGCGATCTGCCACGATTACGACGGCATGGCCTGGATCACCGGAGACGAGGATGAGTTGCAGACCCTGGGTGCCATTGCCAACGCCGACCCCTGGCGCGGATTGCACAAGGTCATGAACGGCCAGACCTATGCCGATATGCCGGCCATGCGCGCCTTCGGTCAACAAACGGTGTTGGATATTTTGACCTACGCCCAAAGCCTGCCACAGGACGCCCAGTAGGCGCGCGCTATGGCCGGGGCAGAGAGGGTCATTCTTGCCGCACGCGCGCACCGTTGCACAAAGTGAAATGCAAACAGCAATACCCCTGAAATCCGTATGGTTGTAAATTTATCCGTAGCTACACTAGGGTAACAGGAGGGGTGCTTGACGTTGGCCAGCCCCAAGGGGTGGGGTAAGGCGAACCGACAGCTTCGGGCACTCGGCGTGAGCCGGAGGTGAAGCAAAGACTGCGGCCCAATGCTGTAAGGGAGAGGGGATCGCCATGCAGCCATCATTCGTCCGCCTCGTATTCCTACCTGTCGCCGCCTTGATCTGGGCCTTAATGCCGATGGCGGCCGACGCCGCGGTTCCGGCCAAGGTTTCCGCGGAAATGGCGGCGCAGAAAGGGTGCCTCTCGTGCCACGAGGGGGTCGAGCGCTTCACCGACGGACCGATGATCGAACAGATCGAGGCGATGGGCGCCGATCTTGGCGATCCCGGTGGCTGCGTGGTTTGCCACGGCGGCACGCCCGGCGGCCAGACCGCTGAACAGGCGCACGCCGGCGCACCCAAGGATCTCGCCGAATCCGACGGCCCCCATATGTTTTTCCCCGATCCGGGGTCGATCTTCGTAGGCGAAAGGACCTGTGGGCAATGCCACCCGGGCTACGCCGGCCGCCTGATGAAGTCCTTGATGAACACCGAGGCCGGCAAGCTGCAAGGCAACCTGTGGTCCTGGGGCGTACAGCAGGACCAGAAGGTCGTTTGGGGCAACTACACGCAAGAAGATGAGGACGGCATCGAGCCGGCGGTCGGCACCGAAGCTTACAAGAAATACATGACCGCGTTCGCGACCGCCCATCCGGATCAGATGCCGACCGAGATGACCCAGATTCCCGCCGTCGACGTCAACCAGATTCCCAAGCATCCGAACCTGGCCGGGATCACGTACTCGCGGCAACAATGCCAGCGCTGCCATGTTGGCGTGTCGGGCCGGGAGAAACGCGGCGACTTCCGCGGCACGGGTTGCTCGTCCTGCCACGTGCCCTATTCCAACGATGGGCTTTACGAAGGTGGCGATCCGACCATCAACAAGGAACAGCCCGGCCACATCCTGATTCACCGCATGCAGGCTACGCGCAAGAGCAAGGTCGCGCACAACGGCATAGAATATTCCGGCATTCCCACGGAAACCTGCAACACCTGCCACAACCGGGGCAAGCGGATCGGGGTGAGCTATCAGGGCATTATGGAATTCCCCTACGGCAGTCCCTATGACGCGAAGGGCAGCAAGCAGCCTAAGCTGCACACCAAGAACTACGTCTTTATCAAAGACGACCTGCATCACCAGACGCAAAGCCGCGACGGCAACCCGCAAGGCGGCCTTTTGTGCCAGGATTGCCACACCTCGATCGATATGCACGGCGACGGCAACCTGTTCGGAACCACCCTGGCCCAGGTCGAGATCGAGTGCGAGGACTGCCACGGCACGGTCACTAAGTTTCCCTGGGACCTGCCGCTCGGCCATGGCGAGGAACACGACCAGATCGTCGATCAAACGCCGCGCGGCCTGACCGACGAATTGCCGGATTTCATGGCCTTCGCGACCAACTACGACCCGCAGGACGGTTATCTTCTGACTGCGCGGGGCAATCCCTTCGGCAATGTCGTCAAGCGCGGCAAGAAGGTGATCCTGCATTCGGCGACCGGCCTCGACTTCGAGATTCCGGTTCTCAAGCAACTGGGAATCGACGACGCCTGGAAATCGCCGAATGCCATGGTCGCCATGTCGGCGGTCGGCAAACACATGGAAACCATGGAGTGCTACGCCTGCCACGCCGATTGGGCGCCGCAGTGCTATGGCTGCCACATCACGGTCAACTATGCCGAAGGCAAGACCGACGTGGATTGGATCAAGACCGCCAACGCGCGTCAGGCCAACGGCTTGTCGGCGGACTATCCGCTGGGCACCAATGGCTTGAAGAGCGAAGGCAAGGTTTCCGAGACGCGGTCCTACCTGCGGTGGGAAACCCCGATCCTGGGAATCAACGGCGAAGGCCGGGTCAGCCCCCTAATGCCGGGCTGTCAGGTCATCACCACGGTGATCGACAAGGACGGGAACACCATTGTCGAGAACGAGATCTGGATGACCCCCGAAGGCAAGGGTCTGGATCACGCCGCAGTCCAACCGCACACCGCAGGACGACAGGCGCGGGATTGCGAAAGCTGTCACAACAATCCCAAGACATTGGGCTACGGGATCGAGGACGGGCGCTTCATGCAGGGCTACGAAAAAGACATCGTGGTCGAATTGGAAACCCATCTGGGCCAAACGATTCCAAAGCAGTACAAGGTTCAGTCGCCGGCCATTCCGAAGCTGGACCACGATCTGTCGCAGATCGTGTCGCGCGACGGCGAGCAGTTGGTCACCGTTGGCTCTCATTGGCCTTTGACCAGCCCGCTGCCGGCGGCGATGCGCGCCAAGATGGAGCGGACCGGCCTGTGCATGGGCTGCCATCAGAACATGCTGGATAAGGATATCTGGGCCCGGGTTAATTCTCCGGCATTCGTCAACAACGAGCAGCACCGCGCTGTCATGGACAAGGCCATCCATTCCTACGCGCGGGAGCGGCAATAGAGCCGACGGGGAGGCGCATATCATGGCGAGCCACCTGAAGTTCCTGGGGGCTGCGGTCTTGGCCGCGTCCTTCGCCTTGGCCGAGGCAGCAGCCGGCGCGGATGCCTCCGATTACCGAATCCGCGACCTGCTCACACCCTGCGTCGAGGGCGACAACGATTCGCGCGGCGGTCAGGTCATGGAGATGGAGTGCGAGCAGTATGTCCTGGGATTCACCGATCTATATCTCCAGGCCGGGCTGAACAAAGCGGACAACGTTTGCCTGCCCCCCACGGGTAATCGGGCGGACGAGATTCGCTGGGCCTTCATGCGCTGGGCCCACGAGCATTTCGACGACCGCGACATGCCGGCCGTGGACGGGCTGCGCGCAACGCTCAAAGCGCGCTTCAAGTGCACTAACTGAACCGGCTGAATCGGCGCCCACCGCCGCCCTTGTCTCGGCCGGGTTGAAGTGTCAGCTTTCGGCCCGGAAATCGGGATACGGAAAGCTTTCTGACGCATGCCTTGGGCAATATTCGCTGGCCTTGCTGCCTTCGCCGCGGCCATCTTGTTGTGGGGTTTCCTGCGCCGGCCGCGTGCGCTCGCGGCCCGGGTCGAGCACGATCTGGAGGTTTATCGCGCGCAGCTCGACGAGCTTGAGCGCGAGCGCGATTCGGGCCTGATCTCCGAGGCCGAGACCGAGGCCGCCAAGATCGAAATTCAACGCCGCGCCCTGGCGGCCGATCAGGCACGCGACGGCGCGGCCGCCGCCCGCCCGGCCGGGCGCGATGCTGTGTCGGCAACTGTGGTTGCCGTGGCGGTGCCACTGGCCGCCTTCGGCCTCTATATGGTCCTCGGCAATCCGCAGGTTCCCAGCGTGCCCTTCGCCGAACGGCCGGCGCCGCCGGCCGCGTCGCGCCAGGCCCAAGGGGAAGCGGGACAGGCTAACCTGCCGGATGTGGATACCATGCTGGCGCGCCTGCGCGAGCGCCTCGCCGAAAATCCGGACGACCGGCGCGGCTGGACCATGCTGGCGAGCAGTTTGGCGTCCCTCGGTCAGTTCGACGAGGCGATCGAGGCCTTCGACCGGGCCATAAGCCTGACGCCCGAGGACGCCGGGCTATACAGCGCCAAGGCCGAGGCCATGATCATGGCCGCCCAAGGCCAGATCACCCCAGGCGCACGGGCTGCCTTGGAGAATTCCCTGCTGCGGGAACCGAAGGAACCGCGCGCGCGCTATTATCTGGCGGTCGCTAAGCATCAAGGCGGCGACAGCCAAGGCGCCTTCGACGATTTGAAGGCCCTGCTCGCCGAGGCGCCGCCGGACGCGCCCTGGTACACGGTGGTGCGCGACAACGCGGTCGAGCTCGCCGGCGAATTGGGCCTAGATCCGGACACGGTCTTGCCCAAGGCACGCGCCCGAACCGCAGAGCCCGCTACCGACCCCAGCGCCGAAGCGGCGCAGCTCGCCGCCCGTCTGGAACAGGACCCGAAGGATTTCCGGGGCTGGATCGCCCTGGCCCGAGCGCGAACCGATTTGGGCGACCGGGCGGGTGCGCGCGCCGCCCTGGATCGCGGGACCGAGGTCTACCAGGGTGCACCCTTCGTGCTGCAGCAATTCCAGCAAGCCGCCGCCGAGCTTGGCCTGGATGGGGAATCCGCCGCGCGAACACCGCGCGGGCCCGATCGCGAGGACATGGAAGCCGCCGAACAAATGACCCCGGACCAGCAGGTGGAGATGATCCGGGGCATGGTCGGCGGCCTGGCCGAACGCCTTGAGAGCGAACCCGGCGACTTGCGGGGCTGGCAAATGCTGGCCCGCTCTTACGGTGTACTGGGGGAGCGAAGCAAGGCGGTCGAGGCCTATCGCCATGTCCTGACTCTCGACGGGGCGGACACCGATGCTCTGTTCTTCCTGGGAGAGGCGGCCCAAGAAAAGGGCGACACCGCCGGGGCCCGCGACTATTGGACCCGGCTTCTGGCCGCGCTTCCGCCGGGAAGCGCCGAGCACACCTTGGTGGGCGAGCGGCTGAATGGCCTGAAGGGCACGAATTAGGCCAGCCAAGTTTCTGGGCGAACAAACGCCACAAAAGAAAAGGGAGCGAGGCCAGGCCTCGCTCCCTTCGTCTTTCGGCTGGATTGGACCGCTTAGAAGTCCATGCCGCCCATGTCCGGGCCACCGGCCGGCATGGCCAGAGCCTTCTTCTCCACCTTCTCGGCGACCATAGCCTCGGTGGTGATCAGCAGGCCGGCAACCGAAGCCGCATCCTGCAAGGCGGTCCGCACCACCTTAGTCGGGTCTATGATGCCCGCCTTGATCATATCGACATAGGCGCCGTTCTGGGCGTCGTAGCCGATACCGACCTTGGATTCGAGCAGCTTGCCAACCACGACCGAGCCCTCGACGCCCGCGTTCTCGGCAATCTGCCGAACTGGCGCCTGAAGGGCGCGGCGCACGATATCGACACCGACCTTCTGGTCGTCATCCTCGGGGGTGACCCGGTCCAGCGTCTTGCCCGCCTTAAGCAGAGCCAGACCGCCGCCGGAGACGACACCTTCCTCGACCGCGGCGCGGGTCGCGTTCATGGCGTCCTCGACCCGGTCCTTGCGCTCCTTGACCTCGACCTCGGTGGC
>JAJFGO010000070.1 GCA_021776095.1 Kiloniellaceae bacterium | reverse complement strand
CAGCGCGCCGCGACCCAGGGGCCAAAGGTCGGCCGATCCGCGGGGGCCAGCCAAATCGGGCCCTAGCCCGCATCCTATGGGCTCGCGTCTGGCCCGACCCTAACGCCGCGGCGCCTCGTGACCGCCAAGCCGGCGTGCGGCACAATAGGCGACTTCCCGCCGTACGCGGCCCACGGAGCCGGCCCGATGACCGAACCCGCCGAAGATTTGCTTGGGACCACCCTCGCCTTTGCCCGGCGGGCACTGGCCGATCCGCACTGGGACCATTTGCGCACCGCCTTGCCGGAAGGCCCGCCCGCCCGGCGCGACGTTCGGCCCCGGCCGCTGCCGGTCATGGCATGGCTGGACGGCATCGAAGACCAGGCCGCCCCCGATACGCGCGACCTATGCGCGGTCCTGTGCCGCGCGGCGCCGCACCTTGCTTGGGGTCAAACCTACGGCGCCGCCGATTTCAGCGCCGGGTTCCTGGAACGCTATGGCTGGACGGAGTTGCTTGGCCAACGCGGCCCCTTCGTCAGCGACACGATAGCCTGCGGCTTCCTATTGCTGGGCCCGGGGATCGAGTATCCGCGCCACCGGCACGAGGCGGAAGAGGCATACCTGGTCCTGGCGGGAACCGCCGATTGGCTTAAGGCGGACCGTGGCTTCGTGCCCCGGCCACCGGGCGCGCTCGTCCACACCCCATCGCGGTGTTGGCACGCCATCCGAACCAGCGACCAGGCTCTGCTCGCATTCTACCTTTGGAGCGCCGGCGATCTGACCCAGAAATCGGAGGTTCGACCGGCAGGCTAAGCAGTCAAGGCGGCATTGTCCGAAGGCCGAAGGACTCTTTCGGCAGGCAGGCGCACGGTGGCCGTGGTGCCGACCCCGAGCTCGCTGTCGACCGAGAACGCCCCGCCGTGCAGATCCACGAAGCTCGCGACCAGAAATAGGCCGAGGCCAACCCCCTCGAATTCGCGCGTGTGACTGCCGTCGACTTGATAAAAGGCCTCGGTCAACCTCGGCAGGTTTTCCCGCGCGATGCCGATACCGCTGTCTTTCACGGCGATGACCAAGGCGCCTTCAGGGTCGAGCGCGGCCGAAAGCTCGACGCGGTCGCCGTTGCCGCTAAATTTGAAGGCGTTCGATAGAAGGTTGATTACAATCTGCTTCATGATCCGGGCGTCGGCGTTGATACTTGGCAAGCCTGGCGCCAAATCGAAGGTGAAATCGCGTTCCGTGGCATTTGGCCAACCGTCCGCGATCTTGATGCAGGTTTGCAACAAGTCGATGGAATCGACTTGTTCCTCCCTAAGCTTGGACTGACCGAGTTCGATCCGGGAAACATCGAGGACATCGTTGATGATTTTCAGTAGGTGTTTGCCGGAGTCGCCGATGTTGGCGACATATTCGCCGTAGTTCGGCGGCTCGATCGGCCCGAAGACCTCGGTGGTTATCATTTCCGAGAATCCGATGATCGCGTTCAAGGGCGTGCGCAGTTCGTGGCTCATGTTGGCCAGGAACTCGGTCTTGGCGCGACTGGAGGCCAGGGCCTGTTCGGTCGCGTTCCGCTGGGCCTCTTGAGCCGCCTGGCGCTCGGAAATGTCGCGGAAGGTGAAGGTGTGGAAGTTTCGTTTGGCGTCGACTTCCTGGCGGCCACGCCAAAACGGCGCCAGGTCGACCACACCGATGGTCAATTCGATGGCGACCTGCGAACCGTCATGGCGCCGGATCGTGATTTCGCTGGGCCGCCAGTACTCAAGTTCTTGGTCTTCGTCCCAGACCGGCACAAGTGCGGACATCAGTTCCCTCGCACCGGGCAGAACGTCATCCATCGGCCGGCCCATGGCCTCGTCGGCAGGCAAGCGCAGGATCGCCTCGGCAGCCCTATTGACGACGGTTATCGCCCCGGCGTGATCGGCGATAAGGATGCCATCGAAGCTGTTTTCGACCATACGGTCCATCAGAGCACGCCGGGTCGCGATGGTTTCTCTTTGCTCCAGGATATGGCGCGCTTGGGCCTCGGCGTGGCGCCAAAGGGCCAGCATGAGCGACAGCACCGCCGCCCCCATCCAGGGCGCCGTGGTCAGCGCGATCGGCGCCACCGCCTGCAGCGAGATCGCCAGCGCCTCGATCGCGACGATGCCGACGACGCAATTCACGACAGCCCAGCGCCAGTTCAGCCTGCCAAAGAATATCGTGAAGACCACCACCAGAAGAACGCTGACCGGCACCGAGAGCGCCGACCCGAACATCTGGATATCGCGGCCTTGACGAAGCGATTCATAGGCCAAGGCCTGGACCGCCGGCCCCGCCATGGAGCGGTGGAGGGGCACGGGCAAGGCGTCGCCAAGTTCCGCCGCGGTGGTGCCGACGATGACCGACTTGCCGGCCAACTCCTCGTGGGCATAGCGGCCCCGCATGACATCGACAAAGGATACCCGCGGGATCGTGTTCGGATCGATCCCGTAATCGATATAGAAGGACCGGTCTTGGATAGCCGCCGGACCGGCGAGCAGGGCGAAGAATGACGGCACTTTTCGATCGAATAGATCCTGGACGTCGCCCACGCGCCTGATCAGGCCATCCGGCGCCGGCGAAACATTGATGCTACCGACCTGTGCGTGGGCCATGAACTCGGGCCTCGGCATGGTATCGAATACTTGGCCACCGGCCGATTCCGGCGCGGCCTCGCGGCGGAATCCGGGCAAAATGACCCGGTTGCCGGCCCGGGCCAGGGCCTCGGCCAGAGCTTGGTCGTTCGCTTCGGTGCTGCGCGCGCTGAAGTCGACGTCGATGGCGATCTCGCGCACGCCGGTGGCCAACAGGCGGTCGATCAGCGCCGCGTAGTAATTGCGCGGCCAGGGCCAGAGATCCAATTCGCGAAGGCTGTAGG
>JAJFGO010000069.1 GCA_021776095.1 Kiloniellaceae bacterium | reverse complement strand
ATTCGTAATGCGGGGGTCGGGTGTTCGAGTCACCCAGGCGGCACCATTTTCCGACATCTCGGTGATACTAAGCGGACGCGATCGCCGGCATCGTCCGATGTCTGCTGTGTGCCGGGGTCGATTAATCCGCGCGCACCTGAGACCGCCAGAACACGGGCCGAAACGCGCTTCAAAGTTCCCCGAGGTGAGATCCTCAACTATCATTGGGTCGCCTTGCGGGCGCATCCGGCGCATGCCGGTCAGCCCGAGGCGCGGAGTAGCTCGATGCGTGCGGATATTGTCATTATCGGCGGCGGCATTGTCGGGTCGTCGGTCGCCTTTTTTCTGGCCCGCGGCGGGCGGGCCGGGAACGTCGCGGTCGTCGAGCCGGACCCGAGCTATGAATTCGCCGCGACGCCGGCGGCCAATGGCGGCGTACGACAGCTTTTCAGCCTGCCCGAGAACATCCTCATGGCCCAATACGGGCTGAGGTTCTTCGCCGAGTTCCACAAGGCGATGGCGGTCGACGGCGAGCCCGCCGATATCGGCTTCAAACGCCGGGGGTATCTATTTATCTCGGATGACGGCGATCACGCCCGGATGGAAGCCAACCACCGGCTGCAGGCCTCCCTGGGTGCGCAGGTTGACTTGCTGGATAGGGATGCCCTCAAGGCCCGCTTTCCGTCGCTCAAGGTGACCGACGTGGCCCTCGCCGCTCACTCACCGGACGACGCTTGGATCAACCCCCATGCGGCCCTCATGGGGTTTCGCAACAAGGCGCGGTCTCTGGGCGTCGCGTATATCAAAGACCGCGTTGTCGACTGGCGAGCGGACGGCGGCCTGGCGCGCGAGGTTACGCTGGAGTCGGGGGCGGCCCTGAGCGCGGACCATTTCGTGCTCGCCGCCGGCGCCTGGTCGCGCGAGATCGGCGCCATGATCGGGCTGTCGCTGCCGGTCGAGCCCATGTGCCGCGAAAGCCATTACTTCGTCACCAGCAATGAGATCGAGCCCCTGCCCTTCATCAAAACCGAGACTCATCTCGCCTTCGGGCCCGAGGGCGAGGGCTATGCCGGGGGCTTACCCGATTGGGACCAACCGGCGGGCTTTCACCTCGACGCGCACCCGACCCGTTTCGAAGACCTGGTCTGGCCGCGCCTGGCCCATCGGCTGCCGCCCCTGGAAACCCTCAAGCTGCAGCGCACCTGGACCGGCCACTACGCGCGCAACACCCTCGATCTGACCGCCATCGTCGGACCATGGGAAGGCGGCCCGGAGAACGTCCATATGGCCTGCGGCTATTCGGGCCACGGCATCATGCACGCGCCGGCGAGCGGCCTGGCCCTGGCGGAGCTCATCCTGGACGGCGGCTATCGGACCCTCGACATTTCGGCCTTCGGCTACGGCCGCATAGCGGCGGGCCGGCCCTATCGCGAGCAGGGGATCGTTTAGAGGTCTGTAACCCTCTGACGCGCGGGCCCTCGTTCAGCCGCCAAAAACCTCCGCGCAGGCCCCGTTCGGATCCACATCAAGCTGGAACTCGACATTGTCGAGGGTCACCGACATCGAGCCGGTGACGCCGTCGTTCCAGCCGGTGCCGGCCGCGGCGCCGGCGATCTCGGCTTCGGCGGTCACACCCCGCGTATCGGCGCGAACGGTAACAGTGACGCGGACGAGAATGTGGTTGTTACCGCTGGGCACGAAACCTCGCGCGATCGGTACATCGAGGTTGACGGTCTCGATCACGGGTACCAGCAACTGAAGATTGCCGTTTACCGGGCCATCCGAGCTGTCCTCGCCAAAACTATTGTCCGAATGCGAAAAGGTCTGGCTGCTGATTTGGCCGCCGCCCATCTCGAAGATTTGCACGCTCGTGAAAATGCGCGCGCGAGAGCGGGCGTTGGTGGGGATTTGCGTCCAAGGCGCGATCACCGCCCCCCCACTGGAGAATTCCGTCACCTTATGTTTGAAGATGCCGGAAACCGCCACCCGGGCCCGCACCGTGTGCGCCGAACCGGCAATCAGATCGTCGACCGATATGGCGAAGTCGTGCCGGAAATCGGTCCGAATGCTGGCATTGCGGTTGGCTATGTTGATGAAAGTATCGCTCGCACCTTGTACGAAACCCGAGATCTGGCCGGTCCCATTGATGCTCGAGGTTAGAACGGGCGGCGCCCCCAGGTTCCGCCACAGCTGAAAACCCGGCCGGTTGATGAAGGGGAGCGCGGCCCGGCCGAGTTGGATCGGGACGCGGACGGCATGTGCGATGAGGCACAAGAGGAGGACGAGCCAATTCATGACTTCCTCCGTTTCTTGTTCGACGCTTTTTCCGCTTTTTTCCGCTTTCTCAATTCGCGCTTCAAATCCTCGCCGGCTTCGGGAAGCAGCCGCTCGACCAAGGCGATCGTCAGCGCGTCACTGTGCTCGGACGTCTCCTGCACCGGCTTGGCCGGTCCCTTCCGGGCGCCACGGTCGAGTTCATCCAGATATCGCTTGGCTTTGGCGAGATCCCGTGCCGGCAACTTGCTCGCCGGAAATCTCGGCAGGTCGAAATCGGTGTGGTGCAACTTTGCGAGAAACGCTTGTTTCGTCTTGGGATCGATCTCGTGGAAGGTACAAACGAGATCGTCGACCTTTCGCATAAGCGTTTTCATGGGGTCGGGGCGAGCTTTAGCCATAGCACTCTCCTGCTAAGCTGGGCCGCTACCCTTTCGAAAAGACGGCACGTTGCGATGACCGCCAATTCAATCGAAGAAAACGGCCCGGTACGGTGAATTCCGAATCGTTTATCCTTCTTGTACGGCCAACTGTACGCGACACGAGCAAAATATTCAACGATCTATACTAATGGTAGCTGTCCTATTCGCGCACGATCACCATGCTGTTCGAACAATTGACGTCAGGTCACCGGAAAAAATCGGCAAGACGGCGCCGCCCCCTCACGCCGCGAGCAACTCCGCGACCGCTTCGCGCAGGATCGTTTCGTCTTCGGGGTTTAGGGTTGGGTTGCCGGCGCGGTGGCCCCAGATCGATTCGATGGGGCGGAATGTGGCGTTGGGCATTTGCGCGGTTTCGATCTCGCTGTCTTCCGGCGTGAAGTAAAGGTCGGTGCGCGAGGGCATGACGGTAGCGCGCGCGGTGATGGCGCCGAGCGCGCGCGACAAGTCGCCCTTATAAATCTCGTTGTCGGAAATATCGGAGGCGATCCAGGTATCCAGGCTGGCCAGAAGATCGTGGGCGTCCCGGCGCAGAAAATTGGCCTCCCAGGAGCGCACCAGAAAATCCTCCAGGGAGCTGAAACCGGCGGCCTCGTAAAGTTTCTCGCGGTAAAACGCTTGCGACAGGGCCCAGCCGGCATAGACCCGCCCCATGGCGCGCAGGCCGCGCGCCGGATGTTCGGCGAAATGATCGCCGCGCCATGCGGGATCGCCGGTCAGGGCCGCGCGCACCCCTTGGAGAAAGACGTTGTTGTGGATCGAGGTGCGGGCGGAACCGCAGACGGCGCAAATGCGCGCCACCCGGTCGGGAAAGATCGCGCCCCAATGGAGCGCCTGCTGCGCGCCCATGGACCAGCCGTAAACCAGCGCCAGGCGCTCGACCCCGAAGACCTCGGCGAGCAGGCGCCGCTGGGCGTGAACATTATCCCAATGGGTGAAGAGGGGGGTGCGATCCCGGCCGAAGGGCGGCGCCAGGTTGGAGGGCGAAGTCGAGAGCCCGTTGGTGAACATGTTGGGGATGACAATGAACCAACGTTCGGAATCGAGCACCCGGCCCGGCCCGATCAGCCACTGGGTATCGGTATGCTGGGCGCCGTATGATGTCGGATACAAAATAACATTGGATTTGTCGTCGGCCAGACGGCCGTAAGTCTTATAGGCGAGTTCGGCGCGCGGCAGGGTGATGCCGCGCTGCAGGGTCAGGTTCTCGAACTCGAAGACTTCATAGTCGCGCGTCGTCATGGCTCAACCTCACTGCTCTGCACCTGAAACTGGCGCCCGATTTGAAGGGTACGGGCTCCAGCGCCTAACGAAAAGCTGGAAGGGTGACGGGATGTCTCCGCGAACGGGACCTGTCCTCGTCCTTCGACAAGCTCAGGATGAGGCGTGATCTAAATCTGTCCTCATCCTGAGCCTGTCGAAGGACGAGGGCGCGCGTCTGGCGCAACTTCCACAGCCCTGTTGTAGCGCCGGACCGGGCGGGCGTTAAACTGACAGCGCGGGCAACGACGCCCCTGGACCACACAGTGGAAGGACACCCCATGATATCTCAAGCGAGACCAAATCGCCGCCGCGAAATTCCCTGTTCGGCGGGCCCTGTTTTTTCCCTGTTCCGCAGGGAATAACAGGGAACGGAAATGCCCCCTTACCGAACCGCGGTCACCTTGATCTCGACCAGGTCGCCGGGGGCCAGGTCGGTGCCGACACAGGCGCGGCAGGGCCAGGCGCCATCGGGAATCCAGTCGCACCAAACCGCGTCCATTTCCGCCTTAGCGGACATGTCGGCGAGGTAGACCAGCGCCTCGACAATGCGGGTCTTGTCGGTGCCGGCGTCGGCCAGGTTCGCCTCCAGGATGGCTAGGGTCGCGGCGGTCTGTTCGGCGACGGTGGTGCCCTGGCCTTGGGCGGTCGCCACACTCCACACCAGGGCGCCGTGGGCGACGGCGCGGCAGCGGCCGCGCGCCTTGCCGGGCAAGCGTTCGATCTCGATCATGGGTTCGGCTCCTTCTCAGCAACTGGTTGGTCCGCAGGGCAAGCCAACACCCAGAAGTACATGACCATGGCCAGCATGGCGCTGGCCAGCATGACATAGAGCGCGGCCCAGGGCGTGGCCTCCTGGAACAGGCCGACCGACTGCGACAACAGCGCGCCCAGGCCCATCTGCATGAAGCCGGCCAGGCCCGCGGCGGTGCCGGCGAGGGTGGGATCGATGCTCATGGCCCCGGCGATGCCGTTGGGCAGGTTGAGGCCGTTGCCAATCGCGACCAGAGTCATGGGCAGGAAGAGGGCAAGCGGCGACAAGATGCCAGCACCGACCGCCAGCAAACTTATGGCGCAACCGCAAAGGACCAAAGCCGTGCCGATCCCGATCATGCGATCAACGCCGGCGCGCTCGGAAAACCGGCCCGAAATCCCATTGCCGGCCATGTAGCCGCAAGACACCACAATGAACCACAGGCCGTAGTCGAGCGGCGTTAGACCCAAGACCACGACCGTGATGTAGGGCGCTCCCGCCAGAAAGGAAAAGAACACGCCACTGGAAAACGTAAGTGTCAGGGTATAGGCGAGGAACTTCGGCTTGGCGAGCAGCCGCCGATAGCCGCTGAGCGAGCCGGCCAGGATCGGCGCGTGACCACGCGCATGGTGAGTTTCGTGCAGCAGGAAGAGCGCGGCGAGCCACACCAAGGCGCCCACGCCGCCGACGAAAAAAAAGCTGGCCGCCCAACCGCCCAACCCGTCCAGGAACCCGCCCAGGGTCGGCCCTAGCATCGGCGCCAGGACCCAGGCCATGGTTAGATAACCCATCACGCTGGCCGATTTTTCCCGGCCGTAGAGGTCGCGCACAATGGCGCGCGAGATCACAATCCCCGCCGCGCCGCCGACAGCCTGGGCCGCGCGCGCCGCGATCAAGATCTCGATGCTCGGCGCGAGCGCCGCTGCCAGGCTGGCAACCACGAAGATCCCCTGGCCCACGATCACCACCGGGCGGCGGCCGAAACGGTCCGACAAGGGCCCGTAGAAAAGCTGGCATACCGCGGTCCCGATCAGATAGAGCGTGAGGGTCAACTGCGCCGTGGCATAGGGCACCAGGAAAGTTTCCTGCAGGCCCGGCATGGAGGGCATAAAGATATTGAGCGCCAACGGCCCGATGGCACTGAGCGCGACCAGAATCGCCAAGGAGGGTTTCCGGCCCGGCGCACCTGGTGACGCAGCGGGCTGGGCGCTGAGAGGTTCGGGCATGGGGTAGGCGTTCCCAGGGACTGGCCCGGCGGCTCGGGCCATGGAGTCGATACTGGCTTCAGCCTACACCACTGATGCCGCAGGGCCCAGTAACGCCGCCCCTTGTGCGGCGCCACACGGCTGGCTTAGGGTGGATCACGCGACGGTTCCCCGGTTTTGGGGATGAAAAGGGAACTGAGGTGCGGCCGCGCGGCCGAATTGGGACGCGCTGGCCAAGGCCTTGGCTGCCCCCGCAACTGTAAGCGGTGAGCGTGTCCACAATGGCGCCACTGGCGGGGTCCCGCGCAAGCGGACTTGGCTGGGAAGGCAGGAGGACGCGCGATGATCCGTGAGCCAGGAGACCTGCCGTCGCAAAACCGCCAAAGCGGAAGGCCGCCGGTCGGGGACCCGGCGGAAATGGGACAAGGGATTGCCGTTCCTGGGCAAGACCGGCCCGCTTCCGCGATGGCATGGGTACGCACACCCGTATTCGGAGGACACCCATGTCTCAGCCCACCAGGCCACACCAACTCTATTCCCGCCGCGCATCCATGGCGCTTGGCGCCTTCGCGCTGACCGCTTTGGTCGGCGCCTTCGCCGCGCCCATGGCGACCGCGCACGACGATGCCGACAAGTATCTTTTCGTGCCGAACCGGGGTTCCGGCGACATCGCGGTGATCGATACCACGCGCGATAAGGTGATCGCCACGGTCCCGGTCGGCCAGGTGCCCCATCAGGTCGCGGTCTCCATGGCGACGCGCCGGATCGTGGCCAGCAACACCGCCGACAACACCATCACCATCATCGATCTGGATACCTGGAAGCCGGTCGCGACCCTGGCCCTGGGCGTCGAGCCGGAGCACATGCAAATCAATCCGGACGGCACCCTGCTGGCAGTTGGCAACATCGGCGCGGGAACCGTCTCTCTGGTCTCGCTCGCCACGGCGCGGGAGTTGACCCGGGTGGAGGGCCTGATCGCCCCGCATAACCTGACCTTCAGCCGCGACGGCGGCCGCCTTTTCGTCGCCAACCTGGGCGCCGATCACGTCAGCGTGGTCGACACCGCGCTGGGCCGGGTGGTGGACGAAGTCACCGTATCCGAACCGACCGCCTTGGCCGCGAAGGGGCGCGGCACAGACGCCGAGTATCAAGGCATCATCAACGTCACGCCCACGCCGGACGGGCGCCTCGGCTTTGCCGCCCACGGCGAAGGTAACACCCTGGCGGTGATCGACTTGGAAGCCGGTAAAAAGATCAAGGACGTGACCCTGGGCGAATTGCCCTGGCGCGCCTATGGAACCGCCGACGGGCGCCTGATGATCGTCCCCAACAACGGCGACCGGACCGTCTCCATCATCGAAACCGAAAGCCAGACCGTGATCGCGACCCTGCCGGGCGCGGCCGATATGACCGGGGTCAACACCGACAACGACTCGACCACCGCCTTCGTCATCAGCCGGGGCGAAGACAAGGCCATCGTGATCGATCTGACCGCCCTGTCGGTGGTCGGCGAGATCGCCCTGCCCGGCACGCCCGAAACCGGCGTGATTACGCCCGACGGCAAAAAGCTTTATGTGGCGCTCAGCGCCGCCAACGAGGTCGCGGTGATTGATGTGGCCACGCGGCGTGTGGTGCGCTCGATCGACGGCGTCGGCCAGGGGCCCTGGGGCGCCACCATGGCCAACGCGCGCAATTACTGCCACTAGGACCCGAACCGAGGGAAGCCCGCCGCCATCCATTCCGGATCGGCGGCGGGCTTCGCCGTTCGGCCCAGCATGGCGCACGTGGTCAAATCCAAAGGTCTATTGCTTGGCGCCGGTTTCGCCTTGGCCCTAGGCTCTGGCGTGACCGGGCCGGCGGCGGCCGATTCCGTCGACCGCCTGATCGCGCAAGCCGAGACCTACATGGGACAGATCGACGTGGCGGAGCTGCGCCAAGCTTGCGGCGGGAAAGTGCGCTGCGCCGCCGAGCGGATCGCCGCGTCCCTGGGCGATGCGGCGCGCCTTGAACCCACGGCCCAACCGACCACGGACACCATCCGCTGGGTGGAGACAACGGCGTCCTTGGGCGCGGTCAAGGACTTGCCGAACCAGCACCGCTTAATCGAACTCAAGCGTTTCGGCCGCAAAGTGGAGCCGGACCTGAGGCGGGCGCTGGAACTTGGCGGGGCAGCGGTCGTGCTCGACTTGCGCGGCAACGCAGGCGGCGATTTCGGCCGCATGTTGCGGGTCGCCAGCTTGCTGATCGGTCCGCGCGCCGGCGCGGTCACGCTGACACACCGGAACCGGCAAGAGCACCTGGATCTGCCCCGCGTCCCATCGGAAACCAGGCCGCGCCGCATCTCGGTCCTGGTCGGCCCGGGAACGGCAAGCAGCGCCGAGGTCCTGGCGGCCCTGCTGCGCCGCCACGCCGGGGCCGAAATTCTGGGCACGCGCACCGCCGGCAAGGATTACCTGCTGCGCGTGATTCCGGTCGATCAAACCATGCGTCTGTTGATCCCGGCGGAGCGGATCGAGGTGCCCGGCGAAACCCTGGCCGGCGGCCTGCGTCCCGACGGGCCGGTTTCGCCAGGTTTGCTCGCCGCCCTTTCCCCATGAGCACGCTGCCCCCGGTCACGCTAATTCTGGGCGGCGCGCGGTCGGGGAAAAGCCGGCAGGCCGAGGCCCTGGTGGAAAGCCAGCCCGGTGCCTGCATTTATCTGGCAACCGCCGAGCCCGGCGACGCCGAAATGGTCGCACGGATCGCCACGCACCGCGACCGGCGCGGCCCGCGCTGGACCACCCTGGAGGAACCCTTGGACCTCGTTGGCGCGCTAAATGGCGCCTGTGGCCGCGACCGCGCCGTGCTGGTCGATTGCCTGACTCTTTGGCTCAGCAATCTCATGGGCGCCGCGCGCGAGCCGATCCGGGAGTCCGCGACCCTGATCTCGGCGCTGGCCACGCTAACCGGCCCGGTCGTCTTCGTCTCCAACGAGGTCGGCCAGGGCGTGGTGCCGGCGAATGCCCTGGCCCGGCGATTTGTCGACGAGGCCGGACGCCTGCATCAAGCCCTCACCGCCGCCGCCGACACCGTCATTCTCATGACCGCGGGCCTGCCGCTCATCCTGAAAGGCACGGCCCCGCCAACAAGGACAGCACCCACATGACCGCGAAGATTTCAGCCACCGTCATCACCGGCTTTTTGGGCGCCGGCAAGACCAGCATGATTCGCCACCTTTTGGGCAGTGCGAACGGCAAGCGCCTGGCCTTGATCATCAACGAATTCGGCGACTTGGGCGTCGACGGGGAAATCCTGAAGTCCTGCGGCATTGAAGGTTGCGAGGACGGCGATGTCATGGAACTCGCCAATGGCTGCATCTGCTGCACGGTCGCGGACGATTTCGTGCCGACCATGGAAGCGCTCCTCGCGCGGCCCAATCCGCCCGATCACATCGTCATCGAAACCTCCGGCCTGGCCTTGCCCAAGCCCTTGGTCAAGGCCTTCAACTGGCCGGAGATCCGCACCCGGGTGACCGTCGACGGCGTGATCGCGGTAATCGACGCCGAGGCCGTGGCGGCCGGCCGTTTCGCGCCCGATCTGGACGCCATCGCCGCGCAACGCGCGGCCGACGACGCGCTCGATCACGACAGCCCGCTGGAGGAAGTTTTCGAGGACCAACTGTCCTGCGCCGATCTGGTGGTAATCAACAAAACCGATCTCTTGGACGATTCCCTCTTGGCCAAAGTGACCGGCGAGGTCGGCGCGCGGCTGCGCCCTGCGGTCAAGCTGGTGCGCGGCCGTCACGGCGCGATCGACGCGGAGATTTTGCTCGGGCTGGGCGCGGCTGCGGAAGACGATCTCGAGGCCCGGCCCTCGCACCACGACGGCGTCGAAGACCACGACCATGACGATTTCGAAAGCTTCTCGGTGTCGCTGGGCGAACTGCGCGCGCCGGAAGACCTGCTGACGCGCCTAGGGCCGGTGATTTCGACCCACGACATCCTGCGCATCAAAGGTTTTGCCGCCATCGCCGGCAAAGACATGCGCCTGGTGCTGCACGGAGTCGGCGGCCGGGTTCAGCATTACTTCGACCGCGATTGGCACCCCGAAGAGCCGCGCGAAACCCGCCTGGTGGTAATCGGCCAGACCGGCCTGGACCGCGCCGCGATCTCGGCGGCCTTGGCGGGATAGCCTGAAAGGCCCCCCATGCATCTTCTCCAGGCACGCGCCGGCGGGATCGCGGATGGCTCCGAGGCGGTCGATCTGGGCCAGACCCCGGGCGACATCGTCGTGCTCTCGGCCGCCGATACCGAGCTGGCCAATCTGGCCGTAGCGCGCGCCGGTCTGGGCCAAGACTTCCCGCGGGTGCGCCTGGCCAACCCCATGCAGCTGTCCCACAACATGTCGGTCGACCTTTACGTCGAGTCGGTGGTGGGTCAGGCCAAGCTGGTGATCGCGCGCCTGCTGGGCGGCGACAGTTATTGGCCTTACGGGGTTGAGCAACTGGTCGGGACCTGCCGGGCACGCGGGATCGCCCTGGCCCTGTTGCCGGGCGACGATCAGCCGGACGCCGATTTGGCCGCGCTGTCCAACTTGCCGGGCGAAGCGAGCCATCGCCTGTGGCAATACGGTGTACACGGCGGTCCGGAGAACGCGCGCAACCTGCTCGCCTACAGCGCCAGCCTGATCGGCCACGCCCTCGATTGGGCCGAACCGCGGCCCCTGCTGCGGGCCGGGCTTTACTGGCCGGGCTTTGCGCAACCCGGCCTGAACGAACTGCGCGTGCACTGGCAGGACACGGCCCCCCTAGCCGCCGTGGTGTTCTATCGCGCGCTCATGCAGGCCGGCAACCTGGCGGCAGTCGATGCCTTGATTGCGGCCCTGGGCCAAGCCGGTGTCAATCCCCTGCCGCTTTATGTGTCCAGCTTGAAGGAACCGGTTTCGGCCGAGACACTTGCGCGGGTCTTCACCCAAGCCAAACCCGGCCTGGTGCTGAACGCGACCGGATTTGCCGTCTCCTCGCCCGGCGCGGCGCGGCGCGACGGGCCATTCGACGCCTTGGATTGCCCGGTCTTGCAGGTCGTCTTCTCCGGCGGCACGCGCGAAGCCTGGGATGAGGGCACCCAGGGCCTCTCGGCCCGGGACCTGGCTATGAACGTGGCCCTGCCCGAGATCGACGGCCGGGTGCTGTCCCGCGCGGTGTCCTTCAAGACCGAGGATCGCTTCGACCCCTTGACCGAATGCTCGCTGGCGACCTACGCGCCGGTCCCGGACCGGATCGATTTCGTGGCCAAGCTGGCGGCCAATTGGCTGCGCTTGAGGAAGACGCCAGCCATGTCGCGCAAGGTCGCGCTGGTGCTTGCCAACTACCCCAATCGCGACGGGCGCATCGGCAACGGCGTCGGCCTCGATACCCCGGCGGGCACGCTGGAGGTACTGCGCGCGCTCGAGGACGCGGGCTACGATACGGGTGAGTTGCCGCCAAACGGCGGCACCATCGTGACCCGCCTGCTCGAGGGCCCAACCAACGCAACCCGCGTGGCGCGCCGGATCGAGGAAACCCTGCCCCGCCCGGACTACGAGCTTTTCTTCGGATCTCTGCCCCAAGCGGTGCAAGATGCCGTGATCGCGCGTTGGGGCCCGCCGGAGCGCGATCCCTTCTACATGCACGGCGAACTCGATTGCGGCGCCTTCGCGATTCCGGCCTTTCGCCTGGGCAAGATCGTGGTCGGCCTGCAACCGGCGCGCGGCTATAACATCGACCCCCAAGCCAGCTATCACGACCCGGCCCTGGTGCCGCCGCACGGATACTTCGCGTTTTATGCCTGGCTGCGTGAGGTCGTCGAGATCGACGCCGTTGTGCACATGGGCAAGCACGGCAATTTGGAATGGCTGCCGGGCAAAGCGGTGGCCCTATCCCAGGACTGCTTTCCCGAGGCGGCGCTCGGCCCCCTGCCCCATCTGTATCCCTTCATCGTCAACGATCCCGGCGAGGGCACCCAGGCCAAGCGGCGCGCCCAGGCCGTGATCGTCGATCACCTGACGCCGCCCCTGACCCGCGCCGAATCCTATGGCCCGCTGGCGGAATTGGAACGCCTGGTCGACGAATACTACGAAGCCGCCGGCTTCGATCCGCGCCGCCTGAAGGTCCTGCGCGGCGAGATCCTGGCGCTCACGCAAAGCATCGGCCTCGACCAGGACTGCGGGATCGCGAAGGGCGAAGACGCGGATAGCGCCCTGGCGAAGCTCGACAATTACCTTTGCGAGTTGAAGGAGATGCAGATCCGCGATGGCCTGCACATCTTCGGCGTCTCACCGGACGGCGTGCAGGAAACCGATCTTCTGGTCGCCCTGACCCGTTTGCCGCGCGGAAACGGCAGGGACGGCGAGGCCTCGTTGATTCGCGCGCTGGCCGCCGATTTGGAACTCGGCCGAGACTTCGATCCCCTCGACTGCACCCTGGGAGAGGCCTGGGCCGGCGCCCGGCCGGCGGCGCTCGCGCATGTATCGGACGACCCTTGGCGCACCAAGGGCGACACCGTCGAGCGTTTGGAGTTGCTGGCGCAAGCGCTGGTCGCCGGTCGCGCGGATGCCGCCCCGGAGTGGCCAGCCACCCAGGCCGTCCTGCACACCATCGAGACGCAAGTCCGCCCGGCGGTGGCCGCCTGCGGGGCCGCGGAAGTTGCCGGCGTCCTGACCGGACTGGACGGCCGCTTCGTCGCGCCCGGTCCCTCCGGCGCGCCGACCCGCGGCAAGCTCGACGTGCTTCCGACCGGACGGAACTTCTATTCCGTCGATACCCGCGTGGTGCCGACGCCGGCGGCCTGGACCCTGGGCTGGACCTCGGCCACACGGCTGCTTCAGCGCCACCGGCAAGAACACGGCGCCTGGCCCAAGACCCTGGCGCTATCCGCCTGGGGCACCGCCAACATGCGCACCGGCGGCGACGATATCGCACAAGCCATGGCCTTGATCGGCGCCCGCCCAACCTGGGAGACCGCATCGCGCCGGGTGACCGGGTTCGAGATCATGCCGCTCTCGGTGCTCGACCGGCCCCGGGTCGATGTGACCTTGCGGGTTTCCGGTTTCTTCCGCGATGCTTTTCCGGCGCAGATCGACCTGTTCGATTCCGCGGTGCGCGCCATCGCGGCCCTGGACGAACCCGAGGCACAGAACCCCCTGGCCGCGCGGGTGTGCGCCGACACGGCCCGCTTTACCGCCGAGGGCCTGGATCCACAGGCCGCCGCGCGCCAGGCCGGCTTCCGCGTCTTTGGCTCCAAACCCGGTGCCTATGGCGCGGGGCTGCAAGCCCTGATCGACGAGCGCGGCTGGACCAGCGCAGCCGATCTGGCGCGCGCCTATCTGGCCTGGGGCGGTTATGCCTATGGCGCGGGTGCGGCCGGCACGGCGGCGCAAGGGCTGTTCGAGGCGCGCCTTACCGGCGTCGAAGTCGTCGTGCACAATCAAGACAACCGTGAGCACGACCTCTTGGATTCAGACGACTACTATCAGTTCGAGGGCGGCATGGCCGCCGCTGTGACGCATCTTTCCGGTCAGGCGCCGCGCGTCTATCATAACGATCACTCGCGCCCGGAAAGCCCCAAGGTGCGAACCTTGGAGGAAGAGGTCGCGCGGGTCGTGCGCGCCCGGGTGGTCAATCCGAAATGGATCACCGGGGTCATGCGCCACGGCTACAAGGGCGCCGTCGAGATGGCGGCGACGCTGGATTACCTCTTCGCCTTCGCCGCCACGACCGGCGCAGTAAAGGATCATCACTTCGACGCCGTTTACGAAGCCTATCTGGAGGACGAAACCGTGTGCGCCTTCCTGGCCGAGAAAAACCCGGCGGCGCTTAAGGAAATGGCCGAACGCTTCCTGGAGGCGCAGGATCGAGAGTTGTGGCGGCCGCGCGCGAATTCAACGCGCCGCCACTTGGAGGAACTGAGATGACCGAATTGAACGAAGACGAGATCAACGAACGTGCCAACGAGAAAGCGCGCAAGCGCAAGGAGGTGCGCAACCGCATGCTGGCCACCAAGACCCAGGAGAAGGGCTTGCTGATCGTCCACACCGGCAAGGGCAAGGGCAAGTCGACCGCCGCCTTCGGCCTGGTCATGCGCGCGATCGGAAACGGCTTTCGTATCGGTATCGTGCAGTTCGTCAAAGGCAAGTGGCAAACCGGCGAGCGCCCGGTCCTGGAACGCTTTCCCGACCAAGTCGAGATGCGCGTCTCGGGCGAAGGCTTCACCTGGGATACCCAAGACCGCGCCCGCGATATCCGTGCCGCCGAAGCGGGCTGGCAAGCGGCCAAGGAGATGATCGAGGCCTGCCGGGGCGACGCCCCGCGCTACGACATGATCCTGCTCGACGAACTCAACATCGTGTTGCGCTACGACTATCTGCCGCTCGACGAGGTGGTGAAATTCCTCAAGAGCAAACCCGATGACCTGCACGTCATCGTCACAGGGCGCAACGCCAAGCCGGCACTGATCGAGGCCGCCGACCTGGTGACCGAGATGACCCAGATCAAGCATCCTTTCCGCGAGCAGGGCGTCAAGGCGCAAAAGGGTATCGAGTTTTAGGCCATGAAACCGGCGGCGATCATGCTGCAGGGCACCGGCTCCGATGTCGGCAAGTCGCTGCTGGTCGCTGGCCTGGCGCGCGCCTATACCCGGCGCGGCCTCAAGGTGCGTCCCTTCAAGCCGCAGAA
>JAJFGO010000068.1 GCA_021776095.1 Kiloniellaceae bacterium | reverse complement strand
GGTGTTCACCCCGTACGACGCCACAGAACAGAAAAATGATAAGAGTCAAGCGTAGATATTCTGAAACCCGCGAAGCTTAGCGTCAGCAACTTCTTCGACCAAGCGATCAATCCATTTGTCCGTATAGGTCACAATCACCGTGTACCGGTTGATAGATTCAGTCACCCTAGCGTGAAGGGTCGATAAACGACTTTAGAATCCGATCTGTGGCCTCCCGAAGTTCTCGCCCTACCCCGTTCGTCATTCGGCAATTCTAATGCCAACCCCCACGGCCTCCGAGTCCGCAATGAGTCGTTGTCAGAAGCAGAAATTCATCCACAGGTTGGTCTGCTATGCGCCCCAAAGCGGAAGTCAGTAAGCCAGTCGAGCCAGCGCTTTATGCCAAATTTCGAGCGTGCTCTTGCCGCTGAAGGTACTCCCTGTGAGTGCCGAGCGCTCATAACCTACAATGTCTTGCCACCGTATTCTCAGTTATGTCGGTGCGCTCTAACGCGGTAATACCGTGGCCAAGCAGGCTTATGGAATGTATGCTAGTCACTCAGTAAGCCAGCTTGGCCAGCGCATCACGCTTCACCGCGAGCGATACCCCGCCCGAGTAAAGTCCGTAAGTCATGGTGGTCTTCTCGTGCCCAACGATATCGGCCACGACATTTTCCGGCACACCCGCGTTCTCCAGTATCGTTACGACCGTCTTGCGGATCGAATGAAAGACAAACTGCGTGCCGAAACCCAGTTCCGTTTTTAGGTGGCCGAAGCGCTTCCCGATGGCGTTAGAACGGTCTCCATACTTGTTCGCGGTCAGGCCCGACAGCACATAGCCTTTTTTGCTGTCCTCGATCAGCCGCGCCATTGTCTGTGCCAATTCCCGGTGTATTGGGACGTCACGCCAACCTGCTTTCGTCTTGGCATCGCCAACAGAGAAATGATCGTCCTTTACTTGCTCGATCTTTAACGCGCAAAGCTCCTCAATCCGGCAGCCGGTCCACATACCGAGCCGGATCAGGTCCGTTAGCTGGTTGTCGCCCCGCCCTAAGGCCGCGTTGAGTAGTTTCACGGCGTCACCCGGCTCAAACGGCTGCCGGGCTGATCGCGGCTCGTTGCGTTGGTTCTGTCGCGCCACATCTAGCTTGCTAAAGGGCTCGTGATCCTCACCCGATACCCCGATGCTTTGGAGATAGCGCCAGTAGCCCCTGAGGGCGCTCAGGATGCGCTGGACGGTTTTGGGCTTCAGACCACCGTCGTTCATGAGTTCGGTTATCCAGCGCCGCACCTCTGGCCGTGTCACATCCTGCACCATCGCGAACTTGGCCGCGAAGCGTTTCACGTCGGAGCGCTGCATATCCTGCGTCTTGGCCGTGGCTCGCGACGTACTAAGCCATTCATCAAGGTGTTCGGCGAACGGGACCAGCGCCCCCGTGGCACTGAAATAGAAGCGCACCGCCTCGGGATCGCTGGACGGGGCGTCGCCGATGTTTTCGACGTTGATCGCGCCGATATCCCACGCCGCGTCATCGATTTGCTCCAGGATCATTTGTCGCTGTTTTTCGTTCTTGGCGTTGCGAAGTGCGCGCCGCCAATATGCCGCGTCATCGTCAACAGGCTCATTTCTGGCGGTGGCGATCTCTTTCTTCCAGGCAACGACAATCGGCATCACACGGCGTTCCGCAACAGTGCGGCTATCAGTTTCGAGCGATTTCACGTACCGGGGCCTGCCGAAGCGGGGGCAAAGTGACTTTGGTATCTCTAGGACGGCGTACCAAAGGTGACGGCGCTTTTGGAGGTACGAGGGCATGACCAAAGTATCCCAGGAAATTGGTCGCTACCACATACGTTTACCACACACAATGAGACGTTAAAAGGTCATATTTCAAGGTATTCTGCCGTTTCTGACACCCTTGGCGGAGCGTCCCTCTCCCTCCGCCAGATTCTAAACCATTATTTTTATTGATAAAAAAATCCTAGAATCTCATTTCTAGTACACTAGCTAGTACGATTTATCAATACACCAAGATTGACTCTCGCTCCCGATTGTGGTAATAAAACCCCTAGATTGAGATATCGTCCGCGCGGCTGGGGACGCTAAACATTGAGGGCAGTCGTAGCGCGTGCAGCGTTCCCGTTCTGCATGATGGCTCGGCTTGGTAAGGGCATCCGTAGCACCGGACGCCGCCCTCCCAAATCCAAGGAAATCACGATGTTGATTTTGCGCACTTAGCGCCGGGCCTGGAATCCGCCTGCCATTACGGTAGCTGTCTCCAAACCCTGGCGCGCAACGCTAGGAGTTGGACGATGGAGCACCATTATTATTCGCGCGAGGAAGCCGCCGCGTACCTCGGCTTGAGCATTCACACACTTGTCGAGTATCACGCGCGCGGTACGGGTCCAAAATTTATCAAGTCGGCTGAAAGCCGTACCGGCCATGCAATCTACCGTCTGCGCGACCTGCGTAAGTGGAATGAGAAGCGCACGGCCAAGGCCGCAAGGACAGCCGCGCGCATTGCCGAGCGTTCCCGCATCGCGCGTATCAAGCGGGAGGGCTAACGATGGACAAGTCCCGGTTGGAGCTTGCGCAGTGGTTCGCTGAAAAAGGCATCAGCGTCTTTGTTGTCGAGCCAAACTCAAAACGCCCCCTGGAAGGCCAGTCCTGGTATCTCAGGCAGACTACCGACGCGGCCACGATTGCCACATGGTTCGAGCAGGTACCAAATGCGAATTTTGGCTGCCATTGGGGTGCTGAGTATGTGGCTATCGACCTTGATATCAAGCCACAGCATAACGGTGTGCGCGAGTTCGAAAAGATTTGCGCGGAACATGGCATCGACAACTTCTTGTTGGAACTCGATACGCTCATTGTACAGACCCCCGGTGGCGGATATCACCTGATTTTCCAGGCTCCGTTTCCGTGCGGCCTGTCCAATGACTTCCCCAAGGGCATCGACGTTCGGGGAGTGAATGGATACACCGTAGGAGCAGGATCGCAAGATAGCCGGGGTGAGTGGAAACTGATTGATCCTAATGCGCCGATTGCCGAGTTGCCTGACTTTCTGGCTGACTATGTGCGTCCACCCGGCCACAAGGACCCGAACCACGATGTACCGGTTGTTGAGTTGGACCTGGACGAGAACGTTCAGTATGCACTCGACTGGCTGAAGGATCGTGAACCGGCTCTCCAGGGTCAGAATGGCGACGACCACACTTACGAGACGGTTCAGTTTCTCCGCGACTTCGGTCTATCTCAAGACAAGATATTCGAGACGGTGAATGTTGAATGGAATGGCCGCTGTGATCCCCCGTGGGGTCATGAGGAATTGCTGGCGAAGATCAAGAACGCCTGGAGCTACGGTCAGAACCGTCCTGGGGTCAAGAGCCCTACGTGGAAAGCCCGGCGGATCAATTTGACGCATGGTGGCGACGTGTGGGCCGCACAACTGACTTCGCAGGCTATCCATGAACTGTTCCACCCGTCCTTTGAAAAGGTTCTGGCGAACGCAGCGCAGGAACAGGGCGATGATGTGCCAACCGATGAAGACCCGGCAGATGGATTGCTGAAGGATGTTCGCGAATGGGCGATGGTTGAACGGTTTCGCGAGTTTCTTGTCTGGCGCACGTTGCCCGCGTTCGGCCAGACTTGGATGATTTCGAAGCGCGGCACCGGCAAGTCCACCACCTGTGTGGATATGGGAATGCACATCGCCTGCGATCTCGATTGGTGCGACCGTCCCACCCTGAAGGGATACCGCGTAGTATTCCTGGCGCTGGAGGACGCGGACGGGGTGCGCATGAGTTGCCGTGCCTGGATGCAGGAACAGCAGCAGCCGGACCCCGACCGTTTCATGGCAGTGGAAGAATCGCTAAAGATCATGAGCGCGTCAGATATGACTCGGCTCAGCCGTGCCATTGCCCAGTGGGCGAAGGGTGAACCGGTGCTGATCGTGCTGGACACCTGGCAACGCACCACGTCCGGCTGGTCCAGGAGCGATCAGGAGAACATGGACAAGGCTGTGGAGTATGCAGACGGCTTATGCAGGGCGTTGAACGCAGCCCTCTTGATTGCCGCCCATCCGCCGAAGGACGGCCGTATGACTGTGAAGGGTGCGGGGGAACAGGAAGACACGTCGTCTTGTCTGCTGGTTCTGGAGAAGACCGCACAGGGCCACAAGATGACCGTCACCCGCATGAAGGGTGAAGGCGAAGGCTCTTATGTGGAGTTTCGGCGGCGCAGCGTGGGCTTGATCAAGATCGAAGACGGTCAGCCCGTTACCCTGGTAGACAAGCACGGGAAGGCGCGCACCACTCTGGTATTGGAGCCCGTGGGTGGTGAAGTTGACCCTGACCGGATTGCGGTGGCCAGGGGTGGTCTTGAAGCACCCGACCACGCCAAGCCGGTGGCTGTCGCCTTGGACATGGCGACGGTGGAAGACGACGCCACGTCCTGGTCATTGTCGGCACTGGCCAAGAAGATCAAGGGGGTCGAGTACCGTGACGACGCCACGGGCCGGGTGGAGATGGTGCCAAACAACGTCACCACGGTTAGGCGCGCAATCCAGGCAACTTTCCAGTGGCACGGTATGCAGATCGGCTGCGAGAACAATGAAAAGTTGATCGCCAGCGTTAGGCCGGTGGAACTGAGGGGCCGTAAGATTAGGGACGAATGGGTGATCAAGAGGGCGTGACCACCTGTCCGAGCGCTCGGCGCTGACCAACTGCAACTTGCGCATCAGCACTTTTGGGAGGGCCAGTCCTCTCGCGATCCTGTACGGGCCGGGGCCGTGTCGGGTGTATCCGCCCTACGTCTCGGCGGGAAAGAGGGTCTGATTTCTGGCCGTCCGCGAAAGCTCCACGATCTCGTCGTCGGACAACAGGCGTTCGACGTAGGCCCTGTACTGGACCAAGCTGTCTCGTAGTTCCGCGATCTCGGCCTTCGCCTTCTCCACGTCTACCAGGTCGTCCTCCGAACCCGCCATGGTGGACACGTACCTGGCCACTTCCTCGTTCGACAGGTCCAGCGGGAACATCACGCGCATGAACAGGGCCGCCCCGATCTCGTGGAGGGAGTTGGCGCGCTCGAACTTGTAACCGATCACCTCGCCGATCCTGTCCTGTAGCGCGGGGTTGATCACCGCGAGCTTGGAGTCCCCATATACGAACCCTTCGAGCGACCTGAGGCGAACGGCCTGCCGCTGAAGCGCCGCTTCCCAACGCTTGAGCGTGGCGTCCGCCTTCCACGTGTCCATGGCCCTGATGGTCTCGACGGGCCCCGGTCCCGCCTCCGCGATCAGGCTCTCGCCCTCCTCCACGCAGTCCTTGAGCAGGAAGTACATCTTCAGCAGGTTGAGGACGATCTCCTCGCGTTTCTCCCGCTTCCTGTACCTCCGTACGTCGGTGACGCCCGTACGGATCAGTTGGACGATGGTATTTAGGTCCGCGAACATGCGAGTAGCCTTGTTGGGTCCAGCCCGTTCGTCAACGAGGCTACCACGCGGCGAACCACCCAAGTAACGGTTTTGGGGAAGGGGCTGCCATTCACCCCTGGTCACGCTGGTCATATGTGGTCATGACCACTATGACCACCGCAGAAAACTGCGAAAAACTATTGATTTGGTCAGGGTGGTCACGAAATCCGCATGACCACCTAACTGCGTGACCAGATAAATTAGCAAATTTGTCAATGGGTTAACAGGTGGTCACGGGTGGTCACTTCCTAGGGTTTGGTGGATGGTGACCACCTCCATCCTTCCGGGTCCACCACCACCCCAAACGAACTTGTCTGGCAGTTGAAAACTCAAAAATCCAGCGACGGGAAACACCCCCTCGTTTTGGCCTATACTGGCCCCATATATTCGCCTCCGCGCGGGCGCGTGAGTCCGTGGATAATTTGGCCGCCGTGGCTCCCGCCGTTGATGTAAGAAATGGCAATGCGGGATCAGACTCACGAATCATGCCGCTTGAGCCGTCACTGTGGCCTCAGTCAGCCCCAGCCGCTCCCGTAGCCGCCTAATCGCTGTGGCCGTCCAACGCCCGCCCTTCACCGTGACCTCTCCCTTAGCATTCAAATCCCTGGCAATCGCACAATTGCCCAGACCGCTGGCCAGCATGTCCGAAATCTCCCCCCTCCATGATTCTGCCCTGGCATCAGCCGCCCGCTTTTTCCCCGCTAGGGCCTGCCCGTTGCCGTTGGCCTTCACATACGCCACTAGAGCCGCGCCGCGATCCGGGTTGCCGAGTTTCGTACCCCTGGCCTTCGCTGCCTTCAATGCGGCACGGGTGCGCTCCGAAATCAGCCCGGCCTCCAACTCTGCTACCGCCGCCATAGATGTTAAGAGGAATTTGCCTTGAGGCCCGCTCACTTGCGGAAGATCGCAAAAAACGACCTCAACGCCAGAATTGAGAATGGTCAGCAAGAAATGAGCCGAGCGCGCCAACCGGTCCAACTTGCTGACACAGAGAACGAGATTGGACCTACGGCAGTGATCCAGAGCCTTACGCAACTCAGGTCGATCATCGCGCTTACCACTTTCGGTTTCTGTGTAGCTAGCGACGATATTGGCATCACGGCCTAGGTGGTGTTGCACAGCTTCTTTTTGTGCAGCTAGACCAAGGCCACTCTTGCCCTGGCGATCCGTTGACACACGGTAATAAGCGATGGCTTTCATCGTTCAACTCCTTTCACGATTTTATGCAGCTTGCCTGCAAGGGTCTGGGCAGCTTGCATGCCTGGACCGGGGCAGCTTGCCTGCAAGAGTTGAGGCAGCTTGCTAGCATGGTATTGGCGATCCGGTTCTTGGCGATGCCTTGGGTCATGATGTTTTTCAATTCAGTTGCGAGTGCGGTTCATGGGTGCAGCGGTGAGAGAGATTCGATTTTCGATCTAGAGAGACTGCGCAATCCGCCGGAGTGGGTACGACAGATCACGTACCCAGCTAAGGCGAAGGCCAGAGCCGCTATGCGCCGAACACTTGGCAGAAAACTGCGAATACATGGCTGTGTGTCTCATTGCTAAATGACTGTTTCTTGATCTGACAGTGACACTATACAAGATAAGCTCTTAATGAGTCGTTAGGATGTTTGGTTAAGGTCAAATAAAACGAGCGCTATCAAAGAAGATCATGGTTACTCCCCCCTTAATAACAAAAGCCGGATAACAATATGTGGGGGGTAGGTGTCCCCAGTCTTCTCTCTATTCTCTGTTTGGCAGCGTTTTTATTCGATCCTTCTGGATTTCTTGGCCGTTTTTCTTGAATTTCGATACCCATCAGCCCCTTTATAATTGGGAAATATATACCTTGCACACCCAATAAGTGATCCCATATAAGATTCTAGGAACGAGTCTATGGGGTTACGGTTATGTCGATTCTCTCCAAAAAGCATTTCCACAACGAAAAGGCGGCTTTCGCCTATCTAGAGTCTATTTTGTGGCCCGATGGTCCCCAATGTCCCCATTGCGGCGTTGTTGACCGCGCGGGTAAGCTGAATGGCGAAAGCACCCGACTTGGCCTGTGGAAATGCTATGAGTGCCGGAAGCAGTTCACGGTCAAGGTCGGGACCGTGTTCGAGCATGGGCGTATCCCGCTCCATAAGATGCTTCAGGCAACTTATCTCATGTGCTCTAGCAAGAAGGGCGTTTCGGCTCACCAGCTACACCGGGCGCTAGAAGTCACATACAAGACTGCCTGGTTCCTAGCACACCGCATTCGCGAAGCGATGCGCGCGGGCAAAGTGCCGGGCGGGCTTGGTGGCGAGAATAAGGTTGTTGAGGCCGACGAAACCTTTATTGGCGGAAAGGCCAAGAATGCAAAGCGCGGCAAGCCGATCCCGACTAAAGAGGCGGTTCTTTCGTTAGTTGAGCGCGATGGTCGCGTTTCGTCGCATCATGTGCCTGCCGTCAACGCCAAGACCTTGCGCCCGGTTCTGGTTTCGCATGTTGACCGGAAGTCGTATCTAATGACTGATGAGGCCGGGGCGTATAAGTCGGTCGGTCGCGAGTTTGCCGGGCACGGCTCTGTCAATCACTCGATTGAGGAATATGTGCGCGGCAAGTTTTGGCACACCAATACTGTCGAGGGCTATTTCTCTATTCTTAAGCGTGGGATTGGCGGCGTGTATCAGCACTGTAGTCAACAGCATCTTAAGAGGTATCTGGGAGAGTTTGATTTCCGCTACAATCATCGCGTAGCATTGGGTATCGATGACCGTCAGCGTACGGAATCTGCGTTGTCTGGCATTGTTGGGAAGCGGCTTACCTACCGTGGCTCACCAATCGCCACGGCGTAAAGCGGAGGCGGCGTGGCTGAGCGTATAACCATCATTGTCGAGCCAAGCTTGGAGCATGGCGGCGTTCTGACTGTTCAGGATGCCATGCGCCAGGTTCTCGATTTTGTCGAAGTGGTAGCCGCCGCTGCGAGCGATGACGCGCGCGCAAAGTTTGGTTGGAAACTTATTAGCGCAACCACGAATAGTCCGTTTGAGGCAGTGGCTGAGGCGTTCAGCCTGGACCCAGAGTGGCCCGCCGATCAGTACGCCCGTGAAGCTAAATCACGGGTTGATACGGCGTTGCGAAACGTGCCCGAAACCGGAGCTATGCCTGAATGGTTGTCTGAGCGTGGCGCGGATCAGTTTAAGCGCATTTTCCGTCGTAATTTGAATGGCGTTGGCAAGACAACGCTTCGACTAGGTGATGAGAAGGCACCCGTTGTAATTGTTGAGCGGCGCGCAAGACAGGCGCTTGATCGTATCGAGCAAAATGAGGCGACGCATAGAGCATCAGCCCCGGATTTCTCTGGCGAAGAATTGGGGTCAATTGATGCCCACGTTCTTGATGCAACTACTTATTATGGGCGCCCCGCGTTGCGGATTAGGGATAGGCTGACTGAAAATCGAATTGTTTGCGTGATCCCGGCGGAAATTGCTGACGCCATTGGACAGAGCCATGATTGGCGAGACGTATGGGGTGGCGAAAGGGTTAGAATTTCGGGCCGGATCAAACGAAATGTGGCCGGTGAAATAACTCTTATCACCGCAGATAGTTTGATGAAAATTGAGTCGCTGACATCGACCTTGGCTGAGGTGGTTGATCCGAATTTCACAGGTGGAAAGGGCGCTCGCGAATACCTTGACGAACTATGGGACGGCCCCGGTGGCGAAGGGTAAGCGGTACTATTGGGACGCTTGCGCGTGGCTGGGCCTTCTCAATACTGAGTTTGCCAAACACCGCGAATTAGAAATCGTTTGGAAGGCCGCAGAGCGCAGCGAGTGTGAGATTTTAACTTCTGCTCTAAGCCAAGTTGAGGTCTTTAAGAAAAAGTGTGAGGGGCAAGATTCCAAACCGTTGTCAGAGGAAAATGACCAAGCCATTGCCGAAATTTTCCTGCAACCACATGTGACTGTTGCACAACTAGACGCCATCGTTGCGGAAAGCGCGCGAGCCCTACTGAGAAAACATCCTGAGCTTAAGAAGGCGCCTGACGCAATACATTTGGCGACAGCGTTGTTCTGGGATTGTGACGCGATGCATACGTATGACGACGAAAATTTGACTGTTTTGAGTGGCAAAGAGCGTTGCAGAAACGGCAAGCCTCTGCAAATTCACATGCCAGATGAAACGGTGTATGGGCCATTGTTTAGTGGGAAAAAGAACCTTAATGACCCAGACGATCGATAAGAAAGAATCTCAATCTGAAAAATTCAGGCGCCTCGCACGCGAGGTTGAGGCCGACGAAGACGAGCGCGCGTTTAAGGACAAGCTGGGCAAGATTGCTCGTCCAAAGCCGTCTGAGAAAGACGACAAAGACAAATAGGAGGTCGCTCTGTTCAAGAGCCACTGGTCAAGCTGTGCGCTGCACAGCGGACCGGCACGATGGCCGCATGCCTGCGATTGCGGTGGCATCACAATCGGCAGATTATCCGGTCAAGGGTCTTATCGGCAGGGTTATAGCCTGGTCGTGGCCCTGCGAAATTTTGCCCAGTTGTGGCAGGCCCGGAGAGTTTATCTAAGTGAAAGTCACGCCAGCCCTGCCCGCTACCTCCAGAAAGTTGCCATGCGCTTAGTGTCACGTCTCCGTCGCTATCGACCCCAACTAGATGAGGCTCAACGGCGCGTTGGCGGCCCTCGTACCAGAACGAAATGACGCTACGGCTGGCGATAGCGTCACAAATGAATGCCTGCGACATAAACTCAACTTATACGGGCTGCCTGGGTTTGTAAAGTATACAATTCCCACGTGAGGCGGAGTGGACCAAAGAGGCGAGTTCTAGCCAACATGCGACGTTCGAGATCGTCCACCCGACGCCTTAATCATATCGGCAATCAGAGCATATGGCCCCTCAAGCTGACCTGTATCAATGATCCGGCTATAGATTGGCCCACAATATGGCTTGGTTCGCGACGCAACAGGGGCGGCCATGTGCGCCACTCTTCGCTTACTTGTTATGTTTGTAGGTCTCTCGGCGTTCGCAGGACCAACGGTGGCCAATTCCGCGGAGCCGCTGCCTGGAATGCAGTTGGACCCGATCGGCACGACGGCTTCCGGTCTGTCAAGCGGCGCCTACATGGCCGTGCAGTTGCATATTGCCAACTCTAGGAGCATCATCGGCGCCGGCGTGGTAGCAGGCGGTCCGTACTTTTGTGCGGAAGGTCAATTGCTGACCGCGCTCAATCGCTGCATGCAAACACTCATAGGGCAACCGGACACACGCGCACTTCTCTCGCGCGCCCACGCGCTCGCCGATGCCGGCCGCATCGATCCTCTGGCGAGCCTCGCGAACGACCGGGTTTATCTCTTCAGTGGCACTCAGGACGGCACTGTGACACGGCCCGTGATGGATTCCGCGCGCGACTTCTACCGGCAAGCGGGAATCGCAGAGCAAAGCATCAAATACGTCAACGATATCCCGGCCGGCCACGCCTTCATCGTCGAGGAAGCGGCAAACGCGTGTGGCATAACCGGGAATCCGTTCATCAATGACTGCGACTACGACCAGGCGGGGGATATCCTGCGGCATCTCTACGGCGCGCTAGAGCCCCCCTCAGCGATGGGCGAAAGCCGCCTCTTGGAGTTCGATCAGTCAGAATTCCTGGCCGATCCCGAGATCCACGGCATGGCATCCAGCGGCTTCATCTACATACCTGCCACCTGTGCGGCAGGCGAACCTTGCCGGCTACACATCGCGTTCGCCGGCTGCAAGCAGACGCCGGCCGACATTGGCGATCTTTATGCGCGCGCCACCGGCTACAATCGCTGGGCGGAGACAAATCGCCTGGTGATTCTCTATCCACAATCGAGCGTTTCCAGTGGCAATCCAAATGGCTGCTGGGATTGGTGGGGCTACGACGACCCCGCCTATCACACCAAACGGGGTCGACAAATGGCCGCCATCGCAAGGATGGCCGCTCGTCTTGGCGCCCCCTTCGCCGCCGAACTGCCGTCCTCCTTCTGCGAAATGGACGATGACTGGAACTGGAGCCACTGGCTTGAGGACCGGGCTGTGATGTGCGGTTGGTTCTCCGTCTGCGTCGTGGGTTCCGGCGATTTTGTCGGCTTTTTCTATTCGTCATCGACCCTTTATGAAAGCCCCGAGGGCGCCTTCTCAACGACGCCCTGCACTTCATGATCTAGTCCAGAACCCGCGACACGTCGCGATCCAGCGCCCTACATCGTCTGAAGGTGGGCTTCGCTCTGAGCCAGTCGACGAGGCCCAAGATATCTGCGAAAACTTTGTAGGGACCAATGTCCCGACCGTCTGCTATTTTGGCTTCGGGTCAATAGTTCCCGTTGGGTCACGGCGCCGGCCACCACCGGTCCTAAGGGTAGGCCCCGGGTCCATTTTCCAGTCGGGCAAATCTGCGCGCCGCGAACGCCGCGCCTTCCTCAGCCGGGGTTGACCGCGCCCTGGTCCGTCAACCAGTCCTCTGTGGCTTGGAGAATCGCCTGCAGCAACGCCTCCTGGCCCTGGCCGACGCCCATGTGCCGGCCGCGCAGCAGCAGGACCGTTTTCGGCTCCGGCGTGAGGTCGCGCATGAGCCGCGCCGAGCGCTCCGGGATCAGGGCGTCGTCCGTACCGCCGATCACGAGGAAGCGGCCGGACAGATACGGCAGATGCCCGGCCGGATCGACTGGGTGAAACAACCGGCCTGCAAGCCAGCCGAGCAGGGGCCGCGTCCATTCCGGTCCGGCCCGGGGATGGTGCGCCAGCAGGTTACCGATGTCGGCGCCGCCGTAAGCGAGGACCGTCCAGCCGACCGCTAGGCCGCGCGAACCCAAAATGCGCTGAGCCGCAGGCGCGGCCACGGCGCCTAAGGAGAATCCGAGCAGGCTGATTCGCCCGCGCTCCGCCCAGGGCCGAGCGACGGCCCATTCGACGGCCACGGCAATCTGGCCCGGGACGGCGAGGACGCGATCGTAGAGTTCCGGCACCTGGCGCAACAAATCGAAGCCGCGCGGAATCTTGCGCGGGATTGGCCAATCGTAGCCAACCACCGCATTGTCGCCGGCGGGCGGCATGTGGCGGATGTTCTTCAGGCCGGTGCCAAGCCCTCCCAAGACGACGACGACCGGCAAGGGGTGGTCCGGCAACGGGTCTGGCAGGCTGACCACCAGCCCAATGTGTCCGAGCACGGGATCCTCGATCGTGACCTGCTGGATCACCCGGCCACCCTCATGCAGTGTCTGGCGCGGTATCACAATGGCCGGCTCGCCGCCGCGCGGCAGGGCGGCCAGGGAGTCGCCCGGGGACGACCGCGGGAACAGGACGGGAAGCGCGGGCAGCACCAGCACCACCGTGAGGGCGACCAACAGCCACTTTGGCCACCGCCGGCCCATGGCGATCAGCGCAGGACCTGATGGGCGGCGCCATCGACCCGCAAGCCAACCAGGTGTCCGACATGGACGCCTATGTCGTTGCGGCTCTCGATGCGGACTGGTAGCGGCGGGATTCCGTCGCCCACGGCCGCGAGCCAGACATCGACCCGCGAGGGAAAGCGATTGACCTTCCGCCCGCGCTCCGGGAAGCCGGCCCGACGGTCGATCGCGACCCGGCAGAGGGTTGCCGCCCCGCTGTACATCGCGTAGCCGCTGGGGCCCAGGGTCCGCCTGCCCATCTCCTCTAGTCTCAGGTCATACCGCCGCTTGCCATCGAAAACTGGGAAGTCGCCGGCACATCGCCGCCCCCGGGCAAGGAACTCAATGACGGAATAGATCGCGCTCGCTGGATCCAGCGAGTCTCGCGTCAGATGGTCTGGGACTCTCTTGCGTGCCTCGGCGTCCGGTCGACCATCAGTCTTCAGTTCGAGGATACCGTTGTTGCCGTAGAGAATCTCGCGGCGCCGAGTTTTGCCCGGCTCGACCGCGGCGCTTTGGAACCGCCAGGGCTTCAGGATCGTCCCCTCGACGACGCCCGATGACCTGAGCATCAACTTGAACGGAAACAGCCATCCGACAACGCCCTTGGACTCGACCGCCAGGTTGACCCGGTACGTGGTCGCCGAGCGGACCAGATTCGCTTCGAGGCCGAGGCTGTTGAATCCGCTGGACCACACTTCATAGGTCAGCGAGAGCCGTGCCGGAACCTCGGCCCGCGCCAGTGTCACCATGTCGGACGCAACAAGGGCTGCTAGCGCGAGCATCGTCAGCGTCCGCCGGGCCGTCCAGATCATGCACATACCAGGACTTACGTCCCGGGTCCCGGATCCATCCCTGCCCGGACGACGGTCGGACCGGTGCCATGGGTGCATTAGTGCCAAGGTTACATTCGCATAGCTTGAGTTCCCGCAAGCGAAGATTGTAACGAACCGAATCCCACAACAATAATATGGTTAACGAAAAGTTAATACATTCCGTGGTATGGGAGCTTGACTCCCTCTAACGATGGAGATTGCAATGCAAAGGCCTAAGGTACGGACGCCGGCTGCATCGCTCTCTCGTTTGGCGAGTCTGCTGGCCCAAATCAAATCGAGACACCGGCTGAAACGGAGTCTCATGCTTATACCTAGCGACGAGGTGGATCGCACCTTGCGCTCAATCGGCAAGAGCCGGGGCGATCTTTTCACCGTATTCAAGGGCAACGCAGGTCACCGCAAACGCATGGCGTTGATGTTGCATCACTTCGGCGTGGATCCTGACTTCGCGACCCATAGTTTTTGGAGCGCATTGAGACATGCGGACAAAGTCTGCGTTCAATGTCCCAACGTCAGGAGATGCCGTAGCTGGAATTCTTGGGGCGTGAGAAATGATGCCCCAAGAATTTTTTGCCCGAACGCGGAGTTATTCGACGAGATCGCCTGTCAGGGCCGGTTGCGCCGGGCAGCATAGGCAGTCACGTTCGATCGTAAGATCCGGCCAGACACGGACAGCGCGGTTCTGTGCCACCTTCGGTTCGCAGTCGGTGTGGTGGGCGTGGCTGGGATGAAACCAGCGGCCGCTACCGTGGCCTTCGGTGACAAGCTCCCATCCAGCCAAAATGGTACACTATTGCTCCGACACCTAGTCCGCTATTGCTCCGCCGTTGACAGCCAAGCCGGCGAGCGCTGGCGCTGCGTCTCCAGTATCTTAGTGACACGATTCATCGATGTCTGGTTAGGGTCAGACCTTGCCGTCAGGAGCCGAGGCCGGACACGACCGAGCCTGAGCGCTAAGCGGACGAAATCCGACAGATTCCAGACATCTGCGCTGGAATGTCCGAAGCTGAGGGCATTCCGGTCGTGGCGCAGACATGATCGGCACGACCGGGTTTAGCCGAGCCTGTTGAAAAAGTCCCGAGGACCAGAATTCTTGAAACAATGATTCAAAATCCTGGGTGATGTTGAATCGATATTACTTCAGGCTCAGCTTACGGGAACGATAGTTGCAAAAAATCTGACGGCTCCGCCTTCTTCAACAGCCTCAGCCAAGACCGGACCAATGGGCATGCGTCAGAAATCATACCCAGTCTGTTTTAGGATGTGGCCCCTCACAGAGGGCTGCATTGGTGCTGTTGTTATTTTGGACTTGAGCCCCGCCTATCCGGCGCACCCAGCGGGGTAGCGTCTGGTGCAGTCGGGGTCGCGCCGTGTATTGATCGGCTCGAAGATATGAGGGCACCGCATCCTGGTGTCGTTAAGCTACCGATTTGCGGTGTATAGCCCCAATCAGCAGCCGAGCAGGAAGAATCCATCGACTATGTTGGTCGCTGACTCTCTGCCCCCGATTAGCCGCCGCGCGGTCATTTGTCCGCATCGATATAGGCGGTGACTTCTACTTCGACCTCGATCAGAGGGTCGAAAAATCCACTCACTCCGACGAAGGAGAGCGCCGGGCGGACATGACCGAAAACCTCGGCGTGGGCGCGGCCCGCCTGCGCCCATTTTTTGGTGTCCAGCATCATGATGTTGGTCTTGATGACGTCCTCGAAGGACGCGCCGGCCTGGGCGAGGGCCTCGTCAATAATCTTCAGGCATTCCTTGGTTTGCAGATAAACGTCGCCGCTGTGCAGGATGCTGCCGTCGGGCGCCGACGGCGAGGTCAGCCCGATCTCCACCATATTGCCGACCCGCACCGCGCGGGAGTACCCGGCCTTTTCCTCCCAGGGCCGGCCGCTGGAAACCAGTTTTCGCATGTCGGTCTCCGCTTTTCCTATGTGGCGTTACTGAAGTGCTGCAGGGCCTCATCCAAGAGCCGCGCCCGCTCATCCGGTGGTCTGCCCGCGCTGTCAAGCAAGCTGCGCATGCCGGCCGCGCCGACGGCGCGTAGAAGCTCCCGGTCGCGCTCCGCTTCGTCACGGGCCGGGATCTCCCGGACCGTATCCTGGGTGAAGGTCGAAATCGCCCCGCTGTCCGGGTAAGGGGGTGGCGCGGCGGTCTTGCCGTCGCGGAGCGCGCGAATCTGGCGGCGCAGGAGCCGGCGCAGCATGGCGACGCCCTTGTCGGAGGCGCAGAGATTCTCCAGGGCGTGAATCGCGATCGGCCGCTGCGAGGCGATGGCCTCGAAATCGCCGGGCACGCGCTGCATCTCCTCGTAGGAGCGCGCCTGGGTCTGGCCGACAAAGTCGATCTTGCCCAGGCCGACCTGGTCCCGGTCTCCCAGTCCGGCGTCGACCCGGTCGTTGAAATGACGCCAGCCGATGATTGCCGTGCCGGTGTCGTCGCAGGGCCGCATCCAGCGCGTCAGGCTGATTCGCGCCAGGGTCTTCTCCTGCTCGCCGGTTTCATATAACGCGCCGGCCTGGTTGATATTCGGAAAAATGACTTCCGTGGTGCGCAGCCAGACCGAGGATTTCCAGCGGCGCATGTTGACGTTCATCATGCCCAGCGGCGTCTCGACGTAATCCAACTCCGGCAACTCGCCCCAGGACGGCGCGAACTGAACCCCGCTGATGCGGGTGTGCAGGAAAACGCTGTGAACCGGGTCCTGGGTATTTTCCAGCACCTGCAGCCAGTTGCAGGGGTAGTGCAGGGAGAACGGCACCAGATCGTTGCCCGGTTCCACGCAGGTGTCGAATTCGGGAAAAGCCGGCACGCTATCCGGCGGCCCCATATAGGCGAATAGGATCCCCTTGGTCTCGCGCAACGGATAGGCCGGATGGTAGAACTGGCCCGCGAGCCGGCTGCCCGGGTGGTTCGGGGTTTCCAGGAGCGCGCCATCGGTGCCGTAAAGCCAGCCATGATAGCAACACCGCAGGCCCCACTCGGTCACGATGCCGTACTCGAGCGAAGTACCGCGATGGCTGCAATGGCGCTCCAGCAAGCCGGCATCGCCGCCCTTGGTGCGGAACAGCACCAAATCTTCGCCCAGCATGCGCACGGCAAGGGGAAGCTCGCCGAGTTGGTCCGACAGTGCGACGGGTTGCCAGAAACGGCGCAGGTAGTCCCCGCAGGGCGTGCCCGGCCCGACGCTGGTCAGTTCCGCGTCCGCCTCGTGGTCGTGGCGACGCAGATAGCCGCCAAAGGGGCGCCCGGTCCTACCTGCGGTATCCGACATGGCCTCGCTCGCTCACTGGGCCGAATAATGCCGCACGGGCCAAAGGTTGTCCATCGGGTGGGCCACGCGGGCGCGCCCCGATCTTTTCAGTAAAGCGGGTCGGGCAACGGCTGAACGCGCGCCGCCTCGGCGTGCAGCCAATCCCGGAACACCTTGACCTTGGGCCGATCCAGCGCGCCGCGCGGGCACACCAGGTAGTAGGCGAAGCCCGATGGAACCGCGGCCCCGAACGGCCGCACCAGATGCCCGGCGCTCAAGTCGTCGATAGCGAGCGGTCCCCGGCCGAGCGCCACCCCCATGCCCTCAATGGCGGCCTGAATCACCATGTTGGATTGGCCGAAGCGGCGGTGGTTGACGGCCCGAGGCGCACGCAGCCCGCAATGGTGAAACCAGCTCACCCAGCTCGGCTGAATACCGTCAATTTCCCTGATCTCGTCGTGCAACAGGACGTGATGTTCGAGATCGTCGACATCGCGCAGCGCTGGCCCGTCCTCGAGCAGGCGCGGGCTGCAGACCGGAAACATGGCGTCGTCCAAAAGATGCTCGACAGCCAGTCCGGGATAACCGCCACGGCCATAGCGGATCGAGATGTCGGCCTCGCCGCCGGCGAAATCCATCATGCGGGCACTGGTGGAGATCGACACCTCGATCTCCGGGTGCTGCTGGTCGAACTTGATGAGGCGGGGAAACAGCCATTTCACCGCAAAGCCGGGCAGAACGCTGATGGTCAAGGCCCGTTCCGACTCGCCCGGCCCCAAAGCGGTGGCGATCCGTTCCAACCCGTCGCGCACCGCTTCGGCCGCCCGGCGTCCTTCGGGGGTTAGTGTCGCGCCGCGGGGCAGGCGGAGGAACAGCGGCCGGTCCATGTATTTCTCTAATGCTTTCACGTGCTGGCTGACCGCTCCTTGGGTCACGTCCAGTTCCTCGGCCGCCGCGGTGAAGCTGCCAAGGCGTGCCGCCGCCTCGAAAGCACGTAAGGCCGGGACTGTCGGGACGTTTTTGAACATGGCGTCAATCCATTAGTAATACTAATATTCCTCATGAGTATATCGGAACTGTCCTCGGATTGGCAGAGGCTCTAGACTTTCCGGCGTATGGCGCCCTGCCGTGGCGAATGGCGGAGCGAAAAACAATAGACAAATAGACAAGCAGTCGCGGCGAAACCCGTGGCCTTAAAAATGGGGAAAGGCAGACAATGGCAATCACACGAAAAACCCTCGGCATGCTCCTGGCCATGGCCATGGTCCTCGGAACCTTGGGCGGGTTCGCGGGCCAAGCCACCGCGCAAAGCGTCGTCGATGACATCCTCAAACGCGGCAAGCTCGTGGTCGGCTTGTCGACCTTCGTCCCCTGGGCGATGCGCAACAAGAACGGCGAGATGATCGGCTTCGAAATCGACGTCTCTACACAGTTGGCCAAGGACATGGGGGTCGATGTGGAGTTCGTACCGACCGCCTGGGACGGCATCATTCCTGGGTTACTGGCTAAGAAGTTCGACGTCATCATCACCGGCATGGTGATGAAGCCAAAACGAAACCTCACGGTGAACTTCTCCAGGCCCTATGCATACCTGGCAGTCGGAATGGCGGCGAACAAGAAGCTGGCCGAAGAGATGAACCTCAAGACTCTCGAAGACTGGAACAACCCGAACGTGATCCTCACGATCAAGCGCGCGACGGCGCCCGGTGAAACCGTGGAGCGGTTGTTCCCCAAAGCTAAGCTGCGGCAGTTCGATGACGATGCCCAGGCCTTGCAGGACGTGCTGAACGGGAACGCCCACGCCTTCCTGACATCCGAACCGAAGCCGACCTACTACGTGATCGACAATAAGGACGTGCTCTTTAATCCATTCGGGATTGGCCCTTGGGATCCATCCGCTTCCGCCTTTGCCCTACGCAAGGGTGACCCGGATGCGCTCAATTTCTTCAACAACTGGATCTTGTATCGGGAGCTGGACGGCTGGCTCGAAAAGACGCATGACAAGTGGTTCAAGGGTCGGGACTGGAAGTCCCAGGTCGAATAGCCCGTACTATACGCGGCCCGCGGCTTTGTATTGCTGCGGGCCGTGTCTTGCCGCTGGACCCAGTTTTCTCTGCCGGGTGGCCGCGATGTCCGGCCGGGCAGGTTACGGAAGGCAGCCTGCAGTTGAGTGCCGTAGACGCGACAACGGACGGCTTGGCCGCGCCAAAACGGCTCAAGCGAAGGGTGGCGTGGTGGAAATCGGCGTGGTTCGATGTCGTCCAGTTCGTCTTGCTGTCCGGACTCCTGATCTGGATCACCTGGCGCGGCGCCGCCTCCATGGACTACCGCTGGCAATGGTATCGGCTGCCGCGATACTTCTATCGGGTCATCGACGGCGAACTTATCTGGGGTCCCTTGATCAACGGCCTGTTTGTGACTCTGGAGATCGCCGCCTGGGGTATGGTGCTGACCCTGATCATCGGCCTGATAACCGCGATCCTGCGCCTGTCCGAGTCCGTCGGAGGACGGGTGCTAGCAAAGGTTTATCTGGAATCGATCCGCAACACGCCGCTTCTGGTTCAGGTATCTATCTTCTATTTCGTGCTTCAGCCCATCCTAGGGATCAACAACCCGCTGTGGACCGGCATCCTTTGCCTCGCGTTCTTCGAAGGTTCTTTCGCTTCCGAGATCATCCGCGCCGGCATCAACTCGGTGCACCGGGGCCAGTGGGAGGCCAGCACTAGTATCGGGCTTAGCAAGACCAAGACTTACTTATACGTGATCCTGCCTCAGGCGATCCCGCTCATGCTGCCGCCGATGACCGGCACACTCATCAATCTAATCAAGCATTCGGCGATACTCAGCTTCGTGGCGGTCTTCGAACTGACCACCGAAGCCCGGAACATGATCGGCGACACCTTCATGAGCTTCGAGGTCTGGTTCGTAGTTGGACCCATGTATCTGGTGCTCACCATTTCGCTGTCGACACTGGTCGGGTGGCTGGAACGCCGTGTCAGGCGGCACCGCTGATATGGCCGCACCGAGCAGGAAAAAGCGCCGCATCCATGCCCTCGACATAATCGTCCTGGCGGCCGTGATTACGCTGGTTGGTTACATCGCCTACCGGGTGGACTCGGTTCTGGTCTACAAGTGGGATTGGTCGGCAATTCCCAGTTACCTGTTCCGTTGGGACGAGAAGACTGGGACCTTGGTGCCCAACCTCTTGATCAAGGGCCTGGTGACGACCATCCGCATCGCCATCTGGGCCATGGTGGTGGCTTCGATCCTGGGCGTAATCCTGGGCATCGCGCGAACTAGCGAGCGCTTGTTTCCGAGGCTGGTGAGTTGGGCTTATGTTGAGTTCATCCGCAACATACCGCCGGTGCCGTTTCTATTTCTGTTCTACTTCTTCATCAGCAGCCAGATCATCCCGCTGCTTGGCATTGACGAATTCATTCACAGTGCTTCGCCCGGAACCTTGACTGTGGCGGAATTCCTGTTTGGCCCGGCAAACCTCATGACCAACTTCGTGTCGGGTATGATCAGTCTGTCGATGATGTCGGCGGCCTACATCGCCGAGATCGTCCGCGCTGGAATTCAAGCCGTTCCAAAGGGTCAGCGCGAGGCCGGGCAGACAGTTGGCCTATCCCATTTCGCGGTCATGCGCTACGTCATCTTGCCCCAGGCCGTCGAGCGCGTTGTTCCGCCGCTCGCCGGACAGTTCATTACCCTGATCAAAGACTCCTCGCTGGTCGCGCTGATCTCGATCCAGGAATTGTCGTTCCTGGCCATGGAAATCGCGATCTCCGAGCAGCGCTTCTTCGAAGTTTGGATTTTCACCGGCATCATGTATTTCGTTGTCTGTTACGCCTGCGCCCTGGCCTTCGGCCGGCTGGAGCGACGGATGGGCGCGTACAGGCGCTGAGCGGCTCAGCTTAGGGACCAAGGTATGGCGCGCAACACCGGCGACAACGCGATGATCAGGCTGGAAGGCGTGAGTAAGTGGTTCGGCAATTTCCGGGCTCTGTGCGATGTCGACCTCACCGTCGACCAGGGTGAGCGGGTCGTGATCTGCGGTCCATCGGGTTCCGGAAAGTCGACGCTGATCCGCTGTATCAACCGCTTGGAAGAGCACGAGTCGGGCCGCATCGTCGTCGATGGCATCGTAATGGACGACGACACCAAGCACATTGCCGACATCCGCGCCGAAGTCGGTATGGTGTTTCAGCAGTTCAACCTATTCCCGCACCTCTCGGTGCTGGAGAACTGCACTCTTGGCCCCATGAAGGCGCGTGGCATCGGCCGTGCCGAAGCCCAAAAGCTAGCCATGGAGTACTTGGAAAAGGTACACATCCCCGAACAGGCGGGCAAGTTCCCGAGCCAACTCTCGGGCGGGCAACAACAGCGGGTCGCGATCGCGCGCTCGCTGTGCATGACCCCCAAAGTCATGTTGTTCGACGAACCGACCTCCGCGCTCGACCCCGAGATGATCAAGGAGGTGCTGGATGTCATGATCGAACTGGCCGAGACGGGCATGACCATGATCTGCGTGACCCACGAAATGGGCTTCGCCAAGACCGTGGCCGACAAGATGATCTTCATGGATGCCGGCCAGATCGTCGAGGCGGCAACGCCCGCCGATTTCTTCTCCAACCCGAAGAGCGAACGGACCAAGCTCTTCCTCAGCCAGATACTGTCCCACTAAGTTGGACAAAGGAATGCCCGTGACCGAGAACAGCCCCTCCGCCCCGAGCCCGCTTAAGAACCCGGACTGGCGCTACATCGACAAGCCGGCACTCGACGATTTCCGGGCCGAGGATTGGGCGATCCTGAACCGCCAGCGCGAACCCTATATGGCCGAGGAGCAGGCCCGCCAGGCGTTACGCGCGCTCACCGAGTCCAAGGACGACGCGACATTCGGCTACCGCATCAACAACTACCTGCACTGTCTGCAGTCGGCGACCATGGCCATGCGCGACGGCTGCGACGAGGAGACCGTCGTGGTCGCCCTATTCCACGATCTGGGCTTCATCACCTGCCCGGACACCCACGGCGAGTTCGCGGCGGCTTTCCTGGGGGCATACATCTCCGAGGCCAACCGCTGGATGCTGCAGCGCCATGCGATCTTTCAGCAGGTACACGTCGAGGGCTACCCGGGCCTTGACCGGGATGCGCGCGAGCGTTGGCGCGGCCATCCACATTTCGAGTGGACCGCCGAGTTCGTCGCCAAGTACGACCAGAATGCGATTCAACCAGACTACGACACGGCGCCGATCGAGGTGTTCGAACCCATGGTACGGCGATTCTTCGCCCGCCCGCCGCGCCCGGTCCCCATCGACTGAGAGAACCTAACCATGCCCCCCATCGCCTGGATCAAGACCATCGAGCCCGAGGACGCGAGCGGCCCGCTTGCGCTGGCCTACGAGCAAGCGAAAACGCCCCAGGGCACCGTGGACAACGTGATGAAGGCGCACAGCCTGCGCCCGCGCACCATGGAAGGCCACCTGGCACTCTATCGAAGCGTCTTGCACGCCGAGGACATCGTCTTGCCGTTGTGGTTCCTGGAGACGATTGCCTCCTACGTCAGCATGATCAATGCCTGCGACTACAGTCTGACCCATCACTTCCGCAACGCCCGGCAGCTGATGGGCGACGCGGCGCGCGCCGAGGCGGTTTACGGGGCGCTCCTCGCCTGCCGGCCCGAACAGGCCTTCGACGGTAAGGAACTGGCGCTGCTGCGCTACGCCGGCAAGCTGACCGCGGAGGTCGGCGCCATGGAGCAGGCGGACGTCGAGGCGCTACGCGCTACGGGAGCCGACGACGGCGAGATTCTAGAGGTGAACCAGGTCTGCGCCTACTTCAACTACTCCAACCGCTTGCTGAACGGCCTTGGGGTTAGCACCAAGGGCGACAGCATCGGCTATTACGACTGATGGAACCCACGACAAGGTGACGGACATGAACTATGCGGAGTCCAAGGCCATCGATGTTTTCCACATTCCGGTCATCGATATGGGGCCGGCCCTCGACGGCTCGCCCGAGGGAGAGCGCCAGGTTGCCGACGGGTTCCGCCGGGCGGCCACGGAGGTCGGGTTTTTCTACGTCAAGAACCATGGCGTCCCCTGGTCCTTGATCGAACAGGCACGGGCGGCCGCGCGCGCCTTTTTCGCCCTGCCGCTGGACCAGAAGACCGAGGTCCGGGTCAACGCCAACCACCGCGGCTTCCTACGTGTTGGCGAGGCGAAGATGGCTGACTATGCCCAACCGGACCTGAAGGAAAGCTTCGTCTGGGGTCTCGAGGTGCCGCCCGGCGATCCGGCGATGACGCCGGACAATCCCTTTATCTGCCCGAACAACTGGCCCGCCTTCATGCCCGAGCTAAAAGGGGCGGTCTATCCCTACTACGAGGCCACGCTGGACTGCGGCCAGCGGCTGCTGAACGTTTTCGCCGTCAGCATGGACCTGCCGCGCGATACCTTCACCAAGCACTGGCGGCACCCGATCGCCCGGGGCGCGCTCATCTATTATCCGCCGCAACCGCCCGAGATGGGCCGCGAGCAGTTCGGCGTCGCGCCCCATACCGATTATGGCTGCCTGACCGTGCTGTGCCAGGATGATGTCGGCGGACTGGAGGTCCAGACCAAAGCGGGTGAGTGGGTGACCGCCCATCCCATAGAAGGTACCTTCGTGGTCAACGTCGGCGATCTGTTGACCCGCTGGACCAACGACAGCTTCGCCTCGACGCCGCACCGCGTGGTCAACAAAGGCGGGCGCGAGCGTTATTCCCTGGTGCTGGCGGTCGATCCCGACTTCGAGACGCTGGTCGATCCGGTGGTGGTCTGCCGCGATGGCGAGAAACCACATTATCCACCAGTGCGCTGCGGCGACTACGTGCGGGAACGCTTCGACACGGCATTCGCCTATCGCAAGTCATAAGCGGCAGAATTGCCGATACGCTAATCTCTGTACTTTCCATACCCCCTAGGGAACAGTTCATGACGCTCGATGACCACTTCGGGTCAAAATGCGACGATCGCCGGGTCTAGCCTGCACGTCCGAACCTGCGGGCTAAGCGGACAATATCGGATCGATTCCGGACATCGTGACTGGAATGTCTAAAGGGAGGGGCGTTCCGGACCTAGCGTATACTAAGGTCCGCACTTCGCTTTCGAGCTGAGGCTATTGAAGTGGTTTCCGCTTACCGCCGGGCTGGAAGAGCAAGCGCCTTTTCTTGCTCCGGCCACTCGGCCGGCAAAATGCCCATCAAGTTTCTGAGCTGCAGCCCTTTCGGCTGCCGCCCATCGAGGGTCGCCTCGACGATGCTGGGCGCCAGCAGGGCGAGCCGCAGGATGCGGCAGACGTAGGATCGTTGACCTTCTCGGCCTTGGCCAGTTCCGAGACGGTGGCATAGGTGCCGTTTTCGAGCAGCCGGCGCCAGCGGTGCGCGCGGCCCAGGGCCCGGATCAGGATGTTGTCCGGCGTCGGGACCGCCGGGGCCCAGGCCTCCGAGCCCTTGGGCGCGACGATGAGCTTGCGCCCGCCGCGGCGCTGGAGCCGCATCGGGATGTGAACCGTGACGCTATGGTTTTCCAGGCGCCAGGCCGGGCTGGTGGCGGGCACCTCGGCCATCACGCAGCGTCCTGGTTGCTTTGGGGTTGCGCACGTCGGAGTTCTTCGACCAGCCTGCCCAGGCCCTCGGTGCGCAGCCGGACTTCGATGCCGTCAGTCTGCACATCGACCCGCTCGACTAGGAGTCGGACGAGCCGGGCCTGCTCGGCCGGGAAGAGCTCGTCCCAAAGGGGCTCGAATGCAATCAGGGTCTCGCGCACTTCGCGCTCCGGTATGGATGATCTGGACTGGCGCCGGACTGCGGCCCAGGTCCGGGCGATGAGCTCCGGGGTGCGGATCAGAGCCCGGACCTGGGCGATCACGGCCCCCTCGATCTCGGCGGCCGGGACGCAGCCCAGCGGGCAGGTGTCATAGCCCCGCCGAATCGCCTCGGTGGTGACGTAATAGCGATAGAGGCGGCCATTCTTGCGGGTGTGGGACGGGCTCATGGCCCGGCCCGCCGGCCCGAAGATGATCCCCTTGAGCAGGGCCGGGGTCTGGGCCCGGGTGCGGTTGGCTCGGGCCCGGGTGTTCTCGACCAGAATCGCCTGAACCCTGTCCCAGGTTTTCCGGTCGATGATGGCCTCGTGCTCGCCGGGATAGGCCTGGCCCTTACGGGAACTTTTGACCCGCTGCAGACGTCAGCCAAGCGGAGCCTCCTGCCGATCTGACGCTGGAGCTTCTATCGTCGCTGCGGTCTAGATACGCAGGTGGAACCAGAGGCTACATTCTGTAGCCCCGATCAAGTTGTTTAGGCTCCGCTGGCAGGAGTATATCGGGAAAAGTCTGACCCTGGATCTATCCGGACTAGGTTTCGATTTCAGAATTGAACCAACATCGCGCTCAGCGCTGCCTTACCGCCGTCAGATAAAACTCACTTGACTTGGATCAATGTAATGCGCCAGCGAATATACTTCTTAGCATAAGAATCTGGTGCGCCCACAAAAAGAGATTTGATGCGCGAGCGATCGAAAGTGGATTTTTCCAGATTCGATCGGAATGGAGATTTGTTCGTGCGTCGCAACTTGGCGCTTCCGCAGACGCAGACGAGAGGCATTGGATAAGGAGATATCACATGAAACCACCAATTTGGAAGTCAACCTCCATTGCGGCTTCCTTAATGCTGTCGATGGCTGTTTCGATGCCGGCAGGAGCTGCAGCACCATCGGATTGGTCGGTAATCTCGACCGAGAATGTGAAGCTCTTCTACCCGGGGCAGTCCAGCTTTCAATGGCTGCGCAGCCCGGAACACAAGCGCGCCCACAGGAAGACCTTGCAGGGCGACAGCTGCGTTTCCTGCCACGAAGGCGAGGAAGAGGAGATCGGGCAGGTGATCGTCAGCGGAGAGAGGCTGGAGCCGCACCCGATCGAGGGCAAGCAGGCCGTCATCGACCTGGCGGTACAGGCCGCCCACGACAGCGATAACCTATATCTCCGCTTCCAGTGGAAGACGCGCAATCCCTTCCCCGGCACCGCGCATCCGCACTGGCGCTTCGACGGCAAGGAATGGAAGGCGATGGGATGGCCGCGCCTGCACAAAAAGGTGTGGGATGAGGGCCAACCGGCGATCTATGAAGACCGCTTGTCGGTGATGGTCGACGACGGCAGCGTACCCATGTTCGCCGAGCAGGGCTGTTGGCTGAGCTGTCACGACGGTATGCGCGATATGCCGGATCTGGCCGAGACGGCCGACGTCAAGGCGCATCCGCTGCTGGGCAAGGTCCTAAAAAAGAAGGACGTGCGGAAGTACCTGCCGGCCTCGCGCAGCGACGACGATGCAACGTGGAATATGACCAAGTCCGTCGAGGAGATCGCCCAAATCAAGGCGGCCGGTGGATTCGTCGGCCTGATGCAGTGGCGCGGGCATCGCTCTCGGCCCATCGGCATGGCCGACGACGGTTATGTCCTTCAATACCGTCTGACCGACGCCGGCAAGAACGTCTTCTCCAAGAACTGGGACAAGGCGGCGAAGCGGCCGAAGTACATGTTCGACGAGAAGAAGGTCGGGTTCAAATCGCGGACCATGGAGCAGATCCGCGACACCTCGCAGCCGAGTTCGATTATTTCGGAGGAGAACGCTGTGGCGTTCGACCCGAACGCCGGTTGGAAGGAAGGCGACATGATCCCTGAATACTACACCAGCCGTACGGGCGCCAAGGGATCGGCCGCCGACAATCAGGAGGTCAAGGGTACCTGGAAGGACGGGATATGGACGGTTCTTTGGACCCGCAAGCTCAACACCGGGCATCCGGAGGACGACAAGATCATGAAGGTCGGCGGCGTCTACACGGTCGGCTTCGCCGTGCACGACGACAACATCACCACAAGGGGCCATCACGTCTCCTGGCCGATAACCGTGGGGATCGGAACTGAAGCGGAGATCCAGGCGGTCACCCTCAAGTAGCGCGTACTAATGGTGGGGCCCGGGTTGGGCCCCGCCGGCTACTTCGATAACCGATCACGTATGGACTGAGGAGGCAGCCGTGCGAATTTTCGGACGCTTCGGGTATCGCTTCGCGCTCCTATCCGCTGTCCTTGTCGCTGTCATGTTGGTCGGCTTGTTTTTCGCCTATGAGCCGGTGACCCGAAACCTGGTGGCCACGGAGTTCGTGTGCACCTACTGCCACCTCGAGACCGAATACCAGCCCACCGCCAGGCTGTCGTTTTCCAAGCCGCATCCCGCCACCCCGAAGGAAGGGGAGGAGGTGGCGCGCTGTGTGGATTGTCACGTTCCCGAGGGCTTATGGGGAACGACCTTCGCGTATTTGCACTTCGCCAGCATCACGGATCTGTTCGGGCATTTCCGCGACCGCGACGCCGAACGGGCCGGGGACTGGATACCGCAAAGCGCCGCCCGCGCCCACAGAACGCGCGATCGCCTCTTCGAATACGACAGCGTCACGTGTCGAACCTGCCACATCGAGTCCGAGATTAAGCCGAAGCGCAAGCGCGGCCAGCGGGCGCACGCCAAGGCCCTGGAGAACAAGGAAACCTGTATCGAGTGCCACGACAACATGATCCACCGGTACGTGGAGCTGCGGGAGACCGCGTTCCAGAAGCCGGAAGTGGCGGAGAAATAGGGAGTCGCATTGAAATGGCTGAAACGGAGCAATCCGGCGATCCGCTGGTCCAGGAAGTCGGCGCAGGCGAGCCGGATAAATCGTCTAGCGGCCGCAGGAAATTCGTGGCGGCGGTGGTCAGTGCCGTCGCGACGGCCGTCGCCGCCATCGCTACTTCCGTGTCGCCATCGACGGCGGCCAAGTCGAATGGTGCGACTGGGCGTGGGGGCGAGACGAAGGCGCGCAAAGTCCAGTATGGCATGGTCATTGACGTCCGGCGGTGCATCGGCTGCCACGCCTGTACAGTTGCTTGCAAAAGCGAGTTCGACGTTCCGCTGGGAGAGAACAGGGCCTGGGTGGAGTATGTTGAGAAGGGCGAATATCCGAACGTGGGCCGAAGCTTCCTGCCCAGGCTGTGCAATCACTGCTCCGAGCCGCCCTGTGTAACCGTCTGTCCGACCAACGCCACCTACAAGCGCGAGCAGGACGGCATCGTGGTTATCGATGACGGCCTCTGCATCGGCTGCAAGTATTGCATCCTGGCTTGTCCCTACGATGCACGTTTTCTCAATCCCGTTACCGGCTTCGCGGACAAATGCGATTTCTGCATCCACCGGGTTTCGAAAGGCCTGGTGCCTTCCTGCGTCAACACCTGCGTGGGCGGCGCTCGAATCTTCGGCGACCTCGGCGATCCCGAGAGCGAGATATCGAAACTCGTCGCCAGCAACCGGGTTACGGTCCTGAGGCGGGAGATGGGAACCTTACCCAACGTCTATTACATCGGTGCCGACTATACCGACGAAATCGACGCCGAACGGCCCGAGGTGCGGACGGTGCGCGTTCTTACCCACCGACGGCACGAGGAAAGGCGGTAGGCATGGCACCGGAGCTTACGTGGGGCCTGCCCGTGATCCTGTACCTGTTTCTGGCCGGGGTCGGCGCGGGCGCCGTGACCGTCAGTTCCTCCGTTCTATTGCGCGGCGGCGGCGGGGGATTCGGCGGCGGCCATTTCACCTTGGCCCGTTACGGCGCTCTTATCGGCCCAATCCCGGTGATGCTTGGCACTTTCCTCATCGTCTTCGAGCTGGGCCGGCCGTTCAGGATGATGAACCTGTTCAAGGTCATAAACCTGTCTCCGATGAATATCGGGTCGTGGGTGCTGCTCCTGTTTATCTTCCTCAGCCTGTTCTACGCGCTGGCCTTCTTGCCGAGCTTTTTGCCACGGCTCGAACGTTTGAGCAGCCGGCTGGCCCCGGTCCGGGAGGCGCTGGCCTGGATCAACGTCCCCCTGGGAATCGGCGTCGCCATCTACACGGGCGTCATGCTGGGGGCGATGCCGGCGCGGCCGCTTTGGAATTCGCCCATCCTTGCGCTCCTGTTCTTGATTTCCGCCCTCTCCACCGGCGTCGCCACGATCATCCTGGCTCGCACCCTATTCCACCGAAAGGCCGCCAGTTCCGATGTCGAGCACGGCTACCATCAGGGCACGTACTTGCTGACTGCTTCCGACCTCATGCTCATCGGCTTCGAGTTGATGGTGATATTCCTCTTCGTCATGTTCGCCCATTTGACGATCGGCAACGTGAAGTACGCGGTGTCGATAATTCTGCCCGGCGGCGACATGGCAACGATGTTCTGGGTATGGGTGGTGCTGGTCGGACTTCTTCTGCCGGGGCTGGCCGAGCTGATCTATGTCGTGCCCAAGCTGCTTTATCACCGGGACTACGCGGCGCCCAAAGCAATCGAGATCGCAGTGTCGATCGCGGTGCTGATCGGCGGGTTCATGCTGCGTTATGTCATCGTGGTCGCCGGCCAGGTCACTGGGCCGGTGGGACTCTAGAGATCCTCGGAGGACGCTATGGTTAGCCGTCGAGATTTCCTCAAGTTGGGCGCCGCCACCGCGGCGGGCGCGCCGGCGCTGGCGGCCAACAAGGCCCTTGCGCACGAAACCAATCTGAAAACCGGGGGCAAGGATTTCTCCTACCTGAGCGGCACGGAACGCGAGCCCATTGCCACCGCCTGCGCGCTCTGCGCCAGCCGCTGTGCCGCCATTGGGTACGTGGAGAACGGTTACGTCGTCAAAGTGGAAGGCCATCCCGATTCGCGAAGGACAATGGGAACGCTGTGTGCCAAGGGGCAGGCGGGGGTCAACCAGATTTACGACCCGGATCGAATTCTCCAGCCCCTCAAGCGTGTTGGGCAGCGGGGCGAGGGAAAATGGGAGAAGATATCCTGGGACACCGCCCTCGGCGAGCTCACCGGGCGCCTCCAAAAACTTCGCGACGAGGGCCGTCCCGAGAGCTTCATGTTCCACCACGGATGGATCTCGGCCAGCGCCAAAAGCTTGATCAACAAGGTCTTCCTAGCAACCTACGGCACCGCCACCATCGCCGACACCTCCTGCCTCGGTCAGAGCGCCCGACTCGTCGCCCACGAACTGACCTGGGGCGGCAACTTCGACAACTGGGACTTCGACAACACGCGGTTCATCCTGAACTTCGGCAGCAACGTCATGGAAGCCGACACCAACCACGTGGCGCTGGCCCGGCGGCTGTCTTTCGCCCTGACCGACCGCAACCTGAGAATGGTCACCTTCGATGTCAGGCTGTCCAATACCGCCGCCAAATCGCATTCCTGGGTTCAAATCAGACCCGGCACCGATGCCGCCGTCGTCCTGGCCATGTGCAACGTAGTGATGGCCGAGGAACTCTACCGGGGCCAGGGCGAGGATTTCCTCGAGTTCTGCCTGATCACGCCGAACCCGAATGCCTCTATCGAGGAGAAGGTGGCGGCGCTGAACGACCACCTCGCCGCCTACACGCCCGAATGGGCGCAGGAGATCAGCGGCGTGGGCGCCGACTTGATCAGAAACGTTGCCATCGAATTCGCGAGCGCGAGACCGGCCTGCGTGATCAGCTCGAGAGGAGCCAGCGCGCAGTACAACGGCGTCGACGCCGAGCGCGCGATCCAGATGCTGGCCGCCATCACCGGCAACATCGACAATCCCGGCGGCAGATGTCTGGGCGTGGCGCCGCAGTGGCGCTATCCGACGGGCCCGGAGGACAAGCCCGCTCCCAGGCGGCTGAACATCCTTGAGGGTTTCGAGGGCAACGCCGCGCTGCCGGTTCATGGCGTCGGCCACCAGGTCTTGAGGATGATCAAGGACGGCCGTGCGGGCCGGCCGGAGGTCTACCTATGGTACAACTACAATCCGGTGCTCTCAAACGGAAACATTCGGGAGAACCTGGACATCCTCAAAGACCAATCGCTCATCCCCTACAGCGTTGCGGTCACGCCGTTCTACGACGAATCGGCGGCCCTGGCCGATCTTATCCTGCCCGATGCCACCTACCTTGAGACCTACGACTTCGAGGACGGAATCTCGCCCACCCAGGTGCCCGAATACTACATCCGCCAGCCGGTGGTTCCACCGCAAGGCGAGGCCAGAGACTTCAAGGACGTTTGCTGCGATTTGGCGCAAAGAATGGGATTCCCGTTGGGTTTCAAGTCCGCCGAAGAGTTCGTCAAGCAATCCTGCGCGCTGACCCCGGATGTGAAGCAAGGGGCCGGCGGATTCAGCGGCATGAAGAAACGCGGCGTGTGGCACAACGACAAGGCCGAGCCGGCCTATTATTCCTATAAGAGAGCCGTCGGCGCCGAGGCGCTTCAAGAAGACGGGGTGATCCGCGACGAAGCAACGGGCGTCTTCTGGAACTGGAAGACCGCTGAGGTATCCAGCGAGAGCGAAGCCCGGAGGCTGGGCTACCGGGACACACCCGGGGCCTATAAAGGCTACGTCGGACAGATGGTCGGGGGTGCGGTCTACGAAGGTTTTAGGCCCGATACGATCAACAAGTCGGGGCGTTTCGAGTTGTACTCGGCGATCTTGGAGGGAAAGGGCCTGCCGCCGCTGCCGAGCTACCGGGCCACACCCGAACATCGGGACATGAAGGCCGATGACCTGATTCTCACCACCTTCAGGATCAACGTGCAGACCCTTTCCAGGACGCAGAACTGCCGGTGGCTGGACGAGATCCGAGGCGGTGATTCGGCCTGGATCAATCCCGAAACCGCGGCGGCCAGGGGGATCGGCGATGGCGACCAAATCAAAATCGAATCGCGGCTGGGCGAGATCGAAACTTCGGCGAAGGTGACCGAGGACGTCGTTCCGGGGGTCATCGCCTTTTCGAGCCATGGCGGCCGATGGGAATACGGGCGGTACGCCTCGGGCAAGAAGGCGCCATACGGTATCGAGCGAGACTCTCCATACGAGAAGCTCAAGTGGTGGACCGATGGAGGCGCCCACCCAAACTGGATCATCGACAACGCGGCCGAGCCCATAAGCGGCCAGCAGCGTTGGATGGATACAGTGGTTTCGGTCAGAAAGGTATGATCTCTGCGCCGAAGTTAGTGACGACGTGACGGGGCAAGAGGCGTGTCGTGAGAGTATTCGACGTCTCTGCGTTTCCACTGAAGGCGTGATACGTCATGACCGACACTAACGTTTTCAAGGGCAATTTCAGACAAACTAAAACTGGCCTGTACAATTCCGTAATTGGTAGATTTTGGGCAGCAAGTTGACGCCACTCCGCCAAGGCAGCGGAGCGGTTCAGTTAAAGATCTCGCGGTCATAAAGATGACGTTCCTGGTTGAAGCGATTCTGGATCGAGGCACGTATCCGAAGCGACTTTGCATTCCTAAATTTCGCCATCACTCGCTCTCATCGCCTAACCGTCTGTTTGATGGCCTAGGTTTCCCATCGCCTCATAAACATCGGCCAGGACGCTCTGAACCTGCCTAGCGCCACTATTCGTGGGCCTCGTAAACACTCTGGATCACCGTGCCGAGAAGCAAGTGATCGGTGTGCCATGCAAGATCATCCACAGTCAGTAAGCCCACCAATTCTTCATTCCGATTGAGCACTGGCAAGCGGCGGACTTGCTTTTCGGCCATAACCTCTGCGGCTTTGAACAAAAGGTCGTCTTCGAAGCAGCAACTAACATCGCTCGTCATGATCGTTTTGGCGGTAGTCGTTCCCGGATCGCGGCCACTAGCGGTTACACGGCAGGTGATATCCCGGTCTGTAATCATCCCGATCACCTTACCGTTCTCTTTGACCGGAACGCACCCGACATCCTGATCTCGCATGAGCTTCGCAATATCCATGAGGCAGGCTTCCATGTCGACGGACACCACATCGCTAGACATATTTTCCTTAACCGTGATACGCGCCCATTTGTGTCTGGATTTCCAATCCAACTCTCTCCTTGGCATGGTCACCTCTCCTTTTCTTTGACTGCCTAGAAGATCCTTTTCGCCTACCATGATTCAGGGGTTCTGTGCATTGACCTGCGTCAGACGTTGAAGGAGATAGCTAACCGTGGCATAATAAGTGGAACAGTTAAGGGCGAAGAAATAGTATCCGCACCGTGGACTTGGGCGCGGCGGTATGCAGCACCGACGTTTGGATTCTTGTGTCTAAATGTCGCTGCGCTGCTGCCGAGCGCAGCCTCGCTACGCTTCCCCCGGTCCCCGCTCGTAAGGCCGAATGGTGCGTGCGATTGGAGCACGGTAATACCATCCTGATCGTCATGTACGGTATCGCAACCATTATCGTAACGCCAAACGACCGACGCATGGTTCGCAGTGAATTTGGGGCTGAGCCCGGATCTCGGGAGGGAGTCTTTCCTTACATCCGATTAGCGAGGATATCGGGGTCGAGAAACTAAAGCTCGCAAGTCTGTTCCTGGCTAATTTTGACCGTTCTACCCCAGAAAGCCGACCTTTTGCAGGTAGGGCGTTTTCGGCAGATTTTGACCCATTGCGGAAGTGCCGAGCTTTCAGGACCACAGCAACAGCTATGAGGCGATGCGCCCCGGTGTGGCCGTTGGCGCCCTCGGCTTCGCGGATCAGCGACAGCAGTTGACCGTCCCGGACATGCGTGGCGGGAGAGTTCCGCGGTGGCGTTGGCGTGGTTTCGCTTATGTTGACACATTGGGCGATTCGATGTTCGATCAACTTCGTAACGATGGTTTAAGAAACAACAAGAGCCGGATTAACGGGCCCTAAAAATTTCGAAGTGGTGATCCAGCCGCCTCCCCTCCCATCGTCAATCCTAGAACCATTATGCCCCGCTGACGGCCTGCGACCGTGCGTTGGCGGCGATTTATGGAGATAAAGCAATGGAAACAGGACAGCTTGATCAGTTCGATCGGGAAGTGGACGTCGAGTATCGCGGTGAAGTGTACCATGCGCGCGACAATGGTGCTGTATGCCGACAGGTCAAACCGGACCAGCGAAAGCGTCGGCTCGATGATGTTTGGACATTTGGGCACCCGAGCGCTTCGAATGGCTACATGCGCGTTGCTTATGAGGTCGTGCATCGGATTGTGGCCACGGCTTTTCATGGTGAGCAGCCGTCAGAGAAGCACATCGTCGATCACATCGACACCAACCGCAGGAACAACCGTGCAGAGAACCTGCGTTGGATCACGCGGCTGGACAACCTACTTCTCAATCCGATCACATTGCGGCGGATCGTCATCGCCTATGGCTCTCTGGACGAGTTCTTCAAGAACCCTGGCGCAGCCAGAGACGCGGGATCGATCAGCAGCTTCGAGTGGATGAAAACCGTGTCGAAGGAGGAAGCACAGGAAAGTCGCAATCGGCTTCTGACATGGGCGGACTCCGGCCAGATACCCAAAGGCGGTCAACTTGGCGATTGGGTGTATGGTGGGCAGCGGCCAGAGGAACCAGTTGTAGAGGAGATACCAGATAAACAGTCTCTAACGCCGATGGCAATGCAGCGAAACTGGAAGATGCCCAGCGAGTTCCCGATGTGCCCGGATGGAATCGGATCTGAGCCGCTCTGCGAGTATGCTAATAGCCTGGAGTTTGGAACGGTATTCTCAAGGAATTCGTTTGGAGAATCCCTTACCGTCGTAGCCGAACAGGGCGATGAGCTTCTCAGCGTGCTCTGTAGCTTGACCGGCAATCCGATAAAGGAATGGGCATTGACCAGGGTGACCGTTGAAGAAGGGAAGTTCTTCCACGAGTCGATCAGCACTTACTTCAGATTGCAAGGTGCGATGAAGGAGCACTGCAAGCTAGTCGATGTCCCCTTGGATGAGTCTATTGATGACTATTCGTAGTCGCTGCTCGGTATACTAGGTCGTATCTTGATGGGGCAAACAAACCAATCCCATCTAACTGACTACTAGTTGAGTTTGTTGCGCGATGTCGCCTCTTGGCACATTCTTGCCCTCCTAGGCATGTCCGCAGCACGGCCGGAATGGCTTCAACTGCGGACCTTCCGGTGCAGATGTCTGCTCTTGGGCAGATTATGGCGGCTGACCTCCCAGTGGCGCTGATTGATGCCAGCGGCATGGTGTAGATTGCGTGACCCAAATCTGATGCGGTGCTAGGATGACCACAAGCACAGCAGAATCAGATCCGTATCCGATGTTTCGATACTATCAGCCCGATCTTGGCGCCAATCCCGATGATCCGTTCGCGCGCGGCGACGACGGCAAATTAGTTCGGCGCGGCTTCTGGCTGGATATGAGCGATCGCTCTCTGGTCCTGGCGATGACGCAAGGAATCGGTGCCACGTTGACCGCCGACGAAAAGCGGGCCCATCTGGCCGATATTGGCCGCGAGCATCTGATTGACGAGGTCTGCGTCCAGGAGATCCTGCCTCCGGAACGTTGACCCGCGGCGAGCGCCCGTTGTGAGGGTGCCAAAGCCGCGCGCGTCCTCATTGGTGTACGAGATGTTCGCAAGGATTGTAGCGGTCAGGCGAAGACCCGGCCGTCGCACTCCGTTTCGTATTGGGCGGGCTAGCTCTTGACGGCAACGACCGCTTCGCCAGACGTGATCTGGGATGCCTCCGGAAGGAGCTCGCTCGTATTTCCTTTGATGCAGACGGCCCTCTGTTCGTTCGAGCGGTGCGCAGCCTCGACCAAGCTGAATGACCGGGTTTGGCTGAGGCTGTTGAAGAAGTCGTTTGATCTGCTCGGATTGTCGTGATTCCCTTGAGTTGCTGAATCGGCGAGGGGATTGCGACGATGATGGGCGCGCCAGTTGGTCAGCAAGACCGTCTTTTCTATGAATTCGATCTGGAAGA
>JAJFGO010000067.1 GCA_021776095.1 Kiloniellaceae bacterium | reverse complement strand
CGAACAGGAAACCCGCCCGGCAAAAACCGCGGCGGGTTTTCTTGTGCGGGGGGTGAGTGTTGGCGGCGATGAGATGATTGCCGACAATGGGGTTTGTGGCTCTAGCGCGGCGTTCGACTTCCACTAGTCTGGTTAGTGGTGATGTCTGCTCACAGGTTAACACCGGCCAAGCGCATTAGACGCGGCGAACTTCCGAGTTTGGCCCGGAGCAGTCCTTGATGGCCGCCGATTTGTGGAGGTAGTGCTGTTGTGGACTAGTAGCACTATTCCGTATATTCAGCTAAAGCTCGTGGACTGCGTGAAAAGCTGCAGCCTTGTACAGCTTTGGCGGCTGGGTCTCAATCATCGATCAAGTTTAGGGCCAATGGGCTTGGCTAATTGTCGGCTTCGCCAATTGATGCAGTTGGGTATTGAAGCACTATCACATCATCGGTTGTCCATTCGGTTCGCAGTGAGAAACGGAAAACCAGATTGCCGGATTGCTGATCCGCATCTTCATCAAACGAAACAGCCACAACGCGGCATTCGGAATCAGCTCCGTATTTCACCTCCCTGAGCATATCGGCAGGAAAAAGCAGGGACTCTCCTTCGCCAAAGTCGACCCGGTAGACATCGACTCCAATCACAGTTCCGACATAAAGCCCTGTCTCAATGCCTTCCTTCCGTAAGACTTGTAAATCGCCCGGACGTTCGCGACGCCAACTAAACCACTCAGCCATCCAAGGCGGATCGTTCCATGATCGCACGAGCAAGATTGGCTGCCTATCAGCCTGGATTATAGGGCCGGCCTCTTCTTCTAAGACATGCAGGAATGTCGCCTCATCGGGTGCCTGAACTACACGGCGAGATCGCTCCGCAAACCCTCTCCACACAAGGCGAACGGCATAGTTTTGCACAGCCTGAGTGACCGCTTCTTTCCAGTTGCCACGTTCCTGCGCCATGACCGGATCGGTGAAGAACCCCTTCTCGACCTGGGGTACAGTAAATCTGTGTTGAGGCAAGTCCGAACCGTTTCGTACGATTCGGAACTCTCCAAATATATCAATTCCTCCTTTGCCCTCGGTCAGCGCTCGTTCAACCCTTAGTCGCATCGCGTTGAGCTTATCTCCGTCGACAGGTCTTGTATGCAGCCGTGCGGATCTCTGCTCTTCGATCGCTATGATGGCGTGGTCAAGTGTGGCGGCCAAGCGGTCTAAGCGTTCCTCGACGTTGGCTTCGTTATGCAACGCACGAACGCCTCGCGCTAGGTATTTGCGATTGTCCGAGGCTACGCCCGCCTTCATCTGTGTAAGGTCGTAAATCAGGTTTCTTAATGACGAGTCGCGGTGCGGGAACGTATCCTCTTTTTCGGTCAATACCTTTAGGGTGCGAACGGCCTCCTCTTCGCCTGACTCTGGAAGGAGGGCCGCAAGGCAACAAAGCCAAGGAAGCCGCAGATCATCCCGTTCGTGTCGGGTAGACGGCGTATAGACTCGACCAGGAATTACGCGTCGCTCAGTCATAGAGTCCAATATGTTCACTAAGCCATCCAGAGCGGCGCCGTAGCCTCGTTGGGCAAAACGCTCGCCCTCGAGATAAATTCGGACAAGGTTTAGAAATGTCTCACGGAACCCTACCTTTCGTGCCGCTCGAGAGGAGCTCTCATCGTCAGATCTGTCCGAGAGCAACCGCAAGACGATGCGTGGCGCAATATCGCTCGTCTGTCGATTTTCCATGAACCAGCCGAGAATGACGCCGGCTACAACAAGTACCGTGTCCGCGAGGACACATTCTAGAATTGCTGAGAAGGTATTAGTTGGGCGTGGTTCGTCGAACACCGGCTCTCGCAGCAGCACCGCTAACGACGCTTTTGCAGTGGGCCAATCGTGTTCGAGAACATCTGGACTAAGCAATGATCGGATGAGGTTGTGTTCGCCCTCTAGATCATGCTCAAAGTTCCTGAACCAGCGAAGTAGTGCGCCACAGAAATAGTCAGCACCAATCTCATCTTCGTTCCAGACCGCTACCGCTAACAAATAGGCAGTATTCCGAAGGTGTTGCTGCAGAAAAGGCCAGCTAGCTATGAATCGTTGCCACTGTTCGTCAGGGGCAAGATCCCGTTTTTGCCACTTGTACATGTGATCGACATGCTGCAACGTACTTTCCCACGCCCCGACGAAGCCAATGACCACGTTCTCGTATGCACTTGCGTCAGAACCGGCTAGAGAGCCGACTGCGCCTTCGTCGCTACCGTCTGCACTACTCCGGCTCCGCTGGCGCGTAACCCACGCCTCCAGTCGGTGCACAAAGATATTCACAAGATCGAGTAAGGTTGCAGTTGCCTCCGGTGTTTCGTATCGCGCGTCAGCCGGAAGTAACTTTAACGGCGTGTACATAAGAATTTCGACGAAATCGTTTTCGCGGCCAATGTGGTCCACTGCGCGTTCGAAGAGTCGACGATATTCACGGATCCAATCCGCATGAAGGCTGCCCCAGTCGCCTAGTCGCGCAAAACTATCCGGTTTACCGTGTTCGTTTGTCGTGGCATGTGCGTCGATAAGAAAACGGTGAAAATCTACCATTTCGTTGAGGGCTGTTCGAAAGCTCGTTACGGCGAGGCGATCCATTTGGCTTATGGCTTTGTCAGCTAGTTCCTCCAACATATCAGAGGGGTCCGGTAGATCCTTCATGGCCGTCGCTTACTGAAGCGAAAGGATGCGCGAACAGCCAATTGTTCAAGACGACTCAGCGGCACGCCATTGTTTCGTCGACAAATGACCGCGTCTTCGGGCAAGGATCGCCCAATTTCTGGCACAAAAACCAATGCCGGCCCAATGTGTCTTGTGTATTGATCCAGTTGAGGCAGTTGCTTCTCACATCGCTTCCACCAACGGCGCAGTACCCATCCAAGAGGAGTCATCCAGACATCAACAAGAATTTTCTGCGCCGCGCCAGGTTTGGCGACCTCAACTACGCCCCACTCCCCGAAAGAAGAGCCGAAAAAAATGGATGGGGAACTGTCCTCGGTAACGTCGGACTCCGGCAAAAGCGACGAGCCGGCTGCCGCATACAAGGCTCTCGAGTACCTGTCAAATAGAGCACGGGGAATGGCAATGTTTGCTGCAAAACGTCGGCGTAATAGTGCGCGGTCTGCTGGGCGAACGAATGACAGACTCGTCGAGAGAAAGTGCCATAGGGAAGCGAAATTAATGACCATCCAGAGTAGGTGGATGCCGGTAAGAAAAATCTTAGAAACTTCCGTGGATGTGGCGAGCCCAAAACGATAAGCGGCAAACTGTGCAGGCCATAGAAGTTGCACAGCCAGTACAATTGACAGTGCGAGCCCGCTCGCGCCGATACGGTAAGCAAGAGTCTCGCTGTAATAGACTTGAACGTCAGAAATCGTGCTGGATGCGTCCTCGCGTTGCACAATCATCGTGACCAAGGCAACGGCTATCGGAAATAGGAGCCCGATCATTACGACTTGCGCACCGAGAAAATAGCTGGTCACCTCCCTAAGAAGGGGCTCGATCTGCAGGACATGAGTCAAGGGAGGAATGATCGACGGAAATTCTCCTGCACCGCCCATATTCCATTGCGGGATGACAGGCCTAAACCCTCTTGTAATGCCGAGCTCCACAATCAGTAACGAAATCACGATCATGAAGTATGGAATGAGAAATCCAAAGAGCCCCCGCTCGCCGAAAAAGGATTGGAGCACGCGCATACTCATTGGAGCACGGGCACTCAGGAGTGCTGCATTTGTTTTTTGATGCTCCTTGACTTCCCGCGCGACTCTCTTGCGCAGGCTGCCAAGCAGGCCACCTTTTGACCAATCTCCCAAGTCGGTCCCTCGCTTGCGGTTCAAGGCATGGCACTGAGTGTCGTCAAGGACACGGTGGAAATCAACCGCCGTTGCAGCGTACCAGGCTTTTGCTAGCGGACTTGGCTCCGATTGCCGGCTGGGAACGGGCACTTCCGCACTTGGCAGAGGCTGTTGAAGAAGTCGTTTGATCTGCTCGGATTGTCGTGATTCCCTTGAGTTGCTGAATCGGCGAGGGGATTGCGACGATGATGGGCGCGCCAGTTGGTCAGCAAGACCGTCTTTTCTATGAATTCGATCTGGAAGATGTGGTGCCAGCCGATCATCTGTTGCGCCGGATCGATGCTGCCTTGGACGTAAGTTGGCTGCGCGGCGAGATGGTGGCCCATTATAGCCACTTGGGCTGCCCTTCGGTCTGCCCCGAGCTGATGCTGCGGATGCTCCTGATCGGCTATTGCTATTCGATCCGTTCGGAGCGGCGCTTGTGCCAGGAGGTAAAGGTGAACCTGGCCTACCGCTGGTTCTGCGGCCTGGGCCTGGAGGACAAGGTTCCCCACCACTCGACGTTCTCGGTGAACCGGCACGGCCGCTTTCGCGAGAGCGATATCCTGCGCAAGGTCTTTGACGAGGTCATTTGCGGCTGCATGACGGCGGGGCTGGTCGGCGGCGAGGGCTTTGCGGTGGACGCCTCGGTGATCGAGGCCAACGCCAGCCGCTTTCAGCGGGTCGAGGGCTCCGAGATCGACTGGACGGACGAGCAGCGGGCCAGCCGTCCGGTGAGTGAGTACCTGGCCGCATTGGAAAGCGAGAACCCACCGATCAACCCGAAGCAAAAGCCCAAGGCGATGTCGCCGAGCGATCCTTCGGCGGCCTGGACCACGCGTGGGCGGCACAAGGTAATGTTCGGCTATAGCCTCAATTATCTGATCGACATGGAAAACGCGGTCATCGTCGATGTCGAGGCGACGCCGACACGCATCTCCAAGGAGGTCGACGCGACCGAGACCATGATCGAGCGCACCGAAGAGCGCTTTGCCTTGAAGCCCAAGCGCTTGGCCGGCGACGTGGCCTATGGCACGGGAGAAATGCTTGGCTGGCTGGTCGGGCGGGAGATCGACCCGCACATTCCGGTCTGGGATCAAAGCAAGGTGGCGCCCGATGGCAAGCTCACCCGAGCCGACTTCGTCTACGACAAAGAGCATGATCACTATATTTGCCCAGGCGGCAAAATGCTGAAGACCTCAGGCACTGCCCATGACGGCACCACAATCAAATACATAGCCAAGCGCAGCGACTGTGCGGCCTGCCCGCTCAAGCCCCGATGTACCACCGGCTTGGAGCGTCGGATCCAGCGCGACGTCAATCAGCAAGCCCGCGACTACACCCAATCGCTGATGGAAACCGAGGCTTACGCAGCCTCCAGCGGTGAACGCAAGAAGATCGAAAGGCTATTTGGCGAGGCCAAGCAGATCCTCTCGATGGTCAGGCTCAGGTTGCGGGGCCTTACCGGGGCCCGGGATGAGTTCTTGCTGACCGCGACTGTCCAGAACCTCAAAAGGCTGGCCAATCACACCACAAGACCGCCGCCTCAGCCCATGATGGTATGATCCATGCCGCAAGACCGCCTTAGCAGAGCGCTAAGGCGGAAACGGAAAATGTCCGCTGCTGCTATAAGCAGACACCGGAAATCGACTCTAATCGGACTTGTTCAACACCCTC
>JAJFGO010000066.1 GCA_021776095.1 Kiloniellaceae bacterium | reverse complement strand
CAACGCCGCCCTCCACTTGGACGTCGGCCGCGCCATCGCGCATCACGGCACCGGTTTGGCCCGGGCGCACCAGGGTGCTACGGCCACTGGCCAGGTTCTTAACCTGGACCAGGCCCTCGACCACATGGACCACCGAGCGGCCGTTTTGAATGCCGACCGTGAAGGTCGTGCCCTTGACCACCGCGGTCAGGTAGGGCGTCTGCACCTCAAAATGCTGCTTGGCCTTCTTTTCGACCGTCAGCAGGATGGTGCCCAGGGTATGCAAAATGCGCGTAGCGAAGGGCCCGGTTTTGTCTTTGGGCAATCCGACCCGGCTGTTCGGCGCGACCACGATGGTTTCCTCCCCACGCCGCAAGACCGCGCGGCCGTCGGGGCCGGTCTCGATCCAGGCGCCGCCGCCGAAGACGTCTCCGGGGGTCAGCGCGATCGGCGAGATTCCGGTCTTGACCAGTTGAACCTGCCCAGACTGGGTCTCCAGCACCCAGGAGCCTGCCGAGGCGGCCGAGGCGGCCGAAGCCTGCCCGGATGCCAGGCAGATCAACATAACGCCCAAAGCCGCCCGGGCCGCAGCGCCAAACATTCGTTTGAGTTGAGCCATAATTTCCTCTCCGGTTATTCTTACTAATTAGATAAAAATCGATGCGTTGTTGTGAATGAAAGGTAACATAACTCAATTATAAAAAACAACATCTAAGTACAGTTAAGTAATAAACTTTAAATAACTTTTAATCGATTTCTTGCCTTATATGCGAATCGGTCTTAGAGGATTTATCCGTGCGTACACTCATATTCCTTGTCCCAGTGGTAGCCGTCATGGCCATTTTTTTTGGCCAGGTGGCTAATGCTCAGGACCGTGCCGATCCCGGGGAGATTGATCGGCGAATACAACAGATTCGCCCAACGCCCGCACCAGCCCCGAGTCCCAGCGTTCGCACCCCAACCCTGAAGCCGGAAATCGAAACCGGGGCCGAGATTGCCTTTGTCTTGACCGCGGTCACGGTCGAGGGTGCGAGCGTCTTCGCCGGCGTGGACCTCGGCCCGCTTTACGCCGAGTTCCTGGCGCGCACGGTCGGCCCGGGCGAACTGGAAGAGATCGCGCGCCGAGTGACGGCCAAATACAACGAGGCTGGGTACTTCCTTTCGCGCGCAGTGGTTCCGCCACAGGATGTCCAGAATGGCGTTCTGCGCCTGCGCGTGGTCGAAGGATACCTGGCGGAGGTCCAATTTCAGGCCGAGACGGCGCAACAAGGCCTTCTCGACGCCTATAAGCACCATTTCACCCGCGAGCGGCCGGCCCGCCTGAACGCGGTCGAGCGGGGCCTTCTGTTGATCAACGCTCTACCCGGCTTGGCTGTCGGCGACGTTCAGGTCGCCGAGACGGACGGCGACGGCGCCTATGCGCTGATGATCTCGATCGAGCGAAGTACCGTCACCGGCGTCGCCAATCTGGACAACCGGGGCACGCCCGAGGTCGGACGATTGCAGGCTTGGACCAGCATCTCCATGAACTCGATCTTCGGTCAGGGCGAAGAGTTGCAGTTCTCCTTCGCGACGGTCCCGAACCAGATGGAGGAGCTGATTTACGGCCAGGTCGGCTACCGGCAACCGCTGGGCACCGCCGGCACCGTGCTGGGCGCGAGCTTGTCGGCCAGTGCGGTCGACGCCGGTTCGACCTTGTCCGAGCAGAACACGGAATCGCGCAGCACGACCATAACGACCGATCTGCGGCATCCGCTGTTCTTATCCCGCCGTCAGGCAGTGCACCTGCAGGCCGCCTTCGAGATCCGCAACGTCAGTGAGGACCGGTTCCGCGTCTCGACCATCGACGATCGCCTGCGTGTGTTGAGCCTGCAGGCCGACTACGCACTGCAAGACGATCTTGGCGGCACCAGCTTCCTGGCGCTTGAGGTTAGCCAGGGCCTGGATATCTTCGAGGCCTCGGACGCCGGCGACGCGGCCTTGTCGCGTGCCGATGGTGAGGGGGATTTTACCAAGTTTCAGATCGACGCAATTCGGCTTCAGGAAATCTGGGGACCCATATCCCTACGCCTGGCGGGCCAAGGTCAGATCGCGCTCGACCCCTTGTTGTCGTCGGAGGAATTCCTTCTCGGCGGGTCACGGTTCGGCCGCGGCTACGACTTCGGCGAGGTTTCGGGCGAGCACGGCGTCGCCGGATCGGCCGAGCTCCGCTTTGGCCGGGAGCGCGAGGCCGAGTTCCTGACGCGCTACGAGGTTTATGGCTTCTTCGACGGGGGTGCGTTGTGGAACCGCAATACCGCAAGTGGCGAGAGCCGCGAATCCCTGACCTCCGCCGGCGGCGGCGTGCGCCTGGATCTGAACTCAAACATCCAATCGAGCCTTGAGGTCGCCAAGCCTTTAACCCGCCCGGTCGAGACCACCGGCGACAACGATCTTCGGTTCTTCTTCACCATCGGCGCACAGTTCTAGATCGCTCCAGCAAAGCCAAGGGGCAGCCAAGACCCGATAAACGGTCAAGTTACCTAAATAGAGCCAGCGCACCTACAGCCTTTGGGGAGCTTATGTTTCAACATATCGAGTTCGAGGAGCTGCCGTCGGCCCATCCCGTGGCGACGTTTAACGGATTCTGGCGCCAAGCGGCCGGTGAAAACAACGTGGCGCCCTGGTCCAGCTTCGATGCGGCCGATCATCCCCGCATCCTGCCATGGGTGATGTTGTTCAAGTACGACGACGCGGTGGACGGGGAGGGCTCAAGTTTGCGCTGCACCGTGTGCGGATCGGGCTGCACGAATCTGTTCGGTTTTTCCTATCAAGGACGGCTCATCGGCGAGGACCTGCCACCCGGCGAAGCCGCGTACCGGCGCGATGAATTCGAGCGTGTGACATCGGGGATCGGCGCGCTGTTCTCGCGCGCGCACCTGCCGTTTCCGAACCGGGAAAAGGTTTCCGTCTTTCGCGGCGTCTTTCCCTTCACTAGCAATGAGCACGGCGTCGACCGGATCATGATCGTTGTGGCCGAGATCGGCCACGAGGTGACCTGAGCCAAGACGAGGCCTGCCCTGCCGCTTACAGCGGAACGAGCCCCCCCCGCCTAGCCACGCATGCGCGCGCCCTCCGGGTCGAGCAAGGGCTGCGTGATCAAGGTCGCCGGGCGCATCTCGCCCAAAATCTCGATCTCGAACTGGGCGCCCTCTGCGATCCTGTCCGTGGGCACGAAGCCGAGCGCGACCGATTTCTCCACATAGTGGGCGTAGCCGCCTGAGGTCACGAAGCCGATCACCGCGCCGTCCTGCCAGATCGGCTCGTCGGCGACCACGTCGGCGTCCAGCGCGTCGACCACGAAGGTGCATAGACGTCGCGCCGGCGGGTTATCGCGCGCCTGCACGGCAGCATCGCGGCCGATGAAGTCGTTCTTCTTGAAGGAAACGAAGCGGTCCAAGCCGGTCTCGGCGGGCGTATAGTCCGGCTTGTATTCCCGCAGCCATGAGCCGAAAGACTTCTCCAGGCGCAAGGACATCATGGCCCGCATGCCAAAGGGGGTCAGGCCCAAATCCTCGCCGGCGCGCGCAAGGGCCTCGTAAAGCGCCACCTGATGGCTGCGGGCCACATAAATTTCGTAACCAAGGTCTCCCGTATAGGAAATCCGGCATACGATCGCAGGCACCAGCCCGACCTCCATGCGCTTCACTTGGAGGAAGGGAAAAGCCTGGTTCGAAACATCGTCGCGGGTCACCGCCTGCAACAGCGCGCGCGCGCTCGGCCCGGCAATCTGGAACCCGACTCGCTCGCGCGAGACATTGCGGATCGCCACGCCGGCCTTAGGCAGGTGCGCCTCGAACCAGCGCATGTGATAAGCCTGCGCGGCATAGGAGGCGGTGACTTGAAAATGCTCGTCGGTCAGCTTGGCCACGGTGAAGTCGCCGATGATCCGGCCGCTGTTGGCGAGCATGGGCGTCAGGGCGATACGTCCCTGACGCGGCATGCGGTTGGCCATGACCCGGTTCAGCCAGGATTCGGCGTCCGGGCCGGTGATGTCGTACTTGCCGAAATTGTGAATCTCGTTGATGCCGACTTTTTCGCGCACGGCCCGGCATTCGGCACCGACCGGACCGAAGGCGTTGGATCGGCGGAACGACGGCGTCTCGAACAAGGCTTCGCCTTCGGGCGCGAAGTAATTAACGTGCTCCAGCCCATAGCCGGAACCGAAGACCGCGCGCTGGGCCTGCCAAATGCCGTAAGCCGGCGTTGCCTCAAGGGGCCGGCCGGCGGGCAACTCCTCGTTCGGATAGGTGATCGCGAAACGGCGCTGATAGTTCTCGGTCACTTTGATCCGGGTGAAAGTGCGGGTCGGATAATCGCCATAGCGCGCCACGTCCATGGCGAAGACGTCGCGCGCGGGCTCCCCCTCGATCATCCATTCCGCAAGCGTCAGACCCACGCCGCCGCCTTGGGAGAACCCGGCCATGACCGCACAGGCCGACCAGTAGTTGCGCAGGCCGGGCACGGGACCGACCAGGGGATTGCCGTCAGGAGCAAAGGTGAAGGGACCGTTGATGACGCGCTTGATGCCCGCCTCCGCCAGGCAGGGATAGCGTTTGAACGAATGCTCCATGGCGTCGCTAATGCGGTCAAGATTGTCCGGCAACAGCTCATGCCCGAAATCCCAGCGCGTGCCGTCGACCGCCCAAGGGGTTGCGTCCTGCTCGTAGAAGCCGATGACCAGGCCGCGCCCCTCTTGGCGCAGATAGGTCTCGCCGCCGGGGTCCACTACATGGGGCAGCTCGTGTTCGCGTTCGTAGACTTCCGGGATATCGCCGGTCACCAAATACTGATGCTCCATGGGGTGCAGGGGTAGGAACACACCAGCCATGGCGCCGACCTCGCGCGCCCATAACCCGGCTGCGTTGACCACGTGTTCGGCATGAATCGTGCCCTGCTCGGTGACCACGTCCCAGGTGCCGTCGGCGCGCGGCTTCAATTCCTTCACCGGGTTGCGCAGGATGATCTCGGCGCCCTGCAGGCGCGCGGCCTTGGCGTAGGCATGGGTCGTGCCGGAGGGGTCGAGGTGGCCGTCGAGCGGATCGTAAAGCGCGCCCAAGACCCCATCGGTATCGGTGATCGGGCTGAGCTCGCGGATCTCCGCCGGGCCGACGATCCTGGTCTCCAGGCCCATGTGCCGGTGCTTGGCGCGCTCGGCCTTAAGATAGTCCATACGCTCCGGTGAGGTCGCGATGGTCAGGCCGCCGACATGGTGCAGGCCGCAAGACTGCCCGCTGATCTCCTCCAACTCTTTGTAGAGCTTGATGGTGTAACCCTGAAGGGCGGCGATATTGGGGTCGGCGTTAATGGTGTGAAAGCCGCCAGCGGCGTGCCAAGTGGAGCCCGAAGTCAGCTCGGACCGCTCGATCAGGGCGATATCGCGCCAGCCCAGCTTGGTCAGATGATAAAGAACGCTGCATCCGACGACGCCGCCGCCGATGACCGCGACCTGCACATGCGATTTCATGGCCTACCCCATATCCTGTTGTTCCGGACCAGTGCTGCCCGGTTGTAGGCTCTTCGTCTGCCACGAAAACGCCGGATAGTTCAACGAAATCGACGGCTAGGCGGCCGAGGGCGCAGCGAAGCCGGGCTCAGGCCTGGCCGGCCACCTCGGCCAGCGCGGCCATGGTCGGAAACAGGAAATCGACCTGCGGGCGCTCGGGCACCTCGGCGGTCGCGCCCCAGTCGCCGCCTTTGGACAATCCCTGACGGTCGATCCAGGCCCGCGCGAGCCCGAAAGCGCCGGCGGGCACGTGATCGTGAAACAGGCTTTGCGCGGTATGCAGGATGTCGCCGGGGGCAAGCCCCAGGTCCTCCGGCAAATGCTTCAGCATGTACTCGAAGTTCGCTGGCGCCGGCTTGTAGGACCCGACATCCTCGGCCGTGTAGATGGCGTCAAAGGCGACACCCAGCTTGCGGTTCGAGGCGGCGAACCCGGCCCGGTTCACATTGGACAGGATGACCAGCTTGAAATGAGTCTTCAGCACGCGAAGGGCGTCGGCCGTATCGGGAAAGGCCGGCCAATGAGGAAGCGAGGCACCGAAGGCTGCGTCCAACTCGTCACTGCTGCGCAGCTTGAAGCGGTGGGCCAGCGCGCCGTGCACTTCCTTGAGAATGTCGGGATAAAGCATGCCTGGGGTCCGCGCCTGCTGCGCGCTCTCCTCCTGCGCGAAAGCAACCAGGGCGGGGCCGCGGGTGATCTCCTGGCAGGCATTTTCCATCAGCAAAGGCTGAAGCGCGTCCCAGATGCCGCTCTCCCAGTCGATCAAGGTGCCGTAACAGTCGAATGTCAGAACCTTGAAGTCGGTAAGGCGCTTGGCCATGGCATATGCTCCCGTATCGGCTCTCGGTGGAAGGGTAACTTGAGAGAGGGACGACTAGAGCATAACAACACGGCGGTCTTGACGAGGGCTATTGAATTTTGTGCCGTTTCTCTTGCCCACGCGCCTCGCGCCGATACCTTGCTGGAGACTGCTCGTGGACTTGCTTGAAGGCGCGGGTAAATGCGCTTTGATCGCCGTATCCGGCATCGAGTGCAATCTGGGAAATAGGGCGTTCAGACCGGGCCAGGAGCCGGGCGGCAAAGTCCAGCCGGCGCGCGGCAACATAGCGCATGGGCGATGTTCCAAAGCGTGCGCGGAACAGGGCATGCAGGCGGCCGGCGCTTAGGCCGGCCGCCGCAGCCAAGCGATCGACCGTGATCGCGTCGCCGAGATGCGTCTCAATATAGCGCAGCACCCTGGTCAAGCGATCCTCGAAACGCGCGCTGCCAACGCCCATGCGCCGGCCCAACGCGTCAATCAAGAGGTCCCCCGCCGCTGCCGCGTTCAGATCGACATGGCCATAGCGATCGACCTCGCCGGCCAAGAACGCGCACAGCAAGGACACGGATTGGTCCACGCGAAGAAAAGGCCTGGCGGTCGCTGTATCCCAGATCGGCCTGTTGCCAAGAGAACCAAGCGTGCCTTGCTCGGGAACGTCCACAATAAGAAAGGTGCCGCCCGGCGCACCGGCAAAGCTGTGGCGCGTCCCGGCGGTCACCAGCGCCGCGACATCACCGGACGCGGCGCCGCCCCGGCCATCGATCTCCATCTCGAGAGCGCCTTGAAGCGGCATGACGACCTGATGGTGAAGATGCGTGTGGGTCTTCACCTCGCGGCTATATCGCCTGATTTCAAACCGGGTTTCGATTGGGTCCATACTCCCCTTCGCTTTGCGGGCCGCCAAGAAAGCGGCTAAGCGGCCCCAAGATCGCCATGACGATCTTGCCGACGGCGAAGAACCGCTTGGGGCTCTTACAAAGTAAAGCGGGAAACGATGCTTAGGCGCAACCCATGGCCCGCAAGAAAGCCGGTCATATTCTCAAACGCAGCTGCGCCGCCATGGCGATGACATGCAAGACAGCGCTAAAAGCGCGGATTGCCGGTGACCCGAACGATCCAAATACTCAGAAAGTGGCCGAGAACCGGCGGCAAGAATACCACCATGGCAGCCGGGAGAGTTTGGGTTTTCCACCAGCCCATCTCGAGGGCGAGGGCGGCGGAATAGAGCGCCCAGGCGACCGTCCCGGAGACCCAGAGCACGAACAAGACATGGGCCAGGCGGAGCGGTCTCTCGGGTCGATTCTCCCACGCCAAACGGCGTAGCCCTCGGTTCAGCTTGCTGCGGGATTCGGGAATCAGGTTCATGCCGGCACCCGGCCGCCAAAAGCAGCGCTTGCCCGGCGATCGCATGGGCCCGGCATGGCGCGGTTGGGTGTCATTGCTGTGCCTTGACAAGGGTTACGGGAACCGTGGAAAGCTGTGTGACCTGCTGCGCCACCGAGCCGAAGAGCGCCCGTTTCAGGCCGTTCTTGCCGCGACTGCCGAGGACGATCAAACCAGCGTCCAAGGCCGCAGCTTCATCAAGAATCGCGCGCACCGGCAAACCCGCCACCAGCCGCGCCGAGGCAACCGCCAAGGTCTCGTGGCCCGGATACGCCTGGCGCAAGCCGTCCACGAAATGGCTCAGTAGCCTTTGCGCCGTGTCGGCCATGCGTTCCAGGGGGTCCGCCCGGTCGTGGGCGTACCTGCCGGGCGCTTCGGCCGGGTCGTGCAGGCAGTGCACGATATGAAGAGGTGCCGAGGCCTGGCGGGCGTAGTCGCAAGCCCAGAGGACCGCCTCATGGGAATCTTCCGATAGATCGATGGCGACCAGAACCGGCCGCTGGGTCACAGACGTCCGTTCGCTTGCAAAGCCAAGCACGGCAGGATTCGGTCCCGAGGCCCGATCCGCAGAAAATTCGACTACCGAGTTATCCATCGCAACCTCTCTTCCCACTTTCTAGTAGAGGTTAGCGGAGGATTGTTATGCTCCCGGGACTCTTATATGACGGATAAATTACAATTTTGACGGTAGCCCGCGACGACGCGCGGTCCGGTGGAACCGACGGGTCATATCGAAATGACGATCTTGCCGAAGTGTCCGGCGCCCTGCATGCGACGGAACGCAGCGCGGGCGTCCTCGAAGGCGAAGCTTGAGTCGATAACGGGACGCAGCTCGTGCGCCGCCAAGGCGCGGACCATTTGCTCGAACATGGCCTTGCTGCCTACATAGATGCCTTGCAGGCGGATCGACTTGCGCATGACGCCGGTCGGATCGATGGAGCCACCGGTCAACACGCCGACCAAGCCGATGGTCCCGCCGACGCGCACCGCCTGAATCGATTTCTCCAAGGTGCCGGGCCCGCCAACCTCGGCAACCAGATCGACACCGCGCCCGTCGGTCAGCGCCAGCACCTCCTGCTCCCAATCGGGCTTGGATCGGTAATTGACCGTGCGCCAAGCGCCCATCTCTTTGACCCGCGCCAATTTCTCGTCGCTGCTGGAGGTCACGATCGCGCGCGCGCCGTGCAGGCGGGCGAATTGCAGGGCGAAGATCGAAACCCCGCCGGTGCCCAGTACAAGGATCGTGTCTCCGGCCTTGATTTGCCCGAGGCCTACGGTGATGTGCCAGGCGGTCAGGCCCGCGCATGGCAGGGTTGCCGCTTCCTCGTAGGACATGTGCTCGGGAATCGGGATCAAGCCGTCCTGTTCCAGCACCCGGTGGTCGCACAGCACACCATCGATTGGACCGCCCAAAGCGCTGGCCATGGCCTGCGCCGTGATACCGCCCGCGGTCCAGTTTTGAAAGAAGGTGCCGACGACCCGATCGCCGGGCTTGAAGCGAGTCACCCCATCGCCGGCCTCGAGCACCTCTCCCGCGCCGTCGGAGTTCGGAATCCGGGGATAGGCGATGCCCCTCGGCTCTGGGTTCAAAATCGTCTGCAGGTCGCGGTTGTTGATCGAGTTGGCGCGCATCCGCACCAAGACTTGACCCGGTCCTGGGCGCGGCATGGGGCGCTCCGCTAGGTGCAAGGCATCGATCCCCTCGGGGCCGCAGATTTCAAAAGCCTTCATGGAAACGTCCCCGGCCCAGGTGGGTGGTCCTACAGTCGATAGGATCATGTTCTGTAACGGGCTCGAATGAAAAGCCGAAGTGGGCGAAGATGCAAGCTTCAGGCACAGGATGCGGACAATGGCGAAAGAGTATTTGGACCGACTTGAGGCGATGCTGGGGCCCGCGATTCGGGCCCACGACGGTCAAGCGACGATCGAGATCAAACACTTTTTCAGCGGCGCGGCCGCCTATGCCGAGGGCCGCATCTGCATCACCCTGACGCCGGTCGGCCTGGCGATGAAACTGCCGGAGGCGAGCCGGGCCAGACTGCTCAAGGCCGGTGCCAAAGCCCTGCGCTACTTCCCCAAAGCCCCGATCAAGAAGGACTATGTCGTGCTACCGCCAAGGATTCGGGACGACAGACCCAAGCTAAAATACTGGGCCGGCCGCTCCTTCACCCACGCGCTCACCTTGCCGAGACCGAAGCGAAAGTAACGGTGAAGCGCGCCGCGGCCGGGCCTGTCGAATCGCAGTCAGTCCGTGTCGGATGCGGGCCACGCTAGCCCGGGCCGCACTCCTATCGTGCGCCTAACAACGACCCGCCCTCATGCCCCTAGGAGCCCCAACCATGGCCATGCCAACTCGCGCAAAGACCGTCATCATCGGCGCCGGTATCCACGGCCTCTCGACCGCGTGGCACCTGGCCGCCAAGCTGGAAGCCAAGGGCCAAGGCGGCGGCCAGGACATCGTGGTTCTGGACAAGACCGCGATCGCGGCGGGCGCCAGCGGAATAGCTTGCGGCGTGGTCCGCAACAATTACTTCCAGCCGGCCATGCGCGAGCTCATGGCCCAATGCGTCGAGGTTTGGGAGAGCGACCCCAAGGCTTTCAGCTATCACCCGGTCGGTTACATGCAGATCTCGCCCGAGGCGATGCGCGCCGACGTCGCCAGCATTCACGCCCAGCAAAAGGAGATCGGCTACGAGTCGGTCTTTGTCGAGGGCGCGGCCGAATCGATGGACTACATGAAGGGCCTGTTCCACGACTGGCAGGCCAAAGGCATCACCTCGGTCCTGCACGAGAAGAAGGGCGGCTACGCGAACAACACCGCAGCGATCTATGGCCTGGCGTCCAAGGCGGAAGCGCTGGGCGTGCGCATCATGACCGGCATCAAGGTGACCGGCTTCAAGACTGGCCACAATTCCGAGGCCGTGACCGCAGTCGAAACCGACAAGGGCCCGATCGAATGCGATCAGGTGGTGGTTGCGGTCGGCCCCTGGGTCAGCCAAATTTGGAACATGCTGGAGCTACCCACGGCGGTCACCATCAAGGGCCGAGACGGCGCGCTGCACGAGGGCATTCCGACCTGGCGTTACTGGTGCCTGGAGGAAGGCACCTTGGGGGTCGATCCAGACCTGCAAAAAACCAACGACGGCAAAATGCCGCCGGTCATCCATGTGGATACCGACGCGCCCCTGCATTCCGACGTGGACGGCTCCCTGATCACCGAGGAGATGTGGGGCATCTACTACAAGCCCGACTTCAACTTCGGCGGCGTGCAGGGCGGCGCCATGCCCTACAAGGTCGAGACGCCGGTCAATCAGGTCGCACTGGACCCCTATGGGCCGGAGTCGCCCGACTTTATCGTCGGCGACGATTTCGCCCACATGTGGTGTTCGGCGCTGGCCTTTTGCCAAAAGCGTTTCGAGGGTCAGATCAAGGTCTACAAGAACGAGGCCTCGGGCGGTCTCGGCTGTTTCACGCCGGACTCCTTCCCGGTGTTCGACTGCTTTCGCGAGAACGTCACCGTCATCGCCGATTCCAACCACGGCTATAAGATGATCGGCGTCGGCAAACTGATCGCAGATGAATTGGCCGGTGAGAAGAGCCGCCTGCTGGAGCCCTTCCGCTTCTCCCGCTACGCCGAGGGCAAGCTGCACCCGACCAGCAACAGCCCCTTCCCTTGGAGTTAGACGGCACTCCAGGGTAGTATGCCGGTTCACGGATTCGCGCGTTGCGCATCTGAATCGGGGAAACCGGCGACATGAACCTTGTGCGGATTATTTTGGCGATCTTCCTGCCGCCGGTGGCGGCCTTTCTGACCGTCGGCATTGGTCTGCATTTCTGGCTCAACCTGCTATTAACCCTGTGTTTTTTCGTCCCGGGCGCGATTCACGCGCTCTGGCTCGTGGTGCGCCGCGCGGGGACCTGACCCGGCACCAAGTTACGTACGAAATCACTCCGGTGTGACCGCCGTCACACCTTGTCTTCACGATTCAGTGATGACCGTCACATCGGCCGCGGCGATCCCTCCCTAAGTTCAAAGGCATCCGAAGGACATCGGATGCTTGCTCGGGCACCACCCGACCTACCGCCGGCCAGGAAGGCCGGTGCGGGACCGGAGACCGAGCCACAGGGAGGTTGCAAGCGTGCGGAGTTTTTTCGATCCAGCCAAGACATTGGGGCCGGTCGCGACCGCGCTAGATGCGGGGAGCACGGCGTGGCGCAGCAATCGCGGGCCCTATAGCGTTCTTGGCCGGACCCGGATGCCGCACGGCCGCAGGTACGCCTGGTCGCGCTTGTAGCCGCTCGATTACCGCGAGATCCGGATCGGCTCAGGTAACTGGCCGATCCGGTAGCGGGGAGGCCCTGCCAGGATGGCGGGGCCTTTTTTTTCGGGTTGGTCTGTCTGGATTCGAGCCGGCGCAGGCTGGCTGAATTGGCCGCTAGGTCCGGTAATCCGGTTCTTCCTGGTCCAGGATTTCTTTCAGAGCGCGGAAATGGCTGCCCGGCAGGGTTGCGTAATCCTGCCACTGTTGCGCGGTCTTGCGCGCCACCGCATCGGAGACGACAGCAAGTTTCCGCCCGGTCATGTAAGCGGTGATCAGGGTCTCGCAGGCGCGTTCGAAGTAGTACATGTCGTCAAAGGTTTGGGCCACGCTGTCGTTCGCGAAGAGGACGCCGTGGTTGCCCAAGACCAGGATTTTCTTGTCCCCCAGCTTGGTGGCCAGGCGCTCCGCCTCGTCGCCCAAGCCCATACCGTCATAGCCGTCGTCATAGGCGATCTGTTCATAGAAGTGCATGGTGTTCTGGTCGATCGGGGGCATGGTCGAGTCCTTGAGGGTCGATAGGACCGTCGCGTACTTGGAATGGACATGCATGACGCAGCGCGCGGTCGGCACCTGGCGGTGCAAGGCGCCGTGAATGTCCCAGGCGGTCGGGTCCGGCGCGTCGGGCCGATCCATGGTCGCCGGGTCGTGGGCGTCCAGCAGCAAGAGCTCGCTCGCCCGCACGCGGGAGAAATGCCGACCGTTCGGGTTCATCAGGAACTGCGACCCGTCATCGGCGACCGTCAGGCTGAAATGGTTCGCCACGCCCTCGTGCATGTTGAGGCGCGCGGTCCAGCGGAAGGCGCAGGCCAAGTCCACGCGCGCCTCCCAATGGGGGTCGCTGTTGCGCCGGCTGTCCGAGAGATGGGTCACTGTCATGTCGATTTCCTTTTCCTGCCGATGGGCCGCGACGACAACAGATGAGCTTCGCTAAGGCCTTCGGCGATCCGCTCGACCGCCGTGGGGTCGCCCAAACTGCGCGCGACGATCATAGCACCTTCCAGCGCCGAGAGAATAACCAGCGCCCGGCGTCGAAGCGAAGCAGGATCAGCCGTCCCTTGCTTGTCCAGGCGCGACAACACCCGTTCCAGCCAAGCAAGATTAAGCTTGGAAAACCGCTTGGCCTCGCGCGCAACCTCAGGCGGAAGAGCGGTGATTTCTGCGCCCAAGACCCCGCACAGGCACATCTGGCCGTCCCGGGTCAAGGCATAGCGGAAGGCCGCGACATAGCGCGCCAAGAGGTCCTCGGGATGCGCGCCGGACGCCTCCGCATCGCCCAATCCGGCCAGGAAACGATCAGTGTAGCGGCGCGCGACCGCGACACCCAAATCGGCTTTGGCCGGAAAGTGGTAATGCACACTCGCGCTCTTGATCCCGGCGCGGGTCGCGATGTCGCGAAAGCTGAAGCCGTTGTAGCCCTGGCTACGCACCAACTGTTCGGCGATATCCAAAATCTCGTCCGCCTTGTGACTCACCGTGGCCATGACGTCTACCCGATAAATTCTCAACCTACCGATAGATAGGGCTTGAACCGTGAAATAGGAACCCCAGCTAGATATTTCTCTACCTACTGATAGATAGATGAGGAAATGCCATCATGGAAACGAACCACAAGGAAGTCGCTCTGATCGTCGGAGGATCGAGCGGCATGGGTCTGGAAACCGCCCGCCGACTGCGCGCGCGCGACCTGGATCTGATCCTGGTTGGCCGGGATCCGGAAAAGCTGCGGCAGGCCGAGGCCCAACTGGCCAAGACCGGAACCGGCCGGATCGATCTCCGCGCGACCGACCTCAGCGACCCGGTTGCGGTCGCCGAGTTGATCGCGAACCTGGATGCCGAGGCCCGGCCCATCGCCCATTTGGTCAACGCCGCCGGTGTCTTCAAGCCGACACCCTTTCTTGACCATGGCGAAGCCGACTACGACGCCTATCTCGACCTAAATAAAAGCCTGTTCTTTGTCACCCAGGCCGTGGCCCGAAACATGAAGCGCCATGGCGGCGGGGCGGTCGTCAACATCGGCTCCATGTGGACCCAACAGGCAATTAAGGCGACGCCCTCCTCCGCCTACTCCATGGCCAAGGCAGGCCTCCATGCCCTGACCCAGCACCTGGCCATGGAATTGGCCGAGCACGGCATCCGGGTTAACGCGGTCTCACCGGCCGTCGTGGTGACGCCGATCTATGGCGCTTTCATCGCGCCGGACCAGATCGAGGAAACCCTGGCCGGGTTCGACGGCTTCCACCCGATCGGCCGGGTCGGACAGGCGGACGACGTGGCCGCTGTCATCGATTTTCTGTTGTCGGATCAGGCGGCTTGGGTAATCGGCGCCATCTGGGATGCCGACGGCGGGGTCATGGCCGACCGCAACACCTGAACGGCGCAGGTGAATTAGGGCAGGATCGCTGCGGATCCTCGATGGATCGTGCAGCGGTCCTTACGGCGCTGCCGCCTAGTCGGCGATCTTCAACCAGTCTTTCAGGAAACCGTCGAGCCAGCGTGCCATGGCGGGATCGTGGCGGGCGGCGTCGGCCAATTGCCGTTCGCGCGGATGGGCGTTCGGGTTCTCCAGCATATGGGCGGCGTTTTCCATCCAGCGTGTCATGACTGGGATCGTGACCTCCGGATGGAACTGCAGGCCGTAAGTACTTTCGCCATAACGGAAAGCTTGCTCGGGGAAAATCGGGCCGTGGGCCAGCTTAGTCGCACCGCCGGGCACCTCGAAACCTTCCTTGTGCCAGTGGTAGACGTGGCTGACCCCGTTCAGAAACCCGTTGGCCTGCGGCGCCGGATCGACCGGCACGTAGCCGATCTCGAAGTGACCCTCCGGGTGCGCCTCGACCCGCGCGCCCAGGACTCGGGCCAGCAACTGCCCGCCCAGACAGATCCCGAGAAACGGCTTGCCGGTTTCGAGCCATTGCTCGATCCAGTCGAGCTCGGCCCGGATATAGGGTTTGGTGACATCGTCGTTAGCGCTTTCCGCACCGCCGTAAACGACCACGGCCTCACCGTTCTCGCGCGGATCAGGCAGGGTGTCGCCCTTGGCCGGGCTGACCCAGCGAATATCGAAACCTAGCTCGGCCAGGCGCATTGAGGCCCGGTCATCGCGCTTGCCGACCTCGTGATCGATCAAAAGGACTGTCTTGTTCATGGTGTCAGCATATCCCGCTGCCGGGCGCGCCAAAAGGCATCCATGTGGAACCGGGCCTGGGCGGGCGTGTAGGCGTGGTCCTGACCGACCGGGCAGGCCCGCCGCGCCCGGCATCCAAGGTCCATGCAATCTGCGCCCGCAGGCGTGGAAATGTGCTTAACGCAGGCCGCCACGTCGTAGCCGCTGTCGTTGAAGGCAGTGACCGGGCAGGCCGAGAGGCAGGGCTTCGCGGCGCAGTCGTCGCACGGACGCGGCCGCTCGTCGCGCGGCAGCGCGGCCGCCCGCCCGGCGAAGGACAGGGCGCCGCGGTAGGCGTGCCAAAGCCCGTAGTCCGGGTGAACCAGAATACCCAGGGGCGATTCGGCGACCGGTCCGGCCCGCTTCGCCCAGGCCACGAACGGCAAATAGGGCGGCCCGCCGAAAGGAAACAAAGCCGTGGCCCCAAGTTCGGCCGCTAAGTCATTCAGGACCCTTACACTCCAGCGATCCAAGGCGTCGGGGCCGCCGTCGGCGAATTCATGAGCCTCGGCAAAGGCTCGCCACATGGCCGGGCCGGCATTGCCGACCGGAACCAAGGTCCCCGCCGGCCGGCCGTCCGGCAGGGTCGGCACAGCGTCGCGGGGCTCCGGGTAAAAACCGCCGCGACCAATCAGCCCATGGCGGGCCAGCGCGGCTTCGATGATGGCGTAGTCCATAATGCATGGACCTAACCCAGCAGCCCCGCCCGGTCCAGCCCCACCACGGCCCAGACCGCGACACCCCCTTGACGTCAGAGAAGATTGGGTTCATGCGCATAGCAAAAGTGAGACAACGGGAGCGAGCCTTTCCATGGACGGCCTGGCCGAATCCACGCCGCAAGTATTCGGGTATCTAATACTGCCGCAGTTCTCCATGCTGAACCTCGGCTCAGCCATGGACCCCCTGCGCGCGGCCAACCGCATGTCGGGCCGGTCCTTATATGAATGGCGGGTCATCACATTGGACGGCGGCAGCGTTCCTGCCTCCAACCAGATAGATCTGATCGCGAGGGAGAAACTGTCCGAGGTTGAACGCATCCCAAACCTAATCGTGGTCACGGGCCTGGAGCCGCATCTCTATGCGGTGCCCGGCGTCCTGGCCCCTCTGCGGCGGCTGGCGCGCCAGGGCTGTCGCTTGGGTGCGGTCTCAACCGGCAGCTATATCCTGGCCAAGGCCGGCCTTTTGGACGGCTATCGCTGCACGATTCATTGGGAGTATCTGAATTCCTTCAAAGAGGAATTCCCCAATCTTGAGGTCACGCAGGAGCTCTACGAGGTCGACCGCGACCGCCTGACTTGTTCCGGCGGAACAGCGGCCATCGATATGATGTTGCATTTGATCGCCGAGCAGCACGGCCGCGACCTGGCAACCGCTGTCGCCGAACAGTTCATCCATGGTCATATCCGGGAACAAAAGGCCCCTCAGCGCATGGCGCTGCGCAACCGCCTGGGCGCCGCACATCCCAAGCTGCTCGCGGTCGTGGCGCTGATGGAGGAGAACCTGGAGGACCCGATCACGCGCGCCGAGTTGGCCCGCCAGGTCGGTCTTTCGACCCGGCAGTTAGAGCGCCTGTTCCGCGGCTATCTAAAGCGAACGCCGACCCGCTATTACTTGGAACTGCGGCTGCAGCGCGCCCGAGGCCTCTTGACCCAGTCGTCCATGTCGGTTCTTGACGTCGCCATGGCGTGCGGTTTCGTTTCGGCCTCCCATTTTTCAAAGTGTTACCGCGACTACTTCAAACGAACGCCGCGCGAGGACCGGGCCCTGTCCGGATGATGCGCCGGCCCAAACAAACTGACCATGACCTTCCAGCCCTTGCAAATCCCGACCGGTTTTCGATGTATAGAGAGCGAACCTGAATCATGACCGACACTGCCCCCTTCAACTTGCGCCCGGGCCAGCTCAGCATTCGCGATCTGCATGCGCTATGGCGCACGCCACGCGCGATCGGCCTTGACCCGGCCTGCGGCCCGGCCATCGACGCGGCGGCCGACTTGGTCGCCGAGATCGTGCGCGAGGGCCGGACCGTCTACGGCGTCAACACCGGCTTCGGCAGCCTGGCCAGCACGACCATCGACAGCGGCCAGCTAAGCGAGCTGCAACGGCGCCTGGTCATGTCTCATTCCAGCGGGGTCGGCGAGGCTCTGTCGCCGCGCGTGGTACGCATGATCCTGATTCTGAAGATCAACGCCCTGGCACGCGGCCACTCGGGCACCCGGCGCCATGTGATTGACGCCCTGCTCGCCTTGCTCAATGCCGGAGCATTGCCGGTCATCCCAGCCAAGGGTTCGGTTGGCGCCTCGGGCGACTTGGCACCGCTCGCCCATCTTTCGGCTGTACTGCTGGGTGAGGGCGAAGCGATCTTGGAGGGTAAGCGCCTAACGGGCGCCGAAGCGCTACGCCGAATTGGCCTGACACCACTCGCGCTCGCTGCGAAGGAAGGTCTCGCCCTACTCAACGGAACCCAGGTCTCGACTGTCCTGGCGCTGGAGGGGCTTTTCACCGGACTGGATGTCTTCGCCGCCGCCCTGACCGCCGGCGCCATGAGCGTGGACGCCATGTTGGGCAGCGACACCCCTTTCGACCCTCGCATCCACGCGCTGCGTGGTCAGCCGGGCCAGATCGAGGTCGGGCGAATTCTGGGAGAGTTGCTGGAGGGCAGTGGCATTCGGGCGTCCCACTTGGAATGCGACCGGGTCCAAGACCCCTATTCTATGCGCTGTCAGCCACAGGTCATGGGCGCAATTCTGGACACCATGGAAACCGCGGCGGCGACATTGGTGCGCGAGGCGAACGCGGTGTCCGACAATCCCCTGGTATTCCCGGCACAAGGCGAGATCCTCTCCGGCGGCAACTTCCATGCCGAACCGGTCGCGATGGCCGCCGATGCCCTGGCGGTCGCGATGTCCGAAATCGGCGCCTTGTCGGAACGGCGCACCGCCTTGCTGGTCGACGCGCACATGAGCGCCTTGCCCGCGTTTCTGGTCGCCGAGCCGGGCCTCAATTCGGGATTTATGATCGCACAGGTCACCGCCGCGGCCCTGGCCAGTGAGAACAAGCTCTTGGCGCATCCTGCCGCCGTCGACAGCATGCCGACATCCGCGAATCAAGAAGACCATGTCTCCATGGCCACCCACGCTGCCCGGCGCCTGGGCGAAATTGCTTGGAACATCGGCCAGATTGTCGCCATCGAACTCCTGGCCGCGGCTCAGGGAATCGACTTGCGCCGGCCCTTGCGGACCAGCCCGCGCCTGGCCGAAGCAGCAAAGGCCATACGCGAACGAGCCGCCTTCCTGGACCAGGACCGGGCCATGGCGCCGGACATTACAGCAGTTTTCGAGTTGATTGAATCAGGGCGATTCAGCCTGATGGCGAATAAAGAACGGAGAAATTCTATTTTAGCATGTGTTTCCAACTAAATAACCGCATGCAGATTTTATTAGATGTGGACGAAGATTCTTGCGGAAGTTACTATTCGGCCACAAATCAACGAACCGGTATAGTAAATATACCACTAGCAGAAAGCTGGTCATGTCTAATAGACAGTCTACCGTCGTGGAACCCGCATCGAGAGAGGACAAGACAGCACTTGCCCAGTGTCTCGCATCGGACCGCGTGGAGCACCGAAAAACAGGTAGCGACGTCGACGATGCTGATGCCTCGACCGTCTTGGATGAAGATATCGCACATCTGATCCGACGGGCACACCAGCGCGCCTCGGCAACCTTTATGGCGGTCCTTACAACGCACAATCTGACCCCGGCCCAGTATTTCGCCCTGGCCCGGCTGCGCGAGAAGGGGGAGGTATCTCAAAACCTCCTGGGCCGCATGGCGGCCATGGACCCGGCCACGATTCAGGGCGTCGTCAAGCGGCTTAACGAACGCGATCTAATCACCCGGGTACCGGATCCAAACGACCGCAGGCGCATCTCCCTACGCCTGACCGACCAGGGCGTTGCCTTGATCGACGGTCTGCGCAGCGGCATCGAAGAGATGACAAGCCGCGTTCTGGCACCGCTCAGCTCCGATGAGCAATCGCAGCTTCGCGACCTCTTGAAGCGGATTGTTTGACCCGGCCACAGGGGCAATGCGCTCAGCCGCCGGATTCCGGATACGGTCGACGATCGTCGCGCCCCTAAGACGCGGCGTAGCGTAATTCCGGAACGGGCCACCGTGGGCGGTATCTAGGCCTCGACGGTCCAAGTGTTGCCCGCGCGCATCAGGGTGTTCAGGTCGGCCAGTTTGCCCTCTCCTGACTTGGCGGCCGCCGCCTGAGCTGCGACGGCCCTGTCGTAGCTAGGCGCCGGATTGCAATAGAGCACGCCCAAGGCAACTGGCAGGTTCGGCGGTGCCATGGCCGCCAACATGCCGGCCAAGGTGCGGTTGGTCTCGTCGTGGACCAACAGATCGGACTCGCCGATCCCACCCTCGCCTAGAGTAACAGCCTCCAACGCCAAGCTGCCTGGGCGCAGGCGCAGGCCCTTGTCGCGCGCCTTGCCGAAGACCATGGGTTTGCCGTGCTCAACCATGATCTGCCGCTCGCTTGCGACCGAGCGGTCGGTAAAGGCCGCGTGCACGGCATCGTTATAGACGAGGCAGTTTTGGAAAATCTCGACGAAGGATGTACCCCGGTGCGCGTGGGCGCGTTTGAGGATGCCGGGCAAATAAGCTTGCGCGGTGTCGATGGCGCGCGCGACGAAACGCCCGCCCGCGCCCAATGCCAGGGCCGTGGCAGAGAGCGGTGATTCCAAAGACCCCCTAGGGCTGGAGGGGGTCCGCGTGCCGCTGTGGGAGGTCGGCGAATACTGGCCCTTGGTCAGGCCATAGACCTCGTTATTGAACAGCAGGAACTGCAGGTCCACGTTTCGACGCAACAAATGGAGCAAGTGATTGCCGCCGATCGACAAGGCATCTCCGTCGCCCGAGACGACCCAAACGTCGAGGTCGGGATTGGCCAGCTTGACCCCGGTCGCCACCGCCGGCGCGCGCCCGTGAATGGTATGAAAGCCATAGGTCGAAACATAGTAGGGAAAGCGCGCGGCACAGCCGATGCCGGACACGAAGACGGTCTGTTCCGGCTTGGCTTCGATATCCGCCAATGTCTTGAGGACCGATTTAAGGATGGCGTAGTCGCCGCATCCAGGGCACCAGCGAACCTCCTGGTCCGTGGCGAAATCCTTCGGTGTCAACTTGTCCACGGGGACCGCTAAATTCATCTTAGGCCTCCAATCGAGCCCGGATTGCCGATACCAGCTCGGCGATCAGGAACGGCTTGCCATTCACCTTATTCAGGCCCTCGGCCGGGATCAGGTATTCGCTGCGCAGCAGGGTGACAAGTTGGCCCTGGTTCATTTCAGGCACCAGGATCCGATCGTAACGACGCAGCAACGCGCCCAAATTTTTCGGCAACGGCCAAATATGGCGCAAGTGGACATGCGAAACCGCCAGGCCCTGGTCGCGCAAGTCGCTCACGGCCCGGCTGATCGGCCCGTAGGTCGAGCCCCAGCCGACCACCAGCACGCCGCCGTCGCACGGCGGCGACGCGAAATCCTGATCCGGAATGTCCTTGGCCACGCCCGCGATCTTGGCCGCGCGCAGATCCGTCATGCGCTGGTGGTTGGCGGGGTCGTAGGAGATATTGCCGCTATCGGCATCGCGTTCCAGGCCACCGATGCGATGCATGAGGTCCGGCGTGCCCGGCACGGCCCAGGGCCGGGCCAAGGTGACTGGATCGCGCGCAAAGGGCTGGAATCCTTCGGGGTCACGGCGGAATTCGACCGGAAATTTCGAATACGACTCGACGTCCGGCAGAACCCACGGCTCGGACGCGTTCGCGATGTAGCCGTCCGACAGCAAGATCACCGGGGTCATATACTTGGTTGCCAGGCGCACGGCTTCGACGGCGCAGTCGAAACAGTCGGCCGGCGAGTGGGCGGCGAGAACCACCAACTCGCTGTCCGCGTTGCGGCCGAAAACGGCCTGGAACAGGTCCGATTGCTCGGTCTTGGTGGGCATCCCGGTCGAGGGTCCGGCGCGCTGTGTGTTCACCACGACCAAGGGCAATTCGGTCGCGATCGCCAAGCCCAGGGCCTCGGTCTTCAGCGCCACGCCAGGGCCTGAGCTGGACGTGATGCCCAAGGCGCCGGCATAGGAAGCACCGATCGCGCTGCAGGCCGCCGCGATCTCGTCCTCGGCCTGAAAGGTGACGATCCCGGGGTCCTGTTGCGCCGCCAGCACGTGAAGCAGGCCGGAGGCCGGGGTGATGGGATAGGAACAAAACACCATATCGATCTCTGCCAGACGGATCCCCGCGATCAGGCCCCAGGCCAGGGCCTGGGTTCCGGTCACGTTGCGGTACAGACCCGGCGCCAGGCGCGCGGATGGCACGCTGTAGGCCGTCAGCTCGCCAGAAAGCTCAGCGGTCTCGCCAAAGGCATGTCCCGCGTCCAGCACGGTCACCAAGGCATCGGCCAATTCGGCCCGCTTGGCGAACTTGGTCCGCAGCCACTTGACGGTCGCGCCGCGGTCCCGGTCGAACATCCAGTAAGCCAGGCCCAGGGCCCACATATTCTTACAGCGCAGAGAATCCTTCTTGCTGAGGCCACTGTCCTTGAGCGCGTCGAGAGTGCGCTGCGACATGTCCACCTCGATCATGCGCCGATCGCCCAGGCTGCCGTCCTCCAGGGGATTGGTGGCGTAGCCGGCCTTGCGCAGGCTCTTGTCGCTGAAGGCGCCCGTATCGACAATCAACAGGCCGCCGGCGGACACATCGGTTAAATTGACCTTCAAGGCCGCCGGGTTCATGGCGACCAGGACGTCGACGTGGTCGCCCGCGGTTTTTATCACACGCCCGCCGAAGTTGATCTGGAATGCCGAAACGCCAAAGGTGGTGCCGGCCGGCGCGCGAATTTCCGCCGGAAAATCTGGAAAAGTCGCCAGATCGTTCCCCGCCAGGGCGGTCTCGACGGTGAAACGCCCGCCGGTCAACTGCATACCGTCGCCCGAATCCCCGGCAAAACGCACAACCGCCGATTCCAGTTCCTGTCGCGGTCGGTTGCCGCTTTCGAGCGCCGCCGATCCTTCCATTATGCCTTGTCCTCTTTCAACCGCCCGCTCCGGCTCCCGGCTATCTCGAGGATGCCGGTGGCGGGATCGGACCGATATGCGCCGGCTGCGATAGCGGCAAGGTTAATCCGAATTCTTACCTTGCCGTGGAAAATAGTACACCCCTGGATTATTTAGGGCTTTACCGGTTCCGGCGCTCCGCGCTCCATTTACTCTTGTGAAATATTGCCCGATCTGCCGATCACGCAAGGACAATTGTCCGCGATGGCCTGCGATTCCGCCGAATCCTGCCCAAGCACCGCCAGCATGTCCTTGATTCGAATCAACTTTCGGCGCGGCGCTCCAGGCTCGGCCGCGGCGATTTCAGCGGCCTCGATCCGTTGCCAATCTTGGAAACTCACCCAGCGCACGCCGCGCGCCCGCAGAAGGGCCTCCAAGGCTTCCCGGCCCGGTTTGCCACCGGGCCCGGCGTCCTGCGCGATCAACGCCGCGACCGCGTCGCCATCGCCCTTGTTGGTGCCAATCACACCGGTCGGGCCGCGCTTGGCCCAACCGGCCGCATAAAACCCGGGCCCGACCCGCCCGCACCGGTTGCGCACGACACCCGTTTCGGCATCGATTGGCACACCCTTTATGGGCACCATGCGGTATCCGATCGCCGAGACAACCAGGCCGCAGGGAATCTCGAAGAATTCGCCCGTGCCGATCGCCCGGCCGTTTTGCAAGCGGGTGCGCTCCAGGCGCAGACCCTCGATCCGGGCATCGCCCAAGGCTTCGACCGGCTTTGCGTAGAACTGGAACCGCAGGCGCTTTCGCCGGTCCGTCGGATCCCGCCGGGCGAAGTCCCGAAAGGTTGCCAGGTTCTTCTTAGCCAAGCGGCGGTCCCGTTCACTCATTTGGTTGTTCGGCCCATCGGGCAAGTCCTTGGTCAGGTCACCGGGCGCGACCAACGGCACGCAATTTGCCATGTCTTTGAGTTCGGATAGCTCCTTGTTGGTGAACTTGGCCTGCGCCGGTCCCCGGCGTCCGACAATGGTGACCTCGCGGATCGGCGCACCGTGGATCGCCTTGGCGGCATAATCGGGCAGATCGCTGGTCGCCATCTCCGCCGGGGTCTTGACCAGCACCCGGGCAATATCCAAGGCGACGTTGCCGTTGCCAATCATGCACACCCGTTCGACGTTCATATCGGGATTCAAATCAACGAAATCGGGATGCCCGTTGTACCAACCGACAAAGGCGGCGGCCCCAAAGGCGCCGGGCTTGTCGCCGCCGGGAATCTCAAGCTCCCGATCCATGGGCGCGCCGAGCGCCAGGACCACGGCATCGTAGGTGTCGCGCAATTCCGCCACCGACACGTCCTGGCCCAGCCGGACATTACCGAAATAGGCGACCCCTTCATGGCCAGCGGTCTTGGCGAAGGCGCGCGAAACGGCCTTGGTGCTTTGATGGTCCGGGGCGACCCCACCGCGAATCAAGCCGAAAGGAGTCGGCAGGGCCTCAATGAAATCGATCCGGCAATCCGGATGGCTTTTGATCAGCGCGGAGGCGGTGTAAAAGCCGCCGGGCCCGGCGCCGATGATCGCGATGGAAAGGGGCATGCGCCCAGCGTCTCCATAATCCCCTATTCCCGCTCCGGCTTTTTCATAGCCGAGTCGCGCGCGCGGTGCAAATCTTGACGCTGGCGCCCTTGGGCCGCAGGGTCGCGGATGGATTTCTTCGACACATCAAAGCCCTGAACCGGGAGTTGAAGACGGTGCGGAAACCGCTTCTCGCTGTCGCCTTGAGCCTGTACTGGGTCGCGCCGGGCGCCGCAGTGGAGCCCATCAAAATCGGCGATCTAAATAGCTACGCCAGTCTGCCGACCTTCGCGCAGCCCTACCGCGACGGCTGGCAACTGGCGTTGGAAAGACTCAACGCCAATGGCGGCGTCCTGGGCCGGCCCTTGGAGGTCGTCAGCCGCGACGACGGGGGAAATCCCGGCGCCGCAGTGAGCGCCGCCACGGATTTGATTTCCGGCGAGAAGGTTTCGGTTCTGATGGGCACCGTATTGTCGCCCGTTGGGCTGGCGGTTGCCGAGACCGCCAAACAGAGGCGGATCCTGTTCCTGGCCGCCGAGCCTCTGAGCGACGCGATCGCCTGGTCCAAGGGCAATCGCTATACCTTCCGCCTGAGGGCGGGCACCTACGTTCAGGCCGCCATGTTGGCGGCGGAAGCGGCCAAGTTGCCGGCGATTCGCTGGGCGACCATCGCGCCGGACGACGCTTACGGCCGATCGGCGGTTGAGACCTTCAAGGCTCTGCTCAAGGACGAACGGCCTGAGGTTAAGTTCGTCACCGAGCAATGGCCGGGCCGGCTCAAACTGGACGCCGGGCCCAGCGTGCGGGCGTTATTATCCGCCAAGCCGGACGCGGTTTTCAACGTCACCTTTGGCCAGGACCTGGTGAATTTCGTGCGCGAGGGCACCCGGCGCGGACTGTTCGACAAGCGGGAGGTTGTCAGCCTGATGACCGGGGAACCGGAGTGGAACGCAACGCTCAAGGACGAATTGCCGGAAGGCTGGATCGTGACCGGATATCCTTGGCAAGATATCGAAACCGAGGCGCACGGCGATTTCAGCACCGCCTATCGCTTGCGGTTCCTACGAACGCCACGCATGGGCTCCGTGATCGGCTATGTCGCATTGAATGCCTTGGCCAAGGCCATCGAAACCGCGGGATCGCTAGAGACCGAAGCCTTGATTGCCGCAATGCGTGGGCTGAGGATGGAAACGCCCTTCGGCCCGATCATGTTTCGCATCGCCGATCAGCAATCGACCATGGGCACCTTTGTCGGGCGCACAACCTTGAAGGACCGGGTCGCGGGGATGCGGGCCTGGCGCTTCGTCGACGGTGCCGATTATCTGCCCCCCGAAAGTGACGTCGAGGCGCTGCGACCGGCCGACTGAGGTATCCTAGGCATACCTTCAAGAGGGTGTTGCCGCGGCGCTCAGGAGTTATCGAAGATTCCGCGCTGCAGCTCCAAGAGTTCGAACAACTGCTCGAACTTGAGGCGCCGCTTGAAGCTGCGCGCCGTCATGATTTCCCAGACCGTCACGCTGTGATTAATCGCGCTCATCTTGGTGCCCAGGATCCAATAAGACCTCACCGCCTTGCGCATGAAGTCGATGAAGGGGGCGGAATCCTTTCGTTCGACGAACAAGGTCTCGTATGCCGATTCGTAGGACGAGAATATGTCCTGAAGCTCCGTCATGGCCGTGCTGTATTGGGTGCGCACGTTCTCTATCAGATCGAGCAGGTGTTGCTTGCTTTCCGGCTCGACGAAATCGAGCGGCACTGCGTCTTGTTCGAGCCAAGTGCCATAAGTCCGCCAGTCGCTCCGGCAGCGGTTGTACTCATAGTCGTAGTACATGACGCCTTTCCAAGCGGCGAATATTCCCTTGGCCTCGTCAGGTGGCAAATTGAAAGCGGCAACAATGGGCTTGAGGGCCGTGATGTCCTTAGTGTCCCAGAGCTTGGCTACAAAGGCCATGGTGCGGCCGCGCTGCATTTCCTCGGAGTCCTGAAACGCGAAATCGATGACCGGCTTTAGCATGTCCGACACATGGGCCTTGATGGCGTGCCATTCGTCGTCCGATATCTCGAAATAGAACTCGTTCGCGTCGACCCCCTCGACGCGCAGCTTGTCCTTGACCAAAAAGGGGTCCAAGGAGGGGATTTCGTCGAGCAGGCGGATAATGGCGAGGTCTGCCTTGACCTTGGCGCTCCGGCTGCCGGTATCGATTCCGGCATGATCGAGCAAGATGTCCTGGATTCGGGGATCGTCCAGAAACGCCGACTTGCCGCCTTCGTACGGCCGCGCTGGGTTGTAGGGCAGGTATAACTTGGTGCCGACTGTGTTGGCATAATGATAGCGCGCGCTCTTGCGGTCCGTGCGCACCTCCTTGACCAGGATCGATTGATTCAGTTCCTGGGTGTTGAAAAGAAACTTCGGCTCCGAATCGTCGCCGTCTTCGCGCATTGCATCCACCAGCTCGGCGCTGCGCGCGCAGATGTTGAAGATCCGCGACGAACCGCCTTCGAGACTGGGGAACAGGTATTTGGCCTGACTACTCATGTATGGGCAATTCCGGGGCTGGTAGTGGGGCGCCCAGGCGCACGCAACCCTATGTAACGTCAGGCTGGTGAGAGTTCAGTTAATTTCAGGCGAGGATTGCGTGGCGACCCGGCGTCCGGCACCATTATTCTCGGCGCTTCGGAAAATGTATCTAATTCGCCTGTTTCTTCAATTTTCGCCACTTGGCGACATTGCTGTTGTGCTCGTCCAGGGTCTTGGCGAAGGCATGCCCGCCCGAACCTGAAGCGACGAAATACAAGTAGTCGCTGAGGGCCGGATTTAGGACCGCCTCAATCGCGGCCCGGCCCGGATTGGCAATCGGGCCGACCGGCAGTCCATTGTTCGTATACGTGTTAAAATCGCTGGCCGTCTGAAGATCGTCACGGGTCAGGGGCCGGCCCAGTGGCCCGGCACCCTTGGTAATGCCGTAGACCACGGTCGGGTCCGACTGCAAACGCATGCCAGCGCGTATCCGGTTGACGAAGACCGAAGCGACCACCGCCCGTTCTTCGGGCACGCCGGTTTCCTTCTCCACGATCGAGGCCAAGATCAAAGCTTCCGTAGGCGAGTTGAGGGGCACGGTGTTGTCGCGCTTTTCCCATAACTCCGCCAAGGCTTTGCGCATCGCCAGTTGCATCCGCTCGACCAGATCGGCACGCTTGTCGCCGCGCTGATAGAGATACGTTTCTGGCAGCAACGAACCCTCCGGCGGGACCGCCTCCAACTTGCCTTCCAAGGCCTCCGCCGCCTCGATCAGGGCGACCGCCTCGATACTAGAGGCACCCTCCGGCAGAGTCAGGCGACGCAGCACGGTCTTGCCGCTCAAGAGGATATCGACCACGCCGCGCATGGAGACCGTGGCCGGGAACAGATACTCCCCGGCCTTCAATTCGCGCGACACGCGAAGCAAGCGCACGCCAAGGCGAAACACGAGGGAATCCTCGATTACGCCCTCGGTTTCCAGACTGCGGGCGATGTCGCCCATGCTGATGCCCGGCTGAATGTAGATGATGGTATCGGCCTGCAGGGGCCCCGGACCGTCGAAGCGGTCTATAACGATAAAGGCCAGAACGGCAAACGCCACCGTGGCACTTACTGCCAGGCCGGCGAGAGCGGCGAGCCGACGAGTCACGGCGCTAACCGTACTGGGCGAGCACCAAACTCGCGTTGGTGCCGCCGAAGCCGAAGGAATTGGAGAGCGCCACCCGCACCGGCCGCTCCTTCGCCCTGTGCGGGACCAGATCCATCCCCTCGCAGTCGGGCGCGGGATCGTCCAGGTTCAGGGTGGGCGGCGCGACGTTGTCATTGATCGCGAGGATGCAGAAGATCGCCTCCGTCGCCCCGGCTGCGCCCAGCAAATGGCCGATCGCCGATTTGGTCGACGACATGCTGAGGCTCTTCGAGTGGTCGCCGAACAACCGCTTCACCGCGCCCAGCTCGATCAAATCGCCCAGCGGCGTCGAGGTCCCGTGCGCGTTGATGTAGTCGATATCGTCGGGATTCATCTTAGCGCGGCTTAGGGCCGCCGCCATGGCGCGGTAGCCACCGTCGCCGTCCTCGGCCGGCGCGGTCACATGATGGGCGTCGCCGGACATGCCATAACCGATCACCTCGGCGTAGATTGTGGCGCCGCGCCGCTTGGCGTGCTCCAGCTCTTCGAGCACCACCACACCCGAGCCTTCACCCATCACAAAGCCGTCGCGGCCCTCGTCCCAAGGCCGCGAGGCTTTTTCCGGCGTATCGTTGTATTTGGTCGACAGGGCTCGCGACGCCGCAAAGCCGGCCATGCCGAGGCGGCAGACCGCGGCCTCCGCTCCGCCCGCCACCATGACGTCGGCATCCTCTAAGGCGATCAGGCGCGCCGCGTCACCGATCGCGTGGGCGCCGGTCGAGCACGCGGTCACGACCGAATGGTTCGGGCCTTTGAAGCCATAACGGATCGAAACCTGACCGGAAGCCAGATTGATCAGCGCGGCCGGAATAAAGAACGGTGATAGGCGCCGCGGCCCACGCTCGTGAATGGTCAGCGATCCATTGTAGATCGTCTCCAGACCGCCGATGCCGGAGCCGATCATGACCCCGGTGCGTTCCCGGTCGTGATCGGTTTCGGGCACCCAACCGGAATCCTCGACGGCCTGCTGCGCCGCCGAGATCGCGAAGACAATGAAGGGGTCGACCTTCCGCCGTTCGGCGGGAGAGATATAGTCGTCGGCGTTGAAGCCGCCATCGGCGGTTTCTCCGTGCGGCACTTGCCCGGCGATTTTCGAGGGAATATCGGAGACGTCGAAGCTCTGAATCGCGCGCAGACCGGACTCCCCGGCGATTAGCCGCCGCCACACCTTTTGCGCGCCGCAGCCCAGCGGTGTAGTCAAGCCGAGCCCGGTAACCACAACCCGTCTCATAACCAGCGCCCAATGGTGATTTGCCCGAACCGCCTCAAGGGAGGCGGTGGCTTACGCGTGCTGCTGAATGAAATCGACCGCATCCTTCACGGTCACAATCTTCTCCGCTGCGTCGTCCGGGATTTCGCACCCGAACTCTTCCTCGAAGGCCATGACCAATTCGACCGTATCGAGACTGTCGGCCCCTAGGTCGTCGATAAAGCTGGCGCTTTCCGAAACCTTGGCCTCGTCTACCCCCAAATGTTCGACAACAATTTTCTTAACGCGATCGGCGATGTCACTGCTCATTGATTTTGTCCTCAGATTGGCCGGCGTTTTTAGGTTCTAGTTTCGGTAGGCTTAGCTTGCCGTCTCGGTCCCCGAGCGCGGTGCGCCGCCTATTAACACAGTTCTTCGGGATTTGCCAATGGCCCCAACGGGGTACGGAAAATGGCTCGACAGCCCGCTATATCATGGTCATTCCGCCATTCACATGCAAGGTTTGGCCGGTCACGTAGGCCGCCTCGGGGCTGGCCAGATAGACCACCGCCCCGGCGATGTCCTGGGGCGCGCCCAGGCGGCCCATGGGCACCACGCCGAGCAGTTTTTCTTGCTGGGTGTCACCGAGGGCGCTGGTCATCGCGGTCTCAATGAAACCGGGGGCGACGCAGTTGACCGTGATCCCACGTGTGGCAACCTCTTGGGCCAGGGCTTTGGACATGCCGATCATCCCCGCCTTGGAAGCGGCGTAGTTCGTCTGGCCGGGATTGCCGGTTACGCCCACGACCGAGGTTATCCCGATAATGCGGCCCCAGCGGCGCTTCATCATACCGCGCAGAGCGGCCCGAGCCAGGCGGAACCCGGCGCTCAGATTGACCGCCAAAACTTGGTTCCAATCCTCGTCCTTCATGCGCAGGGCTAGGTTGTCGCGGGTCAACCCGGCATTGTTGATCAGGATATCGAGGGCGCCGAGTACAGCCTCCGCCTCGCCCGGCAGGGCCGCCGTGGCCGCCGGATCGCTCAGGTCGCAGGGCAAAACGTGGACCCGCTCGCCCAGTTCGCCGGCCAGGTCGTCGAGGGCGCCGCGCCGGGTACCCGAAAGGGCCACTGCCGCGCCTTGGGCATGCAGGGCCCGCGCAATCGCGCCACCGATACCGCCGGATGCGCCGGTGACCAAGGCACCCTTTCCGCTCAAATCGAACATCTTGAATTCCTCCCTTGGCGCCGTCCCCGGGCATACACCTGGAGTGAAGCCCCGGACAAGCGGCGCGGCGCCTCACAATGTCTTGATCAGCGCCTCAATCTCTTCCGGCGTGCCGGCGTTGATCCCGGTTAGTTCGCGGTCGATCCGCCGGGCCAGGCCGCTCAACACCTTACCGGCGCCCAACTCGACCAAGGTGCCGACACCGCAGTCCTTCATATAGAGCACCGATTCGCGCCAGCGCACCATGCCGGTGACCTGCTGAACCAACAGCGGTCGGATGTCCTCGACATCCTCGACGGCGCTGGCGGTCACGTTGGTCACCAGCCTGATATGGGGCGGCTGAAGCATGGTTTCCGCCAGGGCTAAGGCCATTTCGTCGGCGGCGGAGGCCATGAGGGCGCAATGGAAGGGGGCGCTGACCGGCAGCAGAATGGCCCGACGCGCGCCCTTGGCGGTGGCCAATTCGATCGCGCGCTCGACCGCCGCCTTAGCGCCGCTGACCACGACCTGGCCGGGCGCGTTGTCGTTCGCCGGGGCACAGACTTCGCCTTGCGCCGCTTCCTCCGCGACCTGCGCGGCCGCCTCCAGATCGAGGCCGAGCAAGGCGGCCATGGCGCCCTCGCCGACCGGCACAGCCTCCTGCATGGCCTGGCCGCGCCGTTTCAAAAGCCGGGCGGTATCGGTCAGGGACAGGCTGCCCGCGGCGGCCAGGGCCGAATACTCGCCCAGGGAATGACCGGCCACGAAGTCCGCCTTGTCCGCCAGGCGCAGGCCGGCTTCGCGCTCCAGCACCCGAACCGCAGCCATGCTGACCGCCATCAGGGCCGGCTGGGCGTTTTCGGTCAGGGTCAGATCGCTCTCCGGCCCTTCGAACATGAGGGTCGACAGGCGCTGCGAGAGGGCCTCGTCGACTTCCTCGAAGACCTCCCGCGCGGCCCCGAAGGCCTCGGCCAAGGCTGCACCCATACCGACCGCCTGCGAGCCTTGGCCCGGAAAAACGAATGCGCGGCTCATCGCCCGCCTCCCCCCTCACTCGATCCCAACCGCCCGGCAATGGCGGCGCGACAGAGAAAGCCGTCCGCCGCCGGGCTGTCAAGCGCGCGCGAGGCCAATTGGCGCTTTCGGCCCGGCCGGGCGCCCCGCCCGCTCCCCTGGGCGGCGCCCATTCCGGTGCTTGCACCCCCCCTGCGAATGTGTATAGTCGCGCGCCTCAAGCGAATTGAGATAACTCCTTGCCGGTTCCCGGGGCGGTGACGCCCTGAACGGGGCCGGCTAGGACCGGGTGGCTGAACGACCGCGGCTCTAGGGCCGACCGTCAGCTCCGGTCCGGGATCAGCCGTAAGGAGTAAAATATGGCGCTCTACGAATGCGTGCTGCTGGCACGCCAAGACATCTCGTCGAGCCAAGCCGAGGGCTTGGTCGACCAGTTCTCCGAAATCCTCGAATCCAACGGTGGCAAGGTCACCAAGAAGGAAATGTGGGGCCTGCGCACGCTGGCCTACCGCATTAAGAAGAATCGCAAGGCGCATTACGCCCTGCTGAACCTCGAGGCGCCGGCCGCCGCGGTTGCCGAGATGGAGCGCAACATGCGCCTCAACGAGGATTTGGTCCGCTATCTGACCCTGCGGGTGGACAGCCACGAGGAGGGCCCCTCGATCGTGCTGCAGGCGCGCGAACGGCGCGACGATCGCGGCGGACGCGACGGCGGCCGGTTCGGCCGGGGCGGCCCGCGCGGGGATCGTGGAGATGGCGGCCCGCCACGCGGGGATCGGGGCGATAGAGGCGACCGGGGCCCGCGCGAGCAAACCGAAGCCAAACCCGCGCCGACAGCGACACCCGCACCCGCGGCCGAGAAAGAGGAGTCGCCGGCATGACCGAGATCCAGATCGTCAGCAAAGGCGCCAGCGGCCGCCGGCCGTTTTTCCGCCGCCGCAAGAGCTGCCCCTTCACCGGCAAAGGGGCGATGAAGATCGACTATAAGGACGTGCGCATGCTGCAGCGCTACATCTCCGAGCGCGGCAAGATCGTACCGAGCCGAATCACAGCAGTCTCGACCAAGAAACAGCGCTTGCTGGCCAAGGCGATCAAGCGCGCGCGTTTCCTGGCCTTGATTCCCTACCTGGTTCAATAGGGAGGGCGCCGAGATGCAAGTGATCCTCCTGGAACGTATCGAGAAGTTGGGCCAAATGGGTGACATCGTCACTGTTAAGCCCGGCTTTGCCCGCAACTTCCTGCTGCCGCAACGCAAGGCACGTCGCGCGACCAAGGACAATCTGGCCTTGTTCGAGCAGCAACGTACCCAGCTCGAGACCGAGAACCTGGCCCAGCGCGGCGAGGCCGAAAAGGTCGGCGAAAAGCTCGACGGCATCTCTGTCACCCTGATCCGTCAGGCCGGCGAATCCGGCCAGCTTTACGGCTCCGCCAACGCGCGCGACATCGCGGCGGAAATCGGCTTGGCGGGCTTTACCGTCGGCCGCAACCAGATAGAGATGACCGCGGTCATCAAGTCGCTCGGCCTGCATCCGGTCAAGGTGCGCCTGCACCCGGAAGTCGCGGTCACGGTGACGGTCAACGTCGCGCGTTCCGAGGCCGAGGCCGAATCTCAGGCCGAGGCAGGCCGCATGGTCAGCCCGGAAGAGCAGCGCGCCGCCGAGGAAGCGGCCGAAGCCGAGGCCGAGACGGCCCTGGCCGAGCTCGAAGCCGCCGAAGCCGCAGCCCAGGACGGCGAGGCGGAAGACGGCGAAACCGAGGAAGACATCGCCACCTAGGCGCTTGGGACGAAGAATTACAACGCGAACGGCGGCCGCTCAGGCCGCCGTTTCGCGTTTTGGACCAAGCCTAGCGGTAACCAACAGAGATTATCCCCGTATTCCCCGCAATCAAGTACACTGATCCTGCCCGACTCGGGCATTGAAGCCATGACCTGTACTAGGTCGATCTGTTAGGGTCTGCGTCCTGATGGAACCCGCCGCCTCTTCCACGCTTACTCCCTTTCCCGGCAATGATTCGGACGACGCACCCTTGCGCGAGCCACCGGTCAACTACGAGGCCGAGCAGGCCTTGCTGGGCGCGATCCTGGCCAACAATCGTGCCTATGAAAAGGTCTCCGACTATCTAATTGGGGATCATTTCGCCGATGGGGTGCACGGTCGGATCTTCGAAGCCTGCGGCAAGCTGATCGAGCGCGGCCAGATCGCCAACGCGGTCACCCTCAAGCATCTCTTCGACAGCGACCAGGCACTCAGCGAAATCGGCGGCGCGCAGTACCTGGCTGATTTGCAGAAGAATTTCGTCACCATCATCAACGCGGCCGACTATGGCCGCACGATCCACGATCTTTTTCTGCGCCGCGAGCTGATCGCGCTAGGCGAGGACGTGGTCAACGAAGCGTTCGAATCCGACCTCGACATCAGCGCGACCGACCAGATCGAAACCGCCGAGCAGCGCCTCTACAACTTGGCCGAAGCCGGCACCACCGACGGCGGCCTAAAGACCTTCAAGTCGGCCGTGGTCGAAGCGATCAACATGGCCGAGCAGGCCCTGAAACGCGACAGCCACGTGGCCGGCGTCGCCAGCGGGTTCAAGGACCTGGACCGCTTGCTCGGCGGCCTGCATCCCTCCGACCTCATCATCCTGGCCGCACGGCCCTCCATGGGCAAGACGTCGCTAGCCACCAACATCGCCTACAACGCGGCGGCGACCAAACGCCGGCAAAAAGGGCCCGACGGGGAGCCGGTCGAGGTGGTGGAGACGGTCGCTTTCTTCTCGCTGGAAATGTCGGCGGAACAATTGGCGACCCGCATTATTTCGGAGCAGGCGCACGTGAGGTCCGATTCGATCCGGCGCGGGGAAATCCGCGACGACGAGTTCGACCGGATCTTCGAGACCAGCCGGCACTTGCACGAGCTACCGTTGTTCATCGACGACACCCCGGCCCTGAGCGTGCCTGCCCTGCGCACCCGGGCGCGCCGCCTGAAGCGCCAGCAAAACCTGGGCCTGATCGTGGTCGACTATCTTCAACTCATGCAGGGCCCGGCCGGCATGCGCAACGAGAACCGCGTGCAGGAGGTCTCCGAGATCACCCGGGGCCTGAAAGCGATTGCCAAGGAACTGAACGTGCCGGTCATCGCCCTGTCGCAGTTGTCGCGCCAGACCGAACAGCGCGACGACAAGCGGCCGCAGCTATCGGATCTGCGCGAATCAGGCTCGATCGAACAGGACGCCGACGTGGTGATGTTCATTTACCGCGAGGAGTATTACCTGGCGCGCGAGAAGCCGAGCCAGCGCATGAACGAAACCAGCGAGAAATTCAACGAGCGCCTGGCTACATACGACCAGCGGCTGGAGGCCACTCGCAACATCGCCGAAATTATTGTGGCCAAGCAGCGCCATGGTCCGATCGGAACCGCCGAACTGCACTTCATCGGCGAATTCACGCAGTTCAACGACCTGGTGCGCGACGACCACTTGCCCAATGGCTGACGGGCGGGGCGGTCCGGAGCCCACCGCCATCCGCGCCGGCGCGATCCTGACCATCGATCTGGAAGCCATCAAGGAGAACTACCGGCGCCTGCGCCAGGAGCTCAGGCCGGTAACTTGCGCCGCCGTGGTCAAGGCCGACGCCTATGGCCTGGGCGCGACCCGGGTTGCGCCCGCGCTAGCCAAGGCAGGCGTGCGGACCTTCTTCACCGCGACCTTGGACGAGGCCATAGCGGTACAGACGGCGCTGGAAAAGACCCGGCCGTCGGCCGACATCTTCGTGCTGAACGGCGCCGGCGCCGGCCCAGCGGAGGACTTCATCGCCTATGGCCTGATGCCAGTCCTGAACAGCCTCGGCGAGTTGGAGACCTGGAGCGCGGCGGCACGCGCGGCCGGGCGCGTCCTGCCCGCCGTGCTGCACGCCGATACCGGGATGAACCGCCTGGGCCTGCCGCCGGCCGAGCTGGACACCCTGGCCGCCGACACGAACCGCTTGGCCGGTATCGAACTGCGTTATGTGATCAGCCACTTGGCCTGCGCCGAGGAATCGGGGCATGCGTTGAATGGCCTGCAGCTTCGCCGTTTCGAGGCCGCGCGGGCGCGCCTGCCCAGCGCGCCGGGCAGCTTGGCGAACTCCTCCGGCATTTTTCTGGGCGCCGACTATCACTTCGATCTGGCCCGGCCCGGCGCCGCGCTCTACGGCGTGAACCCGACCCCGGACCGGCCCAACCCCATGAGCCAAGTTGTTCGGCTGCAAGGGAAAATCCTGCAATCTCGCGAGATTGACGCTCCACAGGGGGTTGGTTATGGTGCGATCCACCGCGTGGCGGGGGGCACCCGAGTCGCAACCGTGGCGGTCGGCTACGCGGATGGATATCTAAGATCTTTGTCGGACCAGGCAAGCGCTTGGATCGGCGATCGGAAGGTCCCGGTGATTGGGCGGGTTTCTATGGATTTGATAACGCTCGACATAAGCGACGTGCCGGCGGAAGACGCCCACGTCGGGGCCTTGGTCGACCTGATCGGCCCGCGTCAAGATCTCGACGCCTTGGCCGGTTCGGCGGGGACCATCGGATACGAGATCCTGACTGCGCTAGGCGCGCGTTATCACCGGCTTTATTTGGGCGGCTGACGGGACTTTAGCCATGCCGATCCTGCAGCCCATTGGCCGCACACTTTTGATCTTTTTCGCGGCCGCGGGGCGCTTGTCGATGTTCGCGGCTAACGGCCTGTCCCACTGTGTCCGCCCGCCGCTCTATTTCCGCCTGATCGCGCGGCAGATGATCGACATCGGGTACTATTCCCTGCCCGTGGTCGGATTAACCGCGATCTTCACGGGCATGGTGCTAGCCCTGCAAAGCTATACTGGATTTGCCCGATTCGCCGCCGAGAGTGCGATTCCCAACGTCGTCGTGATATCGATCACCCGCGAGTTGGGGCCGGTCTTGGCCGGCCTCATGGTCGCCGGGCGGGTCGGCGCGGCCATGGCGGCGGAGATCGGCACCATGCGTGTGACCGAGCAGATCGACGCGCTCGACACCTTGGCGACGAATCCGTTCAAGTATCTGGTCGCGCCGCGCCTGATCGCCGGGATAACCACGCTGCCGATTTTGGTCTTCATCGCCGACATCATCGGCGTGTTCGGCGGCTATGTGGTCTCGATCTACAAACTGGGCTTCAATCCGACCACCTATCTGAAGAACACCGTCGACTTCGTGCAAACCGAGGACGTGGTGTCAGGTCTGGTCAAGGCCGCCGTCTTCGGATTTTTGATCACGCTCATGGGCTGCTATCACGGCTACAATTCCAAAGGCGGCGCGCAGGGCGTCGGCGCGGCGACGACCAACGCGGTGGTCTCCGCCTCGATTCTGATCCTGTGCTGCAACTACTTCATCACCGAGATGTTCTTCGCCCGATGAGCGAAAAGGCGAACGGCGCGCCGCCGAAGATTCAAATCCGGGGCTTGCACAAATCCTTTGGTCCCAAGGTTGTGCTGGACGGCCTCGACCTGGATGTCGCGGTCGGCGAATCGGTCGTCGTCATCGGCGGCTCCGGAACCGGCAAGTCGGTGCTGCTGAAATGCATCCTGGGCCTGCTCAGGCCGGAGGCGGGCAGCATCAAGATCGACGGCGAGGAGGTCGTGGGCCTGCGCGGCGGAGATCGCGACCGTGTCATGCGCAAGTTCGGCATGCTGTTTCAGAATGCGGCCCTGTTCGATTCCCTGCCGGTCTGGGAAAACGTCGCCTTCGGCCTGATCCAAGGCGAAGGCATGGACCGCGACGAGGCGAAGAAGAACGCGATCGAGAAACTGGCCGCGGTCGGCCTTGGCGCCGAGGTCGGGGAATTGTCACCGGCCGAATTGTCGGGCGGCATGCGCAAGCGCGTTGGCTTGGCCCGGGCCATCGCAATCACACCCGAGATCATCTTTTTCGACGAGCCGACCACCGGTCTGGACCCGATCATGGGCGATGTCATCAACGACCTGATCGTGAAGTGCGTGCGCGAACTGGGCGCAAGCACCCTTTCGATCACCCACGACATGGCGAGCGCGCGCAAGATCGCCCACCGCGTCGCCATGCTGTACCATGGCAAGATCATCTGGGCCGGACCGGTCGCCCAAATCGACAACTCGGCCAACGATTATGTAGATCAGTTCATCCACGGCCGCGCCGAGGGACCGATCCAGATGCAGGTCCGCGCGGACTAGGGGCCGAGACTGTCGGATCTCAACATCATGGCAGCCTGCGGGTGGTTATGGGATCGTAGCTGGGTGACCGGCCATGGCACGGCCTGAACGGCTGATCGAATAATGGCGAAGCCTCAACATCGCTATGTCTGCCAATCCTGCGGGGCGCTGAGCGCGCGCTGGGGCGGGCGTTGCGACGCCTGTGGCGAGTGGAACAGCATCGTCGAGGAAATCCCACGTGAGGCGGCGCCGGGCGGCCTGGGCAAGGCGGGCCGCGGCCGACGCGCCGGACATGTTGAGTTTGTCGGCCTAGATGGCACCGGCGCCCGCGAAGCGCGACGGCCCTGCGGGTTGGCCGAATTCGACCGGGTCTGCGGCGGCGGGCTGGTGCCCGGCTCCGCGGTGCTGCTTGGCGGCGACCCCGGAGTCGGCAAATCGACCCTGCTGATCCAGGTCGCGGCCGCCCTGGGGGGGCCATCGGGGCGCGCCTCCGGGCCGCCGATCGCCTATATCTCCGGCGAGGAGGCGGTCGAGCAACTGCGCCTGCGGGCCCATCGCCTAGGCTTGGGCGGCGCCCATGTTCAGTTGGCTACCGCGACCTCGGTCCGCGATATCGCGGCCAGCCTGGACGCAGCCGAGACGCCGGCCGCCGTAATCGTGGATTCGATCCAGACGCTCTATGTGGATACCCTGGAATCGGCACCCGGCACGGTGTCCCAGGTCCGGGCCAGCGCCCATGAGCTGATTCGCCTGGCCAAGCGGCGCGGTTTTGCCCTGCTGCTGGTCGGCCACGTCACCAAGGACGGCCAGTTGGCCGGGCCCAAGGTGCTGGAACACATGGTCGATACGGTCCTGACCTTTGAGGGCGAGCGCGGCCATCCCTTCCGCATCCTGCGGGCAAGCAAGAACCGCTATGGCCCGACCGACGAAATTGGGGTCTTCGAGATGAGCGACGGTGGCCTGAGCGAGGTTGCCAATCCCTCCGCCCTGTTCCTGTCCGAGCGGCACGGCAATGTGGCCGGGGCCGCCGTTTTCGCCGGAATCGAGGGCACACGGCCGGTTTTGGTCGAAATTCAAGCCCTGGCCTCGCCGTCGCCTCTGGCCACGCCGAGGCGTGCCGTGGTCGGCTGGGACAGCGCCCGCCTGGCCATGGTCCTGGCGGTTCTGGAGGCGCGTTGCGGGCTGGTATTCGCGGGCAAGGAGGTCTATCTAAACGTGGCAGGCGGCCTTCGTATCGGCGAACCGGCAGCGGATTTGGCCGTGGCCGCGGCCCTGATATCGGCGGTCAGCGACGAGCCGGTACCGGCGGAGACGGTGGTATTCGGCGAAATTGGGCTATCCGGCGAGGTTCGTGCCGTGGGGCGCGGCGAAGCCCGGCTGAAGGAGGCCGCCAAACTGGGCTTTACACGTGCTATAATCCCACCGCGCCGGGCCAGCAGGCCGAAGAGCGCAGGGCATGGTGGAGCTAGCGGGTCGAAGGGGGCGCGGGACAAGGGGCGGAACATGGCTGGCGAAGGCCGCAAGGCGGCCGGACTAGGCCTGGAGATACAGGAGATCGCCCACTTGAACGACTTGATCGAGACCCTGGCCCCGCTCACCGCCAGGCGGATCGCGCGCAGATCGGCGGGGGCGGCCGGCGCGGCGGCCACCGAGTTCGACTAGGCGCCCCATGGACAGCCTACCCATCAATCCGACCGATCTCGGGATCGTCCTGATTTTGGCTCTGTCAGCCGCTTTCGCGTTCTTTCGCGGCTTCGTGCATGAGCTTCTGGCGATCGGATCGTGGATCGGCGCCGGCGTGGCCACGCTCTATGGCTTTCCCTACGCGCAGCCCGAGGCGCGCAAGTATATCCCCTCAGAAATCATGGCCGACATGACCGCTGGAATTGCGATCTTCCTGGTCGTACTGATCGTGCTTTCGATCGTCACGCGGCTGCTCTCGCGCCGGGTGCGCGACAGTGCTCTAGGGCCGCTCGACCGCTCGCTGGGGCTCTTGTTCGGGGCCCTGCGCGGCGCGGTGCTGGTGTGTATCGCCTGGCTGATGCTGCTGTGGGTGGTGCCGCGCGAGGACCATCCGGGATGGATTGCCGAGGCCCGGGGCCTGCCGCTGGTCGAACGGGGCGGAACCCTCATCGCCGATCTGATTCCCGGCCGTTTGGGTGACGGCGTGGCGCGATCGGCACGGGTCGACGGCCCGAGCGGGATCTCCGGCGACCAATACCAAGAACTGCTCAGCCCCGCCACCAAGGGAACTTTGGACACCGACAAGCCCGGCTATAAGGGCAAGGAACGCGACGCCATGCAGCGACTGATCGAAGCGACCACGCAAGAAAGTACCAGCGCCAAGGAAGCCGAACGATGATCCCAAGCGACCCCGCGAGGCCGAGCCATACCGCGGCGCCAAGCGACCACTCGATAGCCCGGCTTCCCGCCCTGCCCGACCACCCCTTCCTGCGCGACCCCGACGCCGACAAGCCACGCGAGGAATGTGGCATCTTCGGGGTCTTCGGCACCGCCAACGACGCGGCGACCTTGACCGCCCTGGGCCTGCACGCCTTGCAACACCGGGGCCAGGAAGCAGCCGGTATGGTCAGCTTCGATGGCCACCAGTTCCATGCCCACCGGGACCAGGGGCTGGTCGGCGATATCTTCGCCAGCGAGAACGTCATGACCCGCTTGGTCGGGCACCTGGCGATCGGCCATGTCCGCTACGCGACCAGCGGCGAAACGGCGCTGCGTAACGTGCAGCCCCTATTTGCCGATCTCGAGTTCGGCGGTTTCGCCCTGGCCCATAACGGCAACCTGACCAATGCCCTAACCTTGCGGCGGCAACTTGTCAGCCGGGGTTCGCTGTTCCATTCAACCTCGGACACCGAGGTGTTCATCCACCTCATGGCGACCTCGGCCCGCAAGAACGTGGTCGACCGCCTGACCAACGCCCTGCGCCAGGTCGAGGGCGCGTTTTCCCTGGTCGCGATGACCGATTCCTGCGTCATCGGAGTGCGCGATCCGCTTGGCGTCCGGCCTCTGGTGATCGGCCGCAAGGCCGGCGCTTATATCCTGGCCTCGGAGACCTGCGCGCTCGACATCATCGGCGCCGAGTTTTTGCGTGGGGTGGAGCCTGGCGAGATGGTTGTGCTCGACGCGTCGGGGATTCACAGCCTTCGGCCCTTTCCACCGATGCGTCAGCGCTTTTGCGTTTTCGAGTACATCTATTTCGCGCGCCCCGATTCTCTTATCGAGGGCGCCAGCGTTTATGAGCGGCGCAAGCAAATCGGCGCCGAGCTGACCCGCGAGGCGCCGGTCGACGCCGATCTGGTAGTGCCGGTGCCGGATTCCGGCGTGCCGGCCGCGATCGGCTACGCCGAAGCCTCCGGCATACCCTTCGACCTGGGCATCATCCGCAATCACTATGTCGGGCGCACCTTTATCGAACCGGCGCAACAAATCCGCAATCTGGGCGTCAAGTTGAAGCACAACGCGAACCGCGCCAGCCTGACCGGCAAGCGGGTCATCCTGGTCGACGATTCGATCGTGCGCGGCACCACCTCGGTCAAGATCGTGGAGATGGTGCGCGCGGCCGGCGCGACCGAGGTGCACATGCGCATCGCCGCGCCGCCGACCGCGCATCCCTGTTTCTACGGCATCGACACGCCGGAACCGACCGAACTGCTCGCCTCGCGCTTCGATATCGAGGGCATGGTCGAGCACATCGGGGTCGACAGCCTGGCCTTCATTTCCATGGACGGCCTGTACCGGGCCATGGGCGAGACCGCGCGCGACGACGACAGCCCACAGTTCTGCGATGCTTGTTTCACCGGCGAGTACCCGACCCGCCTGACCGATTCCGAAGGTCCCGAGGACGGGCGTCAACTCTCCCTGCTCGCCGAAATGGCCTAGCAACCAAGTTTCCGCCGTCCCCAGTTCTGCCGTATTTTACCGGAAAAGTAAGACCGCGCGCGCATGCTAAACCCAACCTATTCCGCGGCCGCGAAAGGACCCGATCCGCTTGGCCTCGTCTTCATATCTCACACCGCCATGCTGAGCCGCGCTTCGCGTGCCCTGGCGGCGTTGGCCGGCGCGGCGCTGCTGTCGCAGTTTCCGGCCTTCTACGACCAGTACCTGCAGCGCCTGGGCGGCCGGCTGGACCAGGCCCGGATCGAGATCGCGCGGGTCGAGGACGCGGCCCGCCTGGAGCATCTGAGCCTCGAGGCCTATATCGACGTGTTCCTGCGCGACGCGCAGTCCCCGGTGCGCCGCCAGGGCCGGGTCATGCAGGCGCAAGCGAGCGACCTGGTACGCCTGGAGGCGGCCTTTGCGGCGCTGCGCGAGGCGCCCATCGCAACCCGGCCCCTGCGCTTTGCCGGACACGCTGAGGTCCCCATCGCCCGCGCCGCGCTGGACGATTTTCAGCCCGCCCTGCCGCTCGGCACCGAAGGGCTCAGCTATGCCCTGATCGGCATGCTGGGCGGACTGCTGGGCGCCGGGGCCGGTAAACGCGTGGTTTCGGCCGCGCTTCGACGACGGCGCGCGGTATGAGCGGGGCCGCATCGCAAGAGGGCCGACTGGCGGGGCGTATCGCCCTGGTCACCGGCGCCTCGCGCGGGATCGGCGCGGCGGTCGCCAAGCGTTTCGCCGCCGAAGGGGCGCAACTGATCCTGCTCGCCCGCACGGTCGGCGGCCTGGAGGAAACCGACGACGCGGTGCGCGCGGCCGGCGCCCCCAACGCCCTACTGGTGCCGCTCGACTTGCGCCAGCATGACGCCATAGACCAGCTCGGCGCCTCGCTCTTCGAGCGCTACGGCAAGCTGGACGTGCTGGTCGGCAACGCTGGGATGCTGGGCGGCCTCTCGCCGCTCGGCCATATCAAGCCGAAACGCTGGGCCGAGGTCATGGATCTCAACCTGACCGCCAACTGGCGCCTGATCCGCAGCCTCGACCCGCTGCTGCGCCGCTCCGAGGCCGGCCGGGCGATCTTCGTCACCTCCGGCGCGGCCAGGGGTGCCCATGCCTATTGGGGCCCCTACGCGGTCTCCAAGGCGGCGCTGGAGGCACTGGTCAGGACCTACGCGGCGGAAACCCGCAAGACCGAGGTCCGCGCCAATATCGTGGATCCGGGCATCGCACGCACCGCCATGCGGCGCGAAGCCTTCCCCGGCGAGGACCCGGATACCCTGCCCGCCCCGGAGGAGATCACCGAGGTATTCGTGGACCTGGCCGAGGCGGCCTGCACCAAGAGCGGCGAGGTCGCGCACGTCTAATCGCGCAAGGCCAGGGACAGCGGCGAGAGAGTTTCAGCGTCGCGGCCGAGCCGGTCGCGGGTCGCGGCACTCGCCAAACCCTCGGCCTGGGCCGTTTCCAGCCCACGCGCGGCATCTTCCAGATCGATGGTCAGCGCCATGCCGTCGCGCACCACCTCCCGGCCATCCACATAAACGCCGCGGACCGCCCGGTCGGCGGCTGAGAACACCAGGGACCGCAAGGGATCTCGCGCCGGGCGCATGGCCGGGTGTCCGAGATCGGCCAGCACCAAATCGGCCTTGGCGCCGGGCGCAAGGCGGCCGATGTCGTCGCGGCCCAAGGCCTGCGCGCCGCCGATGGTGGCGGCATGGAAAACCGCGCCCAAGTTGGTGTCCTCCGCGTGGCGGCCGGCGATGCGCGACAAGGTGGCGGCCAGGCGCATCTCCTCCAGCATGTTGTGGGGCTGGGTATCGGTACCGAAGGCCATGTTGACCCCGGCGCGCCAATAGCCGCCGAAGCTCTCGAGCATCTGGCCATAGCGCGAAAATACCAGCGGGCAATGAGCGACCGAGGCACCGGATTGGGCGATCAGATCGAGGTCCCGCTCACTGTGCCAGGTAACCCAGGAATGGTGATCCAGGAAAATGGCGTGGCCCAGGATCATGCGCGGGGTCAGAACGCCGATGTCGGCCAGCCATTGGACCGGTGTCTTGCCGTGGCGCCGGGTGATTTCCAGAACGTCCCAAACGCATTGGCTGGTGTGTAGGGTCAGCGGCCAGCCGCGCTCCTCGGCCAGGGCCAGGCTGTCGCGCAAAAGCTCTTCGGTACACGTATCCACCTGGGCCGGGCTGACCATGGCGGAAAGGCGGCCGCTGGGGTGTTTTTCCGCTGCTTCCATGGCCTCGACAGCCGCCGCAAAGGCACGCGCGCCGGCCGCGTCGTCCCAGTCGTATTCCACGGTAAAACCAGTGCGCGCGACCCAAGCGGCGGAACGGTACATGGGCGCCGCGACCGCCCGGATACCGGTCCCGGCCAAGGTGTCGAGCCAGCCGTCGTAGGGTATCGCCAGATCGGCGACTGTTGTAGTGCCGCTGGTCAGCAGTTCGTGAATTGCCATGCGGGTCGCAGCCCGCAAGGCCTTGGCCAGGGCCGTGGCGGAATCCATCGAGTGTCCGGGCAGGAACACCGGTTTCGGGTCGGCCACCGCGCTCATGTAGAGCGCCGGGTTGGCAATCTCCTCGGTCACGCCGCGGCCGATGTTTTCCGACAGCAGATGGGAATGGACGTTGACCAGCCCGGGCATGACCAAGTGCCCGGCACCCTCGATCGCCCGGTCCGCCCTGCCCTCATACCTGGCTCCGGCGAAGACGATGCGGTCACCGGTGAAGGCGATATCGGTGTCGCGCGCGAAGACTTGGCGGCCTTGCTCCTGATCCCAAAGGATCGCCCAATCGGCGTTGCGGATGACGGTGGTCGACATGGCAATCTTCCTCTCGGGCTTTGTCTGGATCTGAGTTCGTTTAGGCCCTGACCGGGCGGGCGGCCATCTTGCGCGTGAGCCACTGCATGACGTAGCCGCGTGGCGCCTCGACGCCTGAGATCAGGTAACGCAGGGTATATTCGTTATTCAGGGTCGCCTCCAGCAAGCGCACCGCGCGCGGCGTGCCGCAAAATAGAATCCGATCGCCCAGGCGTACAGTCGTCGTCGACGCCGGCATGACGACAGGGTCCCCGCCCGATTCCACGACCAGCGGCAGGCAAGCGAGCCGCCGGTCGCGGTTCTCCGGATCGCGCAGGATGTCGTCCAAGGAGATGGCGGTCCCGTCCCGCATGACGCGGCGCAGGGCGCCGGCGTCGGCGCCGGTATCCAGGGTCCAGAGTCGCGGCTGGGCGCCACCCACGGTCTTGGCCAGGGCATCGACGGCCGCGTTCAGGCCCCCGTCCCGAGCCAAGAATTCGGGCCCATGCAGGGTCTCGAAGAAGGATTTGAGCAGGGGCGCGACCAGCAGGAACAGAATCCGCCGGGCGGAAACCAGGCTGGGCATCATGGTGAAATCTGCCTGCGCCGCCTCGAACACTTCCAAATTGCGAAAGCGGTTCTGCCGAACCAAGAGGAAGATATTCGGGTTCAAGATCCGGGCGTTGAGTAAAATGCTCAGATTGTCGGTATCGCTGGGCGTTCCGGCCACGATGCCGACCGCGTGCTCGATGTCCGCTTTCAGCAAGTTTTCCTGGCCGGCCCGGCCGACGATCATGCCGTCGAGCGACTCGTCGGAGGCGGAGGGGTTGGGCTCGATCACCACCGTCGCGTCACCCTGGGACTCCAGGGAATCGCGAATCCAGTGGCCCATGCGCCCGAAACCGCAAAGAATCCACAGCCCCTTGGGCGGATAGGTCCGCTGATCCAAGGTCGCCCCCGGCGTACCGGCGAGCCATTGATTCAAGCTATGGATCGCCGGGTTCTCAATAACCGCGGTCAGGTATTTCGCGTAGGTCTGAAACGGGTCGATGATGTGTACCTTGTCGCCCAGGGTAGCCAGGGTTTCCTCGTAGGTTTCGGAGGTCGATTGAACCATGACTGAGACGTCCCGGTTCAACAGGCTGGCGGTGACCGCGATCTTCAGATTGACTTCCTCGTCCTGGGTCAAGGCAACCACGGACTTGCAATTGGGTTTGAGCATTCCGGCTTCGATCATGTGTTCGGTCAGGCGGGCATCGGCGCAGAGCCCAGCCACCGGCGTCCGGTAGTCGCGCAGCAGCAGGGTCTTTATGCGCTCCGGATTCCGATCCACGACGATCACGGTCAGGCCTTCGTCGGTCAAGCCGCGGGTCAGCAGGGCCCCGGTATTGCCAAAACCGCAGATAATGCAGAACGGCTCGCGCAGTCGTGCCACCACCTTGGCGAAGCGCCGCTCCGCGACGGACTGCTGGAATTCTGGGTTCTGCACCAGGCGAATGATGGAGCCCAGCGCGTAGAACCAGGCGATCACGCCGGCATAAAGCGACACGATCCCCCACATGCGCTGCGCCTCGGTATAAATCTGAGGCAGCTCGCCGAAACCGGTCGTGGTCACCGTATAGGCGAGAAAATAAAAGGCGTGGAAAAAGCTCATGTAGGCCGGATTGCCTTGGGCGTCCAAACCGGGAATCAGGGTCCAACCGAGCATGGAAGCGGCATAGACGGTGATCAGAACGATGATTGGCCGGCGCATATAGCGCAGGATGATGTAAGTAACCCGGCTCGAGCTCGGCGATTTTCGCATCGTGGAAATCTCAGCGGCGCATCATCAGAGTCTCCCCGGTCAGCATGGTGACCGAGATGATATTGGCGACCAACGCGCCGCTGGACAGAGACACGATTGTCGCCATCACATTGGGCACCATTCCGACCTCGCTGACGTGTACCGCGATCGCCCAGGTGATCGCCGCGGCGATAAGCTGCAGGTCGGCGACCAGGCTGGTCGCCAATAAGACGGCGCCAATCTGGGAGCGATCGCCCAGTTTCAGCCCAGTGGCGACCAGGTTGACGATAATGACGAAAAACAACTCCAGGGTGCTGTGATGGTCGGGGTTGTCGATCTCACCGATCACGAAGCCGAAGTTCAGAGTCAACGCGAGGACGATAAAGAATCCGAAGATGACGCGTTCAAGGTTCATGTGCTCCAAGCCTCCCCCACAGGGCCCGGCAACCTCTTTGTGCCGCGCGGTCGAATTCAGAATAGCACCAACGGGGAAAATCCCAGAGTCTTAAGACCGTAGGCGGCCTCGGCGCGAGACATGCCGCATGGTAGATCGCGTCCGGCTGCGCTAGCATGGCCCGGACGTTTCAATTGTAGAGGCACGAGATGGACGTCGAGCACCTCACTCTTGCACGTACTGAGACATCCCTATGAGATCGAGGACCGAGAATTGCATATTCCAAATGTGCCGGGCGTTGGCATGAGCTGGAACGAAAAGGCCGTTTCAGCAAACTTGGCCGAGGATTAAACCGTGACCAAACCGCCGCAAACGGAAAACCTGAAACTCACGCCCTATTGGTGGGAGACCGCGCCGCGCCAAGCGCACGGACCGGCCGATATTCCCGGGTCCGCCGATGTTGGCATCGTCGGGGCCGGGTTCGCCGGAATGACGGCGGCGCTCACCCTTGCGCGGGCCGGGCGCAAGGTCGTGGTCTTCGACGCCATGCGCGCGGGCGAAGGCGCGAGCAGCCGTAACGGCGGTATTTGCAGCGGCAATATCAAGATCAGCTTCCCCGCCATGATCGAGAAGTTCGGACTTGAGATGGCCAAGTCCATCTTCGCCGAAGGGCGCACCGCCAGAATCACCCTAAGCAAGCTGATCGAAGAAGAGAACATCGATTGCGGTTTCAAGATGGTTGGGCGCTTCGACGGCGCCAACCACCCGCGCGACTACGATTCCATGGGCCGCGAAACGGATCTCTTAAACAAGCACCTCGATTTTGGCGCTTACATGGTGGCGAAAGACCAGCAACGCGCGGAATTGGGGACCGATTTTTACCAGGGCGGACGGGTTCGCCCCGATATCGGCGGCGTCCAACCGGCGGAACTCCACCAAGGTATTTACGAACGCGCGCTCGAGGCCGGCGTTACGGTCATCGACGAAACCGCCGTTACTGGTATCACCCGGGATACGGGCCGGTTCAGCCTCGGCACCGCGCGCGGATCCCTCAAGGCGGGTGCCTGCATTGTCGCCACCAACGGCTACACCGATCAGGTGACCGACTGGCTCAGACGCCGCATCATTCCCATCCCCAGTCAGATCATCGCCACCGACACGCTCGATCCCGCGCTGATGGACCGGCTCATGCCAAAGCGCCACATGGTCGGCGACACCCGCAACCTCTACAATTACTACCGGCCGTCGCCCGACGGCACGCGGATCGTTTTCGGCGGGCGGCGCGGCGCCGATACTGACGACGACATGCAAAAATGCATGCACCTGTATCGTAACCTCGTGGAGATTTTTCCCGAGCTGGAGGGCGTCCGCCTGACCCATTCCTGGTGGGGTTATACGGGCTACACCTTCGATTTCATGCCGCATCTCACCGTTCACGACGGCATTCACTACGCGACCGGGTTCTGCGGGTCCGGCGTCGTTTGGGCGCCGTGGCTGGGCCGCAAGGCCGCGCACATGGTCCTGGGCAATGAGGCGGAGGCGCAGTCCTTTTTTGCGCGAGATCCGTTCCCGAGCCGTCCTTTTTACAACGGCAAACCCTGGTTCGTTCCCTACGTCATTCGCTGGTACGGCCTGAAAGACCGCTTCATGTACGGGCGGAAGCACTAACGCGGCGGCGCAGGCGCGGCATTTGCTATGTTAGATAGCGATCAAGTAGGCTCCGCAATCGCTCGACGTAAGGCTTCTCGACAGGCGCCTCCTCCGCCCGATTGAACTGATAACCGAGTTCGCCCATAAAATTGAGGCAAAACAGTGCGGTATAGAAGTCGAGTGCCGCGCTCTGTTCCTTGTCGAGGCGCAGCACCTCGACCCATGTGTCGGCATAGACCGCGTTATGGCCATTCGCCAATAGCGCCATGCGAATAAGGCCGACGAGGAATAGTGGGTCGCCGAAACACAAATCGTCCACGTCCACGATGCCACTCAAGCGCGTGCCGTCAATGATGACGTTCTTCGTCGTGATGTCGTGCAAGAACGGCGTGGGCCGCACCCCCGCGAAGTAAGCCACGAGGCGGTCGGCGGCCGCGTCGACCCGGTCATTATGGTATTCGCTCACAATGCCTGGAACTTGGATGCGTCTCCGATAACGCGACAGAGACGTGGCGATGAAATCCTTCCAGCTGAGGTGGGGAAACGGACCTTCCATGCGCGGCGAGAATCCGTAGCCGCGTCCCGACGGAAGCTCTGTCGCGGTCGCCTGCAGGCCGGCAAGGCGCCGCGCGAGATCGCGCAGATCGTCGTGCGAGAGGCGGTTGACCGCGTAACCGAGGTCGCAGCCTGGCAAACGCTCCAGGATCGTGAAAAGGAATGAGTGACGCGCCATCGTCATGTCGGCGTGTAGACGCTTGGGCAGGGGAATGCCGAGCGGGCGCAGCAGGTCCAGCCAGTAAAGAGAGTCCCGCGCCACGCCCACGTCCTCCCGGCGCGAGGCACGCACCACAACCGCTTCGCCCCGGCTCGAGATCGCCTAGAAGACAAAGTGTTTCAAGCCGGTCGGAAATCGGGCCACGTGAACCGGAGCGGCCAAGACTTCTTCTGCCTTAGCGGCAGCACTTATCTCGTCGGGCTTATTCGGCACAACGCTGATGGGACCACCTCCACAATAACGCCGGCTAAGCCACCTAGGTGGAACCTACCTCAGGTAGACACCTGAAACGAACACAATTGGGTCGTATTGGCGCTGCCAATTCAGGATAGGATCGACGTAGAGAAAACCTGAGTCCTAGGACGATAGCGAGCCAACGCCAAGTCCGCGTGGCTCCGTGCTCTGAGAAACAAAGCTCCTTCACCGCCTGTTATGGGGGGCTCCTCCTTGCCCACTGGGAGAGGGCAAATGAGCGCCTGATCGGCTACAAACGCCTAGCCGCGCCTCGCCTTGTCCTTGGGGGCATACGGGTTCTCGCCCTTGCGCAGGTTGACCCGGATCGGCGTGCCGGGCAGGTCGAAATCCTCGCGCAGACCGTTCTCCAGGTACCGCAGGTAAGTGTCCGGCAAGTCCTTGGGCCGGGAGCAGAACACGGCAAAGGTCGGCGGCCGGGTGCGGGCTTGGGTCATGTAGCGCAGCTTGATGCGCCGCCCGCCGGGCGCGGGCGGCGGATGGGCCTGGGTCATGGTGGCCAGCCAGCGGTTGAGCCTTGGCGTCGACACCCGTCGGTTCCAAATCTCATAGGCGCCGAGCACCGCGTCGAGCAGGCGATTGGTGTTGTCGCCGCGCAACGCCGAGAGGGTGATCACCGGAATGCCGCGCACCCGCGGTAGCGATCGTTGCAGCCGGTCCCGCAAAATGCGCAACGCCCCCTCCCGGTCGGCGCAGGCATCCCACTTGTTGACCGCAATGATCAGGGCGCGGCCCTCCTCGATCACATGGGCGGCGATGGTCAGGTCCTGCTTTTCCATGGGCGCAGCTGCGTCGACCATGAGGACCACCACGTGGGCATATTTGACCGCGCGTATGGTGTCGTAGGTCGAAAGCTTTTCCAAGGGATCGCCGATCTTCGCCCGCTTGCGCAGACCCGCCGTGTCGATCAGGCGGATCGGCCGGTCCTTGTAGGACCACTCGATGGCGATGGAATCGCGCGTGATGCCGGCCTCCGGTCCGGTCAGCACGCGCTCGTCGCCGAGCAGGCGGTTGACCAAGGTCGACTTGCCGACGTTCGGGCGGCCGACGATGGCGAGTTGCAGGGTGCCGGTATCGGCCTCCCCGGTCTCGTCCTCGCGCAGGGCGTCGCCCGCCTCGGCGTCACGCTCTTGGAGGCGGTCCTTGAGGACCTCGTGCAGATCGGCCAGGCCTAGGCCATGTTCGGCCGACAGCGCCACCGGCTCACCCAGGCCGAGGGCGAAAGCCTCCCCCACACCCGCCTCGGCCGCCGCGCCTTCGCACTTGTTGGCGACCAAGATGACCGGGGTGGCGGCCCGGCGCAGCAGATTGGCGAAATGCCGGTCCATCGGCGTCAGCCCGGCCCGGGCGTCGATTACCAGCAGGGCGATATCGGCCTCGGCCAGGGCGCGTTCGCTTTGCGCGCGCATGCGCCGTTCCAGGGCATCTTCCGCGGCCTCTTCCAGGCCGGCGGTATCGATCGCGGTGAATTCCAGGTCGTACAGCCGGGCTTGGCCCTCGCGCCGGTCGCGGGTCACCCCCGGCTCGGGCGCGACCAGGGCCAGGCGCTTGCCGACCAAGCGGTTGAACAAGGTGGACTTGCCCACATTGGGCCGGCCCAGGATGGCAAGGGTGAAGGTCATATGTGTCTTTCACGCGGCACGCGAGGCAGCCCTAAGGCGGCCCAGATGCAGCCTAGAAGCAGCCAGGCTCAGCGCATGGCCACCAAGTTGCCGCCGTCGGTCACGAAGTACAGGGTATTCCCGGCGACGACCGGCGCGATGCTGACCCCGCCCGGCAGATCGATGGCGCCAGTCCTCTCGCCCGTGTAGGGCGAGACCGACACCGCCTTGCCGTGCGACCCCGCCACGATCAGGCGGTCACCGGCCAAAACCGGGCCGGTCCACTGGATCGGATCGTCCTGATCTTCAGGATCCTCGAACCGCGGCAAGGGATAGACCCAGCGAATGCGGCCCTCCCGGCGGGTCAGGCATACTAACTGCGCATCGTTGGTCAGCACGAAGATGAAGTCGCCGCCGACCCAGGGCATCTCGACGCCGCCGATATCGCGCTCCCAGGCCCGCAGGCCCCGGCGTAGGTCGATGGCGATCATGCGGCCCGAATGGCTGACCGCCAAGACCAGATTGCGGTCGATCACCGGGGCCCCGCGAATCTGAGCGATATCGGCCAGGGGATCGGTCCGGGTTACGGCCGCCAAGCTTTCGCTCCACAACGGCCGGCCGTTTTCGGCCAACAAGCCAAAGATCTCGCCGGACGTATAGGGGGCGATGACGGTCGAGCCGGAAACCGCCGGGCTGGCCGCGCCCAGCAGGCCGGTCGCCTCTTCGATTCCGCTATGAGTCCAGAGTTGCCCGCCGTCTTCGGCGCTCAGGGCGATGGTCTGATTGGCGATGGTCACAACGAAGACCCGGCCCCCGGCCGCGGTCGGTGCGGCTCGCATGGGCGCGGGCACGCGCCGGCGCCAAATCACCTGGCCGTCGGCCGCATTCAAGGCGATTACCTCGGCGAATCCGGTCGAGACGAAGAGGCGGCCATTGTCGAACGCCAGACCGCCGCCAAAGTAGCCGTCGTCCTCGTCCTCCGGCTCAAGATCCTGGCGCCACAGGGTCCGACCCCGCTCAACACCGTAGGCGGTGACGGTCGAGAGGGCATCCATGCCATAGACCCGGTCATCGACCACCAAAGGCTGTGCCAAGATACGCCGGTCGCTGGAAGCGCCCTTCCCCAGGCTTTTGGTCCAGGCCCGGCTCGGCGCCGAGGCCAGAGCCAGATGATACATGGCATGCTCCGGGCTGCCGCCGTACTGGGTCCACTTGTCGTTGACATAGGGCTCGGACAAGCGAACCGGCAGCCCCACGAGGTCCGAGTCCGCACTCAGGCCCCGGTCCGAGGACAGGATGGCGATACGCTCGCCCTCTAGAATTTCCTCCTTCGGCGAACCGAACACGTCGCCAATGGATTCGCAGCCGGTCAGAATCGCCAAGGTGGCCACCAGACCCGCTAGGCGCAAGTTGTTGGCCCCCATGTTCGTTCCTAACCCTTCAAGGCCGCGAGCATTTGGGCGGCCCGGGCCCGCAGGCCGGCCGGCAGGTCGCGGTCGTCGGCTATCTGGGTATAGAGCTCGGTTGCCTCAGCCTTGTCGCCGGCGCGCAGGGCCAGCACCGCCATCAGCTCCCGGGCGGAGCCCCGGAAGGCCAGACCGTCGCCGGCCAGGGCCTCGAGCCGTTGGCGCAACATCGCTGGGTCTCCGGTATCGGCCTGGTGCAGCACTGACAGGAGGGTTGCCACGTCGCGGAACCCAGTCCCCAAACCGCTATCCGCCGAGATTTGGTCCCACAGGACGATTGCGCCGTCCGTATCGCCGGCCTCGGCCAAGAGGCGCGCCCGCTCCAGTGCGGCAAGACCGGGGTAACCGCCAGCGCCCGGATCGGCCAGATCGAGCAAGGCCGCGGCCCCGCCGGCCGCATCGCCGCCGCGCCCGGTGGCCAAGGCCGCCGAGAAGCTGTCCGACTGCGCCCCCCGGCGCTGTTTGTCATAGGCCTTCCAGGCCTGAGCACCGCCGACCGCGATGACGACAATCACCGCCAGCGCGATGGCGAACTTGCCGTATTTCTTCCAGAGCTTTTCGAAGTTGTCGCGCCGGAGGTCCTCGTCGACTTCCCTGAAAATATCGGCCACGGATGAGATCCTTAACGTCCGGTTGCGGGTCCTGGAAGCGGCGCGCCAAAGAGGCGCATGAATCCGGCCGCCGCCGCGGTCCGGTCAATCCCGTTGATTACCGGGAAGCGGCCCACCGATCAACCGCTATCGGGTTTTGGCAGGCTCTGAGGCCCCCTCAAGGCATCTAGGCGGCGCGCCACTTGATCGAGCAGCCCATGGCGGGGATCTGGTCGCGCGGGCCCTCGCCGGTCTCGGCTATCTGGGTCATGGCCTCGTAGAGCTCACGGCGGGCGTTTTCCACCAGGGTGGTCTTGGATTCGTCCAGCCGGCCCCGGTATTGCAGGCCAAGATCTTTGTCGAAGCCGAAGAAATCGGGCGTGCAGATGGCGTCGTAGGCGCGCGCGACTGCTTGGGTGCGGTCGATCGCATAAGGAAAATCGATCCCGTGCTCGGCTGCGAAAGCGGCCATGTTCTCGAAGGAATCCTCGGGGTAGGCCTGGGTATCGTTGGGCATGATGGCGATCGCGCCGATTCCCTTTAGCCGCAGATCGGCCACGTCGCGTACGATCCGCCCGATTACCGATTTCACATAGGGGCAGTGATTGCAGATGAACATGATCAAGGTGCCTTTGGGGCCCCGGACCCGGTCCAGGGTATAGTTCTGGCCGTCGATGCCCTCGAGCTCGAAATCCACGGCCTTCCAGCCGAAATCGCACACCGTCGTCTGCGCTGCCATCGATTATCCTCCTGCCTTCGCCAAAACCGCCCGCCTCCAGCCGCTTCGGCGGCCCGTGGCCTGAGTCTCTGTTTACCCGATTTTTACCCGGATTGACGATGATTTAGCGCAAATGCCCGCGATCCCCCCAGGGATCGGGGCGTTGCGCGGCCCAGGGCGGGCCAATCGGCAAAATCGTTCGAATCCAAGGGCTTGTATTCCAAGTCAGAGGTCGAGCGAGGCGCCATTGCAGCGGGAGTCAAGGTATGGCACGCGGCGTATTCCTTCTGGCTTGCCTGATCGGCCTGTCCGGCTGCGAGGTCGTGGCGCTCACCGCCGGGGCCAACTTGGTCACCTTGATGCACGCCGATAAGACCATCCCCGACATCGTCCTCAGCAATCAACGCGGCAAGAATTGTAGCTTGCTGCACGCTGAGCGGAACGAGCCCTACTGCAAGGACACCCCGCCGGAGCCGCGCGAGGTTTTGGCCGATTTGGCCGCCAACCGCTACTGCTATCGCACCCTGGGCGCGATCGATTGCTACGAGCGGCCCGATTTCCTGGCCAGTGGCCACACCCGGATCGAATTCGCCAACGGATACCTGCCAGTGCGCGACGCCCCCGCCGCGGTCGCCCTGCGCCAAGGCGGCGGTTTGCCCATGGCCGGAATTCCAGCCCCCTCCGGCCCGCCTAGCGGCCCAACGGCAAGCCCAAGCGATCCCAAGGCCGCTTCGACAGCTACCTCCACCACGCCCACCATAACGGCCCCCGGGACCGATCAAACGGCGGCCCTGACGCCGCCGGCACCGGCTGCAGCCAAGCCCGGTCCATCACTGGCCGCCGCGCCTCCGGCCGTTTCGTTGACGGGCGCCCCGTCGGTCAAAGTCCCGCCCCTCGCATCCCTGCCCGGCCAGGGCAACTATTGATCGCCGCCGCGGCGTTTTCCGAGCGACCAGTTCGCTCGAGCGACCCGCCGCAGTCTTGCGCGCAACAAATGTTCTTGTTATGTTCTCTATGAAGAAAAAGCATCCCAGGATCCTACCGGCCGATGTCAGGCATGAAACACCGCGCCCTCGCCGAGGCGGAGCGATACCGCCAGGCCGCTACCCTGGGCGAAGTCGCCGACCGGGGCGTGGACATTTTCTGCTGGTGCAACCGCTGCGGCCACAACGCGGTGGTCGCCAGCGCGAGCCTGATAGCCACGCTGGGCGAAGGTTATCCGGTGCCCGATATCGGCGTGCGGATGCACTGCACCCGCTGCAACGGCAAGGACGTCGCGACCCGGCCGGATTGGCCTAGCCTGGGACAGGTCGCACGGCACGGCTGAAGGCCGACTGGTTCAGGTCGGCAGGCCCAAATCAGCGAGGTATTTCCGGGCCGATTTGCTTTGTCGCGATTCAGACAGGTTCCGTCGCGCGGAATGAAGCCTAGGAGGGGTGGTTTCGATGGAAAATACCCTCAGGGAGACAGGCTCCGAGGCCGGGTCTCGCACGGGGACCGGAGCATCCGCCGGTCCACTTTTTATGGGGTTTGACCGATGTCGGATTCGGACGATCTGGATCTCCGCTCGCTCAGCGACGAGGACCTCGTGCAGCAAATGCACGACGACCTCTACGACGGTCTAAAAGAAGAAATCGAGGAAAGCGTTCACATCCTCCTTGAACGCGGCTGGACCCCCTATAGGACCTTGACCGAAGCCCTAGTCGAAGGCATGCGAATCGTCGGCATCGATTTCCGCGACGGCATCCTTTTCGTACCGGAGGTGCTGCTCGCCGCCAACGCCATGAAGGCCGGCATGACGATCTTGCGCCCGCTGCTGGCCGAGACCGGCGCGCCGACCATCGGCAAGATGGTCATCGGTACGGTCAAAGGCGATATCCACGACATTGGCAAGAACTTGGTTGCCATGATGATGGAGGGCGCCGGCTTCGAAGTCATCAATATCGGCATCAACAATGCTGTCGAAGCCTATCTGGAGGCGATTGCCGAACACCAGCCCGACATCCTGGGTATGTCGGCCCTGCTGACCACGACCATGCCCTACATGAAGGTCGTAATCGACACCTTGAAAGAAAAGGGCATGCGCGACGACTATGTCGTCTTGGTCGGCGGCGCCCCCCTGAACGAAGCCTTTGCCGAAGCGATCGGCGCCGATGCCTATTGCCGGGATGCCGCCGTCGCGGTCGAAACCGCGAAGGACTTCATGAAGCGCAAACACAACGTGCGTGGCGGCACGGCGGCCTGATTTTGGGCCAGGCAATCCCGGCTGAACATGAAGGGCGCAGACACCATGCCGGGGAGTGCGACCGAGGCGCGCACACTGGTCATCGCCTGTGGCGCGCTGGCCCGTGAGATTGTGGACCTGATCCGCGTCAACGCTTGGCGCGACCTTTCGGTAACCTGTCTGCCGGCGATCTGGCACAACACCCCTGCCAAAATTCCCGACGGTGTGCGCGCCAAGATCCAGGCCGCGCGGCGCGACGGCTTCGAGCGGGTCTTCGTCGCCTACGGCGACTGCGGCACCGGCGGTTTGCTCGATAACGTGCTCGCGGAGGAAGGTGTGGAACGGATCGGCGGTCCTCATTGCTACGCCTTCTTTTCCGGCGTCGATAGCTTCATCGAGCACGCCGACGACGACCCGACATGTTTCTATTTGACCGACTATCTGGCGCGCCACTTCGACCGGCTGATCTTCGAAGGCCTGGGCATCGACCAGCACCCGGAACTCCTGAACGATTACTTCGGCAACTACACCAAGGTGATCTACCTGGCGCAAACCGAAGACACCGAACTAACCGAGCGTGCCCGCGCCGCCGCCGAGCGCATTGGCTTGGGGTTCGAGCGCCGCTTCACCGGTTATGGCGAGCTCGACGATTTTCTGCGACAGGCAAATTAGGGTTCCACGAGATGGCGAAGTTAACCGTAGTCTACTGGCGTGACATTCCCGCCCAGGTCATCGTCAAGGCCGGGCGGCAAACCGCTAAGCGCCAATTGAGCGAGCGTTTCGAAAAGGCGATCGATCGGGCGGCCATGCGGGCCAAATTACGCGATTCCGATTCCTATCTGGCCGAATGGCGTCGCGCCACCCCGGTCGACTGCGGCGACGATTTGGAGACCGAGGCCGAGGCAGCGGCCCAACGCTTGGAAACCGAATTCGACGACGCCCACCTGACCGCCCTGGTAGCGTCCGGCGGCGTGAATGAGGTTCAAGGAGGAAGCGACCATGGCTAGTTGGCGCAGCACGGCCTTGGCCGCGACCTGGGAGCCGGATGAAATGGACACGACCAAGCAGCAAATCATGGAGCTGGTCGAAGGCTTCTCGATTGAGACCACACCGGGATCGGCCTTGAAGATCCCTGATTACCGCGAGCATTTGCGCGTCGGCGCCACGGTTAGCGTGACCTTCCTGCCGGGGTCCGACTTTGCCGACACGATCCTGACTGCCAAGCGCCTGAAGGACGAGGGTTTCGTGCCGGCACCACATTTCGCGGCCCGTTCTATCCCGAGCAAGACGGTCTTCGAAGAGAACCTGAAACGCCTGCAAGGCGAGGTCGGGGTCGAGGACGTGGTCGTATTGGCGGGCGGGGTCAGCGAGCCCCTGGGCGATTTCGACAATTCCATGGAGTTGCTCGAGACCGGCCTATTCGACGCCTACGGCATCAAGCGTATGGGCGTGGCCGGCCACCCGGAAGGCAGCCAGGATATTCCCGCTACCCACGCGCATGAAGCTTTGCAGTGGAAAAACGCCTTCGCGCAGCGCAGCGACGCGACGTTCCATATCGCCACCCAGTTCTGTTTCGAGGCGGCACCGATCATCGCCTGGGAAAAAGCGATCCGCGACGCCGGCAACACCCTGCCGATCCATATCGGAGTTCCGGGCCTGGCAACCCTGAAAACCCTGATCAATCACGCCAAGGCATGCGGTGTCGGTGCCTCCATGCGGGTGCTCACGCGCCAGGCGCGGCATATCGCCAAACTGCTGACGGTGCAGCAACCGGACCGCCTGTTGATCGACCTGGCGCGCCACAAGGCCGCCAATCCGCACAGCGCCATCGCCAAGCTGCATATCTATCCCCTTGGCGGCTTGCGCCGCTCAGCCAAATGGACCTATGCGGTTCAAGACGGCGATTTCGACTTAGTGAAAAACGGCAAGGCCTTTGCCGTCACCCGCGACATCGAATAGTTTGGCGCCGGCGCCACGGACCCCCGGCAAACCAGGAAAGCACACGATCCATGACGCAAACCCTAGTCAGCTCCCACAAAAAGGAAGTCATCATCGGCTTCGATCAACCGTTCTGCGTGATCGGGGAGCGGATAAATCCGACCGGGCGCAAGAAATTGGCCGCGGAAATGGCGGCCGGCGACTACAGCACGGTCGAGGCCGATACCCTGGCCCAGGTCGAGGCGGGCGCGAACATGCTGGACGTCAACGCCGGCATCCCCTTGGCCGACGAGCCGGCGATCCTGGCCGAAACGATCAAGTTGGTTCAATCGCTGGTCGATGTGCCCCTTTCGATCGATTCCTCGATCGTCGAGGCGCTGGAGCGCGGCCTTGAAGTCTATCAAGGCAAGGCGCTGGTGAACTCCGTGACCGGCGAGGAAGAACGGCTGGAGGTCGTGCTGCCGCTGATCAAGAAATATGGCGCGGCGGTGGTCGCGATCTCGAACGACGAAACCGGGATCTCCGAAGATCCCGACGTGCGTTTCGAGGTCGCCAAGAAGATCGTGCACCGGGCCGCGGATTTCGGCATCCCCGCCTGCGACGTGGTGGTCGATCCCTTGGTCATGCCCATCGGCGCGCTCGGCCAGGCCGGGGTTGCCGCGTTCCGCCTGATCCGCCGCCTGCGCGAGGAGTTGGGTGTGAACACGACCTGCGGGGCCTCGAACATCAGCTTTGGCTTGCCCAACCGGCACGCGCTCAACGCCCACTTCTTGGCCATGGCGGCCAGCAATGGCATGACCTCTGCGATCATGAATCCGCTGCATCAGGAAGAGATGACCGGCATCATGGCCGCCAATGTGCTGAACGGCGTCGATACCAACTGCGCCCGCTGGCTGCGCCAGTTCCGTGCGCCACCGGCCGCGGGCAGCCAGGAAGAGGCCCGCCACGAACGCCGCCGGCGTCGGGTGTAGGATAGGGACGCGGGTCATCTAGGCCGCGTCCCCCAATCCGGCAAAGAAAAGCAGGCAGGCCGAGCGCCATCATGACTCAAGACCCGCTCATCGTATTCACGCCGTCCGGGCGGCGCGGCCGTTTTCCAAACGGCACGCCGATCCTGAAGGCGGCGCGCAGCCTGGGCGTCGATATCGATTCGGTGTGCGGCGGGCGCGGCCTATGCGGCCGGTGCCAAGTCCGACTTAGTGCCGGCGACTTCCCTAAACACGGCATCGTCAGCCGGGACGAGAACCTGAGCCGCGCCAACCCGGTCGAAGCCCGCTACGACGAGAAGCGCGGCATCCGCGCGCGCCAGCGCCTGTCCTGCCAGGCCCAGATCCTGGGCGATCTGGTGATCGACGTACCGCCCGAAAGCCAGGTCCACAAGCAGGTCGTGCGCAAACGGGCCGAGGTCCGCGCTATCGAGATCGATCCCGCGATCCGCTTGCACTACATCGAGGTCGAAGAACCCGACATGCATAACCCCTCCGGCGATCTGGAGCGGGTCATGACGGCACTCGAGGAGCAGTGGGGGTTGGCGCGGCTGGAATGCGACCTGCGGGTGATCCAGGGCTTGCAAAAAGCCTTGCGCGGCGGCGACTGGAAAATCACGGTCGTGGTCCATCGCGGCCAAGTTTTGACCACCGCCTGGCCCGGCTTCCACGACCGGGCCTACGGCGTCGCGGTCGATGTGGGCTCGACCACCATCGCGGCCCACTTGTGCAATCTGGCAAGCGGCGAGGTGGTCGCCTCGGCCGGGGTCATGAACCCGCAAATTCGCTTCGGCGAAGACCTGATGAGCCGGGTTTCCTACGTCATGATGAATCCGGGCGGAGACAAGGATCTCACCGCGGTGGTGCGCGAAGCGATCAACGCCCTGTTCAAGGAGGTCGCCGCGGAGGCCGGAGTCGCGACCGACCACATCCTGAACGCGACCTTCGTCGGCAATCCGATCATGCATCACCTCTTGCTCGGCATCGACCCGACGGAGCTCGGCGGCGCACCCTTCGCTTTGGCGGCCAATTCCGGTTTGACCTTCTGGGCCAGCGAGATCGACCTGGTCGAGATCAACCGCAACGCCCGGGTCTTCGTGCTGCCCTGCATCGCCGGCCACGTCGGGGCGGATACCGCTGGGGTCATTCTGTCGGAAACCCCGCACCTCAGCGACGAGATCGTGCTGATCGTCGACGTCGGCACCAATGCCGAAATCGTGCTCGGCAACAAGGACCGACTGCTCGCCTGTTCTTCGCCGACCGGTCCGGCCTTCGAGGGCGCGCAAATTTCCTGCGGCCAGCGCGCCGCGCCCGGCGCCATCGAGCGCGTGCGCATCGACCCGGAAACCTTAGAGCCGCGGGTCAAGGTGATCGGCTGCGACCTCTGGTCCGATGAGGACGGGTTCGACGAGGCCACTAAGACCACCGGCGTCACCGGCATCTGCGGCTCCGGCATCATCGAAGTGCTGGCTGAGATGTACCTGGCCGGCATTCTGCGTAAGGATGGCACCATCGATGGCGCCCTGGCCGCGCGCAGCACCCGCGTCCGGCCAGACGGGCGCACCTTTTCCTATCTGCTGCGCGAGGGTGAGCCGGAGTTGTGCATCCAGCAGAATGACGTGCGGGCGATCCAGTTGGGCAAGGCGGCGCTTTACGCCGGGGCGCGTCTACTCATGGACCGCCTGGGTATCGAGACCGTAGACCGGGTGGTCCTGGCTGGCGCCTTCGGCAGCCATATCGATACCAAACACGCCATGATCCTGGGCATGATCCCGGATTGTCCCTTGGACAAGGTCGGCTCCGCCGGCAACGCAGCCGGCACCGGCGCGCGCATCGCCTTGCTCAATCAACGCGCCCGCGACGACATCGCAGAGATCATCAAGCGGGTCGAGAAGATCGAGACCGCCGTCGAAGCCCGCTTCCAGGAGCATTTCGTCGGCGCCATGGGGATTCCCCACACCAACGACCCTTTCCCGCAGCTCGCGGCCGCAGTCCCCCTGCCCGTGCCGAAGGCAGACGGTGGCGAGGCCGGCAGCGCGACTGGGGGCCGGCGGCGGCGACGTCCCAGGGCCTAAGGAAGCCTCGGCGGTGGAGCAGCTCGAAACGGTACGGCTGACCCTCCGCCCCCTGACGGCGGACGATCTCGATCGGGTCATCGGTCTCTATGGCAACGCGCAGGTAACCGAATTCACCAAGCTGGGCCAGCTGACCCGCGCCCAAGCCCGTACCACTCTTGAAGAGCACGTCCAGCGCTGGCGCGACCGGGGTCTGGGTATGCGCGCGGCCTTCCTAAAGGCCGGCGGCGATTTCGTCGGCGAATGTGGCTTCTTCAGCCTGGCCTCGCGGGTCGAGCCGGCCCTGCGTTATGCCCTTTTGCCGCCATACTGGGGCAGCGGCCTGACGACCGAGGCGGTGCGGGTCACCCTGGACGATTGCTTTGCCCGGGCCGAGCCGGAGCGCGTCTGGTCCGTGGTCCAAGCGCCGAACACGGCGGCGCGCAGGGTTATGGAAAAGCTTGGCTTCAGGTTGCAGGAAAAAGTCGAGGAACCCAAACCCACGATCAATTTCTACGTTATCACGGCCGAGGAATGGCGAACACGCGAGCCTACGGGTCCGTCGTAACCTCCTCTGGACAGAACCACCGGCCAGGGCCCAGACTAACTACCGGAAAAAAACCAAGGAGTCGGCGCCCGTGGACACCATCGACTTTACGCAAATGAAGGACGGCACGCAGCTGGAATACCAGTTCCTGGGCGACCTCTTGGACGCACACATTCAGGCGAACCTAGCCGATAATGTGCTCGGCCTGCTCAAGGCGATGGCGGGACCGAAGCTCGGCTACAAAATCGATCGCTACCAGCATAGCCTGCAAAGCGCGACACGGGCAATGCGCGACGATGCGGACGAGGAAACCGTGGTCTGCGCCCTCCTCCACGACATCGGCGATACCATCGCACCGGAGAATCATAGCGCCGCGGCGGCCGCCATACTGCGCCCCTACGTCGGGGAAAAAAACTATTGGATCATCGCGCATCATGGCCTGTTTCAAGGCTATTACTTTTTTCATCACATCGGCGGCGACCGCGACGGGCGGGAGCGATACCGCGACCATCCCCATTTCGAGGCCTGCGCGGCGTTCTGCGAGCGCTGGGATCAAAACTCCTTCGACCCCGACTACGACACCGCACCCTTAAGCGCTTTCAAGCCCGCCGTGCGCCGAATCTTCGCGCGGACGCCGCGCGCTTTTGCCTGAACCGATAGGAGCAACCGACATGGGCGAGACCCTCCGCTTGACCGCCGGCGACGGGCACGAGTTCGGCGCCTACATGGCCGCGCCCGCGGGCCCGCCCAAGGGCGGCCTCGTGGTGGTGCAGGAAATCTTTGGCGTGAACAGTCATATCCGCAGCGTCTGCGACCGCTACGCCGTCGCCGGATACTTGGCGGTTGCGCCGGCGATCTTTGACCGGGTCGAACGCGATGTGGAAACCGGTTACACGCCGGACGACGTCGCACGCGGGCGCGAGCTGCGCGGCCAATGCGATACCGACGCCGCGATCGCGGACATCGCGGCCGCCGCGGACGAGGCGGCCAGCGCCGGCAGGGTCGGCATCGTCGGCTACTGCTGGGGCGGCCAGTTGGTCTACATCGCGGCCTGCCGCCTAGGCGGCAGGCTAACCGCAGCCTCAGGCTACTACGGCGGTAACATTAAAGCGTTCCTAAGCGAAAAGCCGGTTATCCCGTTGAGCCTGCACTTCGGTACCCTGGATACATCCATTCCCATGGATGAGGTCGAGCTGATCGGCATAACCCACCCGGAGATCGCGATCTACACATACGAAGGCGCCGGCCACGGATTCAACTGCGACCAGCGGCAGCAGTACGACGCCGAAGCCGCCAAGCTGGCGGAGCAGCGCACTCTCGCGGTCTTCGCCGACGACGTCGGCTGAGCCACATTCAAGCGCGCAGAGGCACCCGCTGGCGCGCCGCGAAGGCCAGCGTCGAGGCGCCAAAGCAATAGGCCGCACAGCCGAGCGCGATCGCGCCGGCGCCGACTCCCGCATCGATCAGAAGGCCCAAGACGGCCGGTGCTAAGCCGGTGGAGAACACCATGGCGGCCTGGGCGAAGGCGCGGATCGCGCCCAGATGCGCGACGCCGTAAAGCTCCGCCCAAAGCGTGCCCAGAATTGAGGTCGTCGCCCCGGCACCGACGCCCAATAAGGCGAAAAAAACCGGTGCCATGTAGGGCGCGTCGCTCGCGGCCAGCGCCAGGCACGCACAGACCAGGGGTGTCAGGAAAAACGGCACCAGGCGCCGCGCGCTCATGCGGTCGACCAGGCCGCCGATGAGCATGACGCTGGCGACACTGCCGAGGGCGTAAAAACTAAATGAGCCCGCCATGAGGGACATGGGCCAACCCTTGGTGGCGGCGATATGAACCTGATGGAAAATGAGCCCGGTCGAAATGAAGGACGGTGCGAGCAAGGCCGGCATACGCAGCCAGAACCGGCCTTCACGTAAAGCCTGACCCAGGGTCGCGTCGCCTGCCCCGTCGCGACTGCGCGCCTTGAGGGCGATATCGCGCGCGCCATGCCCCTTAAGCAACCAGAGCACCAGGGGCAGGGCGACCAAAACCAGCACGATGGCGGCCCCTAGCCAGAGCGTGCGCCAGGAGAACCCCACTAAAAGCGCCACGACCAGCGGTGGCCACAAGGCCTCGCCCGCTGGATAGCCGAGCGAGGCGATGGCGACGGCGCGGCCGCGCTCGCGCTCGAAATAGCGCGCCATGGCGGTCAGGGAAGCGTGGCTCGAAAGACCCTGGCCGAAAAACCGGAGGCCGAAAATCGCGAGAGCCAGGCCGGCCACGGATTCCACGGCCGACATGGCCAGGCACGCGATTGCCAGTCCACCGAGCACGGTTCCGGCAAACAGGACCAGGGGCCAACGATCGATTAAGCGGCCGCCGAAAACCAGGAGCGCGGCGCTACCCAGGGTGCCGAGAGCATAGAGCGTGCCGAAGCCGCCGTGCGAAAGGCCGAGCGCGGCCCGTATCTCCGCACCGAAAAGCGAGATGAAGAATGTTTGTCCAAAACTGGAGCACATCGCCATGGTCAGGCCAAAACCGAGCAACTGTCCATGGGCGCGCAAAAAGGTCAGAGGCAACATGACACCGGTCATACCCGAGGAATTCGCCGGCTGCCAACGGAATATCGGACGAAAAGTCCGCCGCTACCTCGCTAATGACCTGGCCCTACGTGCCGCCGCGGCTGGCGAACCTCTGCCGGATGGCGCCTACCTTTTCGTCGAAGTTTACAAAGCCAGGCTAGACGGCGACGGAAATCCGGTTACCGGCGCCGATGGGTTTTTACGAGCGTGGCTAACTTGCCGCCTATACGGCAATGGAAACCCAACCTGGTTGGGGCGACAGCATCCCAAAGAAATTGCGCAATGGCGATTGGAACTATGCCGTGTTCAAGGCCGACGGAACCCGGCCTGATGGTATCAACCAGGCCCAATGCCTGGCCTGCCACAAACCGCCTACCAAAGACAGCTACGCATTTTCACCAAAGGCGTTAAAGGAAAAAGCACGCGGCGGCTAAACAGGCGTCCCGCCTATTCTCCCGACGCGGCCGCCAGGGGTGTGGTTTCGGCACCGAGATCGAAGTCCGCTGGCAGACCCCGTTCCTTGCGCGGGGTGCGGCCAAAGAAATCGCGGTAGCATTTGGAAAAATGCGACGCGGAGACGAAACCGCAGGCCAACGCGACATCGATGATCGACATATTGGTCTGCAGCAACAAAAGACGCGCGCGGTTCAGGCGCAACTCCAGATAGTAGCGAGCCGGCGAGCGCAGGAGGTACTTGCGGAACAGGCGTTCGAGTTGCCGGGTCGAAAGCCCCGCGTTCTGGGCCAGGGCAGTCCGGCTCAAGGGCTCTTCCAGGTTCTGCTCCATCAGCTCGATCACCGAGAGGAGCTTCGGGTGCCGCACACCCAGGCGGGCCGGTAAGGACATGCGTTGCCGGTCGTTTTGATCGCGGATCCGCTCGTGCATGAACTGGTCGGCGATCGATGCCGCCAACGCATGGCCGTGCTGGCGGCCAACCAGATTGAGCATCATGTCGATCGCCGCGGTCCCGCCGGAACAAGTAAACCGATTGCGGTCGATCTCGAAGAGTTCGTTGGTGACCTCGATCTCAGGAAATTCCTCGACGAAGCCGGCCAAATTCTCCCAGTGGATCGTGCAGCGGTGCCCGTCAAGCAGACCGGCATTCGCCAGGATATAGCTGCCGGTGCAGATCGCGCCGATGTCCGTGCCGTTGCGCGCCTTGCGGCGCAGCCAAGCTATGACAGCCTTGCATTGTAGGCGCTGCACCTCGACGCCCGAACACACGATCACGGTCTTCACGGCCTCGGCCGCCGCCAAATCGCCCTCGGGTGTGAGTTCGATCCCGCTGGAGGCGCATACCGCTTTGCCGTCGGCCGTAAAAATGTGCCACCGATACAGCTCCTGACCGCTGGCCCGGTTGGCCAGGCGCAGGGTCTCGATCACGCAGGAGAATGCGATCATCGAGAAATTGGGGACCAGTAATAGTCCGATGCGTTGCGGCAGTTCGCGCGCCGGATTGCCAAGCATGGATTGGTCGCCTCTTCAGCCCTACCCTGGAGTTATTTTCCAGTATATTGTGCGGGGACTTTGGCACAAAACGGCTATGTCGCGAATAGAAAAATTGATGCCGTGATCCCGCAAGCCCCTGGGGCAGCCCTCGCCCCATTTGGCTGGGCGCGGCCTGGGGCCGCGAGCGGCCGGCGGAGGGCCAGAACGGGCGGGCATCACCGATGACCTGCCCCGAAAAAGAGGGCTGGGGGACCGCATTCGAGATGATGCCGCGCTATTCGATTTTCAGCCTGATCCGGAACGCGCTGAGCTACCACGAGGGTTGGCCGCGCGCCTGGCGCAGCCCAGAGCCGAAATCGTCCTACGACGCGATCATTGTGGGCGGCGGCGGGCACGGCCTGGCGACCGCCTATTACCTGGCCAAGAATCACGGGATGACCAATATCGCGGTGGTCGAACGCGGTTGGATTGGCGGCGGCAATACCGGGCGAAACACAACCATCGTGCGCTCCAACTACCTTTGGGACGAGAGCGCGGCGCTTTACGAGCACGCCCTGAAGCTCTGGGAGGGCCTGAGCCAAGACCTGAACTTCAACGTCATGTTCAGCCAACGCGGGGTTCTGAATCTGGCACACAATCAGCACGACCTGCGCGAGCTATCGCGCCGGATCAACGCCAACCGGCTGAACGGCGTCGATTCCGAATTTCTAAGCCCGCAGGAAATCAAGGCCCTGGTGCCGATCATGGACCTACGCGCCAATGGGCGCTACCCCGTGCTGGGCGCCTCGATCCAGCGGCGCGGCGGCACCGCCCGGCACGACGCGGTCGCCTGGGGCTATGCCCGCGCGGCAGACGCGCTGGGCGTGGATATCATTCAGCAATGCCCGGTTACCGGCTTTCAGGTCGAGGACGGACAGGTTCGCGCGGTCGAGACCGCCAAAGGCACGATCCAGGCCCGCAAGGTCGGCATCGTGACCGCCGGCCATTCCAGCGTGATGGCCGGCATGGCCGGGTTCCGCCTGCCGGTCCAAAGCCTGCCGTTGCAGGCCCTGGTGTCTGAGCCGATTAAGCCGGTCCTGGACACCGTGATCATGTCGGGCGCGGTGCACGCCTACGTCAGCCAGTCGGACAAGGGCGAGTTGGTGATCGGCGCCGGCGTCGATTCCTACATTGGCTATGGCCAGCGCGGCAGCCTGCCGGTGACCGAACAAACCCTGGGCGCAATTTGCGAGCTGTTCCCTATGTTCCGGCGCATGCGCATGCTGCGCCAATGGGGCGGCATCGTCGACGTTTGCCCCGATGCCAGCCCGATCCTATCCAAGACGCCGGTCGGAGGCATGTATATCAACTGCGGCTGGGGCACGGGCGGATTCAAGGCGACGCCGGGGTCCGGTTGGGCCTTCGCCCACACGGTTGCCAAGGACGAGCCGCACCCCTTGAACGCGGCTTTCTCGCTCGATCGCTTCCGCACCGGATACTTGATCGACGAGCACGGCGCGGCCGCCGTGGCGCACTGAGGAAGAGAGCCTGGACATGCTGGTGATCCCCTGCCCCCACTGCGGCCCGCGCGGCGAGATCGAGTTTTCCTACGGAGGCCAAGCGCATATCGCCCGGCCAAAGGATCCGGAAAAGGTCAGCGACGCCGAGTGGGCCGATTACGTCTTTTTGCGCGATAACACCAAGGGTGTGTTCCTGGAACGCTGGTGCCACGTCCACGGCTGCCGGCGCTGGTTCAACGTCGCGCGCAACACCGTGACCTACGAGATACTGGCCGCCTACGACGCGGGCGCGAAACCGCCCAAGCTCGACTACGAAACCCAGGTTTAGAGGGCGCGCCGTGACACAGAGTTTTCGTTTGCCGGAAGGGGGGTTGATCGACCGGGACCGCCGGCTCGGATTCCGTTTCGACGGGCGCGACTACATGGGCTATGCCGGCGACACGCTGGCTGCCGCCTTGCTCGCCAATGGCGTGCATCTGGTCGGGCGCAGCTTCAAATACCATCGGACGCGCGGCATCCTGAGTGCCGGGGCGGAGGAGCCCAACGCCTTGATCCAACTGGGCGAAGGCGCACGCAGCGAACCGAACCTGCGCGCCACCCAGATCGAGCTGATCGACGGCCTGGAGGCGCGTTCGCAAAACCGTTGGCCCAGCTTGAGCTTCGATATTGGCGCCTTCAACAATGCCCTGTCGCGCGTCCTCCCATCCGGATTCTATTACAAGACCTTCATGTGGCCGGCCTCGTTCTGGATGAAATACGAGTACGTCATCCGCCATGCCGCCGGACTGGGCGAAGCGCCCCGGGGGCGCGACCCGGACCATTACGACAAGACCTTCGCGCACTGCGATGTCCTGGTGGTCGGCGGCGGCCCCGCCGGCTTGGCCGCCGCCCTGGCCGCTGGACGCGCCGGGGCGCGGGTGATCCTGGCCGAACAGGATTCGGATTTGGGCGGCAGCCTGCTCGGCACCAACGGCACGACGATCGATGGCCAGCCGGCGGCCCAATGGATCGCGGCGGCGCGGGCCGAACTGGCGGCTATGGACCAAGTCACGGTTCTGACCCGGACCTTGGCCTACGGTTATTTCGATCACAATTTTATCGCCATGGTCGAGCGGGTCACCGACCACCTGGGTGAAAAGCCCGGTCATCTGCCGCGCCAGCGCCTATGGAAGCTGCGCGCCAAGCAAGTCGTGCTGGCGACCGGCGCGATTGAACGGCCCCTGGTCTTCGCCGACAACGACCGCCCGGGCATCATGCTGGCGGACGCTTGCCGGACTTACGTCAACCGCTATGCGGTCCGGTCCGGCAACAAGGCAGTGGTCTTCACCAACAACGACGGCGGCTACACGGCGGCCCTGGACATGGCGGCGGCCGGTGTGAATGTGCGCGCCGTGGTCGACCTGCGCGCCAATCCCGAAGGCCCCGCCACCGAACGGGCCGAGGCCCAGGGCCTGCACATCATGCCGGGCAGCGCCGTGGTCGGAACCAGCGGCGAGAAGCGCGTTAAGCAGGTGCGCGTCGGGCGCGTGGACCCGGGCAGTGGCCGGGCCTTGGCCGTGAGCGAAACCTTGGACTGCGATATCCTGGCCATGTCGGGGGGGTGGAGCCCGGCCCTGCATCTTTTCAGCCAATCGCGCGGCAAGGTGGTTTTTGACGAGGCCCTCGGCGCTTTCGTGCCCGGCGACCCGGCACAGGGCGCGCACTCCGCCGGAGCCTGCAACGGCGCCTTCGGTCTGGCCGATTGCCTGGCCCAAGGCCATGCCGCCGGCCGCGACGCGGCCAAGGACGCCGGCTGCAAGCCCGGCCGGGACGGCGCACGCGCGCCCGAGGCAGAGAACCACGGCTTCCTGCCGGCGCAATGGGCCTGGGAGGTGCCATCGGACAAACCGCCGGGGCGCGGCGGCAAGGCCTTCGTCGATTTCCAGAACGACGTAACCGCGAACGACCTGCGGCTCGCCCTGCGCGAGGGCTACCACTCGATCGAGCACGTCAAACGCTACACCACGACTGGCATGGGGACGGATCAAGGCAAGACCAGCAACGTCAACGCGATCGGTATCGTTGCCAAGACCATGGGCCGGGAGATCCCCGAGGTCGGGGTGACCACCTTCCGCCCGCCCTATACGCCGGTCACCTTCGGCATCTTCGCCGGACGCGACGTCGACGGTCTCTTGGACCCGGTGCGCAAAACGCCGATCCATAGCTGGCACGAACAGGCCGGCGCGGCCTTCGAGGACGTCGGCCAGTGGAAGCGGCCTTGGTATTTTCCCAAGCCAGGCGAAACCATGCACCAGGCGGTCAACCGCGAGGTCAAGGCGGCACGCGATTCGCTCGGCATCATGGATGCGACGACCCTGGGTAAGATCGACATCCAGGGCAAGGACACGGCGGAGTTCCTCAATCGGGTCTACACCAATGCCTGGTCGAAGCTGGCGGTCGGCCGCTGCCGTTACGGCCTGATGCTGAACGAAGCCGGCATGGTGATCGACGATGGCGTCACCGCGCGCCTCGGCGAAAATCACTATCTGATGACCACGACAACCGGCAATGCCGCGCCGGTTCTGGCCCAGCTCGAGGAATTCCTGCAAACCGAGTGGCCGGACATGGAGGTCTTTGTGACCAGCGTGACCGAGCAGTTCGCGACAGTCACCATCGCCGGGCCCAATGCGAAGCCGCTGTTGCGGGAGTTGGCGGCCGATCTCGACTTGAGCACCGAGGCCCTGCCGCATATGGCGATCGCACCGGGCCGCGTGGCCGGGATCGACGCGCGCATCGCCCGCATCTCCTTCACCGGCGAGATGAGCTACGAGATCAACGTGCCGGCCTCGTGCGGGCTCGCTCTATGGCACGCGCTGATGACCGCCGGGGCCAAGTACGACATCACACCCTACGGCACCGAGGCCATGCACGTGCTGCGCGCCGAGAAAGGTTTCATCATCGTCGGCCAGGAAACCGACGGCTCGGTCACGCCGATCGACCTGGGCATGGACTGGATCGTCTCCAAGAAGAAGGACTTCATCGGCAAACGCGCGCTCAGCCGCCCGGACATGCTGAAGCCCGACCGCAAGCAACTGGTCGGCCTGTTGAGCGAGAATCCCGAGGAGGTCCTGCCCGAGGGCGCGCAATTGGTCGAGCGGGTGCTGCCCAAGCCGCCCATGCCCATGATCGGCCATGTGAGTTCCAGCTACCACAGCCCCAATCTCGGCCGATCCATCGCCCTGGCTATGATCAAAGGCGGGCAGGCGCGCATGGGCCAGACGGTGCTGGCCCCGCTGGCCGACGGCACGACCGTCACCTGCAAGGTGGTTAGCCCGGTCTTCCTCGACCCGGAAGGAACCCGGCTCAATGATTGAGAGTTATCTGCGCCAAAGCCCCCTCGCCCACCTCGCCCTGGCGGCGCACGGCCCCGGTAGCGGCAAACCGGCCGGCGTCCACATGGCCGAACGGCCGTTTCCCGGACTCGTGAACCTGCGCGGGCCAGGCGACAACGCGAATTTTCATGGCGCCTTCAAGGCCGCCGCCGGTTACGATCTGCCGGTCGAGGCCGGGGCCACCGCCGGTAGCGCGAATACCACCGCCTTGTGGCTGGGGCCCGGCGAATGGCTAATCCTGGACGCGCGCGGCGGCCCGAAGTCGGGCCCGCGCATCGCCGAAAGCCTGCGCGCCGCCCTAGCCGGCATTTCGGCGGCGGTGACCGACATCAGCGAAAGCCGCGCCTGTATCCGGATATCGGGTGCCAAGGCGCGCGCAGTCTTGCAAAAGGGGTGCCCGCTGGATTTCCACCCGCGCCACTTCGCCCAAGGCCAGTGCGCGCAATCCGTGCTCGCCAGAGCGGCCATCCTGCTGCACATGACCCCTGACGAAACGGCCGCCGATGGCCCTGCCTTCGACGTCTATGTGGCGCGCAGTTTCGCCGAATACACTTGGCGATGGCTCGAGGACGCGGCCCGCGAATTCGGAGTCGCACGCGGCGAACGTTAGCGGCAACGCGGCCTGCGCCGCAAATTCATCACAATTTCTTGAGCTTAGGCCCAACGCGTACATGCGGGGCGGTGCGCTTGCGTAACACACGCAAGGCTCGAGCGGGAGAAGAGCGCCGACGGCGAAATTCCCTCCGCATGAGTCTTCGGCACCGGCGGATTGGACTCGCCACGCCGAAGCGTTTGTTTGCGATCTTAGTAACTCCGCAACAATATTTCTTAATATCGCAAGGTCTTCTTAACCATCTCGACGCAACCTGTCATTGAACTGGTCACCTTAGCATCCGTGAATCGAAGGTTAGCCATGAACGTACACAGCCCCGACGTCTTCGACCTCTTCTCCGAGATCTACAGCCGTGAGCGGCAAGAAGAACTCAGCCTTCAGGAATACCTGCTCGGCTGTCGAGAGGACCCGGAGATGTACGCCTCCGCGCCGGAGCGCATGATCGCCGCGATCGGCGAGGCGAAACTCGTCGATACCAGCACCGACGAGCGCCTGGGTCGGATCTTCATGAACCGGACGATCAAGGTCTATCCCGCGTTCAGCGAGTTCTACGGAATGGAAGACACGATCGAGCGGATCGTGGGCTATTTTCGCTACGCGGCGCAGGGATTGGAAGAGCGCAAGCAGATCCTCTATCTGCTGGGCCCGGTCGGCGGCGGCAAGTCGTCCCTGGCGGAACGCCTGAAGCTGCTCATTGAGGAACGGCCGATCTACGTTTTGAAGGCCGGTGACCAGCTCAGCCCGGTCTTTGAGTCACCGCTCGGCTTGTTCCACCCGCAACGCATGGCTGGCCTCTTAGAGGACAAATACGGCATCGTGCAGCGCCGTCTGACCGGCCTGATCTCGCCCTGGGCCACCAAGCGCCTGGACGAATTCGGCGGCGACATCTCGAAATTCAGCGTGGTCAAGCTGATGCCCTCGAAGTTGCGCCAGATCGGCGTGGCCAAGACCGAGCCAGGCGACGAAAACAACCAGGATATCTCTGCCCTGGTGGGCAAGATCGATATCCGCCAGTTGGAGCACTTCAGCCAGGACGACCCGGACGCCTACAGCCATAGCGGCGGTCTGAATCGGACGACCCAAGGCATGCTGGAATTCGTCGAGATGTTCAAGGCGCCTATCAAGGTGCTGCATCCCCTGCTGACCGCGACGCAAGAAGGCAACTACCTGGGCACGGAGAGCGGCGGCGCATTCCCCTATCAGGGTATCGTCCTGGCTCATTCGAACGAAGCCGAATGGCAGCAGTTCAAGAGCAACAAGAACAACGAAGCCTTCCTCGACCGCATCTGCGTGGTCAAGGTGCCTTATTGCCTGCGCTTCTCGGAGGAGAAGAAGATCTACGAGAAGCTGCTGCGAGACAGCGAGTTGGACGGCCAGTGCTGCACGCCGGAAGTGCTTGAGACCCTTAGCCGTTTCTGTGTCTCGACCCGGTTGCGCGAACACGAGAATTCACCCCTGCACACTAAAATGCGGGTCTACGACGGCGAGAATCTGAAGGACATCGACCCCAAGGCCAAATCGGTCCAGGAATACCGGGATGTCGCCGGGGTTGACGAAGGCATGAACGGCGTCAGCACCCGCTTCGCCTTCAAGGTGCTGTCCGAGACCTTCAACTACGATACCGAGGAAGTCGCGGCCGATCCGGTGCACCTCATGTACGTTCTGGAGCAGGCGATTAAGCGCGAACAGCACCCGGCAGACACGGAATCGGCCTATCTCGATTTCATCAAGTCCGAGCTGTCGCCGCGCTATGCTGAATTTATCGGCCACGAAATCCAAAAGGCTTATCTGGAATCTTACACCGAGTATGGCCAGAACCTCTTCGACCGCTATATTTCCTATGCTGACGCCTGGATCGAAGATCAGGATTACAAGGACCCAGACACGGGGCAGGTCTTCGACCGCGAGATCCTGGACTCCGAGCTGTCCAAGATTGAAAAGCCGGCCGGAATCGCTAATCCGAAGGATTTCCGCAATGAGGTCGTTAAGTTCTCACTGCGCGCCCGGGCTAAGAACGCCGGCAAGAACCCCGCCTGGACCAGCTACGAAAAGCTGCGCGAGGTGATCGAGAAACGCATGTTCAGCCAGGTCGAGGACCTGCTGCCGGTGATCAGCTTCGGCACCAAGAAGGACAGCGTGACCGACAAACAACATAATGAGTTCCTGCGCCGCATGCAGGACCGCGGTTATACCGAGCGGCAGGTCCGCCGCCTGGTCGAATGGTACATGCGGGTGAACAAGGCCGGCTGAGATCCATAAAGCGCACAAGGGACAGGCATGCCCAATTTCATCGACCGGCGCCTCAACCCCAAGGACAAGAGCTTAAGCAACCGCCAGCGCTTCCTGCGCCGGGCGCGCGCCCAGCTCAAGAACGTGATCAATCAGTCGGTCAAGGACCGCAGCATCGCCGATGTTGACGGCCGCCAGGTGGTCAACGTGCCGACCAAGGGCATCGGCGAACCGAGATTTCATCATTCGCCCAGGGGCGGAAAGCGCGACCAGGTCTTTACCGGTAACAAGGAATTCACCAGCGGCGACCGCCTGTCCAAACCCAAGCAGGGCGGCGGCGGCAGCGGCGGCAAAGATGCCGCCGATAGCGGCGAAGGCAATGACGATTTTTCCTTCACCCTATCGCGCGAAGAGTTCCTGGAGCTGTTCTTCGAAGACCTGGAGCTGCCCGACCTAGTGAAAACCAACCTGAAGGAAGTGATTGCCTTCAAGCCGCGCCGGGCCGGCTACACGGTTTCCGGAACCCCGACCAACATCAACGTGCTGCGCACCATGCGCAACAGCTATGGCCGGCGCATCGCGCTGCACCGCCCGAAACAAAGCGATATAGACGCGATCGTGGCCAAGATCGAGGCGCTGGAAAGCCAGCCGGGCCATGACGACACCCGCGCGCGGCGCCTGGACGCCCTGCAGGACGACCTCGCCCGGCTGCTGCGCAAACGCAAGATCGTCCCTTTCATCGACCCGCTGGACATCCGCTTCAACCGCTTCGAGCGCGAGGCGCTGCCCAATACCAAGGCGGTGATGTTCTGCCTGATGGACGTTTCCGGCTCCATGGGCGAGCGTGAAAAGGACCTAGCGAAGCGCTTTTTCATCCTGCTCCACCTGTTCCTCAAGCGCCGCTACGACAAGATCGACATCGTCTTCATTCGCCATACCCACGAGGCGCAGGAAGTCGACGAAGACACCTTTTTCTACAGTCGCGAAACCGGCGGCACGGTGGTCAGCACGGCCCTGGAGGAAATGCTGCGGGTCATCAAAGAGCGTTATCCGACCCAGGAATGGAACATCTACGCGGCCCAGGCCTCCGACGGCGACAACTTCTCCGGCGATTCGGAGAAGTGCGTGCGCATGCTCGACCAAGAGGTCATGCCGCTGTGCCAGTATTACGCCTATGTGGAGATCCTGGACGAGCGCGAGGCGGATATCTTCCGGTCGTCGGACAACGGCACCGCCCTGTGGCGCGCCTATCAGGAGGCTGGGCAAAGCTGGGAAAATTTCCAGGCCAAGCGCATCGCCCAACCGGGCGATATCTATCCGGTGTTTCGTGAGCTTTTCGCGAAACAGAACAAGGGCGCCGGCGCGCCCCAAAAGGCAAAGGCCTGAAGGGGGGAGCGCCGCCATGGCCAAGAAAGCGACCAAGAAAAAGAGCTCTTTCCTCTTCGAAGGCTCGGACTGGACCTTCGATACCATGTCGCGGACCTACGACGCGATCGAAGAGATCGCGATTAACGATTTAGGCCTGAACGTCTACCCGAACCAGATCGAAATCATCTCCTCCGAACAGATGCTGGACGCCTATTCCTCGATCGGCATGCCGCTGATGTATCAGCACTGGTCGTTCGGCAAGCACTTCGTGCGCGAGGAAGAGCTGTACCGCAAAGGCGCCCGTGGCCTCGCCTATGAACTGGTCATCAACGCCAAGCCTTGCATCAGCTATCACATGGAAGAAAACACCATGGCCATGCAGGCCCTGGTGACCGCGCACGCCGCCTTCGGCCACAATCATTTCTTCAAGAACAACTATCTGTTCCGCCAGTGGACCGACGCCGAGGCAATCCTGAACTACATGGAATTCGCCAAGGGCTTCATCGCCAAGTGCGAGGAACGGCACGGCCCGGCGGCGGTCGAGGAGGTCCTCGACGCGGCCCATGCGCTTATGGATCACGGTGTCTTCCGCTACCGGCGGACACCGCGCGGTGCCCCCCACAAGGAACAGATGCGCGCCCGCAAGCGGCAAGAATACGAAGAGCGCACATTCAACGATCTCTGGCGAACCCTGCCCAGCCCGAAATGCGGCGCCGAGCCGAGCGAGGCAGAGGTCGAGATCGCCAAGCGCAAGAAAAGCCTACGCCTGCCGGAAGAGAACCTGCTTTACTTCCTGGAGAAGAACAGCCCGATCCTGGAGCCCTGGCAACGCGAGATCCTGCATATCGTGCGCAAGATCGCACAGTACTTCTATCCGCAAAAGCAGACCAAGGTCATGAACGAGGGCTGCGCGACCTTCGTTCACTACTACATCGTAAACAAGCTCTACGACCAAGGGATGCTGACCGAAGGCGCCATGCTGGAAATCCTGCACAGCCATTCCAGCGTCGTCTTTCAGCCGAGTTTCGACGACCCGCGCTATGGCGGTATCAACCCTTATGCGCTTGGCTTCGAGATGATGCAGGACATCCGCCGCATCTGCACGGAGCCGACCGAAGAAGACAAACGTTGGCTGCCCGATATCGCCGGCAACGGGGATTGGCGCGGCACCTTGCGCGACGCCTGGGCCAACCACCGCGACGAATCCTTCATCCAACAGTTCCTCAGCCCGCATCTGATCCGCAAGATGCGCCTTTTCGTCCTCAGCGATAGCGAAAAGGACGATTACTACACGGTCTCCTCGATCCACGACGAGCGCGGCTATGAAAACGTCCGGCGCACAATCTCCCGGAATTTCGACCTGGGCATGATCGAGCCAAACATCCAGGTCGTCGATCTGGACCTGCGTGGCGACCGGCAATTGTGCCTACAACACATCGTGCGCGACGGCATTCCCCTGGCCGAGAAGAACCGCGCCGAGGTGCTCAAACACATTCGTCGCCTGTGGGGCTACGATGTGTCGCTGCATGGTGTCGACAATACCAGCGGTGAGACCGTTTATCGGGACAGTACCGCCAAGCCCGAGGCCGCAGCCTGACCCGGCGGAGGCCTCTCCAAGTTCAAATATTCGTGAAGTGACGATTTCGGCCGGGCAGCTGGGCCGGGCGCGCTTGATCGTGGGCTTCAAGTCTGCCTGAATCGTGTTTTGCGCGGCCACGCGCGGCACTCGGCGCTACTTAGTTGCGCGACCTCTGGATGGAGAATCCCATGCTTCGACACCTTCTCGCAACCGCCGCTATGGTGGGCGCCCTGAGTCTAGCAGCCATCGGCGCCCCGGCATCGGCCGGGGAGCGGCAGCTAAGCGCGGCCGAGATCGAGGCTGCTCTAGCCGGAAACACCGTGAACGGCAATTGGAAGGGCACCCCCTTCAAGCAATATTTTGCCAAGGACGGCGCAACCACCTATGTCGCCGAAGGCTCGCCGGCATCTGAGGGCAAATGGAAGACCGATCCGGCCAAGAACCAGTACTGCTCTTGGTGGCAAGGTTCGGGCTGGGACTGTTACAACATCTTTTCCGACGGACCGGATAGCATCATCTGGGTTGTGCCCAGCGACGGCTACCGTTCGCCTTCCGCTCTGCTGTCCGGTAAGCGGCTGTAGGACCCCCGGTTAGTCGGCGAAGGGATCGCGTACCAAGATCGTGTCGGCGCGTTCGGGGCTGGTCGACAGCAGGGCGACGGGAACCTCGATCAGTTCCTCGACCCGGCGGATGTATTTGACCGCGGTGGCGGGCAGGTCGGCCCAAGTACGCGCGCCGCGCGTGCTTTCGCTCCAACCCTCCAGGGTCTCGTAAACCGGCTCGGCGCGCGCCTGCAGGGACGGCAGAGCCGGCAGGTGGTCGTAATCGCGCCTGTCGATCCGATAACCGACGCAGACCTTGAGCTCCGGCAAGCCGTCCAGCACGTCCAGCTTGGTCAAGGCAATGCCGTCGATCTGGCCGATGCGCGAGGCTTGGCGCACTAGGACGGCGTCGAACCAGCCGCACCGCCGACGCCGCCCGGTCACGGTGCCGAACTCGCGCCCGCGTTCGCCCAAAAGCACGCCGGTATCGTCGTTCAGTTCGGTCGGAAACGGCCCGGCACCGACCCGCGTGGTATAGGCCTTGGTAATGCCCAGCACGTAGTCGATCGCGGCGGGCCCGACACCGGCCCCGGCAGCGGCTTGGCCAGCGACGGTGTTGGATGAAGTGACATAGGGGTAGGTGCCGTGGTCGACATCCAGCATGGCGCCTTGCGCACCCTCGAACAAAATGCGCCGGCCCGCCTTGCGCGCATCGTAGAGGCACTGCCAGGTCCGCTCGGCGAAGGGCAGTACCTTGGGCGCCACCTCGCGCAATTGCGCCATGACCTCCTCGGCGGGAAATTCCGCCTCCCCCAAGCCGCGCAGGATCGCGTTGTGATGCAGCAGCAAGGCGTCGAGACGCTCGCGCAATGCGTCCTCGTCCGCCAAGTCGCACAGACGCACGGCACGCCGTCCGACCTTGTCCTCGTAGGCTGGGCCGATGCCGCGCCCGGTGGTGCCGATCGCGCTGCCGCCCTGGGCAGCTTCCCGCGCCCGGTCGACCGCGCCATGGGAGGGCAGGATCAGGGCCGCGTTCTCCGCGATGCATAGGGTTTCCGGGGTCAGGTTCACGCCCAGCGCGCGAACCCTCTCCAGTTCCTCGACCAGCGCCCAGGGATCAACCACCACGCCATTGCCAATGATGGACAGCTTGCCCGGGCGCACCACGCCGGACGGGAGCAGCGACAACTTGTAGGTCGTGCCGTCGATGACCAGGGTGTGACCGGCGTTGTGGCCGCCCTGGAATCGCACGACCACATCGGCGCGCTCCGACAGCCAATCGACGATCTTGCCTTTGCCCTCGTCGCCCCATTGAGAGCCAACCACCACTACGTTCGCCATAGTCTAGATACCACCCAGTTCCACAATACGGTCTTCCAGAAGAACGTGACTGCAGCCCAGCCGCTGTGCCTCGGCTCGAGTTGCCGCGCCATCGTCCAGGCCGGCCAGGGTAACCCAGCCTTCGGCCCGCAGGTCGCGCGCGCGCGCGGGCGGGCAATCGGCAGGCAAGTACAAGCGGCGCGCGCCCTCCGGTTTGGGCAAGGCGCGCAACACGCTGTCCATATAAAGGGTGAATCCGGTTGAGGATTTCGCCTCCTCGCCGTCATCGCCGGCGTTGTAGCGTCCGCCCCGGCCCAACTCGCCACGTACGCCGCGGGCGAAGACGATGAAGCTGATCCCGGTGTGGTACTCGAGGCCGCGATGCTCGGCCGGATCGATGGTCAGGGTTAGATCAGGCGCGGCGGCGCCGATCAGCTCGACCACCCTTCGCAGGCGCGCGACCTCCGCGCCCAAGGTGGCTGACATCTTAATCCGGGCCATGGCCTCCAAGGCCGCCGGGGCCGGCCCCGCGGCGCGCAACATGGCGGTAAAGGGGGCCGCTTGGCCACCGGCGATCGATGTTACCGCCGAGACATCCTTACGGTCGAGCGCCTGACGCAGCTTGACGATATCGGGCTTGCCCACGCCCAGTTCGGCGGCCAGGTCGCCGACCAAGCGCGGCAGGTTTAAATCGACCGAAAGCCGCTCGACACCGACCGCGGCCAAAGCCTCGGCGGCGAGCAGCACGACCTCGGCGTCCGCACGTTCGTACGGCGCCCCGATCAGTTCGACCCCGACCTGACCAAATTGGCGTTCCGGGCGCAATTGGCTGCCTGTAATCTGCAGGACCTGGCCGCCATAACACACCCGCAGGGGTCGGGCCGCATTGAGCAGGCGGGTCGCAGCGATGCGCGCGACCTGCGGCGTCATATCGGCGCGCAGGCCCATCATGCGGCGGCTGAGCGGGTCCATCAGGCGGAAGGTCTGACGCGCCACATCGTCGCCTGCGCCGGCCAAGAGGGTATCCTCGAATTCCAGCAGGGGCGGTTTGACCCGCTCGTAGCCCTGGGCCGCGAAGCAGGCGATCAGGCGCTCGACCACGGCCGCCTCCTGGGCAGCGAAGGGCGGCAGGCCGTCGGCGAATCCGGCCGGCAGCAAGGCCTTTTCTCCAGCGGTCGTCATGGCCGGGATGGGCTCTTTCTCTCAGCGAGGGTTGGAACGGGCGCTAGTAAAGCGATTTTCTCCGAAAACTCAAACCGGAATCCGGGCCGAAGGCCATGAAACGGTCCCGGGCTCGCCTTGGCGGGCCCGCGTTGCTATCTTGCGCGCCCTTTTTCAGCCCCGGAACCGTTGGCACCCCGTATGGCTTCCGGCCTGCCCCATCCCAACTCTCTCGCCGCCCGCGCCACCGGCGCCGACCGCCTGCTTGGGCCCGGGATGGCGGTCCTCGGCCTGATGCTGATCGCGGGTTGGACCCTGCCCCTCATGACCATCAGCCGGCTGGTCTTTTTCGCCGAGCGGATCTCGATCCTGGATGTCATCGCGGTACTTTGGCGTGAAGAGCAAATCATGCTCTGCGTGGTGGTCGCGGTCTTTTCAGTCCTGTTTCCCGCACTCAAGCTGATAACCGCACTCTGGCTGTGGTATGGGGCCGATGCCCGCTCGGCAGCCCTGCACACCAAGCTGGACCGCTTGGAGGTCTTGGGCCGCTGGTCAATGCTCGACGTCTTCCTGGCCGCGCTCACCATCGCCGCGATCCAAGTGTCCCTGATCGGTCAGGTCAGCACCCACCTGGGCCTCTACGTCTTCACCGCCGCCGTCGTGTTGTCCATGCTGGGGGTGCGCCGGCTGATCGTGCTCGCGCGCCGAGACAGACGGCCAGGTTAGCCGCTTATTCCCACATCACCGCCGGCAGCCACAGGGACAAGGCTGGGAATGCCACGATGATGACCAGCGCCACCACGTCCATGACCATAAACCAGCCGACCCCACGGAAAATATCCTGCAACGAGACCTGATTGCCGAGTGCGCCCTTGATGACATAAACATTCAAACCGATCGGCGGCGTGATCAGGCCGATCTCCAAGAGCTTAATGACGATGATGCCGAACCAGATCAAATCCATTCCCGCACCCGAGACCAGGGGCAGAATGATCGGCAGGGTCAAGAGCAGCAGGCCGATCGGCTCCACGAACATGCCAAGGACTACATAGATTACCGCGGCGCCGAGAATGATGAGAATCTGGCTGCCCGCAGTGATCGATAATACGGTCTCCGCCAGCATCATGGGCAAGCCGCTTAAGGCTAGAAAGCGGGTGAAGAACAGGGTTCCGACCAGGATGATGAAGATACTCGAGGTACCGACCGCGGTATAGGTCAGGGCCTGCTTGAAGGCAACCCAGGTCATGGCGCGCCGAGCTATCGCAATCAGCACGGCAACCGAGGCGCCGATAGCCCCAGCCTCGGTAGGGGAGAAGAAACCCATGAAAATACCGCCGAGGACGCAAAAGATCAGGACCGGCAGCGGCCAAACGTCGCGAATAGACTCCAGCTTTTCCTTCAGGCTATAGCGTTCGTCCGTGCGCCCGGCCAATTCCGGGTTGAGTTTGGCCCGGACCACGATCATGGCCATGTAGAGCAGCGCCGAAACCAAACCGGGCAGGAAACCGGCCATGAACAGCTTGCCGATGGAAACTTCGGCATAGATCCCGTAAAGCACCATGAGAATGCTCGGCGGTATCAGAGAACCGAGGGTTCCCGAGGCCGCGATCACGCCGCTGGCCAGGGACGGTGCATAGTTATGGCGCAGCATCTCGGGCACGGCGATCCGGGCCATGGCGGACGCGGTCGCGACGCTGGACCCGGAGGCGGAGGCAAACAAGGCGCTGGCAGCGACCCCGGTGACCGCCAGGCCGCCGGGCAGTCGGGCCAAGAAGATCCGCATGGCGCGGAACAGCCCCTTGGTCATGCCCGTGGTGGTGCAGGTGTAGCCCATCATCAAGAACATCGGCACCGCGGTCAGGGCCCAGTTGCCGATGAAATTGAAGGGGACCGCGGAAATGATGCCCCAGCCGGCACGCACATTGGTCAGAAACATGATGCCGATAATCGAGACCAGGCCCAGGGCGACGGCGATGGGCACGCGCAGTGCGATCAACAGCAAGGCCACGGCGATTCCGGCGACACCAATTTCGGTCGGACCCATCAGATGCCTTCCTGCTGATCGTCGGGTTCCGGAATTACGCCGGTCGCCATGACCTTCACGGCGTTCAGGGCGATGGCGAGCATCAGGCTGCCGATGCCGATGGGCAGGCCCCAGCGGCTCGGCCAGACGTAGAACAGGAAATTCGCCATGACGGTTTCCTTTTCCGACGTCGCCTTCAGGGCATCGATCAAGGTTTGATAGGTCATCATGCCGAAGTAGGTCAGTGCGACGATCACACCGAGCAGGTAAACGGCGGTCTGTAAAGCGGCCGGAAACTTGCGAAACAGAAGGTCGACGACGACATGTTCCTGGCGCAACTCGATCATCGCCAAGGGCAGGAAAACCACCGACACCATGTAGTAGTAGGAGACTGTTTCCAAGGTACCGACGATGGGGGCGTTGAACAGATACTTCATCGCCACGTCGGCCGTGACATGAACCATCATCAAGACCAGAAAGATACCGGTCAAAAACATCTGGGCCCGCGCGAGCCATTGGACGACGCGTTCCATCGCGCGTGGCTTCGACGATTCAGGGTCCAGGTTGCCGGTCATTTCGAGGCTAAGCCGTCTTGTCTCGGCGCAAGGCCTCTTCGGACAAGAGCGCGCGCAGCACGTCCTTCCAGGTTTCCTGCATTTCCATGAAATACTGCGGGTCCTTGCGGACAATGGTCTGAATGCCCATCCCCCGCATCAGGCACAAAGTGGCGTTGAGCAGGACCTGGATTTTTTGCGGCGCCACGGTCTTGTTGACGAAGAACTGAGACCAGATTTCGTTCAAGGACCGATGAAATTGCAGGCTAACCGGCATTACGGCCTCTCTCAGCTTCTCATCGGTCCGGGCGCTGGCGAGAAAGTCGATGGTAATCATAAACAAGCGGCCGGAGAAGCGCCGCCACATGTCATCGATAAAATCGTCGATGGTCAATTGCTTCTCGGCATAGGCGCCGGCAACCCGCCGGATATCGGCGATCTCGGTTTCGAGCAGATGTTGGACCGCGGCGGCGATCAATTTTTCCTTGGTCGGATAGTGGTGCAGCAGGGCGCCGCGCGAAACCCCAGCCCGTCGGACGATCTCGGTGGTGGAGGCTCTCTGGAAACCGTCCTCGAAAATGCTATCCAGGGTCGCCGTCAGTATCTTGCGCCGGGTTTTGGCCGAACGCACTTCTTGGACCATGTGTTCGGGCATGGCGTCCTCCCCAGTCCTGGGTGCTAACGCGAGACGGCGGGTGGAGGGCCAGGCACGCGCCCGGCCCTCCTAAAGTTCCCGGGGTCCAGGCTCCGTCAGTTCACCCCATAGGTCGCGGGGTCGATCTTATCGTAAAGCTCGGCCTTGATGATCTTCGCGATGGCTCCGACGTCCTTGCGGTCCACGTCGGCGAAAAGCTTCGCCCATTTTTGGGTTCTTTGATCGAAACGGCCCAACAGGGCCTCCGGATTAGCCAAGCCGTGCTTCTCGCGGGCTGTCTTGTAGACGTTGGTCAGGTTGCCCTTCGCGAAGCTCGCGATCGAATCGAGAATGTCCTGTCCGGGCTCATACACGGTCACGCCGTGCTCCTTTGCCTCGGCCAAGGCCTCGTCGATCGCCGCGTTGTAGCCGACATAGAGCGCCGCCAGAGCCTCGGACTGGGTATCGAAGAACAATTGCCGGTCGGCGGTCGATAGGCCCTTCCAATAGGATGGGTTGTAGCCCCACATGGGGCCGGACCAATACATGCCCAAGGGGGCCATGGTGGTGTGCTTGGCAACGTCCCAGAGGCTACGGGACTTCAGATCGCTGGCCACATTGACCGCGCAATCCAAGGTTCCCTTCTCGACCCCCTGATACATCTCGCTCGAGGGCACGTTGACCGGCACGGCACCGACCGATTCCACCCAGCGCGACAGGGCCGCGCCGGCCGTGCGCAACCGCTTTCCCTTGACGTCAGCGAGGGTGCGGATCGGGGTCCGGCACATCAAGTTGTAGGGCGGTGTGCTGTAGCCGCCGCCGTAGACGATGCCGGCCTTCTTCCATTGGACCAAGGCCTCGGCGTCGGTCATGTTGAAATCGGTTGCCGCGACCATCGCCGTCAAGGCGTCGTCGTAATTGAAGCCGAGTTCCTGGATCGAATTCGAAATCGGCAGTTCCGCCGGAGTATAGGTTCCGGCGTGATAGCCGACTTGGGCGATGCCGTCGCGCACGCCCGACAAGCCCGAGCGCGGCGGCAACAAGGCGGTGCCGGCAAAGACCTTCGCCGTCAGCCGGCCCTCCGACGCCTTCTCAAGCGATTTCGCCCATTCGACGTAACCGTACTTAGCAAGCGGGTGCTGCGGCGGGAAGAAAATGTTGGCGTTGAATTCCTCCGCCGAGACCGTTTGGGCGGCGAGCGCACAAACAGCGGCAATCGCCCCCAGCGAGCATACCTTCTTGAAATACCTCATAACCCTATCCTCCTCTGTCGGTTGACGACACGATTGGTAGAATTGTTCCGGACGTCCCCTAGCCGGCCGATCCCCTGTCTATTCTAAAGAGCGTCCTTGAACACGGTTCCGTCTTTCATCACCAGCTTCAGATGGCGGTCCGGATTTCGAAGCACCTCGATATCCGCTAGAGGATCGCCCTCGACGACGATCAGGTCGGCGCGGGCGCCTTCGATCACTTCGCCAATATCGCCGGTCATTTGAAACAGATCGGCCGCCGTCGCCGTCGCCGACGCGATGAGTTCCGCCGGGGTCTGAAAGGCGCTGCGGATCTTGAATTCGAGCAACTGGTGGCGCTGCATGGATCCCAGCAGATCGGTCCCGAAGACCATCTTCACACCCCGGCTGTGGGCATGGGCGTGAGTCTTGTGCCCGGCCTCAACCACATCGTGGACCTTGTCGCACATGTCTTTCGGCATGCCTGCCGCGACGCCTTCGATGGCCAGCATCTCATGGGTCGACATGGTCGGCACCAGGAAGGCGTCCTGCGCCAAGAGAAGATCGATGGTGCTGTCGTCGATCAGGTTGCCGTGCTCGATGGAGCGGACTCCGCAGCGCAAGGCGCGGTTCGCCGCCCGGGCGGTATAGACATGGGCCGCGACATAGGTCTCGGCCGCCTCGGCCTCTTGTACCGCCGCGACGATCTCATCCTCGGAGAACTGGGTGCTGCTGATCCGGTCGGTCGGCGAGGAAACGCCGCCCGCGGCCATGATCTTGATGAAGTGCGCCCCCTTGCGGATTTCGTCGCGGCACGCCCTGCGGACTTCGGGCACGCCATCAGCAACCCGGCCCAAACCGGCACAGCAGAAGCAGCTGTCCCAGTTCTCACCGGGTCCGCGCATGTCGCCATGACCGCCGGTCTGGGAAATCGCGTGGCCGCTGAACAGGATCCGGGGGCCGGTCAGGTAGCCCTCCTCGATCGACTGTGCCAATCCGAAATCGGCGCCGCCGCAGTCCCGGACCGTGGTGAAGCCACGCATCAGCATGGCGGATAGGATCTCGCCGGCCCGCGCGGCCACATACATGGGCGACCATTTCAACAAGTCGGGAAAACTCGCGGTCGCAGCAACCACATGAACATGCGCGTCGCACAGGCCGGGCATCAGCACCCTGCCGCGAAGATCGAGGGTTCTCTCGGCCTTGCCGACGGCAGACGATGAAATCTCGCAAATCCGGCCGTTCTCGATCCTGAGGTTGCGGGTGCCGATAAGTTCGCCGGCGCGCGTGTCTAGGATGTTCGCGTTTTCGATAACGATCGATCGCGCGGAGTCCGCCATCCCTTGCATTGCCATCCCTTGTTTTTCTTGCACTTGCGGCCAAGCCAGGCCACGCCACGGGCCGAAACCCGGCGATCCGCCCGAAGGCTTCAAGCGCCCCAAATTTTGAGAAATGATAAGAATATTAAAAACAAACAGTCAAGACTGTTTTTTTAACGGCCAATTGGCGGTTTCTCGATTAGCGCGCCAAGAGCATCACTAGGCCGGGCCGCAAGGGCACAACAACATCGTCGCGGCCACTGCCGTCCCAATCGAAAATATGGAAATTGCCCTGGATCGGTTCCTTTGCGTCGATCCTGGCGAGCTCGCGAAAACTGCCACCGGCGAAGCTGACGATCCGCAACTGCCGACGCCCCTGCACCGGGATTAGAATATCGTCACGGCCGTCGTCGTCGAAATCGAAAATGGCCGAGAGCCTGAGCGCACGCGATCCAATCGCGTGGTTGGAGAAACCGTGCTGTGCCGCGACTTCCGTCAGGCGGCCATCTTTCAATGCGACGATGCGCAGGATGCCGCCGATGTGCGGGGTCTCGACATAGGCGATTTCTCGCTGCCCATCGCCGTCGAAATCGCCAACACCGACCGGATTGAGCCAGCGATGCGCCTGTCCAATAGGCGAAGTTTCGGCGAGAAGTTCGAGACGTCCCTCTCGCACACCGAGAACCGCGAGCGCCGCCCCGGCGTCGAGGTAGGAGCGCACAACAATGATCTCTTCGGTGCCATCGCCATCCAGGTCCGCGAGGCGCGGCCTCAAGTCCTCGAAAACCGAATTCTCGTCCAAACGATATTCTGTGGTCTCGCCGTTGGTCAGGATCGCGCGCAGGCCACCGGCCTCTATGGCGTCGCCAAGTACGCCGTGGCCGTAACGCGCAGTCGGTGCGATCAGCCAAACTTTCGCAATGTCGAAAATCCCAAATGCGGGAAGCCCATCCGGCAACGCATCGTCGGGACGATCGACTTTGGGCGTGGGCGGCAACGGATCCGTGGCGTGGTATTCGATACGGATCCCCAACACTTCCAGCCCATCGTCGGCGTGCGTCACTGCAGGCAAGATCGCGACAAGGATTGCCGCGAACGTGAGGTGCACTGCCGCCCTCATTGGCGCTAGAACTTCAACAATATGGCCTGCTTGATGTGCGGCAGGGCGCGCACCCGCGCCAAGACCTCGGCGGGTATGTCGCCGTCGACCTCCAAAAGTGCGATGGCGTCCGCGCCCGGCGCTGCGCGGCCCAGATGGAAGGTCGCGATGTTGACGCCGGCGTCGCCCAAGGTACCCCCCAGGGCACCGATCAGGCCGGGTCGGTCCTCGTTGGTGATGTAGAGCATGTTCGGCCCCAACTCGGCCTCGACCGGGATGTCCTTGATTTCGACGATGCGCGGCTTGGTGCCGCCGAACAGGGTGCCAGCCACACTGCGCGGGCCCCGTTCCGTGGTTACGGACAGACGAATCAAGGTCTGAAAGTCGCAGTCGCGCTCGTGTTTCGTCTCGGTCACATCAATATCGCGCTCACGCGCCAGCACCGGAGCGTTGACCATGTTGACGCTATCCAGGATCGGCGATAGCAGGCCGGCGAGCGCGGTCTGGGTCAGGGGCCGGCAGTTGAGCGCGGCAACCTGGCCCTCGTATTCGATGCAAACGTCTTTCAGGCCGCTGCGGGTAAGCTGCCCAGCGAAGCTGCCCAATTGATGGGCAAGATCCATGTAAGGGCCGAGGCGCGCCGATTCCTCGGCGGTCAAGGACGGCATGTTGAGGGCATTGCGGACCGCGCCGGTCAGCAGATAATCCGCCATCTGTTCGGCGATCTCTAGGGCCACCTTTTCCTGCGCCTCGGTGGTCGAAGCGCCCAGGTGCGGCGTCGCGACCACCTGCTCCATGCCGAAGAGCGGATTCTGGCGCGCCGGTTCTTCGGCATAAACGTCCAAGGCGGCGCCCGCCACATGGCCCGATTCGATTGCCGCTTTCAGATCCGCCTCGACCACCAAACCGCCGCGCGCGCAATTGATAACGCGCACGCCCTTCTTGGTTTTGGCCAGGGACTCGGCATTGAGGATGCCGCGGGTTTGATCGGTTAGCGGCACGTGCAGGGTGATGAAGTCGGCGCGGGCGAGAAGGTCCTCCAGGGTGGCTTTCTCGACCCCCAGATCCTTGGCCCGGTCGGGACTGAGGAAAGGATCGTAAGCGACAACCCGCATGCGCAGGCCGATGGCGCGCTCGGCCACGATGGCGCCGATGTTGCCGCAGCCGATGATACCCAGGGTCTTGCCGGTCAGTTCGACGCCCATGAAGCGGGATTTCTCCCACTTGCCGGCTTGGGTCGAGCGATCGGCGGCGGGAATTTGCCGGGCCAGGGAAAACAGCAGTGCCAGGGTGTGCTCGGCGGTCGTGATGGAGTTGCCGCCCGGCGTATTCATGACCACGATGCCGCGCTGGGTCGCGGCGGGCACGTCAATGTTATCGACCCCGATACCCGCGCGCCCGACGACCTTCAAATTGCCTGCCGCGATGATTTCGGCCGTGACCTTGGTTGCCGAGCGCACCGCGATGCCGTCGTAGTTGGCGATGCTCTGTTTCAGCGCCTCCGGCGCCAGGCCGGTAACGACGTCGACCTCGATACCGCGCGCCCGGAAAACCTCGGCCGCATGATCGCTCATCTTATCGGCGATTAACACCTTAGGCATTTACGGAGTCCTTAAGCGGTGTTGCGTTCTTGCTTCATCTCGCGGTAGGCCCAGTCGAGCCAGGGCAACAAGGCCTCGATATCCGATGTCTCGACGGTTGGCCCACCCCAAATACGCAGACCTGGTGGCGCATCGCGATACGAGCCGATATCCAGGCCCGCGCCGCCGTCCTCGACCAGCGCCGCTATGCGCTTGGCCGCAGCGGCCTGGGCCTCGGGCGCCAGGGCGTTGAACCAGGGATCGACCAGCGACAGACAGATCGAGGTACAGGATCGGGTTGCCGGATCCTCGGCCAGAAAGGCGACCCAATCACGGGCGGCGACCCAATCCGCAACCACCTTCAAATTGGCCTCGGCGCGCGCGGTCAGAACCGGCAGCCCACCGACCGCCTCGGCCCAACGCAATCCATCCAAGGCGTCCTCGGCCGCCAGCATGGAGGGTGTGTTGATGGTCGCGCCCTTAAACACGTCCTCGTCCAGCTTGCCCGCCTTGGTCAACCGGAAAATCTTGGGCACGGGCCAAGCGGGCGTGTGGTCCTCCAGGCGGGCGACGGCGCGCGGCGAGAGCGCCAGCATGCCATGAGCGGCCTCCCCACCCAGGGCCTTCTGCCACGACCAAGTCACCGCATCCAGCTTGGCCCAGGGCAGATCCATGGCGAAGACGGCCGAGGTCGCGTCGCAGATGGTCAGGCCGGCGCGCTGGTCGTCAATCCAGTTGCCATTCGGCACCCGCACACCGGAGGTTGTGCCGTTCCAGGTGAAGACGCAATCGCGCGCCGGGTCGACAGCGCTCAGATCGGGCAGCGCGCCATAACCCGCCTCTAGGGTCCGCACGTCCGGTAGCTTCAACTGCTTCGCTACGTCGGCGATCCAGGTTTTGCCGAAGCTTTCCCAAGCCAGCATATCGACCCCGCGCGGGCCGAGCAGCGACCACAAGGCCATTTCGACCGCGCCGGTATCGGAGGCCGGCACAATGCCGAGGCGGTAGTCATTCGGTAGGCCCAGCACCTCATGCGAACGCGCAATCACTTCGGCGAGCTTCGCCTTGCCCGCGTTGGCGCGGTGCGATCGGCCCAGAAAAGCGCCGTCCAGCGCGTCCAGCGACCAGCCCGGCCGCTTGGCGCAGGGGCCGGAGGAAAAGCAGGGATTGTGCGGACGCGCGTTTGGCGGCGCGACGGTCATGGTTTCATCCCTCTGATCGCGGGCCGAGGAAAAGTCTCCCCCAGCACGCGTCCGATGTGTGAGAATTGGGGTGGCGCGGCCGGATACTAGGTATCATGTTGCAGTGCGTCAACGCAGTCGCGGGATAACGCCAAGGGCGGAGCCAGCGTGAGCCACCAACCTACCTTATTGTTCGTTATTCTGGGGGCAACCCTGGTGCTTTTTGCCTGGGGCCGGGTGCGCTACGACGTAGTTGCGGTCCTCGCGCTCCTGGCCGCCGTGGCCGTAGGTGTCGTGCCCGCCGAATCGGCGTTCAGCGGTTTCGGCCATCCTGCCGTGATTACGGTGGCGGCGGTGCTGGTGCTGTCCGGCGCCGTGCGCGACTCCGGCCTCGTCGAACCTGCCGGGCGCTACCTGCGGCCCTTGGTAGCGCATCCGCACCTACACGTCTTTGCGATCACTGGATTGGCAGCGGTGTGCTCCGCCTTTATGAATAATGTCGGAGCCTTAGCGATAATACTTCCGATCGCGTTACAAAGTGCGGACATAGCCAAAAGACCGCCGAGTCAGCTTTTGATGCCGCTCAGCTTCGGCACCCTTTTGGGTGGCCTGACCACCTTGATCGGCACGCCACCCAACATCATCATCGCGAGCGCACGCATGGCCGAAACCGGCCAGGCCTTCGCCATGTTCGACTTTGCACCGGTCGGCATCGTGGTTGCCGGCGCCGGGGTGGTTTTCGTGTCCCTGATCGGCTGGCGGTTGCTGCCGACCCGCGACGCCGGGGGCAAAGCGGTCGACGACGCCCGGGACCTGTTTCACATCGAGGACTACATCACCGAGGTGCGCCTGCAAGAGGCGTCGCCCTACGTGGGCCGGCGCCTGATCGACCTGGAGGCGCTCGGCGAAGGCGACGCCGCGGTGGTCGCCTTGATCCGGCGCAAGGACCGCATGCTGGCGCCCTCGGGCTATCTGCGGCTGCAGGCGAGCGATATCCTGATCCTGGAGGCCGACGCGGCGGCCCTGCAGAAGGTGGTCGACGAAGGCAAGCTGGACTCGCTGGGCGCGGCCAACGTGCAGGTTGAGAGCCTGCGTTCAGAGCGGGTCATGCTGACCGAGGCGGTGATCGCACCGGGATCGCGCCTGGAGGGGCGGACCGCCCAGTCTATGCGCCTGCACGCCCGCTATGGCCTGAACCTCTTGGGCCTGGCGCGCCAAGGCGCGCCGATCACCGAGCGCCTGGGCCGGGTCCGCCTGTCCGGCGGCGATGTGCTGTTGCTGCAGGGCGAGCGCGAGCCCATGCCCGACGCCCTGAGCGCCCTGGGTTGCCTGCCTCTGGCCGGCCGCGACATTGCCCTCGGCCGGCGCGAGATCCAATGGGCCGCACCGCTGATTTTCGCCATCGCCATGGTCCTGGTGGTAGGCGGTTTCCTGGCCCCGCAGATCGCCTTCACCGCCGCCGCCGCCGGCCTGGTTCTGACCCGCACGATCAGCCCCCGCGACCTCTACGACTCCATCGAATGGCCGGTTATCGTGCTGTTGGGCGCGCTGATCCCGGTCGGCGGCGCCCTGGAGACGACCGGCGCGACCCAGGTGATCGCGGCGCCCATTCTGGCCATGCAGGACAGCGTGCCGGTCTGGGCGATGCTGGCGCTGCTTATGGTCGTGACCATGCTGCTTTCCGACATCATGAACAACGCAGCCACGGCGGTGATTATGGCGCCCCTGGGAATCGGTATTGCCAAGGGACTGGGCGTCGCCGTCGATCCCTTCCTCATGGCGGTCGCCGTCGGCGCGTCCTCGACCTTTCTGACCCCGATCGGCCATCAATCTAACTTGCTGGTCATGGGGCCCGGCGGCTACCGCTTCGGCGACTATTGGCGCATGGGCCTGCCGCTCGACATCCTGATCGTCGCGGTCGCGGTGCCGATGATCCTACTGGTCTGGCCGTTGTAAGGGCGATCAGGAGCGCGACTCAAGATTCCGGCGGCGCCCCGCCCTCGCGGGTGCGGCGCTCGATGAAGGCCTGCAAGGCCTCGCCCCGGCCGGGCGCCAAGGGCGGGGGCTGAAACTCGGCGAGGGTCTTTTTCCAGATGTCGTTGGCCCGTTGGGTGGCGGTCTTGGCTCCGTCCCGTTGCCAGGTTTCGAAGTTCCGCCAATCGGCAACCAATGGCGTATAGAAGGCGTCCTGGTAGCGCGACATGGTGTGCGCGGCGGCGAAGAAATGGCCACCGGGCTCGACCTCGGCCAGCGCCTCATAGCCGATCTCCTCGGCGCCGGCCTCGAGCGGCTGAAAAATCTCGGCGAAAATCTGAAGCATTTCGATGTCGAGGATGTACTTCTCCATGGAAGCGGTCAGCCCGCCTTCCAACCAGCCGGCGGCATGCACCATCATATTCACGCCGCCCAAGAGGCTGCCCCAGGCGGATATGAGAAATTCGTAGACCGCCTGTTCGTCCGGCGCGTTGGAGGCGGTCGCGGCAGAGCCGCGCCATGGCAGGCCGATGTGGCGTGCGAGCTGGCCGGCGCCGAAGGCGCCCTTGACGAACTCCGGCGTGCCGAAGGCGGGCGCGCCCGATTTCATATCCACGTTGGAGGTAAAGGAGCCATAGACCACCGGCGCGCCGGTCCGCGCGATCTGGGCCAAGGCGATGCCCGCCAGGGCCTCCGCATGCTGAAGCGTGAGGGCGCCGGAGATGGTGATCGGCGCCATGGCGCCGGCCAGGGTAAAGGGCGTGATGACCGAAACCTGCCCGGCCCGGGCGAAATCCATGATGCCCTGGCACATGGGCACGTCGAGCTGGCGCGGCGAGTTGGTGTTGATCACCGTGTAGCACCAAGGCTTGGCCTGGAACTCGTCCTCGCTCAGCCCCCGGACGATCCGCATCATTTCGAAACAATCGCGGACTTGTGGCGCGCCGCGAGAAAAGATGAACGGCGGCTTGTCGCTCAAGGTGATCTGGCATTCCGTTGCGTGGAGATGGCGCACCTTGAGATCGACGTCCTGCGGTTCGACATTGGGCGATTGCAGGTGAATGACATCGAAATGCTGGGACAGGCGAACGATGTTGCGCGTGTCGGCCAAGGTGCCGGGGCGCTTGCCGCGATCGATATCCGTAACGAAGGGCGGACCGCCGACGCAAACGAAGGCGACGTTGTCGCCGCCAAGCTGGACCGCGCGCTCCGGCTCGCCGCCTTCCATGACGAATGCGCTCGGCGCGGTCTCCAGGGACCGCTCGACCAGGTCCCGGCCGATCCGCACCATGAGGGTCTCGTCATCGACCAGAGCGCCCGCCTTCTTGAACAGCGCACGCGCCTCACCGTTCAGCACCTTGATGCCGAGGTCCTGCAACACCCGCAGGGCGGTGTCGTGGATCGCCTGCACCCGGTCGTCCGGAAACGCCGGCTGCCGCAGCAAGGAATTGGTGAGGTTACGGTAGCGTGCCGTCCTGACCGGCGTTTCGCTTCGGGCTCCGGCCCGAGCCTGGCTCCCGGCCCGGCCGCCTGCTCTGCGCCCCAAGGGTCTGGTCACGAAACGGCCCTCCCGAATTCAGCGGCCCCGCTGTCGCGAAGTCTGCGATCCGGGATGACACGAAACCGAGGGCATGGCTAGCCGTTCCGTTTGCGCCAGTCCTCGAAGTAGGCGATGACCGCGTCGGCGCTGGAGATATCGGCGTAACGGCGGCCGACATCGCGCAGGTTGTCGTGGTGCGGCCCTTCCTCGTGATCGCCCACGCAGTCTTCCGGCACGATGGTGCGGAAGCGATGGCTGAAGCTGTCGATCGTGGTCGCGCGGATGCAGCCACTGGTCACACAGCCGGTCACGATCACGGTATCGACCCGCTCCTTGGCGAAGTAAGACGCCACCGGTGTCTGGAAAAAGATCGAGGCGCCCGTCTTGGTCACCGCCAAATCGTAATCGGGATCGTAGATGTCCGGATCGAGTTTGACCGAAGGGTGGTCGTGCAAGAAGGTTTCGTGGACCGCCGTGATCTTCCAGTACGGCATTTCCCGCTCGTTCAGATAGGCGGTATTGCAGGTTGCCACCGGAATGCCGCAACGCCGGGCGACTTCGAGCAGACGGGCCGTGTTCTCGACCCCGCGCATGACCAGCGGGGCGCCGCCCAAGGGGTATTGCGGATCGGTGAATCCGAGCTGGTAATCGACGACCACAATCCCGGGCTTCGCGCCGAAGCCAATCTCGATTTCCCCATAGCTGCGTTCCCGGTAAGAGTCGGCCATATGCACGGTTCCCCTTGGTGCGATCTACGATGTCGAAAGGAAAAGAATAGCGTGCCCGGCAACGCGATCCTAGAGCGGATCGGCCCTGAGATCATCTTTGCCGGATCTCCACGACCGGATTCCCGCATGGGGGATACTAGATCGAGAAGTATTTCGCCTGGGGGTGGTGCAGGACGATGGCGCCGGTCGATTGCTCTGGGTGGAGCAGAAACTCGTCGGATAGCACGACGCCGACCTTCTCAGCCTCCAGGAGGCGGCGTAGCGGGGTGTCGCAGCCCAAGATTGCGTCGTGATCGGCCGATCCGGCCGATCCAGCTTTATGAGGCGCGAACGGCTTCAGCCTTACTGCCATCGCCAAAGTTCGCTGACCGCCACTTGGGGAATGTCAATTTGGCGGTTGTCCCTTCGTCCCCTGCACTCTGCAATTCAAGTGTTCCGCCGTGCAATTCGATCAAGCGTTCCGTCAGAGGCAGCCCGAGTCCGAGCCCTTCGAAGCGGCGCGCTAAGCCATTCTCCAATTGATCGAAGACGCCGCGCGATTTTTCCAGTTGATCCGGTGGCATGCCGATACCCTGGTCGACGACAGCGATCTCGATCCGCCTCCCCACTAGATTCGCGATGATACGCACTGCCCCGCCAGAATGACTGAATTTGATAGCATTGCCGATCAAGTTCAGAAGCATCTGCACAACCTGACTCCGGTCGGCGCGCAGCGCAGGCAAATCGGGTGCGGCCTCGACCCCAATCTCGATTTCCGCATTGCGCGCACGCTCCGACATCATGCCGACACAACCATAAATAACATCGGGAAGATTGAATTCATCTTCTATGAGCGTTATCTCGCCGCGTTCGCAGCTCGCAAAATTAAGAAGCGTTTCGATCAATCCCAACAAGTGCTGGCCGCTGTCGCGGATATGCTCGGCGTATTCAATATAGTTGGAGCTACCAAGCGGACCGAATACTTGCCCCGTCATGACCTCGCTAAACCCTATGATCGCATTCAGCGGTGTGCGCAATTCATGACCGAGCATGGCCATGAGGTTTGCTTTCGCGGTCTCACCGGATTCAGCCCGTCTTTGAGCCGTGCTGAAGTGTTGCGATAGAACTTCGGTCGCGTAGCGCACCGCATCGCGACCTTCGATAGCCTCCATTGTCATGTCCGCCAGGTCTCTCATGGCGCCACGCTCAGTTTCGGTGACCTCTGCTCTTGGCTTGCCGTCGATCACGCAGAGCGTCCCGATGCGAAACCCGTCACGCGTGGTCAAGGGCATACCTAAGTAGAAGCGCAATTGCGCTTCACCCGTAACGAAGGGATTGTCTGCGAATCTAGGATCTTTGGTGGCGTCCAGCACCGCCAGCGCCTCGTCCTTAAGAATCGCGTGGGCGCAGAAGGCTATTTCCCGTGGTGACGATGCGATATCCACCCCATGGCACGACTTGAACCATTGCCTGTCCGTGTCCACCAGGGACACAAAGGCCGCCTGCACACGCATGACCGAGGCTGCTAAACGTGTAATTCGGTCGAAGGCAGCCTCGGGCGGCGTATCCAGGATTCCAAGGGCCTGGAGCGCCTCGATTCGCTCACGTTCATTGAAGGGCTTCGGGATCAGTATTGAGGACATGACGCAACATCGCGACCTATTGTTTGCAATAGGTCAAGTTTGGCCAAACATTCTCAATTAATTGCTAAACGCGACCCGGAATTACCCGTATTAGGCGTGTGATTTGTCCGGCCTAGACCGAGAAATACTTGGCCTGGGGGTGATGCAGGACGATGGCACTGGTCGATTGCTCGGGGTGGAGCTGGAACTCGTCGGATAGCACGACCCCGACCTTCTCAGCCTCCAGGAGGCGCAGCAGCTGGGTCTGATCCTCCAGGTTGGGGCAGGCCGGATAACCGAAGGAATAGCGCGAGCCGCGATAGCCCTGCTGCAACATTTTGTCCATGTCGCGGGCATCTTCATGGCCGAAGCCGAGTTCGGCGCGAGCCCGCTTGTGGGCGTACTCCGCCAAGGCCTCGGCCATCTCGACCCCAAGGCCGTGCAGGTAGAGATAGTCCTGGTAGCGGTTCTCGGCGAACCATTCGCGCGCCACATCCGAGGCGTGCTGCCCAACCGTCGCGACCTGGAGGCCGAGCACATCGCGTTCGCCGCTTTCCACGTCGCGTAGGAAGTCGGCGATGCACAGGCCGCCCTCGCGCCCCTGCCGCGGCAAGGTGAAGCGCGCCACCTCCTTATCCCGGTCCACCGGGTCGAATACGATCACGTCGTTGCCCTCGGCATTGGCCGGCCAATACCCATAGGCCGCCTGAGGCCGAAGAATGTCTTGCTGTTTGGAGATATCCAGCATCCGTTTCAAGATCGGGCGCAACTCCTTACGCGCCCAATCCATGTATTCCTGCAAGGTGCGGCCGTCCTTCCGGTAACCCCAATGGAATTGGTAGAGCATGCGTTCGTTCAGATAGGGCACCAGCGCTTCGATCGGCACCCTGGCGATGATCCGAGGCCCCCAGAAGGGCGGTTCGGGAATCTCCACGCCGACTGCCAACTCCTGTCGGCGCAGGCGGGTTTCCTCGGCATCGACCGGTCGCAGGTCGGCGGTCTTGGCGACACCTAGTTCTCGCTTGCGATTTTTCGGCCGGGCATCGTTTTGCGCTTTGCGCGCTAAGAGATGCTCGTCGAAGCCGCCGTTGACTGCCTTGTCCATGAGGGAAAGACCATCGAAGGCATCGCGCGCATAGGCAACCCGACCGCATGCATAGGATTTGACGCAGTCGCCCTCCACATATTGGCGGGTCAACGCTGCACCGCCCAGCATGACCGGGACCTTGATCCCGTCCTTGCTCATGCGCTCCAGGTTGTCGCGCATGACCACGGTGGACTTAACCAGTAGGCCGCTCATGCCGACCGCATGGGCGTTATGCTGCTCGACCGCGGCCAGAATGTTTTCGATCGGCTGCTTGATGCCAAGATTAACGACGTTATAGCCGTTATTGGTCAGGATGATGTCGACAAGGTTCTTGCCGATATCGTGGACATCACCCTTGACCGTCGCCAGCACGACCGTGCCCTTCTCCTGGCCTTCGATCTTTTCCATGTGCGGCTCTAGGTAAGCGACCGCCGCCTTCATGGTCTCGGCCGATTGCAGCACGAAGGGCAACTGCATCTTGCCCGCGCCGAACAGCTCGCCGACGACCTTCATGCCGTCGAGCAAATGGATGTTGATGATGTCGAGGGCCGGATGCTTCCCCAGGGCTTCTTCGAGATCGGCATCGAGCCCCTGGCGGTCGCCATCGACGATGCGGTCCTTGAGGCGCGTCTCGACATCCTCGGCCCGTACGCGCTTTTCCGTCGCCTCAGAGGTGCGGCCGTCGAACAACGCAATGAAAGCGTGGAGCGGATCGTAACCTTCCTTGCGCCGATCGAAGATCAGGTCTTCGGCGAGCTTGACCTCCTCCTCGGGGATCTTGTGCAAGGGCATGATCTTCGACATATGCAGGATCGCGCCGGTCAAGCCCCGCTGGATCGCATGATCCAGATAGACTGAATTGAGCACGTGGCGCGCCGGCGGATTGAGCCCGAAGGAGATATTCGACAATCCCAACAGGATCTGACACTCGGGCATATCTGCGGCGATCTTCTCGATCGCTTCGAGCGTCCAAAGGCCGAGTTTGCGGTCGTCCTCATTGCCGGTGCAGATGGTGAAAGTCAGGGGATCGAAGATCAAGTCGCTCGGCGGCAGGCCATGCTTGCTGCAGGCGAAATCATAGAGCCGCCGGGCGACCTCGACCTTGTGATCCGCCTCTTTGGCCATGCCGCCTTCGTCGATGGTCAAAGCGATCACCGCGCTGGCGTACTTGCGGGCCAATTCCAGGCGCTTGGCCGCCGGCTCCTCGCCGTCCTCGAAATTGATCGAGTTCAGGATCGATTTGCCGCCGTATAGTTTCATAGCGGATTCGAGGACGTTCAACTCGGTCGAATCGATCACCAGAGGCGCATTGATCGAACCGCGCATGCGGCTCAAAACCTCAGTCATCTCCGCAGTCTCATCGCGCCCGACGAAGGCTGTGCAGACGTCGATTCCGTGCGAACCTTCCTTGACCTGCTCAACCCCCATGGCAATGCAGGCATCCCAGTCGCCGTCTTCCTGAAACTTGCGGAACTTACGGCTGCCGTTGGCGTTGCAGCGCTCGCCGATGGAGAGATAGGCGTTCTCTTGGCGATAGGCGACCGGCCCGTAGAGCGAGGCGATGCCCGGAATCCAGACCGGCTTGCGTTCCAGCGGCGCGGGACGCGCGGCAGCCCCTGCTTGATCGCGTAACATTGCGTCCAGGGTGGCGATGTGATCGGTCGTGGTCCCGCAGCATCCACCGATCAGATTGATCCCATCCTCTTTCAGAAAGCGCTCCAGCCACTTGGCCAACTCTTGCGGGGTCAGGGGGTAGTGGGTCTTGCCCTCGACCAGTTCCGGCAAGCCGGCGTTCGGCTGAATCGAAATCAACCCGCGCCAGTTCTCGGCCAGCCACTGCACATGCGGCGCCATCTCCTGCGGCCCGGTGGCGCAGTTCAATCCCATGACCGGCACGTCGAGGGCGTCGATGATCGTTGCCGCAGCCGCGATATCGGTACCGACGAGCAAAGTGCCCGTGGTCTCGACCGTGACCTGAACGATCAAGGGCAGATCGTCTTTCCCGGCCTTGGTGCGCGCCGCCTTGGCGCCATTGACCGCCGCTTTGATTTGCAGGGGATCCTGGCAGGTTTCGATTAGCAGGGTGTCGACCCCGCCGGCGATCAAGCCGTCGCACTGCAGAGTCAGCGCGGCCTCGATGCTGTCGTAATCGAGATGGCCAAGGGTCGGCAACTTGGTCCCTGGGCCGATCGAACCGGCGACGAAACGCTCGCGCCCGTCTCCTTTAAAGGCCTCAGCGGCCTCGCGCGCCAACTCTGCGGCGCGTTTGTTGATTTCATAGGCTTTGTCTTGCAGATCGAATTCGCCGAGCGTGATCGGCGACCCCCCAAAGCTGTTGGTCTCGACCAAGTCGGCCCCGGCCTGAAAGTATCCCTTGTGCACATCCAGGATCACATCGGGCCGCGACAGGTTGAGGATCTCGGTGCAATTTTCGTTGCCCCAATAATCCGCCTCCACATCCAGATCCGTGGCCTGGATGCGGCTGCCCATGGCCCCATCGCACAGCAAGACCCGCTGCGAAAGCGCTTCGAAAAAACGGCTCATGTCAGGCGCGCGCCTCCAAACGGGGGCCGGTGAACGGCCCATTGGCCCAAGGCGTCGCCGGCGCACGAAGCATGCGGCAGATTGCGGTGGTGAGCTCGGCCCGGTTCAGGGTGTAGAAATGAAATTCGGTGACGCCATAGGCCTGCAGATAGCGGCATTGCTCGGCGGCGGTCGCGGCCGCGACCAAATCGCGCGACTCGGGATCCTCGTCGAGATGCCCAAACAAGTCGTAGAGCCAAGCCGGCACCTTGGTACCGCACTTGCCGGCAAAATCCACCAGGCGGGCAAAGTTGGTGATCGGCAAGATGCCCGGCACGATGGGCGCCTCGATCCCAGCCGCGCGGGCCCGATCCAAAAATTGCAGATAGTCGGTGGGATCGAAGAAGAACTGGGTGATCGCCCGGCAAGCACCGGCATCGATTTTGCGCTTCAGATTGTCCAGATCGTCCTCGGGGCTCAGCGCGCCGGGATGCGTCTCCGGGAAGGCCGCGACGCTGATCTCGAAGTCACCGATCCGCTTCAGCCCGGCAACCAGTTCGCTGGCATATGCGTAACCGCCCGGGTGCGGCTCGTAGGTTGCTTGCACGCCGCCCGGCGGATCGCCGCGAAGGGCTACGATGTGGCGCACGCCGGCCTGCCAATAGGCCCGGGCAACCTCGTCGATCTCGTCGCGGGTCGCGCCCACGCAGGTCAGGTGCGCGGCCGGCAAGACCTGGGTTTCGCGCAAGATCCGGGTCACCGTGCCATGGGTTCGCTCGCGGGTGCTGCCGTCGGCGCCGTAGGTGACCGAGACGAAACGCGGATCGAGCGGCTCCAGCCGCTTGATGGTCTCCCACAGGCGGGTCTCCATGGCCGCGCTCTTGGGCGGAAAGAATTCGAACGAGATCGCCAGTTCGCCGTCGTCGCGATCGCTTTGCTTGGCCGGGATTTTCGATGCCATGTCCGTCAATCTTTCCTAACTTGATTGGATATGCTCGCGAGCGCTTTAGTTCAGGGGCCGCCGCGCGGCCTCGGCCGGACGGGTGGCGCACCAGACGACGACGTTCAAGGGATCGCCCGGCAGGTAGGCCGGGTCCTCCGGCTCTAAGCCAGCGGCCTCGCACCAGCCGCGGATGTCCTGATTGCGGAAGCCCAGCCAGCGGTGCAGATGCTGCTCGCGGAGAAATTCCAGATCGTGGGATTCGAAATCGGCCACGATCAGCTTGCCACCAGGGCGCAGGACCCGAGCCGCCTCGCCGATCGCGGCCGCCGGCGCCTCGGCAAAGTGCAGCACCTGATGAATCACCGCGGCGTCGAATGACGCGCTGGGCACCGGCAACTGATACATGTCCCCTTGGCGTACCAGGCAATTGCGCAGGCGGGCCTTGTCCAGATTAGCCCGCGCGACCATCAACATATCGGGCGAAAGATCGACCCCAACGGCGTGCTCGACCCCTGGGCCCAGAACCTCGATCATCCGGCCGGTGCCTGTACCGATGTCGATCACATCGCGCACATGGTCCCCGGAAATTCGCGCCAGCAAAGCCTTCTCGACCTCGCGTTCGTCGACGTAAAGCGAGCGGATCTCGTTCCACTTCTCCGCATTCCGGCTGAAGTAGGCCGCGGCACGGCGGGCGCGGTCGCGCACGATGGCCTCCAGGCGCTCCAAGTCCAGCGACAGGGCCTCGTCCTGCCCCGGCATGCCGTCCACCAGGGCGCGGACCAGCTCGGCGCCCGGGCCGTGGCGGGCTGGGCGGAAATAAGCCCAACTGCCCTCGCGCCGGCGGACCAGCAGTCCGGCCTCGCACAAAAGACGCAGGTGCCGCGAGACGCGCGGTTGGCTCTGGCCGAGGATTTGGGTCAGCTCGGATACGGTCAAATCGCTGTGCGCGCACAGCACTAGAAGCCGGAGCCTGGTCGCCTCCGCCGCCGCCTTCAGGGCCGTCAAAATTTGTTCCATAAGGTCGCTCGCTGGGTCCGAGGTGTTGTCGAACATCATATAGTGGATAGAAACATATAAAGATATCTTTATATCCACAAGCAAAAACTGGATTGCCGGCAGCCCCAAATCTCGGCCGAATTGTAAGACTACCTCCGAGTTGCGAATATTTTATGTTTATTATCAATAACTTAACTAAAATCCTTCGTGTCTTACCCTGATTTCAGGGATCAACCCCAGGCGCCGCCACAGCTTGCCAAAGGTTCCGTGCTGGGCTTAGAACGCTTGTCGACCCCCTTAGTGTGGACATGCACCATGGCGGCCTCTAACAGCACTTTCGGCGGCGCGGCCTACGGCGGATCGGGATGGTCCGGCCGGGCGACGACTTCGCGGCAGGAGATCGGTTCGCTCTGGCGCGCCTGCGGCATCGACAACGAATGGGGGGCCTTGCGGGAGGTCCTGTTGCATTGCCCGGGCCCGGAACTGACCCTGGGCCAAGACGCCGACTCGGCACTGTTTCTAGCGCCGCTGGACCCAGGCCGCGCGGCCGCCCAGCACGAGAATATGGCCCAGGCTTATCGCGATGCCGGTGTTACGGTGCACGGCCTGGATCCTGCCGGGACCGTCCGGCCCAACCAGATGTTCATGGCCGATTTGCTGTTCATGACCCCGGACGGTGCAATCCTCGCCCGGCCCGCGTCGAGCGCGCGGGCCGGCGAGGAAGTCGAGGTTCAGCGCCGCCTGGCGGACCTCGGGATTCCCATCCTCCGCACCCTGCACGGAACCGCGACCTTCGAAGGTGCCGACGCCATGTGGCTGGACTCTGAAACCGTGCTGCTGGGCCGCGGCCACCGGACCAACGCCGAGGGCATCGGCCAGGTTACCGGCGCGCTGGGCGAGATAGGCGTGAGCGCGATTGCCGTGGATCTCCCGTTCGGCACCATGCATCTCATGGGCATGCTGCGTGTCATGGACCGCGACTTAGCCATAGCCTGGCCACGCCGGACCCCGACCGCTGCGGTCGAGGCCCTGCGCGCGCGGGGCGCCCGGGTCGACTTCATTCCCGACGAAGACGAAGCGCAGGCCGCAAAGGCCCTGAACGTGGTCACCCTAGGGCCGCGCCGAATCCTCATGCCGGCCGGCAACGCCAAAACCCAGGCGTTTTACGAAGGCCTCGGCGTGAATTGTATCGTCGTCGAGGTCGATGAACTGGGTAAAGCCGCCGGCGCCATCGGCTGCCTGAGCGGCGTTCTGCGGCGCGATGGGGTCTAGGTCGGCCAAAGGCGATGGACCGGGTGTTGACACGGCCCGGACGCTCCGGCTTGTTTCTGCTCCCCCCCGCCAACCCCCGCGAGGCACCATGATTCCGCGTTACAGCCGTCCCGAGATGACCCGGATCTGGGAGCCGGAAAACCGCTTCCGCATCTGGTTCGAGATCGAGGCGCATGCCTGCGACGCGCAAGCGGAACTCGGCGTAATCCCCAAGGAGGCGGCGGCGGCGGTCTGGGAAAAAGGCACCTTCGAGGTCGAACGGATCGACGAAATCGAGCGCGAGACCAAACACGACGTCATTGCCTTCTTGACCAACCTGGCGGAGCACGTGGGCCCGTCGGCACGCTTCGTGCACCAGGGCATGACCTCCTCCGACGTGCTGGACACCTGCCTGGCGGTCCAATTGACCCAGGCCAGCGATCTGCTGCTGGCCGGCATGGATCGCCTGCTCGCTGCCTTGGAGGCCCGCGCGCTGGAACACAAGCTGACCCCCTGTGTTGGGCGCAGCCACGCCATTCACGCCGAACCGACCACCTTCGGGCTCAAATTGGCCGGCCATTACGCCGCCTTCGCGCGCGGCCGGGTTCGGCTGGTGCACGCGCGCGAGGAGATCGCGACTTGCGCCATATCGGGCGCGGTCGGCACCTTCGCGAATATAGACCCGGCAGTAGAGCGCCACGTCGCGGCCAAGCTCGGCCTTAGCGTGGAACCCGTTTCGACCCAGGTCATTCCACGCGATCGCCACGCCGCTTTCTTCGCCGCGCTGGGTGTGGTCGCCGGCTCGATCGAGAACCTGGCGACCGAAATCCGCCACTTGCAACGCACCGAGGTGCGCGAGGCCGAGGAATACTTCTCGCCGGGGCAAAAAGGCTCCTCAGCCATGCCCCACAAACGCAACCCGGTCTTGAGCGAGAACCTGACCGGCCTGGCCCGGGTCGTGCGCGCCGCCGTGGCGCCGGCCCTGGAGAACGTCGCCCTGTGGCATGAGCGCGACATTTCGCACTCCTCGGTCGAACGGGTTTTCGCGCCCGACGCGACCATCGCACTCGATTTCGCGCTGCACCGCCTGGCTGGCCTGATCGAAAAACTGGTGGTCTACCCCGAGGCCATGCGCCGCAATCTGGACCGCCTGGGCGGCCTGGTCCATTCCCAGCGCGTGCTATTGGCGCTAACCCAAGCCGGTATGAGCCGGGAGGCAGCCTATACCGCCGTGCAAGACAACGCCATGAAGGCCTGGGCCGGCGAGGGCGATTTTCTGAGCCTGCTCAAAGGCGATTCCAGCGTCGCGGCCCACCTTGACGCCGCCAGCCTGGAGGCTTGTTTCGACGAGGCCTATCACACCCGGCATGTGGATACGATCTTCGCCCGAGTGTTCGCTTCGCAAAGCGCTTGACGGCCGGCGTTTTGGCCGCCGGCCGCTTATTCTTTCATGACCTGCTGTTTGGCAAGAACGGTCAGTTCGTCCATCTTCTTGCGTAACCGGTGGGCGCTCATATCCACGGACTTGGTCTCCATATCGGCCAACACCTTGCGCAGAACGTCGTCGTCGCCCGGCTCCTCGAAATCGGACGAAATAACTTCCTTCGTGTAGGCCTCGGCGTCGGCACCCGTGAGGTCCAGCAATTCCGCCGCCCAGATTCCCAACAGCTTGTTGCGTCGCACCTCCACCTTGAACTGCAGCTCTTGATCGTGTTTGTACTTGTTCTCGAACGCCTTTTCGCGGTCATCGAAACTCGTCATTCGAAAGAGCCTCCTTCTTGGCGTAGCGGCATGGCCGTTTCGGCCCGGTTTGTTTCACGTTATATCGACTTCTTTGAGATAGGCAAACATGCGCCCCCGCGCAATGCCGGTGGATTTGGAGCGGAGCTAAGACGCCATGTGTACCCTCGTCGTCCTGCGCCGTCCGGGCCATCCCTGGCCCTTACTTATGGCGGCCAATCGCGACGAAATGCGCGATCGGGCCTGGCGGCCACCTAGTCGACACTGGCCCGGGCGGCCGAACACGGTGGCCGGTCAGGACCAACTGGGCGGAGGCTCGTGGCTGGGCATAAACGATTTCGGCGTGGTCGCCGGAATTCTCAATCGAACCGGATCGCTGGGCCCACAACAGGGTAAGCGTAGCCGGGGCGAGCTGGTGCTCGCCGCCCTGGATCATCGCGATGCCTCGGCCGCGGCGACGATTCTGACCCGGATCGCACCGGACGATTACCGTAGCTTCAACATGGTGGTCGCCGACCGGCGCACCGCCTACTGGGTGCGCCACCGAGGGCAGGAGCGAGCCGCGGCCGAAAGGACCCCGGCGATAGAGGCCTTCGAACTGCCGCCTGGGCTGTCCATGCTGACCTCCTGCGACCGCAACGATCCGGCCAGCGCACGGATCCGGACCTACCTGCCCCGTTTTGAGGCCGCCACGCCACCGGACCCGCGCAAGGGCACCTGGGGCAACTGGAAACGCCTTCTGGCGGGCCGCCGTTTCGACGACGCGGACGGCCCCCAAGGCGCCATGACCGTGATCGCCGACAACGGCTTCGAGACGGTATCCAGCTCGCTGATCGCCCTACCGGGGCCGCCGCAAAGCGCACGGGGCAAGCCGGCCCAACCGGTTTGGTTGTTTGCCGCCGGCCGTCCGGATTGCACCCCCTTCGAAGAGGTCACACTCCAAGGACCGCCGAAATAAGATCGGATATGGGGCCGTCTGGGGCCTGGAGCCTGCCTGGGGACGCGGTTCTGGATCCCCGAGCCCTGGCCGCCCCGCGGCCGCGATTGTACGAGGCCCGGCCAATTGGTATACCTGGAGGGCTGCGATCCGCTGCCGATGGGCCTCCCGCCGGCCGGGGCGGCGGTACGCGAAAGAGGATCAAATGCGGCGCAGGAGAATATACGAAGGTAAGGCCAAGGTCCTGTTCGAGGGCCCCCAGCCAGGCACCATTGTCCAGTATTTCAAGGACGATGCGACAGCCTTCAACAATCAGAAGCGCGGCACGATTACCGGCAAGGGCGTCCTGAACAACAGCATTTCCGAGTACCTCATGCTGCGCCTGGAGGCCATCGGCGTGCCGACCCACTTCGTTCGCCGCCTCAATATGCGCGAACAACTGGTCCGCGAAGTCGAGATCATCCCGATCGAAGTGGTGGTGCGCAACGTCGCCGCCGGGAGCATCTCGAAGCGCCTGGGCATCGAGGAGGGTACGACCCTGCCCCGGCCGATCCTCGAGTACTATTACAAGAAAGACGAACTGGGCGACCCCATGGTGTCCGAGGAGCACATCGCGGCCTTCGGCTGGGCCTCTTCCATGGATCTGGACGACATGGTGCCGCTCGCCCTGCGGGTGAACGACTTCCTGACTGGACTGTTTCTCGGCGTCGGCCTGAGGCTGATCGACTTTAAGCTGGAGTTCGGCCGGCTCTGGGAAGAAGACGAAATGCGCATCGTCCTGGCCGATGAGATCAGCCCGGATTCCTGCCGCCTGTGGGACGTCAAGACCAACGAGAAGATGGACAAGGACCGCTTTCGCCACGACCTGGGCAAGGTCGAGGAAGCCTACCAGGAGGTCGCGCGGCGCCTGGGCGTCCTACCCGATTCGATCCCGGCCGAAGGATCCCGGCCGATGCTGGTGCAATAGCCGGCGGGTCCGGCCCCGCGCACGAACCGCATTCCGGGCGACAAGCCCGAACTCGTCAGACGCTCAAAAAATACATGGCCCAGAAAGCTTGGGCGCCTGCCGTTGCCAGGCCGAAGCCTAATCCTTGGTCGGGGGCTTTTCGCCGGGAAGCGCCGCGTCGTTGGTCCAAACCACACGCGGGGCCATGGCCCGGCCCTGTTGACGAAGCAAGGCGGCCACCATGCCCGATTGGCGACCCGATGCGCCCAACCGCCGGTCTGCCTCGCGTTCCTTGGCGTGAGCTGCATGCATTTTCGACACTTCTTCGAAGGCTCGAACCGGCCTTAAGAGATATGGGCTAACCACGTTGCTCCCCTTAGCATTTTCGTTAAATTTTCTATAACACCATCTTAACGCGATGGATTAGGATTTGCAATACATAGGCCGATATTCCTGTTGATTGTTTTACCCGAAATCTTTGCCGTAAAATTCGTAATTAATTTTGTTTTTCAACTTGATGTATAAGTTTATTAACTAATTTTTTTAACCTCAAAAAGGGCTAATATTCTCTAGATAAGCTAATATTCCTCACTCATCATCGATCTGATTGAAACGCCCCCGGTCCCCAGATGAAATCCCAGCCATTCTCGTCGCCACGAGGCTTCTTGGCACCCCTCATCGTGCGTATCTCGCGCGCTTTCAACGCGCTTTCGACACGCCTTGGGACCCTCGAAACATCGCCCGCCGTAATCCTATACGTAGCCGCGAGCCCGCCGGACAAACGAGTCTCCGGGGGTTCTGAGGCGGGTCGCCGGATGCAGGCCCACACCGGGCCGAAGGTTGGGTCCGATCCCAAGACTCACCGGCCTGATCGGCTTGTCAGGCCCTGGGGCGGCGGGTAGATTGCGCGCCCCGGCCCCCCGCGACTCCAGAGGGCCGCGTCGCGCTTCGGGAGAACTCGCCCCGTGAAGGCCCGTGTCCACGTCACGCTCAAACCGGGCGTCCTCGACCCCCAAGGCAAAGCTATTCACAAGGCCCTGTCCGGCCTGGGCTTCGACACCGTCGAGCGGGTGCGCCAGGGCAAGGTCATCGAGATCGAGTTGGCGGAGACCGATCCGGCCCGGGCGCGCGAGAGCCTGCGCCAGATGTGCGAAAAGCTGCTGGCCAATACCGTGATCGAAAATTACGCCATCGAACTGGACGGCTGAGGCACGTGAATTTAGGACAGGTGCGGCCGATATGAAGGCGGCAGTCATCGTCTTTCCCGGATCGAACTGCGACCGCGACGTGCAGGTCGCGCTGGCCCAGGCCATGGCGCGGCACGCGCAAAAAGGCGGTGGCGGCGGCACGCCGACCATGGTCTGGCACAAGGATTCCGACTTCGAGGCGGTCGATTTGATCGTGCTGCCCGGCGGCTTTTCCTACGGCGATTACCTGCGCTGCGGGGCCATGGCGGCCCAGTCCCCGGTCATGAAAGAGGTCATGCGCCGGGCCGGCAAGGGCGTCCCGGTGCTGGGCATCTGCAACGGTTTCCAGATCTTGACCGAGGCCGGCCTTTTGCCCGGCGCCCTGGTCCGCAACGCCAACCTGAAGTTCGTCTGCCGTGACGTGACCCTCAGGATCGAGACCAGCCAGAGCCTGTTCACCGCCCGCTACGAGGCGGGGGCCAAAATCCGAGTTCCTGTGGCGCACCACGACGGCAACTATATCGCCGCCGACGAAGACTTCGAGCGCATGGAAGAGCGCGGCCAAATCGCCTTCCGCTACTGCGCGCCGGACGGCACCTTGACCACCGCGGCCAACCCCAACGGTTCGGCCCGCAACGTGGCCGGGGTGTTCAACGAGACCAAAACCGTGCTCGGCCTCATGCCCCATCCGGAACGCTTGGCCGAGGATGCCCTGGGCGGCACCGACGGCCGGCCCCTATTCGACGGCCTGGTCGAGGCCCTGTCGTGAGCCCAACCAAGATTTACCCCCACCCAACCTTCCCCCGTCAAGGGAGAGGGCCTTCGCGCGGCCCCTTCCGGCGGGGGCTCGCGTCCATGCCCTCTCGCCTGGCGGGGAAGGGTAGTCAAACCTGCTCCGGCACACCGGCCCGTGCGGCCTTCGACAGGCTCAGGCTGAGGACGATTGTTTATGGCATGAAGAAAAGCCCTCATGCTGAGCCTGTCGAAGCACGCACCACGCCGATCCAAGCCTTCCTTCGGCAGCGGCCATGACCGCGCCACCCCCCAATATTGTCGCCGAACACGGCCTCTCCGGCGAAGAGTACGAGCGCATCTTGGATATCCTGGGGCGCGCGCCGAACCACTTGGAGCTCGGCATCTTCTCCGTCATGTGGTCGGAGCATTGCTCCTACAAGTCGTCCAAGGTTTGGCTCAAGACCCTGCCGACCACGGCGCCCTGGGTCATCCACGGGCCGGGCGAAAACGCGGGCGCGGTCGATATCGGCGGCGGCCTGGCGGCTATCTTCAAGATGGAAAGCCACAATCACCCCAGCTTCATCGAGCCCTACCAGGGCGCGGCCACCGGGGTCGGCGGCATTCTACGCGACGTCTTCACCATGGGCGCGCGGCCGATAGCCAATCTGAACGCCCTGCGTTTCGGCGATCCAAATCACCCCAAAACCCGCCATTTGCTGGCCGGGGTGGTCGCCGGCATCGGCGGCTACGGCAATTGCGTCGGCGTGCCCACGGTTGGCGGGGAGGTAAATTTCGACCCTGGCTATAACGGGAACATACTGGTCAATGCCATGACCGTCGGGATCGCGCCCAAAGACCGGATCTTCACGTCGCAAGCGAGCGGCGTCGGCAACTCCATCGTCTACACCGGCTCCAAGACCGGCCGCGACGGCATCCATGGCGCGACCATGGCCTCGGCCGAATTTGGCGAGGGCGCCGAGGAGAAGCGCCCGACCGTACAAGTCGGCGACCCCTTCACCGAGAAGCTCTTGATCGAGGCCTGCCTGGAGCTCATGGCGACCGATGCGATCGTCGCGATCCAGGACATGGGCGCGGCCGGCCTGACCTCCTCGTCCTTCGAGATGGCCTCCAAAGGCGGCCTGGGCGTCGAGCTCGATCTCGACCGAGTGCCCTGCCGGGAAGACGGCATGACCCCCTACGAAATGATGCTCTCGGAAAGCCAGGAGCGCATGCTCATGGTCCTCAAGCCCGGGCGGGAAGACCTGGCGCGCGGCGTTTTCGAGAAGTGGGATCTGGACTTCGCGGTCATCGGCCGGCTGACCGACACCGGCCGCATGGTCCTGCGGATGCACGGCGAGACCGTCGGCGACTTGCCGATCGACCCCCTGGCCGAGGCCGCACCGGAGTATCGCCGGCCCTACGAGGATACCCCCGAAGCGCCCGCGATCGCGCCCAGCGCGGTGCCGGCGCCGGACGATACCGGGGCCGCCCTGCGGCGCTTGCTCGGCAGCCCCGATCTGTGCTCGCGCCGCTGGATCTGGGAACAGTACGATCACATGGTCATGGCCGACACGGTGCAGCGGCCCGGCGGCGACGCGGCCGTGGTGCGCATCCACGGCACCACGCGCGCCCTGGCGATCACCACCGACTGTACGCCGCGCTATTGCCAGGCGGCGCCGCACCTGGGCGGCGCCCAGGCGGTGGCCGAGGCCTGGCGCAATCTGACGGCCGTTGGCGCGCGGCCCCTGGCGGTGACCGATAATCTCAACTTCGGCAATCCGGAGCGGCCCGCGGTCATGGGCCAGTTCGCCGGCTGCGTCCAGGGCATTGGCGAGGCGTGCCGGGCGCTGGAATTTCCGGTCGTTTCCGGCAATGTCTCGCTCTACAACGAGACCAACGGCAAGGCCATTCCGCCAACCGCGGCGATCGGCGGCGTTGGCCTGATCGAGGATCTGGAGCGGACCGCGGACATCGCCCTCAAGGCCGCCGGCGAGGCCTTGGTCCTGATCGGCGAAACCCGCGGGCACCTGGGGGCGTCGCTCTATCTGCGCGAGGTCGCGGACCGGCGCGAGGGCGCCCCGCCGCCGGTCGATCTGGCTGCGGAACGCCGAAACGGCGACTTCGTGCGCGGCCTGATCGGAGCCGGAACGGTCACCACCTGCCACGATCTGTCCGACGGCGGCCTGGCCGTCGCCCTGGCCGAAATGGCCCTGGCCGGGGATTTGGGCGCCCAGGTGACGCCGCCCGAAGACCCCGCTTTACCCCCTCTGCATGCATGGTTGTTCGGCGAAGACCAGGCGCGTTATCTTGTTACCGTGCCAACATCGGAACCGGTGCTGGAGGCCGCGCGCCGCGCCGGGGTGCCGGCGGTGCGAATCGGAACCACCGGCGGCGATGCGTTGACGCTGCCGGGCGGGCAACCCATATTTGTGGCAGAGTTGCGCGCCGCGCACGAGACTTGGCTGCCGGCCTATATGGGCGAAACGCCGGCGGACTAAGCCGATCTTAGAACCGGCCAGAAAAAGGGGTCACCAAGAAATGCCGATGTCGCCGGTCGAGATCGAAGACCTGATCAAGCAGGGCATTCCGGACGCCAAGGTCAACATCGAGGACCTGCGCGGCGACGGCGATCATTACGCCGCCTACATCGTCTCCCCCGCGTTCAAGGGCAAGACCCGGGTGCAGCAGCACCAGATGGTCTACCAGGCCCTGCAGGGACGCATGGGCGGCGAGTTGCACGCCTTGGCACTGCAAACCTCGGTGCCGCCGGAAAGCTGACCGCCGGCAGGCCGATTGAAGAACACCAGCGCCGCGGCGCCGCGAGGGCCCGGCCAGACAAAGGACACCGAAGACATGGACAATTTGGTTGCGGAACGCATTCGCCAGGACGTCGGCGCCAACGACGTGGTGCTTTACATGAAGGGCTCGCCGGTCTTTCCGCAGTGCGGCTTCTCCGCCGCGGTGGTCCAGGTGCTCTCTCACCTGGGTATCAAGTTCAAGGGCATCGACGTCCTGCAAGACCCCGGGCTGCGCCAGGGTGTGAAGGACTTCAGCACCTGGCCGACCATCCCGCAGCTCTACGTGAAGGGTGAATTTGTGGGCGGCTGCGATATCGTGCGCGAGATGTTCCAATCGGGTGAGTTGGAAGAGCTGCTCAAGACCAAGGGCGTGCCCGCGCAAACGGTGTCTTAAACCGTTCCAGCGACACTGCGGCAGCCCGTACCTTACTGCTTCCCGATAGCGTTAAGGACCGCTTGCAGCCTTGACCGGGCGCGATGCGGCCTCTTGGGTTGGAGTTCAGGCCATGGCCTTGAAGTTTCTCGACCACGTCAATATGCGCACGGCCCGCCTGAGCGAGATGACGGCGTTCTATACCGAGGTTCTGGACCTGCGGCCCGGTTTTCGCCCGCCCTTCGCCGTCGGCGGTGCTTGGCTTTATTGCGATGACAAGGCAGCGATCCACCTGGTCGAGGTCCCCGAGGCGCCGCACGGCGACCAGCCGCGCATCGAACACTTCGCGTTTTGCGCCGCCGGCTTGGCGGATTTCCTGGCCCATCTGCGCGGCATGGATGTCGCCTATCGAATTTCGATCGTGCCCGGCATGAACCTGCGCCAGGTCAATATCCACGATCCGGACGGAAACCATATCGAGATCGCCTTCGCCGCCGAGGAAGAGGCGGATCTCAGCGACTATCC
>JAJFGO010000065.1 GCA_021776095.1 Kiloniellaceae bacterium | reverse complement strand
GTGAGACGCACGACCGCTTGGCTGGGGCGCCAGGACTCGAACCTGGGATCGCGGGATCAAAACCCGCTGCCTTACCACTTGGCTACGCCCCAATTGCCCGGGTTGAGCGAGCGAAACCTAGCGCCCAAGCGCCGATGTCGCAACGGCCGCGTGACGCCCGTCAGGGCTGGTCCGCTTTGCCTTCCGGCGGCTTGGCGGCGCCGGTCGGTAGGGCCGCGGGGGTCACGGAATAGCGCCAACCGAGGGCCAGGCCCCAGGCGATCCAGACGATCTCGCGCCCGCGCCGGATCAACGCCACGGCGAGTCCCAGCGCCGGGCGGCCGTTCAAGGCATCGAAGATCAGGACCATGACCGCCTCGCTGGCGCCCAAGCTGCCCGGGATGAAGAAGGCCCCGGCGCGCACCAACTGCGCCGCGGTCTCGATCGCCCAGGCCTCGGCCCAGGTGATCGGCTGGCCCAGGACCCACAGAATGGCATAGAGCTCAGCCATATTGATGACCCAGTTCACCAGGGCGAGCCCCAGCGCCAGGGCGAATCGGCCCCGGCGGGCTCCATAGAAGGCGGCGAAGCGATCGTCAACGTCGTGGATATGCTCGAGAAACCGCTCCAGGGCGGCGGCGAAGCGCCAGCGGGCGACCAGGCGCGCCAGGCGGCTGGCGGCGCGGCCGTGCTGAACCGCGTAGAACCCGAAGACGCCGAGCGCGAGCACGCCCAGCCCGGCCGCGGCGGTGGTGCGAAAGGCATCGGAAAGCCGCGGCTCGCGCCACATTAGGACCAGCCCGGCGGTGCAGAACGCGATCAGCGCTAGAAGGTTGACGGTCTTGGCGATGATCAGGGAGGCACCGGCCTCGCGGTAGCCGATGCCGTACAGGCGCTTGAGCAGCCAGGCCTTGGCCGGTTCGCCGCCCAGGGAGCCGGCCGGCACCACGATGTTCAGGGCCTCGCCGACCGCGCGCACCTTGGTCAGACGCATCAGCCAGGCCAGGTCCAGCCGCGCGCTAGGCAGCATCAATTGCCAGGAGGCACTGTCGACCAGGAAAGCCGCCATGAAGATGGCGAGCACCGCCAGGATGCCCAAGAGGCCAATCCCGGTCATGGCGGACCAGACCTCCGCCAGGTCGGCCTGGGCGGCGACGAAGCCTAAGAGAGCGAGGCCGATGAAAAGCGCGAGAAGGCGGGCCATGGGATATCGACCTGGATAGCGCCCGGTGCCGGTCAAGACAAGCGCGCGCGCCGCTCGGCCTCGGCCAAGAGGGCCGGCAGGACGATCAGCGTGGTCGCCAGGGTCAGGCAAATGGCAACAGTCAACAGCACGCCCATGCTCGCGGTGCCGCGATGGCCCGAGGTCGCCAGGGCGCCGAAGGAAGCAATGGTGGTCAAGGCGCTTAGTATGACAGCACGCGGCGTGCTGGTCGCCATGAGGCCACGGGCCCCGGCGTCGCGCGCCCGCATGACGACATGGATGCCACCGGCCACGCCCAAGCCGAACAGGAGCGGCAGCACGATCACATTGGCGAAATTGAAGGGCACGGCGAACACCACGCTGGCCGCGACGGTCAGCAGGGCGGCAAGCATAAGGGGCGCCAGGACCAAGGCGCTGTCGCGTGCGCTGCGCAGCACGACCAGCAGCAGGCCCGCAATCGCCAAGATGGCGACCCCCGCCGCCTCGAAGAAGGCCCGCACCACCGCGCGGCCGGCCTCTGTGATGGTGATCGGCGCCCCGCTGGCACTTGGCGCGAGCGCGACCACCGCGTCCACGAAGCGGCGCCGGGCGTCCGCGTCGCGCAGGTCTTCGCGGGGCACGATCTCGATCTTGGCCCGGCCGTCGGCGGTCAGGTTGCGCGCGCGCAAGGGCGCGGGCAGATCCTCCAGGGCGACCGGGCCCGCCTCCAGCGCCGCGCCCAGTTGATCGAGCCGCGGCCGCAAGCCGCTCAGCCAAGCGTCCTCCAGCGCCACCAGTGTCTCGGGGTTCGGCTCCATCCGGTCCAGAGCCGCGATCAGATTCTGGGCCGGTGCGGTCAAGCCGGCTTGGGCGCCAGCCAGGCTGCCGCGCAGGGCGGCCAGGGCCTCGCGGCGCGCCGCGGCGTCCGGTGGCGGCGCGCTGACGGCACCGTGGAACAGCGGCGCCAGGAAAAAGCTCATCTCCTCGACAATGGCCAACTTGTCGTCCTGATCCACTGGAACGTAATCGCGCATGGTGATCGCGGCCTCGACCTCCGGGCGTTGCGCCAGCTTGGCCGCCAGGCTTTCCGCCCGCGCCAGGTCGGGTACCAGAAGGTCGGCGCTATAGGGCTGAACCCTCGGGTCGTCGATCAGGTCGTTCAAGGTCGAAACCGATTCGGATCGGGGATCGCGCAGGTTCAAGGGGTCGTCATCGAAGCGCGCGAAGGGCAAGGCCGCCAGCCCGCCGAGGCCCAGAACCAAGGCGCCGCCCAGTATGACCCGGGATCGCGCGGCCAGGGCCCCTTGGGCCCGCGCGCCGAATTTTGCGGCCCACGGGGCGGTAGGGCCACCGCTTGACCTAGCCGGCGGCAAGAGGCGCAAGATGGCGGGTAGCACGGTCAGATTGGCGAACAGGGCGATGAACATGCCGGCGCCCGAAATCAGGCCAAGCTCCGACAGACCCCGATAGGCCGTCGGCCAGAATGCCAGGAAACCGATCGCCGCGGCGATGGCCGAAAGGGTCAAGGGCCCGCCGACCCCGCGCGCCGCCGACGTCAAGATTTCGCCCGGCGGGCCTTCGCCGCGCGCCTCGCGGGTGCGCAGGACGAAGTGAATTCCGAAATCGACGCTCAACCCGATGAAGAGCACCGCGAAGGCGACCGAAATCAGGTTGAGCTCGCCAACCGCCAAGACCGCGAATCCGGCGGTCCAGGTCAGACCCATGAGCAGGGTCGCCAAGACCGCGAAGATCAGCCGCGGCGAGCGCAGGCCAATCGTCAAGAGGGTCGACACCAGGACCAAGGACAAGAGGCCGACCAAGCCCATGCCATCGCGCACGCTACGCAATTCATCCTGGAACATGACCGGCGAACCGGTCAGGCGCACCCGCACCCCGGCCTCCGCGCTCAACCCCAAGGCATTCGCGCGCTCCCGCACCGCCGCTATGGCGCGCGCCGCCGGCTCCAATGAGGCATAGTCCAGAACCGGCTGGGCCACGATAAAGCGGCGCTTGTCCTGGGCAGTGGGTTCGTCGCCGTCGAGAATGGCGGCCCAGGACATGGGCCGGGGTGGCGCGACCCCGTCTCGCGCGGCAGCCAGGGCCTGGGCGGTTTCCGCCATGCGCGCCAGCATCGGCGCCACCAGCGCCTGCTCCTCGGGGGCCAAGTCCTCCCCCAGAGCCCGATCCAAGACCTCCGCCACACCGCGCAAGGACAGATCGCGCGCGAGCGAGGCGAGCAGCGGTTGCGCCCTCGCCAGGCGGTCGCTCAGGGCCTGAAGCTCGGCCAAGTCGCGGTAAAGCAGGCCGTTGCGCCGAAAAAAGGCCTCCCCCTCGGGGTAAAAGACGCTCTGAAACAGCGCCGGGCGGGCTGCCAGGTCGTCCGCCAGGCGGGCCGCCGCCAGGGTGACGGCTTCCGGCGACTCGGCTTCGACCACGATTGACAGGACGTCGGTGAATTGCGGGAAGGCCGCACGCATGGCGGCATTGTTGCGCCGGAACGCCAAATCCTCGGACAGCATTTCCGTGGTATCGGTGTTGATGCCGATGCCTGTAACTGTGACATAGCCACCGGCGACCGTGAGGGCGAGCGCCAGGGCGAGGACCGCGAAAGGCCGCCGTACCGCGCCGTCAACCCACAGGACCACCAGCCTTTGGCCGAGACTCGATATCTGTTGGGTCAAGTCGGGCCACCAGTGGTCAGGGAACGCGCGCGCAATCTATCACGCCAGGCGGCGGCCGGGCACCCGAGGTCCGGATGCCGCCGCCGTGCGAGACGGATTTCTACCCGCCTAAGCGGCGCCGGAACAACACGAACATAAAGAGCGCAAAGGCCGGTGCGCCCAAGGCAGCAGCGATCAAGAGCCAGTCGGATAGCCCAAGCCAGACCAGTATGGGCAGCACAAGCATGGCGTCGTCGGGATCGAAGCCGGCCGTGCCGGCCAGCTCCCCGGCCCGCTCGCCGTGGTGCTTTTCCATCGTCATGACCAGCCAAAGGATCGCGGCAATGGCCAAGCCCGCCACCAATCCCATGGCCGGCGCCCACCCCCCGTAGTCCCCGGCCCTCAAGCCCACGCCCAGGCCGAAAAACGCCAAAGCGTTGCACAGGGTGTCGCTCACCAGGTCGTAGGTATGGCCCCAAGGGCTGCTCTTACCGCTCTGGCGGGCCAGTTCGCCATCGGCCCGGTCCAGCACCATGGCAAACAGGAAAAGGCCGGCACCAACATGGCGCCAAAGGTCGTCGCCATGAGCCAGGGCGAGCGCCGCCGCGATTCCGATCGCCAGGCGCAGGGTGGTCAGGTGATTGGGCGTCACCGGGGTGGCAACCAGGGGCCGCACGGCGGCGCGGACGCTACGGTGAATCCAGGTGTTATGGCTCATGGCGCCGCAATCTATGGGGCCATGGGCCTGCCGACAAGCGGCGCGGCGGCCAGCCAAGAATGCCCAGGGTTAATCAGCGTTTAAGACCTGGTCTGGCACTATGCCCCAGCCTTGTCACAGAGGGCGGAGACCCCTAAGCGTGGTTCAGAAGTCAAAATCAAGACCGGCTAAGAAAGCCACCCGGCGTGCCGCGGCGGCATCGAAGCCGTCGGTCACGAAGGCGAAGTCCAAGCCGAATTCGGCTAGGCCCAAGGCCGCCGCCAAGAAAACTGCGGCAGGACAGGCTGTGGCGCGGCCGGCCGCGTCCAAGACGGCATCGGCGCCCAGACCCACCAAGGCCAAGAACATCTTTCGCAAGAGAGGTAAGGCGGCGAAACAGCAGGCCGCCGATAGCTATGCGGCGTTGCCGCCGAACCCGGATTCAATCGCTCTCAACGGCCCGCTCCTGGCGGCGCTGGATGACGCCACGGCGCCCAATCCGGCTCGGCCCAATCTCGGTGCCCAGCCACACGACTCTGGGCGGGGCGGCGGGCAATCCGATTTCCTGGCGCCCGGCCAAGGCCGCACGCCGGCCCAGCGCCCGGCGCCCGGTGAGGCGCCCTCGGACTCCTCCGATGCGCCGGTCCGGGTCAACAAACTGGTGCCGACCAACGCGGTACACACCACCAAGCGGCGGATGAAACGCAATAACTGGCAAGGGCCCACGCTGGGTTTGGCCGGTTTAGCCGCACTGATGGCGGTCCTGATCCTGAGCGACGGCAAGCAACCGCCGGAGGTATCGCCCTTGGAGCAACAGGCCGAAGCCCCTGCGCGCGCGATCGGTGCTTCCAGGACGACCCAAATTTCTCAGGCGCCGCGCATTCAAGATCCTGTCCAGGCCGCGCCGAAGCGGACATCGACCCAAATGGCGGCGGCCACCCCGTCCGCCCGGAATACCGATCCAGACAGCGAACTCGACAGCGTTGAGGCCGGCGCCAAGCGGGGTCTGAAGGTTTTGGAGCTGGTCGAGCTGGAGCGCATGCTCAAGCGCCTCGACATGGAACCCAGCCAACCCGACGGTATCGTCGATGGCCAGACCCAAACGGCAATCCGTATGTATCAGCAGATCGCCGGCTTGCCGATCGACGGCGAGCCCTCGACCGAACTGCTGGATGACATGCGCGAGGTCGTCAAGATGATGGACGGCGAGAACTAACCGTCAACAACCGGCGCCGCGCTAACCCACCACCTTCGATCCAGCTCAGCCACCTGCGCCGCCGCGGCGCGGGCCTCTTCCCGGTCGCCGTACAAGCCGAAGCAGGTCGCACCGCTGCCCGACATGCGGGCCAGCAAACACTGCGGCGTTGCGCGCAACGCGGCCAGGACATCACCGATAGCGGGCGCCAGGGCGGTCGCGGGGGCTTCCAGATCGTTGCGCCCTGCCTTGAGGCGCTCGGCTAGGGCCAGTGCATTCCCGATCGGATCGCGCCAGCGAAACGGCGCCGAGAACGGACCGCCGCGGGCCTGAAACACCGCCGGCGTCGCCAAAGGCACGCCGGGATTGACCAGAACCAGCCAAACCGGCGGCAGCGCGGGCGCCGGCTCGATCGCATCGCCGATGCCGCCCATGAAGCTCGGCCGCGCGGCCAGGCAAACCGGTACATCCGCGCCCAAGGCGACGCCCAAGGCCGATAGATCGGCTAGCGATACGCCGAGGCGCCAAAACTCGTTCAGGCCGCGCAGGGCCGCCGCGGCATCGCTGGAGCCACCGCCGATTCCGGATGCGACCGGCAGCCGTTTGGTCAGACGCAAGCGCGACCCGAGGGTGGGCCCATGGCGTGACCGCAGGGCCGCCGCCGCCCGCAAAACCAAATTCGACTCCGGAGCGCCCAAGGCACCGGCAAAGGGGCCGTCCAGGGAAAGGCTCAGATCCTCGCCCGGCGCGATCTCCAGGGTGTCGCCGACCCCGGCGAAGACCACCAGACTGTCGAGCTCATGATAGCCGTCGGCCCGGCGCCCAGTGACGTGGAGCGTTAGGTTGACCTTGGCCCAGGCCTCGAGGCGTAGCGGCGCGCCCGCCGGGCCATCGTCCAAGGCCACGACTCAGATATCTTTTTGCCGGTCCGGCAAGCCCCGGTCGATCTTCGATTCGATCACGGACACTTGGTCCTCCTCGGGCTTCAGGCTGAGTGCCCGGCGCCATTGGAAGCGGGCCTCCTGCTTGCGGCCGACCTGCCAATAGGCGTCGCCAAGGTGATCGTTGATCACCGGGTCTTGGGGCCGAAGCTCGACCGCGCGCTCCAGGTACTTCACGCCCAGGTCGTAGTCGCCGAGGCGATAATAGACCCAGCCCAGGCTATCGACGATGAAGCCGTCGTCCGGGCGAAGCTCCACGGCACGCGCCAACATGCCCTTCGCCTTGTCGAGATTAAGTTTCTTCTCGACCCAGGAATACGCGAGGTAGTTCATGACGAAAGGCTGTTCCGGTTCCAGATCCAGGGCCAGAAGGAAATCGCGCTCCGCACGCTCCCAGTTGGCGGTGCGCTCCAAGGCGATGCCGCGGAAATAGTACAGGGACCAATAACGCCGCGCCGGCTCGCCGACACGCCCAACCGCCCGGTCGTAAGCGGACACCGCCTCGTCGAAGCGCTCCTTGTTGCGCAGCAGATTACCCAGGCGAATCAGGGCTTCGGCGCGCTCGGGCCGGGTCTCGGCGAGGGACTCGAGTTCGGCCACCGCATCGTCGATCTTCTCCAGTCGCTCCAGTTCCTCGGCGACACGCAAGCGCACCATCCAGGAGAACACCGATTCCGAGGAAACCGCCCGGTAAGCGGCGATCGCCTCGGCGCCGCGCCCTTGGCCCTGCAGGATTTCGCCCAGGAGCACCCGCGCGATTTCGAAATCGGGGCGCAGGCGCAAGGCCAGATGAACATGTGCCAGCGCGACGTCCCCGGCGCCTTCCTGCGACAAGAGGCTGGCCAGATTGAACAGAGCCTCGGCCATGCCGTGAGTCGCTTCGGCCAGAACGGGCTGGGCCGCGCGGCCCGCCTGGGCGCGCGCCAGGGCGCCGCCGATCACACTGGAGTCCGGGCTGGCGCGCAGAAACGATTCATAGAGTTCGATCGCACGGGGCGCGTCGCCGTTCCGCTCGAAGAAGTTCCCGGCCAGCCAGACCAAACGCAAGCTGGGTTCACCTGCCGCGGTCAAGGCCTCCTCGAATTCCGCGCGAGCCTGCACGGCATCGCCGATGATATCGTTCATCAAGGCAGCGTGTAAGCCGTAGAGAACGCCGAAACCGGTCTTGTTGCGCAGTGGCGCCAGTTCGCCCACGGCACCGGCGCCATCGCCCTGCATGGTCCGAATCCAACCTTTCAGGACCGGCCCAGTGATCCCGCTCAAGCCCTGGGTCGGCATGTCGCCGAGGTGGGATTCCGCTTCCGGCAAATCGCCCCGCTTCACCGCCTCGACCGCCAAGACAAGGCTGGCCAACCCATTGCCGGGGTTCGAAACCTGGATCCGCTCGGCGACTTCCGCCGCGCTCTGATAACGCCCGTCGCTCGCTAGCAATAGCAGTGAGCGGTTGAGCAACTGCGGGTTCTCGGGGTCGTAAGACAAGGCGTGCAGCATGAAATCGGCGGCCGCCGAAAGATCGCGCCGGTTCCCGGCGTGCAACCCAGCCAGATAGGAGCCTAAGGGCGAGCCTGCGGTGGGATCGCCGTCGCCGCGCACCGCGCTTTGCGCCGCCGCCAGCAGGATCAGGCCACCGGACGAGCGCGCCCCGTTTGCGACCGGCTCGCTTGAACAGGCCGAGGTGAACAACAGCGCCGCAGCCGCCCAGAAGGCCAGGCTGCCATGTCCGTTTGATCTCAAAGTCATTGAATGGTTCTGTTCGTCCAAGGAAGAAGCAGCCAATCCACCGCGTCCATACGATCAGTGGCCTCACAGACCGTCGATCGGCGCGAACACCCTCTCAAATTGGCATCGCTCAGCCCCTGGGGCAAGGGCGGACCGGGCCAGACGGCCGAGCCCGGGTCTGGGCCAGAGCGCCGCCGTCAGACCCAGGCCAGGGCCCGGGCAGCCTGCCGGAGCGTCACATATTCGGGTAATTCGGGCCGCCGCCGCCCTCCGGGGTGACCCAGTTGATATTCTGTGTCGGGTCCTTGATGTCGCAGGTCTTACAGTGGACGCAGTTCTGCGCATTGATCTGCAATCGCGGGTTCGAGCCGTCCGCCTCGCGGATGATTTCGTAAACCCCTGCCGGGCAATAGCGTTGCTCGGGCGCGTCGTAGATCGCCAAGTTGTGGTCGATCGCCACCGCCGGGTCCTTCAGGGTCAGATGGACCGGTTGATCTTCCTCGTGGTTCGTACTGGCGAGAAAGACCGAGGACAGCCGGTCGAAAGATATTTTCCCGTCCGGCTTCGGGTAGTCGATCTTGGCCGCCGCGGCGGCCGGCTTCAAAGAATCGTGATCGTGGTGCTTGTTGTGCAAGGTCCAGGGCGCGCGGCCGCCGAGCAGCTTCAACTCGATACCGCCCCACAGGGACCCGCCAAGCAGGCCCCAACGGGCGAACGCGGGGCGGAAATTGCGCGCCTTGCGCAACTCGTCGTAGACCCACGACGCTTGCAGCGATTCCGTGTAGGCATCCAAGGTGCCATGTCCGGCGTCGCCCCCGGCCAGGGCGCCGGCCACTGTTTCGGCGGCAACCATACCGCTCTTGATCGCGTTATGGCTGCCCTTGATCTTCGGCACGTTTAAGAAGCCGGCCGCGCATCCCAGGAGCAAGCCGCCGGGGAAGACCAGCTTGGGAATCGATTGCAAGCCGCCCTCGTTCAACGCCCGGGCGCCATAGGCGATGCGCTTGCCGCCTTCGAGCATGGGGCGGATTTTGGCGTGGGTCTTGAAGCGCTGAAATTCCTCGAAGGGCGAGAGGTGGGGGTTCTGATAATCGAGACCGACCACATAACCAATCGCCGCCTGATTGCCCTCCATATGATAGATGAAGGAGCCACCCCAGGTCTTGCCGTCCACTGGCCAACCGGCCGTGTGCATGACCAGGCCCTGCTCGTGCTGAGCGGGGTCAAGCTCCCACAATTCCTTCAATCCGATCCCGTAGGTTTGCGGATCGACGCCTTCGCGCAGGCCGAAGCGCGCCATGAGCGACTTGCTGAGCGATCCGCGGCAACCCTCGGCGAACAGCGTGTACTTGCCCAGCAACTCCATGCCCGGCTGATGGCTGTCCTTGGGGGTACCGTCCTTGCCGATGCCCATATCGCCGGTCGCGACTCCGCGCACCCGCCCTTGATCGTCGTACAATACCTCGGCGGCGGCGAAACCGGGATAGACCTCGACCCCCAGGGCCTCTGCCTGTTCGCCCAGCCAGCGGCACAGGTTGCCTAAGGAAATGATGTAGTTGCCATGGTTCTGCATCTGCCCGGGCATGAGGCCGGTGGGCACGTTCAAGCCGCCTTTCTCGGTCAGAAAGACGAACCTCTCCTGGCTGACCGGGGTGTTGAGCGGGGCGCCCTTGGCTTGCCAGTCGGGGATCAGCTCATCAAGCACCAGCGGCTCGAAAACCGCGCCGGAGAGAATATGGGCGCCGACCTCGGAGCCCTTTTCCAGCACGCAGACGCTGATCTCCCGGCCTTGTTCCGCACTTAATTGCCGCAGCCGGATCGCGGCGCCCAACCCGGCCGGGCCAGCCCCCACGATCACGACGTCGAATTCCATGGATTCTCGTTCCATCGACCCCATCCTTTCGCCGGCCGCCGGATTACGACTCCAGCCAAACCCCGCGCCGGTCTTGGCAAGCAATCCCGCCTGTATAACGGCGGAAACGGCGAAGACCAATCGCGATTACGCCCTACTTCTTGTTCGATTGCGCCTAAGGAACGGCACGGGCGACGGGACGCGACCAGGCGCGGCGGCGACCGGCCCGGCCGCAGCACCGCGCGACGGAGATTTGATACAGGCCGGCGAAGCATGTTCGCTTGGACCAGTCGAAGCGCGCGGTCTGGGCGGCGTAGCTGGCAATCTCGAAATCCCAGAGCCCCTTGGCGAATGGCTCCAAGCGATCGAAGACCAGGCTCATGACCGGCTTGAGCGGATGCGCCCAGTGTGGCCGGTGGTAATCGACGAATATCACCTTACCGCCCGGACGAACGCTATCGAGCAAGGCGTCGACCACCTTTCGCTTATAGCCGTCCGGCAGTTCATGCAGCAGGAAGAAGCAGCAGACCGCGTCGTAGCCGCCACCGCCCAGATCGGCGGCGTCGCGCACCTGCGCCTTGGCATGACGAAACCCTCTCAGCTTACGCCGGCAATTCTCGATCTGCAGCGGGGCAACGTCGGTCACGTCGAGACACCCTTCCGGACCCAAGAATTCGGCCAAGACGGGCGAAAAATCGCCGTACACGCAGGCCGGCTGCAAGACCCGCTGCCCGGGCCGCAATTCGGCCAATGCCATGCGCAGCAACCGTCGATAGTTGCCCCACAGAATTGCCGAGACGATCGACGGCCGGTCCAAGAGCTTCAAATTGCGCGGGCTCAAATAGGCCCAGTGGTAGGTCTCTTCCAAATAAGCAGGGACCGCCGCCGGCACCGCACGTCGTCGCGGATACGGGGTACAGTCCAGCGCCGAGGGTTCGACGCTCAACGCGCGCCGCCCGTCATGCTTTGATCTTGAACCGCCACGGCCGCTTCGCCCACATCAATTCCCAACGGCCATTCCTGCGCATGTCGCGCGCGGCCCCTTGGCGGAAACAAAGCGGGTATGCGCCGCACGCGCCATGACGTAGGTCAAAGGCGCCGTCAACGCCTGCCACATCAAAGCGAAGTGCCGTAGACCTGGCGCGCCCGCGCCTCGAAGGCCGCGACCAGGCGTTCGGGACCGTGCGCCATGGCGGCCGCGAACACCTCTTGAGCCGGCCGCCAGGAAAGCTCGACCGTCATGGTCAGGCCGACCTCGCAGTCGCCTTTCGGGGTTTCGTCGAAGCGCCAACAGATTTGGAATTGGCGGAAGCCGCGATCCTCTGAGCTCACATCGATGCGTGCCGGGCGCAAAAGTTGTGTCCGGGTCGCGAAGCGCCGACGCAGCGGTCCAAACCGCACCACCTGATCCGTGGCATAGGTATCGCCATCGCGCCCGGTTATTCTGGCGGCGACCCACCAGGGCACGAATTCCGGGTAGCGCTCGACCTCGGCGACCAGATCGAAAAGCTGTTCGGGTCGAAAGGGCAGAACGCGGCGCAATGTGGTACCGGGCATGAACCTTGAATCTCTGGCCTGAGCAATCTGGTTCACAAGACTAGCACGGCCCATGGCACTACGGCCGGGTCGCTCGCAAATGCCCCCAGGCGCCGGGCGCGGGCCGCGCATTTCGCGATTTGCGCCGGAGTGCTATCCTGCCGCCATGAACGAAGCAGACGAGGCATCCCTGGCGGCCTTGCGTTGGCTGGTCGAGGCCGGCGCCGACGAAGCCGTCGACGAAACGCCGCGCGACCGCCTGGCCCGCCCCGCGGCGTCCGCCGCGCCCGCGCACCGGTCGCCGCAACCAGCGCGGAGCGAACCGGCGCCGCCCAAGCTTGCCTCGAACGATACGGTCCTGGCCTCGGCGCGCGACCTGGCGCATGGCGCCGAGGACCTGGCGGCGTTGCGCGCCGCCCTGGAAGAATTCGACGGCTGCGCCCTGCGCCACGACGCGACCAACTTAGTCTTTGCCGACGGCAACCCCGAAGCGCGGGTCATGATTTTGGGCGAGGGGCCGGGCGCGGAAGAAGACCGGCGCGGCCTGCCTTTCGTCGGTGCCTCGGGCCGGCTGCTCGACCGCATGCTGGCCTGCATCGGACTGGACCGCGACAGCGTCTATATCAGCAACGTGCTGTTCTGGCGCCCGCCGGGCAACCGGACCCCGACCAGCAACGAGATCGCGACCTGCCTGCCCTTCGTCGAACGCCACATTGAGCTGGTCGACCCGGCTTTTCTGCTCTTGATCGGCGGAATTTCGGCCAAAACCCTGTTGGGCCGCCGCGAGGGCATCCTGCGCCTGCGCGGCAAATGGGCCCGTTATCAGCACCCCGGCATGACCCGCCCGATTCCCGCCCTGGCGAGCCTGCACCCAGCCTATCTATTGCGCCAGCCGGGCCAAAAACGCCTGGCCTGGCAAGACCTTATGGCCTTTCGGGCGGCCCTGGATTCGGGCCAAGATCCCCTGCTTCAGACCTAATCGTTAACGCGATCTTCACGCGGTTCCGCGACTCTAGGGGATAACCGGGGGCGGGGCGTGTTGCCGCGTTTTGCACAAATCGTTAACGTAACCCGAAAGAGGGGGGCAAGAGTGCATTCGGTCAGTAATTCCCGGCAATTGCGGGCGTTAAGGTGTTGCGCCCTGGGTTTGGCAGCGGGCCTTTGTGGCTTTGCCGCCCTGCCGGCCAACGCGCAGATGGTCGCGGCACCGAACATATCGCTGGCCATGGTCCCAACGATCGACGGGACCCTTAACGGCGCCCTCAATGATGCGCTCGATGAAACGCTCGACGACGCGCTCGACAGCGCTCTCGACGGGGCCTTCGAAGACCCCCTCGGCACGGCGTTCGAGGGGGCCGACCTGCAAGACGAGTTGGTCCTGCCCAAGGTTCTTTCAGACCGGGACGCCGAGCTTTACCGGGAGATTTTTGCACTTCAGGAGACCGGCAAATGGAAGGCGGCGGACCGCCTCATCGCCGGCTTGTCGGATACCCGGCTGATGGGGCATGTGCTGGCGCAGCGCTACATGCACCCGACCGCCTATCGGTCGCGCTATAAGGAGTTGCGCGACTGGATGGCTGCCTATGCGGACCATCCTGAGGCGAGAACCATACACAAGCTGGCGCTCAAGCGGCGGCCCAAGAACCATCTGCGGCCCAAATCGCCGGCATCCCGTAAATCCAGCCTGGGATTCCCCCAGTACCGGAGCACCGAGACCTACCGGTCGACCAAACGGCTCAGCAAGAAGCAGCGGCGCCAAGCGAACCGCCTGAAGCGCCAGATCCGCCGCAACGTGTTGCGCACCCGGCTATCGACGACCGAGCAACTGCTGAACAGCCGCCAGGCCACAATGTTGTTGGATGCGGTCGAGATCGATCGGGGCTTCGCCGATGTGGCGGCCGCCTGGTATTACTTCGGGCACGACGAAAAGGCTTTTAACCTGGCCAGCGCGGCGGCCCAACGCTCGGGCGAACATGTCGCCATGGCCAACTGGACCGCCGGCCTGGCCGCTTGGCGCCTGGGTGAATTGACTCTTGCCTTGGGCCACTTCGAGGACCTGGCACTTTCGGACAAGGTATCGGGCTGGAACGCCGCCGCCGGCGCCTATTGGGCGGCGCGTGCAAACCTGAAGCTGCGCCGGCCGAGCGAAATGAGCAAGTGGCTGAGCCGCGCCGCGAAGCATCCGCGCACCTTTTACGGCCTCTTGGCGCTGCGCGCCCTGGGCCTTCAGCCGCGCTTCGAATTCGGCACCCGCCGGCTGGAGCGCGCCATGCTGGCACGCCTGGAGTCCGAACCGGCCAGCGCCCGGGCCCTGGCGCTGATGCAGATCGGGCTAAAGCGGCGTGCCGAGCTCGAGTTACGCGGCATGAACGGCTGGGCCGATCCGGACATGACCCGGGCCCTGCTGGCCGTGGCCGAGGGTGCGCAAATGGCGGAACTGGCGTTTCGCCTGGGCAACCGCCTTGCGCTCACCGACCGTGGAGACGACGACGGCGACACTCTCGACGTCGCCCTCTATCCGATTCCCGCATGGCAGCCGGAAAGCGGATTTAAGGTCGACCGCGCTCTGGTCTACGCCCTGGTACGTCAGGAATCCGGCTTCAACCCCAAGGCCAAAAGCCCCGATGGCGCACGCGGCCTGATGCAGCTCATGCCCAGGACCGCGAGCTACATGGCACGCGACCGCGGTTTTCGTCGCTCCAAACGGCGTCAACTCTTCGAACCGGCGCTCAACCTGGAGCTCGGTCAGCGCTATATCGCGCATCTCCTGAAGCAAAATATCGTGCAGGGCGACCTGTTCCGCCTGACCGCGGCTTACAACGGCGGGCCGGGAAATTTGAACAAGTGGCAGCGCAATATGGACTACGGGGACGATCCCCTGCTATTCATCGAGAGCCTGCCGGCCAAGGAGACGCGCCTTTTCATCGAGCGAGTGCTGACCAACCTATGGATCTATCGCATGCGCCTGGGCCAAGACGCGCCCTCGCTCGACGGCATCGCCGCCGGGCGCTGGCCGATCTATGTCCCGCTCGACACCGAGCGGCCGGAGCTCGCCAGCAGTGAGCCCGTCATCAACTAACTCTCCAAGCCCAAGCGGCGGCCGGCCTTTTCTGCCGGTTCGGATCGCGCTTCTGACGGTCTCCGATAGCCGCACCCTCGACGACGACAAGTCCGGGCGCACCCTCGCCGAGTTGATTTCCGGGGACGGCCACGAGATCGCCGGCCGCGACATCGTGAAGGACGATATCGCGGCCATCGTCGCCTATCTGCGCGCCCGGATCGAGGATCCCAAGATCGACGTGGTGATCTCGACCGGCGGCACCGGCGTCACGGGGCGCGACATCACGCCGGAAGCCTTCAAACAGGTCATGGAGAAGGAGATCGAAGGCTTCGGCGAGCTGTTCCGCTGGCTCAGCTTTCAAAAGATCGGCACCTCGACCATGCAAAGCCGGGCGCTTGGCGGCGTCGCTAGCGGCACCTACCTCTTCGCCCTGCCCGGCTCGCCCTCGGCCTGCCGCGACGGCTGGCAGGACATCCTGCGCCACCAGCTCGATTCCCGGACCCGGCCCTGTAATTTGGTCGAACTCATGCCGCGCCTGATGGAGCACCTGGCCGGCGCGTGACCTTCGCGGCGCGGCGGCGGGCCAGATCCGCGCCGGTATCGATGTCGTCCAATGCCTCCAAATAAGCGATCCGGGACCGGCCTAGGTTGGCACGGGTATCGGCCAGGGTATGGACGCTCGACCAACGCACGCCGGCGAAGGGGTCGCGCGGTCCAGGACGCAAGCGGCTGGCCCCGATCAACCAATAACCGCCGTCGCGCGCCGGGCCCAAGACCCAGTCGTGGGCGCCCAGGGCGCGAAAGGCCCGGGCCACCTGATCGCGGCCCAAATCAGGAATATCGGTGCCGACGATCACGACCGGTCCCGGCGGGAGCCCCGTCAAAAATCGGCCCATGCGGGCACCCAGATCGCCGCGCCCCTGTGGGACACCCGGGCTGGACCGCCAAGCCGCCCGGTCCGGCGTCACGGCGAGATGGACCCGCCAACGCGGATCGCGGCCCAGGTCGCGCAGCAGGCCCGTTAAGGTACGGCGATAAAAACCGAGCGCCGCGAGCGGCCCGATATCGCGCGCCAGGCGGCGCTTCACCGCGCCCAGACGCGGCGCCCGCGCCATGACCACCAGGTGCGCGCGCCGGGTCATACAAAACCTTGGAGCGTGGCCGCAAGGTCACCCCCACCCCGGCCCTCCCCCCTCAACGAGGAGGGGGCAGAAGGTGGCGCTAGGTGGTACGGACCGTCGAACGATGAGCCGGATACGAGAGGCCTGGCTGACCTCGTATTTCCGCCCCCCTTGAGGGGCAGGGTTAGGGAGGGGGCTAGGCGCACTATCCGCATCGCGGTCTATCCGTAAAGCCGCTTCAACACGACCGGCGGAACGCCCAGGAAATAGAGCGTGAGGATCGAAAGGTTGCGCAGGGGGCGCCAGATCCAGCCCCCCGCCCGATAGCGCGCGGCCGAGGTGCGCGCGACCGCGTCCAACTCGACCAGCCGGCCTCGGCCAATGCGGCGCACCAGATCGACATCTTCCATGAGCGGCAAGGGCCGGAACCCGCCCAGAGACTCGTAGAGGCGGCGCGAGATCAAGAGGCCTTGGTCGCCATAGGGGAGTCCCCAAACCCGGCCGCGCCAGCGCGCCCAACGCTCGATCCGCCGCGCACGTGGGTCGGCATCGTCCAGGGCAAAGCGAAACACCGCCGCGCGCACCGAATTCTCGGGCGCCTCGACGAAGGCTCGAACCGCGCCTGACCAGGCCTGGTCCAGGACCGTATCCGCGTGCAGGAACAAGAGCCAGGCGCCGCTTGTCATCGTAGCGCCGGCCGCCAACTGCCCGCCGCGCCCGCGCGCTACGTTCAAAACCCGCGCACCGCCTTGGCGCGCCAGCGCGACGGTTGCATCGCGCGACCCGCCATCCACGACCACGATTTCGCCGAACTGGCCGTCGCGCGCGCCCGGAGCCAGCGCGCCCAGGGTGGCGGGCAGGCTCGACGCGGCATCGAGAGCCGGAATCACCACACTCAGGACAGGGGAAGGATTAGGACTCATGGCCCGGTGATAGCACAGCCAAGCGGGGCCAGGGAGGCCGTGCTGGCCCGGCCGGGGCGCCTCGTGTTAAAGGGCTGCCCGGAGATGTCGGATACACCTGTACCCCCGTCGAGCCTCGACCTGGAGGCCCTGGCCACCGCCCTGGCCGAATTGCCAGGCTATGGCACCGTCACGCGCGCCGATCTGGAGCCGCTCAAGGTCAAGGGCCTGGCCCACGACCATATCGCGCTGCGCGGCCGCGGAGTCCTGCTGCGAGTGCCCAAGCAGAGCCAGTTCGCCCTCTCCGCCGAGCGCAACCTTAGCTATCAGGCAGCCTGCTTCGAGCGGGTCAGCGCCTCGGGCCGCGCGCCGCGTCTCTCCGGCGTCATCGCGCCGCATCCGCATATCCCCATGGGTGCCCTGCTGGTCGAACACATCGAGGGTCGGCCGCCGCGCCTGCCGGAAGACCTGCCGGCCCTGGCGGACTGCATGGCCCGGGTCCACGCGTTGCCCCTGCCGCCGGAGATGGCGCGCCCGCCTCTAGCCGATCACACCGACCCCGTCGGCGGCGCCATGGCCGAGATCGAGGCCCAGACGGCGTTTCTCGACGAGGCCGAACTGGGCGCCGAAGCCCGGGCCGAGATCGAGGACGAATTGGCCTGGGCCCGCGGCTTCGCGGGCGAAATCGCCGACCGGACACAGCCGGTCACACTGGTGCTGACCGATACCCATCCGGGCAATTTCCTGATCGACGCTCGGGGACACGCCATCATCGTCGATCTGGAAAAGGCCCTCTACGGCTCGCCGGGCACCGATCTGGCCCACGCGACGATCTATTCTTCGACCACCTGGGACCCCGATACCTGGGCCGACCTGAGCCTCGAACAGGTCGCGGCCTACTACCGGCACTATCTCGAACTGCTGGAGCCGGGCTTGGCCCAGCGCCTGCGCCCGTGGCTAGTGCCGATGCGGCGGATCACCATGCTGCGCGCCATCACCTGGTGCGTGAAGTGGCGGGTACTGAACCGCCACGCCGCCCTGGCCGCCAAACACACGGCGGAAAGCACGGAGGATTGGTCGGCGGAGAACACCGACCCAGGCCTGATCGCCCACGTCGCCGGCCGTGTCGATGACTACCTCAGCGCTCTTACCTTGCGCCGCATGCGCGCCGAATGGCTGGCGGAGCCGAGCCTAGAGGACATGATCTAGGGCATGGTGCGACCGAGCAGCTTCGGGGCCGATAGTATTGGGCTCCTGGGCCTCAGCCTGTCGACCTATTCGCCGACGCCATGGCCTTAATTAGGCTGTAGAGGCGCTCCTTGACTTCAAGACTGGGGATATTCTCAAAGTAGGCCCCAACGCGCACCGCCCTTAAACTCGCGTTCGTCTTGGCCGTCTCGGGTTTTTCATCGTCCACACCCTCGAAAAAGTAGTTGGGCTGGACATCCAGAATTTTGGAAATGCTATGCAGCTTGCTAGCCGAGATACGGTTCGATCCGGTCTCGTATTTTTGCACCTGCTGGAAGGAATTTCCGATCTTTTGAGCGAGTTCGGTCTGCGACACCCCGCGCAACACACGTAAAGAGCGCACACGTGCACCGACGTAGAGATCGACGGGATGTGGCATTTCCGGATTCTCCCCTAGAAAGTAGATGGTCATTCGACAATTACTCCAGGGAGTAGAGTGGTAGCTTCCGGAAAAGCATTCAATTGTCAGAGTTTTAGCTAGGGTTTGGTCGATAAATCTAAAATAATGTACTATAAATAATACATAGAGTATGGGTTGTATCGTGCCCATCGTTGTCTATTTTCGCTGCCGCCCAGCCAACAAGCCACCTTAGATTGTAAGTCTAATCTAACATGCACTCGATAGATATCAAAAAGCGCGATCTTTACAGGCGTCAAGCATCCAGCCCTGCCGTTCTGTTCGCAATACTGCGGTCCTTCACCACCCTCGCGAAAACCCTGAATCTCTCTCAGACCGTCAGAATACTGCGCTGCACCCGCCAAACCGTTCGGCGGCACATCGACATTTTAGAGGAAATCAGCGGCGAAAAACTGTTCGAAGTCAGAGACCGGCAATACAGCATCACCGCGGCCGGTGCCCGCTCCGTGATAGGGGCGGAATTCCTTCTCGACCGCAGCGAGGCTTGGCTAGCCGGGCACTCAATCCTTTCGGAGAATATCGACGGACTCGATCATGCCCAATACACCGACGATCTAGGTCACGATTTTCACTGCCAACAGCATCCCATCAGTCGCATCTGGCTCGATAGCCCGCCCATATTGCAAAAGAGCTTTCAGGCTTGGGCCAATGCGCGCTTCCAGATCGAAGATCCGGCAATGGAGCACGTGAAGCCGTATTTTCTGCTCTATCGCGAATATAAGTCGACATGGTTTTGTGTCGGTGTTGGAGAGAAATCTTCCTATGCGTCATGGCACGATTGGACCCGGGCGAAGAGCGCGATTGGACGGCCCGTGAGCGACTCTCCATCAGAGCCGGAAATCCGTAAATTCGTGACGCGAGCCTACACCCAGGTGTTCCGCGGATCCGGTGCCAGACTGGATCATATCTACGCACAGATATCGCGGGAAAAAGATGGCCCCCCCATGCCCATCAGCTACCAAAGACTATTGCTGAGCTGCAATTTGCCCGACGGTGCGCCCGTATTAGCGTCGATCGTTGCGAGAACATATCGGCTGGATATCCCCGATTTGAGCCAGGACGAGATCCACGCCATGCCCGACGACATGCTCATGGACTACGATATCTAGCTCAATATCTGCTGGTATATGAATCAACCATTGCGGTTAAATATATTTATACTTACCCTCATTCCGATCATCCCCTAAAAGAGACGGAGGCATGAAATATCGGCTGGGGGGGCATGATATGTCGGCAGAAGTCCTCTACTCACAAATCCAGTTTGTTTCCGTCATCTCTGAAATCGCGGAATCTAGGGGAATCCAAATTCGGGTCTGCTCCGACTTCGAGGCGTTTCAAAAAGCCCTGAAAGAGCAGGATGAGGCCCCGCCGATTTATCCCATGTTCGACCCCGCTTGCTCGTTTGTGGATCCAGCAAACGGATTCTGGATTATGGGGGTCGACGACAAGGGCGAATTGGTCCACACGCAAGCGGTACGCCGGCTTGACCTTTCCAACAGCTCGTTGGCCGAGCACCTGTCGCTCCATTATCAAAAATACGTCATCCAAGGGAATGCCATCGACAGTATTCGGTCGAACTATAGTCGCGCACCCGGCTGGCAGAGCATCACGGGAAGCGTGTGCTACCACGGCCAGGTATGGCTGAAAGGCGGGAAAAAGGGCTATCGAGACCGGGCGCTTACCGCGACCCTGCCGCGCCTCGCCTTGGCTCTGAGTTTCATGAAATGGTCGCCCGATTTCATTTTCGGCTTCATTAACCCCTTACTAGCCTGCGGCGGCTTGGCGGCCAGGGAAGGCTATGCCCACATGGAGCCCGGTATCTGGCATGTGCCGGATGGGCACGATTCCGATCAGACTTGGCTTATCTGGGCGGGCAAGGATGACATCGAACATCTTATGCGGTTTCCCCCGGAGAATCTTTTTCGCAAGCTCGCCGCCAAGAATCCGAGTCGAGAGGCCATCTCGGCCTCGACGTTGGAAACCGGGCGCGATGGGCCTGGGCAATATCTCTTAATTTAAAAGTTCTTGTTTTGTTCCCTTTGTCGACTAGACTAAAGTATGGTCGATACCCTGCCCAACAAAGCGCGCAAGGGACGCGGCGCGGTCAGCAATGCCAGCGGCCGTTTCGAGGCGCATCAGCGCATCGCCGTCGATGACGGCTGGCTAGACACCGGCGGCGAAGACGGCGAAGACGACGACCTGCCGCCTCTGCGCACCCATGTGGCGATCGACGCCAGCCGCACGGTGATTGCGCGCAACCGCTCGCCGGATCTGCCCTTCGACCGCTCGATCAACCCCTACCGGGGTTGCGAGCACGGCTGCGTCTATTGCTTCGCCCGACCGACCCATGCCTGGCTCGGCCTGTCGCCGGGCCTGGATTTCGAGACCAAGCTGTTTGCCAAGCCCGACGCACCGCGCCTCTTGGAGGCGGAGTTGGCCAAGCCCTCCTACAAGCCGAAGGTGATCGCCCTCGGCACCAATACCGACCCCTATCAGCCAATCGAGCGGCGCATGGAGATCATGCGCGAGATCCTCAAAGTCCTGTGGCGCGCCCGTCACCCGGTCGGGATTGTGACCAAGTCCAACCTGATCCTGCGCGACCTGGACATCCTGGCGCCCATGGCGGAGGCCGGGCTGGCCCGGGTCATGATTTCGCTGACCACCTTGCGGCCCGAGCTGGCCCGGTCCATGGAGCCACGCGCGCCGCGCCCGGCCCTGCGCGTCGCCGCGCTGCGCGGCCTGGCGGCGGCCGGCTTGCCCACCGGCGTCCTGACCGCACCGCTGATTCCGGCCCTGAACGACGAGGAACTGGAGGCGCTGCTGGAGGCCGCGGCGGGTGCCGGCGCCGGCAACGCGGGTTATGTCCTGCTGCGGCTGCCGTTGGAGATCAAAACCCTGTTCGAGGAATGGCTGGAGACCCATGTCCCCGACCGCAGGGCGCGGGTGCTCAGCCTGGTGCGCCAAACCCGCGGCGGCAAGCTTTACGAAACCGAGTGGTACACACGCCAGCGCGGCCGCGGCGTTTACGCCGATATGCTGGAGCGCCGCTTCGCTCTGGCCTGCACGCGCCTCGGCCTCAAGCGAGACGTTTGGTCGCTCGACACCACGCAGTTTCGCCCGCCGGGGCGCGCCGCCGAACAGCTCTGTTTGCTATAGGGCCGCGCGCGGACAGGTAACGGCAACCGGGGCCACGGTTGCCCGAATTCGATCAAAGCGTGTATGCATGGGCCCGGTAAATCGCACCGGGACAAAGGAATGCATGAAACCGCGAGCGCGCTGACCGGCCTGGCGATTGTCGTTCTGGCGGCTTTGGCCTGCGGCATGCTCATGCAGCGTTTCAAGCAGCCGGCGGTCATGGGTTATATCCTGGCTGGCGCGATCCTGGGGCCAGGCGCGCTGGGCCTGGTGGAGAGCCGCGAGTTCATCTCCCTCTTGGCCGAGCTCGGCGTGCTCATGCTGCTGTTTCTCATCGGCATGGAAATATCCCTGCGCGCGATCCGCGAGGTCTGGAAGATCGCGGTGACCGTCACGTTGCTGCAGATCGCCGTCGGCCTGATCGCCATGTTCGCCATCGGCACCTGGCTCGATTGGCCCCTGCCGCGCACTCTTTTGCTCGGCTTCGTGGTCGCCTTGTCGAGCACGGCGGTGGCGATCAAGATGCTGGAGGAAATCGGCGAACTGCGCAGCCGGGCCGGCCAGATCACCATCGCCATCCTGGTCGCGCAGGACCTGGCGGTCGTGCCCATGATGTTGATCATCAGCGCGTTCCGCGGCGGCGAGGGCATCGGTCTCGACTCGATCTTGCTGGTCGCCCTGTCCGTCAGCTTCTTGGCAATCCTGATCCTCTATCTGTTGCGCCGGCAGCGCCTGCGCCTGCCCTTCGCCCGCCTCGTGGGCAAGAGCGCCGATCTGACGCCCTTGGCCGGTCTCGCCTTCTGCTTCGGCGCCGCCGCGTTATCCGGGCTGCTCGGCCTGTCGGCCGCCTACGGGGCGTTCCTGGCCGGACTGGTGATCGGCAATTCGACCAGCCGCCGGGTCATGATTCATCACATGCAGCCGATTCAATCGGTGCTCTTGATGGTGTTCTTCCTGTCCATCGGGCTGCTGCTCGACTTCAGCTATATCTGGGAAAACATCGGCACGGTGATCTTGATCGTCACCTTCGTGGCGGTTCTCAAAACGGCGCTTAATGTGGTCTTGATCAAGGCCCTGGGCGAATCCTGGCCGCGCGCTTTCCTGGCCGGCTCCCTGCTCGCTCAGCTCGGCGAGTTCTCCTTTGTCCTGGCCGCTCTGGGCTTGAGCGCGGGGGCGATCGGCGATCCCGGATACCGCCTGATCGTCGCGGTCACGGTCATCTCACTTCTGGGCAGCCCCTTCTGGCTGGAGACCGCGCGGCGTGTGCACCGCATCGCCCTGCTCGGCATCACCTCGGGCCGCGAGACGGTGCGCCTGGCCTTCGGCTACGAGGCCGACGCGGTGCTGCGCTCGACGCGGCAGGCGGAGACCGTGATGATCGACATGGCCAGCGGCGCAACCCGCTGGATGGGCGATATCATGCCGCGCAAGCGCCCACGCGGTCCGGACGAGCCGAACTACTGAGGCCAAGACATCGATGCCGGATTTCGCGCTCGAGCGCGCCTACCCCGAGGACTGGCAGGTGATCGGCCTGGACGAGGCGGGGCGCGGCCCCTGGGCCGGACCGGTGGTGGCGGCCGCGGCCTGGCTCGATAAGGCGCGCCTGCCGCGCGAGTTGCTCGACAAGCTGGACGACAGCAAGGCCCTGCGTCCGGCCGCGCGCGATGGTCTTTACCGCATCCTCGAGGAATCCGCCCAGGCCGGCGCCGTGGCCTTCGGAATCGCCAAGGCCAGCGCCGCCGAGGTCGACGAGATCAACGTCCTGCAAGCCAGCCTGTTGGCCATGACCCGCGCCGCCGAAAACCTGACCCGAGCCATGGACCGCCCGGCCGACGCGGCCCTGGTGGACGGACTCCATGCCCCCCCGCGCCTATCCTGTCCGGCCCAGACAGTGGTCAAGGGCGACAGCCGCAGCCTGTCGATCGCCGCCGCCTCGATCCTGGCCAAGGTCACGCGTGACCGCCTGATGGCCGGCCTGGCGGCGCGCCATCCCGGCTATGGTTGGGAGCGCAACATGGGCTACGGCACCGCCGAGCATCGCCGGGCGCTCGCCCGGCTCGGCGTCACCCCGGAACACCGGCGCAGCTTCAAGCCCGTGCGTGCGCTGTTGACCGAAGCAGTTTAGCGGCTGGCCGCGCGATTATGGGGCGCTGCGGCGTAATCAATACCCCTCCAACTCCTCCTTCGTGAAGGGGTGCGGCAATTTGGCGCCGTCCAGCATGACCTTCATAACATCGTTGAGCGTGTAAATATCGTTGTCGAAGCCGCCGTGCGACGTACTGACGCTGCGGCCGTCGTCGGCGCCTTCGGAGATGACCGTATCCAAACCCGGCCCCCCGGCCATGTCCCCGTGATACCGCGCCATACCGAGGAGGGGTTTGTCCGACGTCCGTTCAAGCGCCCGTGAGACCAGATAGAGCAGCGATTTTCGGTATGCGAAGGCGACTTGATCGTCGCGTTCGAGATCGTCATTGAGACAATACAGTGTCAATTTCGGCAGGCGCACGCCATTGCCCGCGCCGAGCCGTGGCTGATAATGCCGGTGATAGAAATCGAGCGTGCAGGCCGGCGCCAACAAACTGCATGTCGATATCAGGTCCGATTTGCCTTGGGGATCAAGGGCATCGAGAACATGCCCCAACACGACCGCACCCGTGCTGTGGCCGACCAAATGGATCCGCTTGCCCTTTAAATCCATATATTTGGCAAAGCTATTGATAGTGTGCAAGCCGTCGCCACCGTCGCCCTCGGCTTCGAAAGGCACACGGGCGTCGCGCTTCATCTCATCCCAAATTGCGGTCACCGGCCGCCGTACTGTGCCCTCGATTAGTTTATCCGTGAACTCGGTCACTTTCTCTTTAATCTTGTCGAGGAAACCTTCGGACCGTTGTTCCGCCAGGTGCAACGCTCGCCGGACCGTGTCGTTCACTTCCTCGGCCAGGCCGGTATCGTACATGATATGAAACGGATAGATGCCGTTACGCTTGAAACCTTCCTTCAGGGCGTGAATACGCCGGGCCGAGGCCTTCGGGCTGTTCAGGCCGCCATGAGCGTAAATCATGAGATGATCGTAACCCTCGGCCATGACCTTGGCGGTGTTTTCGATATCTTCCGCCGTGCTCCAATAATCACCCCGCTTCTTGTATTTGCCGTCGTCGAAATGCACGAAGTGGCCAGCGATCTCGAAGCGTTTTGGGGCCCGGCGCTGTGCCTGCGCGCCGCCGGTGCGGGCCGAGCGCGGCACATGCCCGAAGATTTTTGGTGTCGGCAGCGCGAGGCGAAACACCCAGCCGTCCTTGATATTCTCGACCCAGTCCTCGTAGCTCCAGACGGCAAAGCCTTTACGACCCCACCTCGGGCCCCAGGAGTTCTGAACGATAAATCCGTCGTTGTTGTAGCCGACGATGGCGAAGGCGTGACCGCCAATACGATTGAGACGGAATTTAATGAGGGGAAGCTGGCTGTGTTCTTTCTCTCCGATCTCACTCCAACCGTCCGTAACGGCGGCGGAGACGTAGATCGCACCAGTTTCGTTGATGGCAGCGTGATAGTCGCTAATTTCGGGACGCAGGCGATAGTAGGCGCCAAGAGTGTTGATGCGCGCGGCTCGAGCTCGCTGGACCGTCAGACCGCCCAGCGTCTCGCCCTGCACGTAAGCCCATTCATCCAAGTTTACTTTCCTGTGTTCAGGGTCACCGTCGGGGCAAACGCCCATATTCTTCCAGCCCCGGATCGCGCCGCGACAGCTCGATCCGGCGTAGTCTTCACCAGGCCACTCATCGTGTTTTTTCGCCATTTCGTAAAGCATGCGGGTGCTGGCGCGGAAATCGCCGTGACCACGCTCACGATTGAGCTGATTGATGACCGCGGCTAGACCGAAGCCGGTACAGGCACCTTCTTGGCCCTGATCGAGCACTACGGCCCCTTTACGATTGTCGATCTTGTCCTCGAGTTGAATCAAAGCCGGTTCGTACATGCGATCGCGGATATCCGGCGGGTCATTACGTACGTTTAGAATTCGCCGCTGACCGGCGATATCGACCGTGCGGGAAATTGAATCGTCCTGATCTGTTGAGTCGGTCATGGTTTTCTCCTTGAGCCTGCCCAATGTTCTTTCGATGGACGTCCTCGCGGAATCGAGGAGCTCCTTCCGAAAACCATCGCACTATACCATTTTAGGTTGTAGCTGTCTGCAAACAGTGACGCCTCACGTTGCGGCCGTTGGCCTTTCCTTAACTCCAATGATTCTTAACGCGGAGTCGCCGTACGACCTGCGGCTCGCGGGCAATCTGGTACGGCCGAACATACCAAGGTCGATGCGATCGACGATGCCTGGGATCGCTTTCGCCCGACGCGCGAACGGCCGAGCATTTAGTCGTCCTCGCGAAACTCGAGCAGGTCGCCGGGTTGGCAGTCGAGGACCCTGCAAATCTTTTCCAAGGTCTCGAAGCGCACGCCTTTGACCCGGCCCGACTTCAGCAGAGATACGTTCTGCTCGGTGATGCCAATCCGCTCGGCGAGTTCGCGCGAGCGCATCTTTCGGCGCGCCAGCATGACATCGAGGTTGACGATGATCGGCATGGCCGGGGATCAAACGATCTGCCGGTGTTCGTCGGACAGGCGGGCCGCCTCGCCCATGATCCAGCCGATCACGATCAAAAGCCCGCCGGTCAGCAGCAGCATGTATTGGTCGCTGCTGAGGGAGATGGAGAGTTGCCGGGTGCCCGGCGCATTGTCGTAGGTCAGCAGAACGCTGCCGAGGGTGTGCACGAGCAGGGAGACGACCGCGTTGACCGCCATGGCCAGGCCGACCAAACGGATATGGCGGGCCGCCGCGCCGGTGAAGATCTCGCCCCTTTCGTAGGAACCGAACAGCAAGCGGACATGCCAGAGGCCGAACAGCGCGACTGCCATGGGCAGGGCCATAAGGCCAATCATGCCGGCCCGCTTCGCTGGGACGATCGGGCCCTGAATGCCCAGTTCCGGAAATGTCTGGTGAACGATCGGATCGAACCACCCCGGAACCGCCGCGATGGCGAGCGCCGCGCCCGACAAGCCGATCGCCCCCAGGGTCGTCATCAGTTTCAAGACCCGGCTCGCCTTGCGCACCCGGGCCAGCGCCGGGAAATCCTCCTCCGCACCTCTTGACATCGATCCAGCCTTCTCATAAAACACCATTTCTTTAATGTTATACATTAAATAATGAATGTCAATCATGACAAGAACACAACCTCGCACCGGCCCTAAGCGGGGGGGCCTTACAGCCTTTGGGCTTCGCCTGGGAATTCTCTGCGCGATCGCCGCGCTGGGCGCATGCTCGGCCTCCGATCTTGCCGATACGGCGGCGCGGCTCGGTCTCGCCACCGCCAGAGGCGCCTGTCACGCGGCCGGTAATTGCGGCGTCTCCTGCCCGGCAGGCGGCACCCTGAACGATACGACTCTGGCCTGCGCGTCCGCGCCGCCGTGAGCCCGCTTGCCGGGCGTTTTGGCGCGGCGCCGACGCCGGGCCGGAACGTTTGGGCAACCTTATCCGATCTCTTGAGTCTTCCTTAACCTATTGACTCCAAAGATTCTTGACGCGGAGTCACCGGTGACTCAGGATGCCCGCTTGCCGGCCCGGGGGGACCACCTTAGTGAAAAGCGACGTTGTATTGATCGGCGATTGCATCGCCTTGATGGAGGCGATGCCCGAGGCATCGGTCGACATGATCTTCGCCGATCCGCCGTACAACCTGCAGCTCGCGGGCGATCTGGTGCGGCCGAACCACACCAAGGTCGATGCGGTCGACGATGCCTGGGATCAGTTCGATAGCTATGAGGCCTACGACAAGTTCACCCGGGCCTGGCTGCGCGCGGCCCGGCGGGTCCTGCGCGACGACGGCACCCTTTGGGTGATCGGCAGCTAACACAACATCTTTCGCGTCGGCACGGCCCTGCAGGACCTGGATTATTGGATCCTGAACGACGTGGTCTGGCGCAAGTCCAACCCCATGCCCAATTTTCGCGGCCGGCGCTTTACCAACGCCCACGAGACCATGATCTGGGCGGCCAAGGACAAGGACGCGCGCTATACCTTCAACTACGAGTCCATGAAGGCCCTGAACGACGATCTTCAGATGCGCAGCGATTGGCTGATTCCCATCTGCAACGGCGCCGAGCGCCTGCGCGATGAAGAGGGACAAAAGGCCCATTCGACGCAAAAGCCGGAGGCGCTTTTGCACCGGACGATCCTGGCCGCCACCAAGCCGGGCGAAATCGTCCTCGATCCCTTCCTGGGCAGCGGCACCACGGCGGCGGTGGCCAAGCGTCTGGGCCGGCGCTACATCGGGCTGGAGCGCGAGGAGCGTTACGCCAAGCTGGCGCGCAAGCGCATCGCCCAGGTCAGCCCGGTCGCCGATCTGGACGCCATATCCATCGTCGCCAAGCGCGACGAGCCGCGTGTGCCCTTCGGATCCTTGGTCGAGCGGGGATTGCTTGAGCCGGGCACGGTGCTGGTCAGCCACAACAAGCGCTGGCAAGCCAAGGTCCGCGCCGACGGCAGCCTGATCACCGCGGATTTCAAGGGCTCGATCCATCAGGTCGGAGCGCACGTACAAGGCGCGCCGGCCTGCAACGGCTGGCAGTTCTGGTGCTACAATGTGGAGGGTAAGCTGGTGCCCATCGACATGCTGCGGCAAAAGGTCCGCGCCGAACTCAACTAGAATTTGCGATTCGGATATGACCTAGTGGTGCGACCCAAACGGATGGTTCCCATCCATTTGGATAAGTCGCCCCACAAGATCAACGGCTTGGTGGGCCGATTCACCTAACGCTTGGGAACCAAGCGTTAGGATCGGACCACTAGACGGCCACCCGGCGGGACCGGCTGCCCGTGTCGCCGTCGCCGTGCAGAGCGAAGCCACCCTTGCCGGTCTGCTTCACGGCCCGCATAACCCGATGCGCGCAGGCCAGAATATCCTCGGCGCTTTCGCCGTCGCCGGGGAACAGGGCGGCCCCGATACTGCTGCCCAGGGCGATTTCGTCGCCCGCCATCACGAAGGGCCGGCGCAGGGCCGATAAAATGCGCAGGCCGGCCTCGCGCACGCCGCTGGCGCCGTCGACCGTGGGCACGACCACCGCGAACTCGTCCTCGCCCCAGCGGGCGACCGTATCGCTTTCGCGTAAGCAGGCGCGGATCCGCTCGCCGGACGCCTTGAGGACCAAATCGCCGGCTTCGGACCCGAAGCCGTCGTTGACCACTTTAAATCCGTCCAGGTCGATCATCATGACCGCGATGTTCCCGGCCCGGCGCCGGGCCAAGGCGATGGCGCGCTCGATCCGGTCTTCGCATAGGGCACGGGTCGGCAGCCCGGTGACCACATCGCGGAAGGTCATGCGCACGAGTTGGGTCTCGCGCCGCTGTTTTTCGTCAACGTTCGAGAAGACCGCGACGTAATGGGTGATGGCGCCCTCGGCACCTTTGGCTGCGTCCGCGCGGATCGCATCGATGGTCAGGTGCTCGGGGAAGACCTCGCCGTCCTTACGGCGGTTCCAGAGCTCGCCTTCCCAATGTCCTTCAGCCCGCAGGGCCGCCCACATACCCTCGTAAAAATCCGCGTCCTGGCGGCCGGATGACAGAATGCGCGGCGATTGGCCGATGGCGTCCTCCGCGCTCCAGCCGGTCAGCTCGGTGAAGGCTTGGTTGGCTGAGACGATCCGGCCATCGCCGTCGGTGATCATCACGGCGCGGCTGGTGGCCTGAAACACCTGAAAGAAATGGTCGTTTTGGGTCGCTTTGGACATTTGCCCGGCCATTGTTTCGCTTGGCGGCGCGCCCGGCGCCGCCTTGGCCTTCGACTATTGCGGACGGAGAATGAAAAAGCGCTTAATCGGCACGGACTACGCCCTGCCGGGCGGCGTCTCTTCGGCCAGATGGGTCAGGGCATGACGGGCGACCTTGTCCATGACGCTGGGCAGGCCAGCATCGCCAAGGTCTTCAAAACGCACCCAGATTCCATCGACTGACCCCGCCGCGCCGGGTCCGGGGCCAAGCTCCGCGGCCCAGACCACCAACTCCAGATGGAAATGAGTGAAGGTATGGCGCACCACGCCCGGCAGGGCCGCCCAGGCCGCCGGGGCGGGCGCGGCCGCCAGGTCCGGAGCCGGATTGCGCGCTGTGTCTTTCGCCGTCGCGGCCTGCCAACCGGCCGAGGGGATCTCCATCATGCCGCCTAGAAGCCCCCGGGCGGCCCGGCGGCGCAACAACACCGACCCATCGGGCCGGGTCAGCCAAAAGGCCGCACCGCGGCGCAAGGGACGCGCCGTCTTCGGCGCCCGGCGCGGTAATTCGGCGGCGATCCCGGCGGCGCGCCCGGCGCAGATGTCCGTGAGCGGGCAGAGGCCGCAACGGGGCTGGCGCGGTTGGCACACGGTCGCCCCCAGGTCCATCATGGCCTGGGCGAAGTCGCCATAGCGAAACCCCGCCGCCGGGGCCGGCGGCAGCAGGTTTTGGGCGAGCGCGCGCAGCGCCGGCTTGGCCGCGGGCAAGGGGGTCTCCAGGGCAAAGAGGCGGGCCGTGACGCGCTCCACATTGCCGTCGACCACACTGGCCCGGACCCCGAAGGCGATGGCGGCGATGGCGGCGGCGGTGTAGGGCCCAATCCCCGGCAGCGTGCGCAGCGCGGCTTCGTCGTCGGGAAAGCGCCCGCCATGACCCCCGGCAACGGCCCGCGCGCAGGCATGCAGATTGCGCGCCCGGGCGTAGTAGCCGAGCCCGGCCCAGGCCGCGAGGATATCCTCCAGGGGCGCGGCGGCGAGCGCATGGACGTCCGGCCAGCGCCTCGTGAAGGCATGGAAATAGGAGATCACGGCGGCCACCGTGGTTTGTTGCAGCATGATCTCCGAAAGCCACACCCGGTAGGGATCCGGCCGCTCCCCCGGACGCGCGCGCCACGGCAGGCTGCGCGCGTGCCGATCGTACCAGGCCAGCAAACGCGCCGCGCTCTCGGCTTCTGCCTGTGTGCCCGATTGCCTGGGGCTTGCCGTGGGGGACATAAGGTCTTCTATACTGAAGCCTTGAAGCGACGGGAAGGACTGGATCCCCGGCTTGTGACCTCGAACACCGACAAACCTGAACGCCCGGGCGCTCCGGACCGCAAGCGCCGGGCCGATCGATCGAAGGCCGCCGATACCCGAGTACGGCGCCGTTTCGGCTTGCACGCGATCGCGAAAACCCTACCGAAAATCACCAAGCGCGCCCTGGGACGGCGGGGCTTCGCCGAGGCCGACTTGCTGGGCGCCTGGGCGGGCATCGTCGGGCAAGAGGTCGCGGCGCATTGCCTCCCGCGCAAGCTCGACCGGCCCCGGCGCGGCAAAGAGGGTTCAGGCACCCTGACCCTGCGGGTGGATACCGGCTTCGCCCTCGAAATACAGCATATGGAGCCGCAGTTGTTGGAACGGATCAACGGCTACTTCGGGTTCCGGGCGGTCGAGCGCCTGCGCCTGTTGCAAGCCCCCGGGCCGCCCCCGGCGCCGGAACCGCCGCCAGAGGCGCCGATCCCGCCGGAGGCCGAATCGGCGCTGCGCGCGCGCCTGGGCGGCGTGGGCGACGAAGACCTCAAGTCCGCGCTGGACCGGCTGGGCCGGGCTCTCTTGCAAAGACAGGACTGAATGGCCGTGGGGCCGGGTTAATCGGTATCGCCCAATTTTGGCCACAAGAGGGAGGCTCAATCCCCGCGCCTCGTATCGCACTTCATATAACGAATATTTGTGTTCCTTAGACAAGCGATCTTGTGCTTCGCTTTCCCCCCCGATACGATTACAATATATGGTAGGTACAATCATGAATCGCAGGCAGATACTGATCGGCGCGGCCGGCACCGCGCTGGTTTCGATGGCACCCCTTGGGCGTCTGGCCCGGGCTGAGGCGACCCCGATTCACCCGGACGACCGGGTTCTTGGCGCGGCCGACGCGCCGATCACCATGATCGAATATTCGTCCCTGACCTGCCCGCACTGCGCCACCTTCCATGCCGGCGCCCTGCCGCAGATAAAGGAACAGTGGATCGCCAAAGGGAAGGTGAAGCTGGTGTTTCGCCACTTCCCGTTGGACGGCCTTGGACTGCGCGCGGCGGCGGTGGCGAACTGCATCAAGGGCGATCGGCACTTTGCCTTTCTCGATCTTTTGTTCGAGAATCAGCAGCGCTGGTCGCGCTCGGCGGAGCCGTTGAAAATTTTGGGCCAGTATGCGCGGCTCGCGGGCCTGAGCCAGGCGCGTTTCGATGCCTGCGTCAATGACAAGACAGAGATGGATAAGATTCTGGCCCGCGCCGAGGACGGCCGCACCAGCTACAACGTGCAGTCGACCCCGACCCTGATCGTCAATGGCGAGAAGGTCGAGGGCGCGCAGCCATTCGAAAAATTCGAGTCGATTTTCCGCAAAACAGTGCCGGATGCGTGAGCGCCGCCCGATCGCACGGGCCGCGCACACCAAATTCGACTCGCGAATCGATAGGACCTAGTGGTTAGTACCGCTAGTTGAGGACGGACAGTCGGAGGGACCGAGGCCCCGTGGTGCAATTCACCAAGCTGCAGCTAAGCGGATTCAAATCTTTCGTCGACCCAATCGAAATTTCCATCGATCGCGGCGTAACCGGCATCGTCGGGCCGAACGGATGCGGCAAGTCGAACCTGGTCGAAGCCCTGCGTTGGGTCATGGGCGAGAATTCCGCCAAGCGCATGCGCGGCTCGGAAATGGACGACGTGATTTTCGCCGGCAGCGCGACCCGGCCGGGGCGGAATCTGGCCGAGGTCAACCTGGTCCTCGACAATTCGGCCCGCAAGGCGCCGGCCATGTGCAACGACCAGGATACCCTGGAGGTGACGCGCCAGATCGAGCGCGGGTCCGGCTCGACCTATCGGATCAACGGCAAGGAAGTGCGCGCCCGCGACGTGCAGCTGTTGTTCGCCGACGCGGCGACCGGGGCGCACAGCACGGCTATGGTCAGCCAAGGGCGGATCGGCGCGCTGATCAACGCCAAGCCGACCGACCGCCGCACCTTGCTGGAGGAAGCCGCCGGAATCACCGGCCTGCACTCGCGCCGGCACGAGGCGGAATTGCGTCTGCGCGCGGCCGAAACAAATCTTGAGCGTCTCGACGACGTCGTCACGACCCTGGAAACCCAACTTCAGAGCCTAAAGAAGCAGGCCCGCCAGGCGTCGCGCTACCGCAACCTGGCGGATCATATCCGGCGCCACGAGGCGATTGCCCTGCACCTGGAGGCCGAGGCGGTCAAAGCCCAATTGATCGAGGCCCGCGACCATCTGGGCGAGGCCGAACGGCAGGTCGCCAGCCTGACCGAGGGGGCGGCGGCGCACGCGGCCGAACAAGCCGACGCGGCAGCCGCCCTGCCGCAACTGCGCGATCAGGAAGCCCGGGCCGCGGCCGCTTTGCAGCGCCTGTTGGTCGACCGCGACAATCTGGACCGGGAGGAAGCTCAGGTCACCGCCGCCATGGAACAGGCGGAAAGCCGCCGGGGACACCTGGAGCGCGACCGGGCCCGCGCCAAGGCGCAAGCCGAGGACGCCAACGCGGCCCAGGCCGGTCTGGACCGGGAACGGGCCGAGCTTGAAGCCGCCTCCGCCGGCGAGGCCGAGGCGATCGCCGAGGCCGAAGATATTCACGGCGCGGCGCGCAAAGCCACCCAAGCCCTGGAAGCCGAGGTGGAGGCGACCGCCGAGCGGGTCGCCGCCGATGAGGCCAAGGCGAGCGCCCTGCATCGCCGGATCGAGGAATTGTCGGCCCGCCTGGAGCGTCTGGGCACCCAGGCCGAGGAGATCGGCCGGACCCGCGAAACCCTGACCGCGCAACGGGTCGACGACACCCGTCTGGAGGCTGGCGCGGCGGCGGTGAGCGCCGCAAACGTGGGCCTCGAACGGGCCCAGAGCGATGCCGAGGCCTCCGACGCCGCCTTGGGCGCATCCCGCGAGACGGAAAGCAAGACCCGCGAGACCATGCAGCATGCCGAGAGCGCGCGCGCCAAGCTGGAGGCGGAGGCTGCGGCGCTGAGTGCGATTCTGGAGCCGAGCGACACCAAGGATTGGAAGCCGCTGGTCGATGAGGTCACGGTCGAAGCCGGCTATGAGGCGGCGCTCGGCTCGGCCTTGGGCGACGACATCGCCGCGCCCGGCGACCCGGCTGCCCCGATCCATTGGCAGGCGCTGACGCCCTACGGCGCGGTGGCGGCGCTCCCGGCCGGGGCCGAGGCCCTGAGTGGCCACGTCAGCGGCCCCGCGGTCTTGGCGCGGCGCCTATCGCAGATCGGAGTCGTGCCGGACAGCGCCACCGGCGCGCGCCTACAGGCCGAATTGGCACCGGGACAGCGCTTGGTCACCCGCGAGGGCGCGCTCTGGCGCTGGGACGGCTTCACCGTGGCCACGGACGCGCGCACGGCGGCCGGCAAGCGCCTGGCGCAACGCAACCGCCTGTCGGAACTGCGCAGAATTCTGACCGACGCGAGTGATGCCGCGAGCGCAGCCCACGCAGCCCACGACGCCGCGCGGGTCGCCTTCGAACTGGCCTCGGCCAAGGAACGAGCTGCCCGCGCCGACGTAACCAAGACCCAAAATGCGCTGCACCAGGCCCGCCAAGCGCAAGGCGAAATGGCCCAAGAGGCAGCCGCCGTGGTCTCGCGACTGGCAGGCCTGGACGAATCGGCGGCGCGTATCGCCGGCGATATTGCCGAAGTGCGCATGTCGCTAAACGCCGCCCGCCAAGAGGCCGAGGACATTCCCGATCTGGCCGCGGCCCGGGCCCTGCTTGGCGAGATTAGGGACCGCATGGCACAGAGCCGCGCCACCCTGGCCGAGCACGGCAGTGCCCTGGACCGGCTGATCCGCGACGCCGAAGCGCGCCATGCCCGCCTAGCGGCGAACGGAGAGGAAAAACAATCCTGGGCCCGGCGCAGCGAAGACGCGGAGCGTCACATCGGCGAACTGGACGAGCGCTTGAAAGCGACCGGCGAAGAGATCGATGCCTTGGCCGCGCGCCCGGAAGAATTGCGGGCCCTGCGCGAGGTCCTGGCCGAACAGCTCGCCGCCGCCGAGAGCCGGCGCGCGCAAGCCGCCGACGGTCTGGCCCTGGGCGAAACCCGCATGAACGACGCGGACAAGGCCCTGAAGGCCGCCGAAGGGGTGCTGGGCAGCGCCCGCGAGGACCGGGTGCGCGCCGAAGCGGCGGTCAGCCAAGCCGATCAGTCGCTCGACAACGTCACCGAAAAGGTCCGGGATCGCCTGGATTGCAAGCTTGAGGGCGCGATCGAGATCGCCGGACTGGATCCGAGCCAGGAGCTTCCCGAGCGCGACGCCATAGAAACCAAACTGGCCCGCCTGGTGCGCGAGCGGGAAACCCTGGGCGCCGTCAATCTGCGCGCCGAGGACGAGGCCCGGGAGTTAGACCAACAGATCAACAGCATGCAGTCGGAACGGGCCGACTTGGTGGCGGCGATCTCGCGCCTGCGCCACGGCATCTCAAGTCTGAACCGCGAAGGGCGCGAGCGTTTGCTCGCCGCCTTCGCCAAGGTCGAGGCCCACTTCTCCGAACTTTTCGTGCGTCTGTTCGGCGGCGGCAAGGCGCACCTCAAGCTGACCGGATCCGACGATCCGCTGGAAGCGGGTCTGGAAATCCTCGCGAGCCCGCCCGGCAAGCGCCTGCAGGTCATGTCCCTGCTGTCCGGCGGCGAGCAGGCCCTGACCGCCCTGTCGCTGTTGTTCGCGGTGTTCCTGACCAATCCGGCACCGATCTGCGTGCTGGACGAGGTGGACGCCCCGCTCGACGACGCCAACGTGGATCGTTTCTGCACCCTGCTGGACGAGTTGTGCGAAAGCGGGACTACCCGCTTCCTGATCATCACGCATCATCGCATGACCATGTCGCGGGTCGATCGGCTGTACGGCGTCACCATGGCCGAGCGCGGCATCAGCCGCCTGGTTTCGGTCGACCTGGGCGCGGCGGAGGACCTGCGCGAAAGCGCCTGACGCACGCCTCAGACGGCACCATCGGCATCGGCCCCGAACGCCGCATTCAATGCCTATTCCGCGACGCCTTGCACGGCCTCTATTTGGCCACCTAAAACCTTGAAACCAGGCCCTTCTTCCAATGGCCGGTATGGTGCCCGGCGGGGCGCGCCCCGCCTTGACACACCTAGGCTCGCTCACTAAGGTGCGCGCGTTTTTCGGGCCCGTCGCGGGCCCGGTCCATGGGGAACAAATTAGCCGGGGGAAGATCCTGGGGGGTGCGGCCGCATGAGCGACGAATCCCCTCCACCGTCACAATCGGATATCGACCAGCGTCTGCGTGCGGCCAAGGCCAAGCGCAGCGGCCACAAGGCCGGCGCCGATCGGGACTCACGGGGTGGCGGTTTGGCCTTTGCCGTGCGAATCGGCGTGGACTTGGTTGCCGCCCTGATCGTGGGTGTCGGCATCGGGATTATGCTGGATCGTTGGCTGGATACCGCCCCCTGGTTCTTGCTGCTGTTCTTTCTATTGGGAGCGGCGGCGGGCATGATGAACGTCTATCGTGTGATGGCCGGCTTCGGTTACGCGGCGGGGTATCGGAAACCGGGTTCCGAAAGCGACGAGGACCCCGGCAAGAAGACACGAGACCGCTAGGTGTGAAAGGCCGACGAGGGTAAGAGATGGCCGAGGGTGCGGGACAGGGCGGGGGGCATAGCCCACTTGCCCAATTCGAGATCAAAGAGATCGTGCCGATCAAGCTTGGCGGTCTCGATCTCTCATTCACCAATTCGTCCTTGTTCATGGTGATTGCGGTCACCTTGGCCGCCAGCTTCTTCCTGGTCGGCATGCGCCGTGGCGCGCTGGTGCCCGGACGCTGGCAGAGCGCGGCGGAAATGACCTACGAGTTCGTCGCCGGCCTGTTCCGCGACACCGTGGGGCACGAGGGCCGACAGTACTTCCCGATCGTCTTCACCCTGTTCATGTTCATCCTGATCGGCAACCTGCTGGGCATGCTGCCCTACAGCTTTACCTTCACGAGCCACATCATCGTCACTTTCGCCATGGCCGCCGCGGTCTTCATCGGCGTGACGGTTCTGGGCTTCGCCAAGCACGGGATGCATTTCTTCACCTTCTTCGTGCCGCCCGGCGCGCCGATCGCGTTGTGGCCGCTGCTGATCCCGATCGAGATCATCTCCTATCTATCGCGCCCGATCAGCCTGTCGGTCCGGTTGTTCGCCAACATGCTGGCGGGACACACGCTCTTGAAGGTGATCGCGGGCTTCATACCGGCCTTGGCGATTTTCGGGGTCCTACCCCTGGCCCTGGTGGTGGCGCTGATCGGCCTGGAAATTTTGATCGCATTCCTGCAGGCCTACGTCTTCGCGATCCTGACTTGCCTTTACATCAACGACGCGCTGCACATGCACTAAGGCGCCGCCCCCGGGGCGGACCCGGTTGGTTACGACCTGTTCAATAGAGGATACTCAGATCATGGAACTTGAAGCGGCAAAAGTCATCGGCGCGGGCCTCGCGGTCATCGGCGTTATCGGTTCGGGAATCGGCATCGGCAACATCTTCTCCTCCTTCATCGGGGCGGTTGGCCGCAACCCCTCGGCACGCGGCGAAGTGTTCACCATGACCATGCTGGGCTTCGCCCTGGTCGAGGCCATCGCGCTCTTCGCCCTGGTTATCGCGCTCATCATTCTGTTCGGCTAAGCCGCACTCAACGTCCTTTCTCCGGCACCGCTGCCGGACGCACGGACACCTGGGGATCGCGTATGCCTCAACTGGACCCGAGTTTTTTCGCGACGCAGCTTTTTTGGCTGCTGCTGACCCTTGTGCCTTTGTACTTCGTTCTCCGGCGCGCCGTGCTGCCCCGGATCAGTGAAGTTCTGGAGGCGCGTCAGCGGCACATCGATTCCGATCTGGAAAAGGCGACGAAGCTGCGACAGGAAGCCGAGTCGGTCCTGGCCGAGTACGAAAAGGCCCTGGCCAAAGCCCGCGCCGAAGCGGCGGAGGCGATTAAGCGGACCAGCAACGAAATGGCCGCCGAAAGCGCTAAGCGCCACCAGGCCTTCGGTCAGGAACTCGCCGCCAAGACCCAGGACGCCGAGGATCGCGTCGCCAAAGCCAAGGAAGCGGCCCTGGCCCAGGTGGCCGCAGTCGCCAGTGAGGTGGCGGGCGCCGCCAGCGCCAAGCTGATCGGAACCAACCTGCCGGCCGACAAGATCGACGAGGCGATCAAGGACACCATGCGGGGGCGCGGTTGATGCTGGAAGATCCGACGTTCTGGGTCGCGGTTGCCTTCGTGATCTTCGTCGCGGCGGTCGGCAAGAAGATCGCCGGCGCCATGACCGGCGCCCTGGATACGCGCGGCGAGGCGATTCGGAAGGAGATCGAGGAGGCGGAAAAACTGCGGGAGGCAGCGCAGCACCTGTTGGCCGAATACAAGCGCAAGCAGCGCGACGCCTTGAGCGAGGCCGACGAGATCCTCAACCATGCCAAGCTCGAGGCCAAGCGCCTGACCGCCCAGGGCGAAGAAGAGCTAGAGGCCGCCCTGCGGCGGCGCGAGCAGGCGGCCCTGGACAAGATCGCCCAAGCCGAGGCCAAGGCGCTTCAAGAGGTGCGCAACCAGGCGGTCGACGTCGCCATCGTCGCGACCGCTAAACTGCTGAAATCCAACATGGATCAGAATCGCGCGAATATGATGATCCAAGACTCCATACGAGGTTTGTCGGCCAAGCTGCATTAGCCTGCCGCCGGCGTGTCCCGCGCCGCTTCAAATGCTTTCGGCGCATGCCGCCGAATTCCACCTTCAAATGTTACCGGCAACGCCGTTTTTTCCCCTGTTGTTAGTGGGACTGTTCGCGTCAAAGTTGCGTCTAGGCTTTCCTAGGCCGCTTATGTTTAGTGCAAATTTACCTTTTTGTATGACCCTGGATTGCAGGCCGAGGATTGGGTTCTCAAGCCTAGGCGGCCCCTTGGGTCATGGTTAACGAAATGGGTGATCGCACGTGCCGCAAGCCCCCCCCGCGACCTCCAAACAGAGCTTTGTCCGGCTTTCAACGGCCGAGTTAAAGGACATCTTAGTACAGCACGGAAATCATCTGGCCGCGGGGTCGGCCGGAAAACGCGCCGTTTTACATTTTCACGATTTGTCGGACCTCATTCTCAACAACGTCGACCTGAGCAATGCCGACCTGACCGGAAGCAAATTCGCTAGGGCGAAGCTTAAGGGCGCCAAGTTTTGTCGTGCCAATTTATTCTGTGCCGATATGCGTCTGGCGGATTTGTCCGAAGCGGACCTAGGCGGCGCCGACCTGCGCGGCGTGTCGCTGAACGGCGCTAACCTTTCCAGCACCCGCTTGGCCAACGCGGATATCAGGCCGGCCATGCTCGCCAGATACGATGCGCGCGGCAACTTCATGGCCCACGAGCTCGACGAGATACCGGGTCAATTGAGCGGAGTTACGGCGACCGGTGCGGACCTATCGGGCGCCAAACTGAATCAATCGTTCTTGCGCCACGCCGACCTGACGGATGCTAACCTGAGCAACGCCGATCTGGCCGGCGCGGACTTGCGAAAGTCCAATCTGATCGGCGCCGACTTGAGCGGTGCGATGCTAAGCGGCGCAAAATTTGCCGGCGCTGCCTTGGCCGGTGCGCAGTTGAGCGGCGCCACGCTAAAGGGAGCGGATTTCCTGGGCGCCGATCTGCGTGGCGTGATCCTCGACGCGGATGCCTATGAGCTCGACGAACTCAAGATGGCGATCATGACCAAACCGACGCCCGTCAGCGACGAGGAGCTTCAGGCCGCCATGGCCGCGCACGGCCTGTGGCTGAACTCTTCGGGCAAGGAGGGAACCCGGGCCGTCTTCGCCGATATGGACCTCTCGGGCAAGGCCTTGGCGAAGGCCAATCTCTCCGTGGCCGACATGCGGCGCTGTCGCCTAATTGGTATCGATCTTTCCAACGCTGAACTGGCCATGAGCGATCTTGAGTTTGCGGACGTGAGGGACAGCAACCTCTCTGGGGCCGACTTTCGCGGCACCAATCTGCGGCGTGCCACCTTGAACAATGCGAAACTGGACGGCAGCAACTTGGGGCCGCTAGAGGATATCGGCGATGCCGCGCTGACCAACCGCGCCAATCTTGAAGGCGCCAAACTCCCTGGCGCCAGCCTGCGCGGGACCGTATTGCGTCACGCCCGCTTGGCCGCGTCCGATTTGACCGGAGCCGATTTGACGGGTGCTGATTTGACGGGCGCTGATTTGACCGGGGCCAATTTAGCCGATGCCGACCTGACTGACGCCAAAGGAATTGCCGTCGCGCCGGCCGAGGCCTAAGGCGCGGCAAAGGACAAGGCGGGCCGAGGGGTCTCGCCCGAAAGCGGCCCGCGGGCCGGTCAATTCCATTCCGATTGAACAGCGGCGAACGATTTCGCGAGGCCAGGTTAAAGGTGTCGGCGAGGCGCTATGGGCTTAACTCGAGACGCTTGGGCCGCCCCGACAAATAGACCTGCCCAATAACGCCACAGATAACGACGGCGCCGCCGGCTAAGGTAAGGACCGAAGGCTGTTCGTCGATGAAAAGCCAAACCCAAAAGGGACCGAGAACATACTCTATGGTCAATAGGGTCGTGAGCACGCCCCCCTTGAGGTGCCGGGACGCTATCGTAAACAGCACCAGGACCCCGGACGAAATAACGCCACCCCACAAAACACAGAGCACCAAGTCCCTTGTCGGCACGGCCACGTCGCCACCGGTCGAAACAAAAGCCAAGGAACTGGCGAGCAGCGCGCCGACAATGAGGGAGGGCAACATGTCGACTTTACGTTTGGCGCGAAGAACAATGATAAAGCCCACGAAACTGAGGGTGCTGCCAATCGCCGCCAAGTCGCCGAAGGTATTGCCGGCGGAAACGCCCGCGGCGAACATCAAGGCCAGGCCGGACACGGCAACCATGAGCGCACCCCAGGTCCCACGCGAAATCCGTTCGCCCAAAACCAAACGTGCCGCCACCGCGGTCAGGATCGGTGCGGAGCCCAGAATAAAAACCGTATTGGCAACCGTGGTGTGGCTCAGGGAAAAAATGAACAAGGTTTGCATGCTGCAAAACCATACACCGCCCACACAGCCCCAAATCCCGATCTGCCTGACCTTAAAGCCTATCTGCCCAAAATTCCTGACAACGAAGACCGCCATTAGGCCCAGGCTCAGCGAGCCAGCCCGATAAAACACGATCTGCCACTCGGACGCCTCTTCCAAGCTGCGCAGAATCAGGCCCCCGAAGCTATTGAAGAAGCCACTCACAAGAACGAGCGCAACCGCGAGGCGGACCTGCGCTCGGTCCGGGAATAAATTCGTATCTACACTTACCATTACTTGCGACTCGGAATGCCGAAGGAGATCGCGATCGTCTGAAGGAAACCAGACATAATTGAGTATCGCACGCACTAAATGACTATTCTGCTTCCCAGGGCCAATTGTCGCGACAAAACAGAATCAAAAAGCTACGGCGCCATACCACAACAGTTGTCTAACTATTGATTAATTTATCCATGCCGTCGTTCCAACAACCAAGCCAGATATTAATAAATTCGACAATGGAAACATCAAACGAATAAACTATACTTCGCCTAAGAAAATTATAGAATTGCGTATCTTAGACCTCGAAAAAGCGAACCAACGTCGCGCCCGCAACTTCAGATTGAGCGCAGCATCAAAATACCCTTATAGATATGAAATATAAATGAAGTCGTTATTGCGACGATGCGAAATACTCGTGCCCGCACAATGTGATGTATACCTGCTCACAGTTAAAATATTGCTTATTTTAACGATTCGTTATCTCAATCGACAATACCATGTCCCTGATTATACCTAGACCCCTCCCTACAATTCTGTCTAGAGACCATGACGACGCAGAATCGAAATGCCCTGATAGATAATTCGGCGTGTTCGAAACTCTCGGAGACATTCTCCGATGGGGGCAACTGTATTATTTCGACACAGCTGTCCCGGGAGCAATTCCTGGCAGAGGAAGATTCGAAAATGCGGTCGTTGATCGAGTTGTACGAGGATCATTGCGTGGACGGACAAATACCCACGACCGACGCGATCCCGCCGGAAAAAATCGCCTCGACACGAATGATGAGCCGCACCCATTGCCTGCGCATCGATCATTCTACGAATACGTTTCGATTCGCGGTCTGGGCGGATGGCGCCAATTTCGACGGATTTCTCAGTCTGCAGAATGCGACCTTCGAAGACCTGTCACAATACAGCGTCATGGCTGACGCCCTAAAGAGCCAGCTGACCACCATACTAGAACGCCGCGGGCCGGCATTCTTCGAAATAAGGGGCGTCTTGAATGATCGGTTCTACTTTTTCACGAAAGCCATTTTACCGCTAAGGAGCGAGCAAGGTGAGGTCGTTAAGTGTTTTGTCCCCTTCACCGACAAGCTTCCTGACATTTCGCCGGGCTTGCGCGAGAAACTCTGCCTGGGTGATGTGAACCAGAAATAGCAGCTGGTCCTGCTGGCGATCGGGTATCATTAAGTTCGGCAGGCACGGAATGCACCGTGCGAAGTGATACGGGGTACGGGGCTGCGGATCTCCGAGCCTGTTTTGAAAGATATGGCCCGTATGGTGATCCGCACTGTAAAGTCGCTCGCCGAGAATTCGAACGAACCTGGTCAGCATAAGGCCCATCCGCTTGCCGCGTTGGCGCGGCGATACCAGGGTACCTCCGCTGTATCCGATACGGCCGGATATGCGCCGGAACTCCTCCGGTAAAATAACCTCAAGGCCATTCAGGAGCCGCATGCTGGGGCCATAGAACAGCTCCCCCGTGGCAATGACCTCCCGAAAGTTGTCCGCCACGAATAACCGTAGCGCGTTACACGCCACGAACGCGCCTTTTCGATCGCGGATAACGACACTGGCGCTATTGGTCTTGTCGACCAAAGATTTGTTCGGATCGAATGTAGGATTGACCCATCCTTTTTCCTGAATCATGGTCTCCTTCCACAATTCAGGCCCTTCGGTCAGTTGGCAGTCCCACCCCTGATTTTCGCAAATCGAAATGAGATGGTTGGCGAACCTCAGGACATCCTGGTCGCTGCTGCTTTCAAGCGATTTATCGGGCAGACCGAACAGGTCCAAGGCTTCTAACACGCGTCGCTTTCCCCTTCCTGGGCCCGGCAGACCCATGCCCAAACCGGGCGCCAGCCAACCAACTGCACTGAGCAAATCAATGTCGTGGATTATGTTAACTGCGTAAACCGCCTAACGAAAACACATTTCTCAGAAATAGGGCCAATAAGGCCCCCTGTGCTCACGGCGTACGTGCAGCGGGCGACACCCTGCGCGTATAGGCAGCGGTTTTTTTGTCCTGATTTGTAGGACTGCAAGCGAAAGGCCTATTCGGCGGCCTCGCTATAGTCCGACATCGGCGGGCAGGAGCATATGAGGTGGCGGTCGCCGTAAACGTTGTCGACCCGCCCGACCGGCGGCCAGTACTTATCCTCGCGCAGCGCGTGTAGCGGAAAGAAGGCTTCTTCCTTCGAATAGGGTTTGGTCCAGTCGCCCTCGAGCAGCAAGTGGTGCGTGTGCGGCGCGTTACGCAGCAGGTTGTCCTTCGGGTCGGCCTTGCCGGATTCGATATCGGCGACCTCCTGGCGGATCTGAATCATGGCGTCGCAGAAACGATCGAGCTCGCGCTTGGCCTCGCTTTCCGTCGGTTCGATCATCAGGGTATCGGGTACCGGAAACGACATGGTGGGCGCGTGGAAGCCGTAGTCGACCAGGCGCTTGGCTACATCTTCATTCGTGATGTTACAAGATTCCTTGATCGGCCTCAGGTCGACGATGCATTCGTGGGCGACCATGCCATTCGCGCCGGTGTAAAGCACCGGATAGTGGGGCGACAGGCGCTGGGCGATATAGTTCGCGTTCAGGATCGCGATCTCGGTCGCCCGACGCATTCCCGCCCCGCCCATCATCACAATGTAGGCCCAGGAAATCGGCAGAATGCTGGCCGACCCCCAGGGCGCGGCGGATATCGTGCCGACGGTCGCGTGGGAACCGGCCGCCGGATTAACACCATCGACCACCGGATGGTCGGGCAGGAAGGGCGCCAAGTGCGCGCCGACGCCAATCGGCCCCATGCCCGGGCCGCCGCCGCCATGGGGAATGCAAAAGGTCTTGTGCAGGTTCATGTGCATGACGTCGGCGCCGATCTTGCCGGGCTGGGCGATCCCGACCAGGGCGTTCAGGTTCGCGCCGTCCATGTAGACTTGCCCGCCGTTGTCGTGGATCACCGTACAGATTTCTCGGATCGCCTGCTCGAAGACGCCGTGCGTCGAGGGATAGGTGATCATGAGGGCGGCCAATTCGTCCTTGTGAGCCGTCGCCTTGGCCTTGAGGTCATCGACGTCGACGTTGCCGTCCTTATCGCAACCCACTACGACCACCTTCATGCCGGCCATGGAAGCGCTGGCCGGATTCGTGCCATGGGACGAGGCCGGTATCAGGCAGACGCTGCGGTTCCCTTGGTTCCTGCTCTCGTGATAGCGGCGGATGGCGAGCAGGCCCGCGTACTCCCCCTGGGATCCGGCATTCGGTTGCAAGGAGACGGCATCGAAGCCGGTCACCGCGCACAGCATCTCCTCCAGCTCCTCAAAGAGCTGCTGATAGCCTTGCGCCTGTTCGAGAGGGGCAAAGGGGTGCATCTGGGCAAACTGACGCCAAGTGATCGGGATCATTTCGGTGGTCGCGTTCAGCTTCATGGTGCAGGAGCCGAGCGGGATCATGCAGCGGTCGAGCGCCAAATCCTTGGCCGCCAGCCAGCGCAGGTAACGCAACATCTCGGTCTCGGCATGATAGAGCTGAAACACCGGGTGGGTCAGGTAGTCGCTGGTCCGGCGCAAGGCTGCCGGCAGGCAATCCTCGACGGTGCCGTCCAGGTCCTCGATGTCCAGCACCCGATCCGCCTTGGTCGCGAACACGCGCCACAGGGCCTCCAGGTCCTCGCGCTTGGTCGTCTCGTCGAGGGAAATACCCAGGTGGTCGGTGTCGATCACCCGCAAGTTAATGCCCGCCTCGCGGGCGCGCGCGGCAATTCGCGATGCCTGACCGGGCACCCCTACGGACAGCGTATCGAAATAGGCGTCGTTCACGACATTGAAGCCGACCTTGCGCAAACCCTCGGCCAGGATTCGGGTCATGCGGTGCACTCGCTCCGCGATTCGGCGCAGGCCGTCCGGCCCGTGATAGACCGCGTAAAGCGCGGCGATGATCGCCAAGAGAACCTGCGCGGTGCAAATGTTACTGGTCGCCTTCTCGCGCCGGATATGCTGTTCGCGGGTTTGCAGGGCCATGCGCAGGGCCGGCTTGCCGCTGGAATCGACGGACACGCCGATGATCCGCCCCGGCATGGTGCGCTTGTAGGCGTCGCGCGTGGCGAAAAAGGCGGCGTGCGGTCCACCGTAACCCATGGGAACGCCAAAGCGCTGCGCGCTGCCGATCGCGATGTCGGCGCCCATTTCGCCGGGCGGGGTGAGGAGCGCCAGACTGAGCAGGTCGCAAGCCAAGGTGACCAGCGCCCCCTGCTTGTGAGCCTCCTCTATCGCCGGGCGCGGATCGCGAACCGCGCCGCCCGACCCCGGATACTGGATCAGGACGCCAAAGACCTCGTGCTTTTCCAAGTCGCTCGCCAGATCGCCGACCACAACCTCGAAGCCAAGCGGCTCGGCGCGGGTGCGAATCACCGATACGGTCTGCGGGTGGCAGTCGTCGGAGACAAAATAGACCTGCGATTTGCTCTTGGACACCCGGTGCGAGACGGCCATGGCCTCGGCCGCCGCTGTTGCCTCGTCCAAAAGCGAGGCATTGGCGATCTCCATGCCGGTCAGGTCCATCACCATCTGCTGGTAGTTGAGCAATACCTCCAGGCGGCCTTGGCTGATCTCAGGCTGATACGGGGTGTAGGCGGTGTACCAGCCGGGGTTCTCCAGCACATTGCGTAAGATCACCTTGGGCGTGATCGTGCCGTAGTAGCCCATGCCGATCATGGAGGTGAAAACCCGGTTCCGGTCGGCCACCTTGCGCAAGTAAGACAGAGTCTCGCGTTCGCTGCGCGCATCCGGCAGGTCGATGGGATCCTCGGAGACGATCGATTTCGGCACGGTCTTTTCGACCAAATCGTCCAGCGACTTCAGACCCAAGGTTTCAAGCATGCTAGCGGTCTGCGGCTGACCCGGCCCGATATGACGGCGCACGAAGTCGTCGCGCATCTCCAGTTCCGCCAGCGAACGGCGAGAGTCTGACATGGTGGTCTTCTCCATCCTATGGCGCGGCGCGCCCCGTGAACCTCAAAAAAAACGATCAGTCTAGGCTTTCAAGAAAGCTCTGGTAGGCGGCCTCGTCCATCAAGCCGTCCAATTCGCCCGCGTTCGAGAGCTTGATCTTGTAGAACCACCCTTGGCCGTAGGGGTCGCTGTTGACCAATCCGGGTTCGTCACCCAGCGCGGCGTTGCCCTCGGTGACCTCCCCGGACACCGGACTGTAGATCTCGCTGGCGGCTTTGACCGATTCGATGGTCGCCACCTCGCCGCCTTGCTCGACCGCTTTGCCGGGGTCCGGCACCTCGACATAGACCACGTCGCCCAATTGTTCCTGGGCGTGATCGCTGATCCCGACGGTGCCGATGTCGCCTTCGACCGTCACCCATTCGTGGTCCTTGTTGTATTTGCGGTTGCTCATGCCTGTCTCCCCATAATTTGCCTGATGTTTCCGTGCCCGCCGCCGCCCGGTTAGCCGCGGTAATAGCGTTGCGCGACGAAGGGCATCTTGGTGACCGTAACCGGCTGCGGTTTGCCGCGCAGCATGGCTTGGATCTCGGTACCCGCCTTGGCCAGTGCGGTTTCCACATAGCCCATGGCGATCGGCCCGCCGACGCTGGGCCCGAATCCGCCGCTGGTGACCTGGCCGATGGCGCGCCCGGTTGCGTCCACCAAGGCCGTGCCCTCGCGCACCGGGGCGCGCCCGGTCGGTTTGAGGCCGACCCGGCGACGAGCCACGCCCGTGGCGAATTGCTCGAATATGACCTCGGCACCCGGATAACCGCCCGGCCGCGCACCGGCCGCCCGGCGCGACTTCGACAGGGCCCAGGCCAGGCTGGCCTCGAGCGGCGTCGTGGTCGCGTCGATGTCGTGACCGTAGAGGCACAGGCCGGCTTCCAAACGCAGGGAATCGCGCGCGCCCAGGCCAATGGGGGCGACCTCCGGCTCGGCCAGCAGGCGCCGCGCGAGACTCTCGGCACGCGCCGCCGGCACCGAAATCTCGAAGCCGTCCTCCCCGGTGTAACCGGATCGGGTGACGAAGCATCCCACACCGTCGATCTCGATCGCGGCGCCGGTCATGAAGAAAAGCTGCGTCGTGGCCGGAGCCAAGCGCGCCATGACCACACCCGCCTGAGGGCCCTGCAGGGCCAGCAGGGCGCGGTCGTCGAGAACCTCGAGCGCGACATCGCCGCCGAGATGGGCGCGCACGTGCGCGATGTCCTGGTCCTTGCAAGCCGCATTGACCACAACGAAGAGGTGATCGCCGGCATTGGTGATCATCAGATCGTCCAGGATACCGCCGGCGGGATTGGTGAAAAGCGCGTAGCGTTGCTTGCCGGGTTCCAGTTCGACGACATCGACCGGGACCAGCCGCTCCAGCGCCTCTGCCGCGCCCGATCCGCGCAGACGGACCTGGCCCATATGCGAAACATCGAACAGCCCGGCGGCTTCGCGTGTGTGGTTATGTTCCTTGAGAATGCCGGAGGGATATTGGACCGGCATGTCGTAACCGGCGAACGGCACCATGCGGCCGCCAAGTTCGACGTGCAGCGCGTGCAGTGGGGTATGCTGAATATCCGTTTCTGGTGCGGCCAAAATAAAGGTCCTCGCCGACAGTCATGGGTGGCACGGCTGGTCTCGATCAGCCGCCGCCCCCTCTGTCCCAAGAACCTGAGAGATTCACCGGCCTGGCCGCTGGGCGGCGGTCGCCGGCTTACTCCTTCGGTGGGGCATGCCGCGCAGTTACGCAAACACGCCCGCTTTCCAGAGGTGCCTATCCAACGCGGTCCCTGTTGCCTGAGAGTTTCCGGGGCGGTTGCTCCTTCGGCGCCGGGCTTGCGCCCGGTCTCTCCCGCGAGGGGTATCGGCATGGCCGGCCCGCGCCCCCGAAGGGTCCCGAACCGGCTTATCGCGCCACGCTAGCTACTTGGCGTGGAAAGTCAACATCTGCACCCCTCAAGCTCGCGTGAGGTCAGCCCGACACCGAGGTCGCAAGGGAGCCTAGCGGTTCTCCAAATTGTATTGCAGCTCGCGCGGGGTCAGGGCCAGGCCGACATAGATGATATAACTGTCACCGGCCTCCCCGGCCTTAAGCGGAATCCGCTGGCTGATTTCCTCGACCGCCGCGACCCGGGTCTGATTGCCGGGGAAAGGCACTTCCAGCCTGAATTCCTTACGCGCCAGGATCTTGCGATCGAGAGTCGCGATCGCCACGAAATAGCTGAAATCGGCCTGACGGCGGACATCGGCCGGGCCGCGCAGAGCCTGAATCGAGATCCGCATGTCGGCCTCGACCAGATTATCGACATACGCGCAGCGCAGGGCGGCATCCTTGATTTCGGCCTCGAATATGACGTCGGTGAGGTCCTGCCCGCCCTGGCCGAACCGCACCAGGCTCTGCGCCCCGGTGACCGAAGACAATCCGGGACAGGGCGGCGGGGGCCCCTCGTCGCCCGCGCAAGCCGCCAGGGCCAAGGGAACCAGAGCCGTCATGAGGACGGCCCAGTGCCAACCCCGGCCGCTTGGTCGGGCTCGCTGGGTACCGGGACTGGGCCTGGGGCCCCATTCGGGATTGCGGTCCTTGCGGACCCGGGAAGATAGCGCCAAGTGAGAAGACCCTTTAGAGCGTTTCGTGAGTGCCGTCGCAGAGCGGCGCCGTACCGGTCGCCTTACAGCCGCAAAACCAGACCTCGCCGGAATCCGCAGCCTTGTACATGACCGGGGTGATACCGGTGCCGGAATGGGACCCATCGCACAGCGGCTGTTTCTTGCTTCTGCCGCAGGCGCACCAGAAGTAGTTGCGGCCGGCCTCCACCTTGTGTCCGTAAGGCGCTTTTTGCGCCGGAATCGGATCGGCCATACCGCTTCCTTCCCCCTTGCCGCTGTACTAAGTTCGGCGCGGGCCGCACCGCCCGCGAATCCCGGCGACTTTAGGCAAGCCCCCGGATCAGCACAAGGTTCGCCTGACAGAGACTCGCCTGACAAAGGCTCGCCTGAGGTTTGAAATCGCGGTAACATCGCCGCCGCTCGCTATCTTGGAGACTCTCCCGACAGCCATGACGAAGCCAACTCTAACTATCCTGCTTGCCGGTCCGCGCGGGTTTTGCGCCGGGGTTGAGCGGGCCATCGAAATCGTCGAACAGGCCATCGCCAAGTTCGGTCCGCCGGTCTATGTCCGCCACGAAATTGTCCACAACCGCTATGTGGTCGAGGGGCTGGAGGCCAAGGGCGCGGTGTTCGTGGAAGATCTGGACGAGGTGCCGGCGGACGTGCCGGTGATCTTTTCCGCGCACGGCGTCCCTAAGGCCGTACCCGCCGAGGCGGAGCAACGCAAACTGTTCTATCTGGACGCGACCTGTCCCCTGGTCAGCAAGGTGCACCGGGAGGCGGAACGCCATATCCGCCATGGCCGCCAGATCATCCTGATCGGACACGCCGGGCACCCGGAGGTCATCGGCACCATGGGTCAAGTACCCGAAGGTCGTATCGTATTGGTGGAAAGCGTGGAGGACGCGCACAGCATCGAAATCGAAGACCCGATGCGGCTGGCCTTCATCACCCAGACCACCCTGTCGGTCGACGACACGGCGCAAACCATCGCGGTCTTGCAACGACGTTTCCCGGAGATCAACGGCCCGAAAAAAGAAGATATCTGCTACGCGACAACCAACCGGCAGCAAGCGGTCAAGGCGATCGCGCCGCGTTGCGACGCCCTCTTGGTGGTGGGCGCGCCGAATTCCTCCAATTCGCAACGCTTGGTGGAGGTCGCGCGCAAACTCGGCTGCGAACGCTCCATGCTGGTGCAACGCGCGAACGCAATCGATTGGTCGCAGTTGACGGGAATCGACAGCCTGGGCGTCACCGCGGGCGCCTCCGCTCCGGAAATCCTGGTGGAGGAAGTCATCGCCGCCTGCCGCGAGCGCTACGACGTCAGCATCGAGGAGATCACCGTGACCAACGAGAGCGTGCAGTTCAAGCTGCCCCGCGTCTTGAGCGAGACCGAGGCGGTCGTCTGATCCGCCGCCCGCCCCGTCTTTCCCTATCTCGCCGCACGAAAATTAGTCTCCCATGGCTGTTTACACAGAAGTCTCCGACGAGGAACTGACTGGGTTTCTCACCCAATACGATTTGGGCGACTTGACCGCGTTCAAGGGCATCGCGGAAGGGGTCGAGAATTCCAACTTCCTGATGCGCACGACCCACGGCACCTACATCCTGACCCTTTACGAAAAGCGCGTCCGGGCGGAGGATCTGCCGTTTTTTCTCGGCCTGATGCATCACCTTTCAGGCAAGGGCTTCGCCTGCCCTCTGCCGGTCGCCGGCAAGGACGGCGAAAGTTTGCGCGAGTTGTGCGGCCGGCCGGCCGCGATCGTCACCTTTCTCGACGGCCTGTCACCGCGCCGGGCCTTGCCGGACCATTGCCGCCTCTTGGGCGAAGCCTTGGCTCGCATGCATATCGCCGGCGGCGATTTCGCCCTGCGCAGGGACAACAGCCTGTCGCTGGCCGATTGGCGGCCCTTGTTCGAGCGCAGCCGCGCGCGCGCCCACGAGGTGCGTCCCGACCTGGCGGAGGCCCTGGAGAGGGAACTCGACCACTTGGACGCGGCATGGCCGCGCGACTTGCCATGCGGCGTGATCCACGCCGATTTGTTTCCCGACAACGTCTTCTTTCTGAGCGAGCGACTGTCGGGTTTCATTGATTTCTACTTCGCCTGTAACGACTTCTACGCCTACGACCTGGCGATCTGCCTCAATGCCTGGTGCTTCGAGCGCGACAACGCCTTCAACGTCACCAAGGCGCGCCTGTTGCTCAACAGCTACCGCAACGCGCGCGCCGTGGACGCGGCCGAGCTCGAGGCCCTGCCGGTGCTCGCACGGGGCGCCGCGGTCCGGTTTCTGCTGACCCGTTTGTACGACTGGCTGAACCACCCGGAGGGCGCTTTGGTCAAGCCGAAGGACCCGCTGGAATATTGGGATAAGCTACGCTTTCATCAGGACGTGCGCGGCCCCGGCGCCTATGGCCTGGACTAGAG
>JAJFGO010000064.1 GCA_021776095.1 Kiloniellaceae bacterium | reverse complement strand
AACAGGCGCGACGACATGCCGCCGCCGAACAGGGTGGAGAAGACCGAGGCCGTGTAATAGTCCGGGTCCAGATAGCCCACCGAGTCAAAACCGAGCAGGACGTGAACCTGCTCCAGCGCGCGCGCCTCGCGGTAATCGCCGCCGTGGTAGACGGTCGCTTCCGTGTGGCCGCCCGGCTCGCGCGGCAGTGCCGCGTAAGCCGCGCCGGCCAGGTCTACAAACTGGGCGTGCTTGATGTTTCCGGCCGCGGCCAAGACCATCGACCCGGCACCGTAGTGGCGCGTCATGTAATCCTTGAGCGGTCCCCGGCCGATGCCGCTTACGATCTCGGCGGTGCCCAGAACCGGGCGGCCGATCGCTTGGCCGGGATAGGCGGTTTCCTGAAAGCGGTCGAACACGCTGTCGTCCGGAGTATCGTTCGCCTGGCCGATTTCCTGCAGGACCACCGCGCGCTCGCGCTTCAGCTCATCCTCGTCGAACTTGGGGTTGAGCAGGATGTCGGCCAGGATATCGACCGCGAGCGGCGCGTCCTCGGCCAGGACCTTGGCGTAGAAGGCCGTGTTCTCGCGGCTGGTATAGGCGTTCAGATGGCCGCCGACCGCCTCGATCTCCTGGGCGATGTCGTAGGCCGAGCGCCGCTCCGTTCCCTTGAAGGCCATGTGCTCCAAGAGGTGCGCGACGCCGTTGATCTCGGCCGGCTCGTGGCGGGTGCCGACGCCGATCCAGGCGCCCAGCGAAACCGACTCGACGCTGGCCATCTCGTCGGTCACCACGGTCAGACCGTTCGGCAGCTTATCGACGTGAATGCTCATGCGTTTTCCGTCGCCGGCGCGTGTCGACGCACAAAGTCCTGCACCTGTGCCAGATCGTTGGACAGCACGCTCATCCGTTCCTTCCGTGTCATGAGATCGCCCAGGCGCGCGGGCAGATCCGGCCGCACGCCGGTCGCCTTTTCCGTGGCGTCGGGGAATTTAGCGGGATGCGCGGTGCCTAGGGCGACGACCGGCACGCGCGTATCGCCGATGCCGTCCAGCTTCGCGCGGGCCGCGGCCACGCCGATGGCGCTGTGCGGGTCGATCAACTCGCCGGTCTCCCGGTACAAGCGCGCGACTTCGGCCAGGGTTCCGGCATCGTCGAAGCGCGCCGCATCGAAGTCGGCGCGGGCGGCATCCCAACGCGCCTTGCCCGGGTCCAACTTGCCGGTTTCGCGAAAGCTCGACATAGCCGCCGCCAGCGCCGCGCCGTCGCGCCCATAGAGTTCGAACAGCAAGCGTTCGAAATTGCTCGAAACCTGTATATCCATGCTGGGCGAGTGCGTCGGGTGCACCTCGGCCATGGTCATGACCCCGGTCTCGAAATAGCGCGTTAGAATGTCGTTACGGTTGGTCCCGACGATCAACTTGGCAACGGGCAAGCCCATCTTCATCGCGCCGTAACCGGCAAAGACGTTGCCGAAGTTTCCGCTGGGCACCGAAAAGGCGATCTTGCGGTCGGGCGCGCCCAGCGCCGCGCCGGCCACGAAGTAGTAGGCGACCTGCACCATCACGCGCGCCCAATTGATCGAGTTCACCGCGGACATGCTGATCTCGTCGCGAAAGGCCGTGTCGTTGAACATGGCCTTCACCAGGTCTTGGCAATCGTCGAAGGTGCCCTGGACCGCGATGTTGTGAACGTTCTTGTCGGTGACGGTCGTCATTTGGCGCCGCTGCACCTCGGAGACCCGCCCTTCCGGGTATAGAATGAAGATCTCGATGCGCTTGCGCCCGCGGCAGGCCTCGATCGCGGCGGAGCCGGTGTCGCCGGAGGTCGCGCCGACGATGGTCACGCGCTGCCCCCGCTTTTTCAGCACATGATCGAACAGGCGGCCGACCACCTGCAGCGCGAAGTCCTTGAAGGCCAGCGTGGGCCCATGAAACAGTTCCATCAGCCAGACGCGCGCGTCGAGCTGTTTTAGCGGCGCGACGGCGGCGTGGGCGAAGCCGGCGTATGCCGCCTCCACGATGGCGCGCAGATCGGCCTCATCCAGCGCCTCGCCGACGAAGGGCCGCATGACCCGGACCGCCGCCTCGGCATAGGTGAGGCCGGCCAGGGCGCGGATCTCCTCGGGTCCAAACGACGGCCAGGATTCAGGCACGTAAAGCCCGCCGTCCCGGGCCAGCCCGGTCAGCAAGACATCCTCGAACCCGAGCGCGGGGGCCGTCCCGCGCGTGCTCACATACCGCATATCGCCGCCAGTCTCCAGTGAAGGCCCGCTAATCTAGACACAGGTCCTGGGCCGGACAAGGGAGCGGGCGCGGGGCGCCTTTTCGCCATATCCCTCTCGCCGCCCCGGGGCTATTCTGGCGGCCTCGTACGAGAAACGGGGGATACCCATGGCCTTTTCGGGCATCAACTACCTAGCGGTTCTGATCGCCGCCGCCGCCAGCTTCGCCAGCGGCGCCGTCTGGTACCGCGCCCTGGGGACCCAATGGATGGCCGCCGCCGGCATCGTCCCGGAACAGATTGAACAAAGTCCGAAAATCTACGTGGTCGCCGGACTCTGCCAGTTGATCATGGCCTTCCTGCTGGCCGGCGTGCTCGGCCACCTGGGCCGGGCCGACATTCCGGGCGGGATGATCACGGCGGCCTTCCTCTGGCTCGGTTTCGTGGTCACCTCCATGACCGTCAACCACCGCTTCCAGGGCAAGGGCTGGAACCTCACCCTGATCGACGGCGGCTACTGGCTGGTCGCCCTGCTGATCCAGGGCGCCATCATCGGCGCAATGGGGGTGTGAGGGCATTACGCATTGCCTTTACCCGGAGGCGTTACCAAACCCAGTCGCGAACCAGATGGATAGGAAGCGCTTCATACCATGACCGTATTCAATGCACTCGCACGAGGGTTTACCGCCGGCGCCGTCGGGGCCGTGGCGAATGTTGCATTCGTGGCTGTCGCCGGCATGATCGGCCTCATCGCGGCGATGGGCATCGGCTTCCCGGCCCCCGAGCTGCCCGTGTTTCTCTACAAGCAAATGGTCTGGGGTGGCCTGTTCGGTCTTCTCTTCGCCGCGCCCTTTATCAAGGGCACTTGGGTGACGCGCGGCCTTGTCGTTGGCCTGATCGCGTCTCTGGCCGCGTTGTTCATTTTCCTGCCCCTGAGGGGTGCGGGCATCGCCGCCCTGAATGCCGGAACCCTGACCCCGGTCCTGGTCCTGATCGCCAATTCCGTCTGGGGCCTTGCCGCCGCCTGGTTTTACGATAAATCGGCCCGCTGACCATGGCATTCAGGGCAAGGACTGAAACCTGACCGCTGCGGCTCGCGGCGCCTGCTAAGCCGGCATGTGAAAGCCTGGCGTGGAGAGGGAAAGCGCGGCCTCTTCCTCCGTCATATCCTCCGCAATGCCCTCGAACAACGGCGAGGAAAGATAGCGCTCACCGGTATCGGGCAGCATGCAAAGGATGACCGAGCCGGGTTCCGCCTTTTCGGCGATCTGCATGGCGATGGCGAAGGTCGCCCCGCCCGATATGCCGGTGAAGATGCCTTCCTTCTGCGCCAGTTTTCGCGACCATTCGATGCCGACCGGCCCGGGAACCGGAATCAGGTCGTCGTAGTATCCCTTATCGATGGACTCCTGGAGAACCAGGGGGATGAAATCCGGGGTCCAGCCTTGAATGGGGTGGGGCTCGAAGGCCGAATGACCGGCCGCCGGCGCGCCGGTTCGGTCGCGCTCCTGGGCCTGGCCGCTGCCGACAAGCTGGGCGTTGGCCGGTTCGCTGAGAACGATCTTGGTATCGGGCCGCTCCTTGCGCAAAACGCGGGCCACGCCCGTGATGGTGCCGCCGGTGCCATATCCCGTGACCCAGTAATCCAGCCGTTCGCCATGGAAATCGGACAGGATTTCGCGCGCGGTGGTGTTCTCGTGAATCTTGGCGTTGGCCTCGGTTTCGAACTGCCGAGCCAGGAACCAGCCGTTGGCCTCGGCCAATTCCACGGCCTTGCGGTACATGCCAAAGCCCTTGGCCGTCCGTGGCGTGAGCACGACCTTCGCGCCCAGAAAGCGCATCATCTTGCGCCGCTCGATGGAGAAGCTATCGGCCATGGTGACCACCAGCGGATAGCCCTTGGCGGCGCAGACCATGGCCAGACCGATGCCCGTATTTCCGCTGGTCGCCTCGACCACGGTTTGCCCGGGCTTGAGGGCGCCGCTCCGCTCCGCCTCTTCGATGATGCTGACCGCCAGGCGATCCTTGACCGAACCCGCCGGATTAAAGAACTCCGCTTTCACATAAAGCCGCACATGATCCGGCGCCAGGGTGTTGACGCGCATGCAGGGCGTGTCGCCGATGGTATCCAGAACCGTATCATACAGCCGCCCGCGCCCGTCCGTGGTCCGTGCGTTCTTTGAGGTCATGATGTCGCTCCTGGAAATTCTTAGAAATTCGGATGTCGGCGAGACGGCTTGCCGGCCATGACTCTGGCCAAGATCGCTGATCCGTCATCGATGGGGTAGGTTTGCCTGGAGTGTGGTGCCGAAGGCGCTTTGGCGTCAACCGCCACTTTCCAGCGTCCGACTATCCGGAGGATGGGCGTCAAAGGGAAAGCTTTCATTCAGGCTTCCCGGCTAGACTCTCGCCCATTATGGGCGTATCCGCGCAAGATCTTAAAGAAGCCAACAAACCGACCACTAAGGCGATGGCGGTTATTCGGGTTCTTACTCCCATAATTCGGCCTATTCTGAAATTGGGATTCATCCGACAGCTTCTCGGCAAGAGTTCGGGCGCACGTGTCGGCGTGATCCTACGTCGCGCGAAGGCTGGAGATCACGCACAAGCGGCAGCACTGGCTAAAGAAGCCTTTAAGGAGCTTTCCGAGCAGAAGCCAAGGACTTGGAGGGTCACGGGTTACGATCTCCGGTGGTACTTCATGTATCTTGCGGCCGATAATTTAGGGAAATGCGACGACGACGAGGGATTGGATACTCTCATTGAAATGGCGAATGCCGAACCTAACCGGTCCGGCGAAAATTATGCCGCACAATCGTATCTCAGCTTCGCGCGATCGAAGTACCTCAGAGGCGATCGCGACTCGGCGATCGGATATGCGCAACTCGCTTCCAAGATTGATGATACCTGGGTCGAGCCGGATTTGCTCTTAGGCTGGTACGCCCTCGTTTTGGGTGAAGGCGATGCCTTGAAGTATTTGACACGAGCCATGCAAAAGGATTCGCAAATACTCCCACGCATCGAAGCTGACGAGGTGTTCAAGCAGCATCCGCATGTTATCGAGAAGCTGAAGCACGTTGCAGCCGAAGCTGGAACGAATCTGGAGGATGAACCAGGTGCATAGCTCCTGCTGATCCCAAGCGCGAGCAAGCAAGGTAAGATTAGAGATCATTCAACATTGATCTAATTCTTGGCCGTTTCACGAGGACCGGCAATGACCGAAAAGCCACGCATCACATTGCAATTCCAAAAAAGTGACGATGGTACCGTGTTTGGTGCCGACCTTTTCCTAAATCCGGCAGGCGTCTCACTTCTCATCAAGGAGCTCAAGTCTCTTTCCGAGTCGAACGATCATTTTCATTTACTCTCGCCTGAATGGGAGATCGACGGCGAGCTTTCCACAATCCCATACGATAAAAACCAAACCGTGGGCCAGCATCTGAAAGTGCTTTTTCGACCGGATAAATGGGATAGAGAATACTTTCCACATCTATTCACTGACTGCGAATCACAAGAGAAGAATTAGCGTGATGCCCGACTAGTAGACACCGTCGGTTGAAACCAACTCACTTGAAAATGCGAGTCTCACCACTCCTTCACTCCGACAACGGCCCCGCCAGTATATCCGCGCAAGACATGACCCGGACCGGGCCGGCGGGCGCGATCAGGTCGGCCCAGACGTAGTTGTGGTGTTCGATGATTTGCGGCGCGCTCAGGTGCGGACGGTCGGCGGTGGTGTGGCCGTCGGCGGGGGCCCAGGTTTCGAAACCCTTGATGGCGGCGCGGCGCACGGTGGTATCCACGCAAAAATCGGTGGCGCAGCCGGTTAGGAAAAGGCGCGCGGCATCACGCCCGCGCAGCAGGCTTTCCAAGTCGGTCCCGTGGAAACAATCGCAGGTGGTTTTGCGAATCGACACATCGCCGTCATCGCGGACCAGGCCGGGCAGCACCTGCCAGCCGGGCGTGCCCGGCGCATGGGCGCCGCCGGGCGGATCGTCATGCTGAACGAAAACCACCAGGCCGTTTCGCGCGCGAACCCGCCCCGCCAGCGCATTCAGGCGCGCGACCAGGCCCTCCGCGTCGAAGCGCGGCGTGGCCTCGCCGAACGACCCGGCCTGCATATCGATGATAATGAGCGCGTCGGACATGTCCCTCTTCCAGCCCGAGACCTGAGGGGCGCCTCGAAGACCGGGGGTCAATCGGCACGCACCCCGGTCAGCTTCGCGACAAAGGCCTTCAGCGCAACGGAAAAGTCGCCCTCGGTGGCCTCTTTGCTATGGAGTGTCGGGCCCACCTCGGGCGGGACGCTGCGGCTAGACAATCACGCCCGTGACCGGCCGTCTCAGCGAATAGGGCAAGGGCGGCGCGGTGCCGAACCGCACGACCAGGTCCGGCCGCCGCCCGCCGGCGCCCAGCCAGGCCGCGAACGCGGGGCGCAGCACGGGAACCTCGAGCGGTTGGTTGATGTGCGCGTGACGAATGCCCAGAACAGTCGCCTTCAAGGCAAAGCGTTGGAAGCTGCGGCCGACCCTAACCCAATGATCCTTGTCTTCTTTGTCGCCGGTGAAGACAGCGATGCCGGCCGAGGACCGCATATGGGCTCGATATTTTTCGTTCTCGGCATCCTTCTTGAAGACCCACGCGAACATGAGCCTGCCGAGCCAAGTGGGCATGGTCGGATGGCCGGAAATCCCGCTGAACAGGCCATCGCCGGTTCGCAGGGCCTCCGCCGGATTGAATCGTGTCCAATCCTCAAGTTCCTGGACAAACGCGGGGGCGTCCATCTGGGCGCTGTTCCCCTCGATGACGAAATCCAGGACGGTCTCGCGGCGGGCCTCATCTGTGATGAACGTGAGGGCGACACCCTCCAGCCGGGCCGCCGCTTCCAAGAGCTTCAATTCATCCGGGGCAACCGCACGTCCGTCATATTCGGACCGGGTCGACTGACGCGCGGGGATCGCGGCATAAAGTGCGCCCGCCTGCGCCTGGGCCCGCGCCAAATCGATCTCGATCCGGCCGTCGCCCCGGTCATCGAAGCGCGCCGCCCCGGGCCGACCGTGCGCGGCGGCGGCGAGTAGAAAATTCTCCGCCGCACAACCCAGGCTGACGTAAAGGTGGTGGTCGTCGGGATCCACGACCGGCGTGCGTCTTGAGAAATCCGGCAGGATGCCGGCGCCCGTTTCGCCGATCATGAAACGCCAAGGCTGGGCGTTGTGGCCATTGGCCGCGAGGGTCGCGTAGCGTACGAATTCTCGCATCTCGGGGGCGGCCGACAGCGCGGCGCGCAGCCGGGCGGCGGCTTCGTCATACGCCTCGGTATCGCTTTGCGAACACGCGGCCATCGGCACCGTTGCCGCCGTCGCGGCAAGCGCCAGGAATTCACGCCGGCTTTGTCTAGGCTGCGCGGCCGGCCGCCGCTTTAGCGCCATCGAACAAGCTTTCCTAATCTGGACGTTATTGGGGACCTGTGTCACAGGATTTGGTGCCCATCGCGTTGACTCGGATCAATTTCTTGCCGGCGCTCCTAGGCCAAATACCGTGCCGTCAAATGCGCCTTGAAGACCTCGGGATCGAGAGGCTTGCCGGTCGCTTGCTTCAGCAGATCGTCGGTGGTGTGGAGAGAACCTTGGGCATGCACGTTCTCGCGCAGCCAGGCCATGAGGGGGGCGAAGTCGCCGCGGCCGATGGCCTCTGGGATGTCCGGCACGGCGGCTTTGGCGGCGGCGAAGAATTGCGCCGCGGCCATGGCGCCCAGGGTGTAGGTCGGGAAGTAGCCCCAGGCGCCGTCGTACCAATGGATATCCTGCAGGCAGCCCAGACGATCGTCCGGCGGGCGAATACCGAGCAGGCTTTCCATGCCCTCGTTCCAGGCGCCGGGCAGATCTTTCGGGTCCAGGTCCCCGGCGATCATGGCCTTCTCCAGGCGATAGCGCAGGATGATATGGGCCGGGTAGGTCACCTCGTCGGCGTCGACCCGGACAAAGTCCGGCGCGACCTTGTTGGCCAAGCGGTGCAGATTATCCGCCTCCCAGGCCGGCCCCGTCCCGCCGAATGCGGCGCGCGCCAAGGGCGCCATGTAGCCCACGAACTCGCGGCCCCGGCAGGCCTGCATCTCGACCAAGAGGGACTGACTTTCGTGGGCCGCCATGCCGGCGGCGGCGCCGACCGGCTGAAAACGCCAGTCGACGGGCAAGCCGCGCTCGTACATGGCGTGGCCGGTCTCGTGCAAAACGCCCATGAGGGCGGAGGTGAAATCCGCCTCGTCGTAGCGCGTCGTGATGCGCACGTCGTCCGGCACCCCGCCGCAGAAGGGATGCAGGCTGGTATCCAGGCGGCCGTGATCGAAATCGAAGCCGACGCCTTGCATCAGCTTGCGCGCCAGGGCCTCCTGCTTGGCGATCGGGAAGGGGCCGGGCGGTGTCATCGGCGCGGGCGAAGCCGCCTGGCGTTCGATCACGCGGCCCAAGAATTCGGGCAGGAACGCCGCCAGGTCGTCGAAGATGGCGTCGATGCGTGCGGACGCGCCGCCCGGTTCAAACTGATCCAAGAGGGCATCGTAGGGTGTGCGGCCGAGGGCTGCCGCCTTGGTGTCCGCCGATTCGCGGACCAGCGTCAGCAGTTCCGCGAAACACGGCAACACGGCGGCGAAATCGTTCGCCGGGCGGGCTTCGCGCCAGGTCATCTCGCAGCGGTGCTGAGTCTTGGTCAGAGCTTCGACCAGCCGGGCGTCGAGCGCCGTCTCGTGGCGCCAGCCCCGCCGCATTTCGCGCAGATTGGCGCGCCGCCAGGGATCGAGGCGCCCGGCCCCCTGTTCGGCCTCGGCAAAAAGATCGGTCAGGGCCGGATCGTTCATAAGCTCGTGGCAGGTCAGGTCCAAGGCGGTCAACTGTTCGCTGCGCGCCTCGGCGCCGCCGCGCGGCATCATGGCCGACATGTCCCAGTGCAGTATGCCCGCGGCCTCGCGCAGGGCGTTCAAGCGACGGAATCGCTGCTCCAGAGTTTCATAGGCGCTCATCTTGGGGCGAATCCTCGTCGGTTTTCTTAAGCGGGTGGCTTTGATGCAGGAGGTAGATCACCAGCAAGGCAACGGCAAGCGCGTACCAGGTGATGGCATACTGTAGGTGATTGTTGCTGAGGTCGACCTCAAGGGAAATGCCGCGCGGATAGCCGCCCGGTTCCGTGGCCTGAACAGCGGCGACATAGACCCCGGTTTCGGCATTCTCGAGCCCGGCCTGCGCCGTCATGGCCGGCAAGTCGAACCAAAGCCATAGGTTTTCTTCGGGCTGATTGGCCGGCCGGAACATCTGCGAGCCGTGCCAGCCACCCGCGCGCAGCGTGCCGCTCAGCTCGATATTGCCCCCGATCTGGCCTTGGGCGCGGGTCGCGGGATCTTTCAGCGCAGGCGGTACCCAGCCGCGATTGACCAGCAGCACTCGCCCGTCCTCCAGGCGCATGGGCGTGACGATGTGCAGGCCGACCTTGCCCTTGTGGGTGCGCGCGGCCAGGTGAAATTCCTTCGAGTGGAGAAATTGCCCGCGCAGACGCACCACCCGGTATTGCAGGGCCGGATCGGTGGGATCGGCCGGCACGGCGATGACGGGCGCCGCACCGCGGCCACGCATCTCGGCGATCAAGGCGCCCTTCCACTCCAGACGCTGAAGCTGCCACGTGCCCAGCCCGATCAGCACCGCCAGTGTAACCAGGGTTACGGCCGTCGGCCAGAATCTCGGCCGAAATCGCCGGCCTGTGGAGGCGCTCATGTGACGTTACCGAATCAGTCGTAGTCGACGGTGCCGGAATCGCTCGCCTTGTGGCGGTATTGCAAGGCGATCATGACCCCCTTCATGGGCCGTAGCAGGGCCAGGGCGCCGCCGATTATCACCGCCGGCCAGATCGCCATATGCTGCCACATGGGCGGGGCGAAATTGGACTCGAACAGAAGTGCGAGCGGCACCACCAGGAACCCCAGGATGAAAATGATGAAGACCGCCGGGCCGTCGCCGCTATCGGCCTTTTTCAAATCAAGTTCGCAGACCGAACATTGCGCCGCGACATTCAAAAAGCCGTCGAACAGCGGCCCCTTGCCGCAGCGCGGACAACGGCACGCGATGCCGGTGCCAAAGGGCGACAATCGCGGATAAAAGGCGGGCGGTGTCATGCCGCCCCGCCGCCGGTTTCGAGGTCTTGGCTCAGGCGCCCCAAACGTAGACGCAACTGAACAGGAACAGCCAGACCACATCGACGAAATGCCAATACCAGGCCGCCGCCTCGAATCCGAAATGGTGATCCGGCGTGAAGTGCCCACGCATGGAGCGGAACAAGCACACGATCAGAAAGAGGGTCCCGATGATGACGTGGAAGCCATGGAAGCCGGTCGCCATGTAGAAGGTCGAGGGATAGATGCCGTCGGTGAAACCGAATGCCGCGTGGCTGTACTCATAGGCCTGCAAGGCGGTGAAAAGAATGCCCAGGGCAACAGTTATCGCTAGGCCGCGCACCAGATTGCGCCGGTCGCCCTCGCGCAAGGCATGATGGGCCCAGGTCACGGTAACGCCGGAGAGCAGCAGCACCAGGGTATTGAGCAAGGGTATGTCGAAGGGATCGAAGGTTTCGATTCCCTGCGGTGGCCACTGGAAGCCGGTCGCCTCCTTGGGATACAGCGCGGCATCGAAATAGGCCCAGAAAAAGGCCGAGAAGAACATCACCTCCGAGGCGATGAAGAGCGCCATGCCGTAACGCAAACCGATCTGCACGATGGGGGTGTGATGGCCCTCCACCTCCGCCTCGCGCACCACGTCGCGCCACCACAGGTACATGGTCAGAAGGACCAGGGCGAAGCCGATCGGAACCAGCCAGCCGGTTATCTCGTGCATGTAAAGTATGGCGCCGACCGCGAGGGTACCGGCGGCCAGGGCGCCGACCAGCGGCCAGGGGCTGGGGTCCACCAGATGGTAGGGGTGCTTTTGAGCGTGGCCGTGTGCTTCGGTCATGAGGTCCCTCTCGTCGCGTATTTGGATTCGCGTGTGATCAATTCTGCAACTTTGTTGGCCCGGCGCGCTGCGTTAGCTGCCGCTTGACCGCAGCCTCCGGCTCATCGTCGCGCTGGCGGTAAAACGTATAGGACAAGGTGATGGTCTTGACCTCATCCACGTTGCGATCCTCGAGGATCTCCGGGTCGATGTAGAAGCTGACCGGCATATCGACGTCTTCGCCTGGCTCCAAGCGCTGCTCCTCGAAGCAGAAACATTGCACCTTGGTGAAATATTCCCCGGTCTTAAGCGGGGTCACGTTGAAGGTCGCGCTGCCCACAAACGCCCGGTCACCCAAGTTGCGCGCGCGGAAATAGGCCAGGCCCGGCTCGCCGACACGCAGGGAAACCGATCGCTGTACCGGTTGGAAAGACCAGGGCAAATCGGGGTCGACATCGGCATTGAAGCGCACCTCGATAACCCGGGCGGAGGCCGGTGCGTCCGGCAAGGCCTCGGCCACCTGGGTGGTGCCGCCGAAACCCGTCACCTGGCAAAAAATCCGGTACAAGGGAACCGAGGCGAAGGACAAGCCGATCATGCCCACCACGACCGCCGAAAGGACCGCGGCGGTGCGGGCGTTCCGGCTCCGCGGCATGCTTGGCCCGGCCATGGCTCAGGCGCCCCCGAGGCGCACAAGGGTGATCATGTAGATCAGCACGATCAGGCCGAGCAGAACCGCGAAAAGGACATAGTTCTTCACCCGCTGCTTACGGTGGAGCTCGCTACGCGGCTCGCGTTTCGCCATGACACTCATCCCCAGAGCCCTGAAGCTTGGCCGGTCAGATGGCCGAGACGCAAGCCCGGCGCCTGCTCCGCGATCAGGGCCGCGAAGAGAACGAAAAGATAGAGGATCGAAAAGCCGAACAGGCGCCGCGCGGCGCGGGCACCTCTATCGCGCCGAACCTGCACCGCCAGGGCAACGAAGGCCAAGCCCAAGACACCGGCGATTCCGGCATAGAGCCCCCCGGCGAAGCCCAGCGCGGCCGGCGCCAAGGCCAGGGGCGCAAGCACCAGACTGTAAATCAGGATCTGCCGGCGGGTTTCCGCCTGGCCGGCAACCACCGGCAGCATGGGCACGCCGGCGGCGGCATAGTCGCCGGCACGGTACAGCGCCAAGGCCCAAAAGTGCGGTGGCGTCCACATAAAGATGATCAAGAACAGAACGATGGATTCCAACTCGACCGCGCCGGTCACGGCGGCCCATCCGATCATCGGCGGAAAGGCGCCGGCAGCGCCGCCGATCACGATGTTCTGCGGCGTGCGGCGCTTGAGCCAAATGGTATAGACGAAGACGTAGAAGCCGCTGGCGAAGGCCAAGAGGCCAGCCGCCAACCAGTTGACCGCCAGGCCCATGAGCATGACCGAAAACAGCGACAAGGTGACGCCGAAGGCCAATGCCTCGGCTGGCGCGATGCGTCCGCTTGGGATCGGCCGCCGGCGGGTGCGCTCCATGATCGCGTCGATA
>JAJFGO010000063.1 GCA_021776095.1 Kiloniellaceae bacterium | reverse complement strand
GGGGAGACATCCCTGGGAGTCGCTCCGGTGTCCGGATGACGGATGCAACGCCCGCGGCGGCAGAACCGGAAAAGAGAGATCATGGCCCTTCCTGAATTCACCATGCGCCAGCTGCTCGAGGCTGGCGTTCACTTCGGACACACCACGCGCCGCTGGAACCCCCGCATGGCGCCCTACATCTTCGGCAAGCGTAACGGGGTCCATATCCTGGACCTGGAACAGACGGTGCCCCTGCTGCATCAGGCGCTTCTGTTCGTTCGTGGCGTGGTCGCCGGCGGCGGTCGCGTGCTGTTCGTCGGAACCAAGCGCCAGGCCAGCGAGAAGATCGCCGAAACCGCTAAGCGCTGCGGCCAGCATTACGTGAACCACCGCTGGCTAGGTGGGATGTTGACCAATTGGAAGACCATCTCCCTTTCAATCCGCCGTTTGAAGGAGCTGGACGAACGCCTACAGGGCGAAGTCGAGGGCCTGACCAAGAAAGAGCTGCTTAACCTGACCCGCGAGCGCGACAAACTGGAACGCGCCCTAGGCGGAATCAAGGAAATGGGCGGACTGCCGGACGTATTGTTCGTAGTCGACACCAACAAGGAACACATCGCCGTGGATGAGGCCAAAGTCCTCAACATCCCGGTGGTCGCCGTGGTCGATTCCAACTCGAACCCGGCGCGCATCGATTACCCGATCCCCGGCAACGACGATGCCCTGCGGGCCATTGGCATGTATTGCGACCTGATATCGGATTCCGTACTCGACGGCATTCAGGCCGAATTGATCGCCAGCGGTGGCGACGTCGGGGAGGCGGAGGAAGCCGTGGTCGAAGTTCTGCCCGAACCGGCTGCTGCGCCCACGCCCGAGGCGTCCGCCGAGGCCGCTCCAGAGGCGCCCGCCGAGCCTGCTCCAGAGGCCGGTGGCGAAACCACCACAACGCCGGCCTAAGAGCGTCGGCATAGGGGCGCCGGCCCTGCCGATCGGCCAGCATCCGCAAAGACGATTCTGCCCAGGAGACGATTGAAGTTATGGCTGAGATTACCGCAGCGTTGGTGAAGGACCTGCGCGAAAAAACCGGCGCCGGCATGATGGTCTGCAAGAAGGCGTTGACCGAGACCGCCGGCGACCTGGAAGGCGCGGTCGATTGGCTGCGTAAGAAGGGACTGGCCGCGGCCGCAAAAAAGGCAGGCCGGGTGGCCGCCGAGGGCCTGGTCGGCACTGCCGCCGAAGGCACCCGCGGGGCCATTGTAGAGGTCAATTCGGAAACCGATTTCGTCGCTCGCAACGACGCTTTCCAAGGTTTCGTCGGGACCGTGGCCAATCTGGCCATGGGCGCCGGCGGCGACGTGGACAAGCTGAACGCGGCGGGCTATCCAGGCGGCGGCACCGTCGCTGAGCAGCTCAACGAAATGATCGCCAAGGTCGGCGAGAACATGGGTTTGCGCCGCACCGGATACCTCGAGGTTTCGACCGGGGTCGTGGCCCAATACGTGCACAACCAAGTGGCACCCGCCTTGGGAAAGATCGGTGTGCTGACCGCCTTGGAGTCGACCGGCGACGCGGCTAAGCTCGCCGTACTTGGTCGTCAATTGGCCATGCACGTGGCCGCCACCAATCCGCAGGCGGTTGATTCCGCCGACCTCGACCCGGCCTTGGTCGAGCGCGAGCGCAATATCTTGGGCGAGCAGGCCCGCGCCAGCGGCAAGCCGGAGAACGTCATCGAAAAGATGATCGAAGGACGGCTGCGAAAGTTCTATGAAGAGGTTTGCTTGCTCGATCAGACCTTCGTGATCGACGGCGAACGCAAGGTGCGTCAGGCGGTCGAACAGGCCGGCACTGATCTGGGCGCGCCAGTCAAGGTCGCCGGATTCCTGCGCTTTCAACTCGGCGAGGGGATCGAGCGCCAGGAAAGCGATTTTGCCGCGGAGGTCGCGGCGCAGTTGGCATAACGCGGATCGCGGAGCGGGCAACCGCCCGCCCGGAACAGCCGCAATCAACGCGGGAGCTTCATGGCCGGCACGCCGAAATACAAAAGGGTCCTGCTGAAGATCTCAGGCGAGGCGCTGATGGGCGGCCTCGACTACGGCTTGGACACGGGCACGGTCGATCGAATCGCGCAGGACATCAAGAACGTCCAGGCGCTCGGCGTTGAGGTTTGCGTCGTGGTCGGCGGGGGCAACATCTTTCGCGGTTTGGCCGGTGCCGCCCAAGGCATGGAACGTGCGACTGCCGATTACATGGGCATGTTGGCGACCGTGATCAATTCCCTCGCCATGCAAAGCGCGCTTGAGCGCTTGGATGTGGACACGCGGGTGCTTTCGGCGATTCCCATGGCCACGGTGGCGGAGCCCTACATCCGGCGCCGCGCCGTGCGTCACATGGAAAAGGGCCGGGTTGTTATCTTCGCTGCCGGGACCGGCAACCCGTTTTTCACAACGGACACGGCGGCCGCTCTACGCGCATCGGAGATGGGGTGCGATGTTTTGCTCAAAGGCACCAAGGTCGACGGCGTATACGATGCCGACCCGGTCAAAGAGCCCAAAGCCCAGCGTTTCGAGCGGCTGAGCTACCGGGACGTCCTGACTCAGGACCTGGGCGTTATGGACCACGCGGCGATTTCCTTAGCCCGTGAAAATAAGATCCCAATTCTGGTATTCTCCATTTACGACTCGGGCGCCTTCGCTGAGGTGTTGTGTGGCGGTGGCCGCTTCACCGAGGTACGCGGCCGCGCGTGAGACAAGGGGGGATAGACTGGTGGCCGACCCTGACCTAGACGATGTCACCCGGCGCATGGACGGCGCGCAGGAGGCTCTGCGCCGCGAATTCGCGGGCCTGCGCACCGGGCGCGCCTCGGCGGGCTTGCTGGAGCCGGTGAGCGTCGACGCCTATGGCGCAGCTATGCCGATCAGCCAGGTTGGTTCGATCAGCGTGCCGGAGCCGCGCATGGTGACGGTCCAGGTGTGGGATCGCTCGTTGGTCGGCGCGGTCGAAAAGGCGATCCGCGGCGCCGGGCTGGGCCTCAATCCCTCGGCCGACGGGCAGCTGGTGCGGATTCCGATCCCGGCCCTATCCGAGGAGCGCCGGGTTGAGTTGACCCGGGTGGCCGCGAAATATGCCGAGCAGGCCCGGGTTGCAGTTCGCAACGTGCGCCGCGACGGCATGGAAATGCTCAAGAAAATGGAGAAGGACGGCGATATCTCCAAGGACGAGCACCATCTCTGGTCTGAGGAGATTCAGGCGCTAACAGACCAGCATATTAAGGATATCGATGCCGCCTTGGCGCAAAAGGACGAGGAGATCCTCCAGGTCTGAGCCCATGAACGTGGTTTCCAACGATTTCTCAGGCCCGCCGGCCCACATTGCCATCATCATGGATGGCAACGGGCGTTGGGCCAAGGCACGCGGCCTGCCGCGCGCCGCCGGCCATCGCGCCGGGGCGCAATCCGTGCGGCGCACGGTCGCCGCAGCCATCGAATTGGGGGTTTCCTATCTGACCCTTTACGGCTTCTCCTCGGAAAATTGGAAGCGGCCCCTGACCGAGGTCGAAGAGCTGATGGGCTTGCTGCGCCGGCACTTGCAGGGCGAAATCGCGGAATTTCATAAGGAACGCATACGATTGCGTGTAATTGGTGATCGCGAGCGCCTGCCCGCCGATATCGCTCGGCTCATAACCGAGGCCGAGGTGAGCACCGCCGGCGGCGACGGCCTGACCCTGACCATGGCGATTAGCTATGGCGGGCGGCACGACATCGTATCGGCGGCGCGGCATCTGGCGGCCGAGGTGGCTGCCGGGCGGCTGAAGCCAGAGTCGATCGACGAACGGCTCTTCGGCCGGTCGCTCTCGACCGACGGGACCCCGGATCCGGATCTGGTCATCCGGACCAGCGGTGAGCAGCGAATCAGCAATTTCCTGCTCTGGCAATCCGCCTACAGCGAGTTCGTATTCGCGCAAAAGCATTGGCCCGACTTCGGCAAGGACGACTTGGTCGAGGCGATCCAGGATTTCCAGCAGCGCGACCGGAGGTACGGCGCGGCGGTCGGCTCCGGCTAAGGTGCCGCTGTCGCCACAACACCTTGCGCGGCTTAATTGATGCGCCGCCGGTCTTGGGATGGGCTTTTGACCCGGGTTGTGACGGCCCTGGTCCTGGCGCCCCTGGTTTTGGGGGTTCTCTATGCCGGGCCGCCCTACAGCGATATTTTCATGATAGTGGTTGGCGCGGTCTCGGCCTGGGAATGGGCCCGGATTTGCCGAAGGAACCGGTGGGACCGGGTGGTTACCCTGGCCGCCGCCGTGGTCGCAGTGGCGCTGGCCGCCGGAATGTTTGGGTACTACGCTTTGGCGGGCTGGATAATTGCCGCAGGCAGCCTGGCGGCGGCGTGGAGTGGGTCGCGGGACGGTCAAGCCGACGCCGGCTGGCTCGGCCTCGGCGTTGCCTATGTCGCCTTGGCGTGCCTCGCCTTCATTTGGTTGCGCGATGACCATCCCGAGGGACTGTGGCTGGTTTTCTGGCTCGTTGCCTTGATCTGGGCTACGGACGTGGGCGCCTATTTCGCCGGCCGCATGATAGGTGGGCCGAAACTGGCGCCGGCCATCAGTCCCAACAAGACCTGGGCCGGCTTGGGTGGCGGCATGGCCGCGGCGGCACTCGTCGGCGCGGGCGCCGCCTGGTTTGGCAGCGCCGCGCCTTGGGCCTTGGCGGCGGCCAGCGCGGCGCTTGCGATTGTCGCTCAGTTGGGCGATCTTTTTGAATCGAGTCTCAAGCGCCGCTATGGCGTTAAGGATTCCAGCGGCTTGCTCCCAGGTCACGGAGGTTTGCTCGATCGCGTCGACGGGCTGCTTTCGGTGTTCCTAGTTTACGGAGCCGGCCGCTTGGTAACGGGGGTGTCAGGATAGGTATGGTGGGTGTGTCTCCACAGCCCCGCGTCGAATCGCCGGCCCGGCGGGTCAGCATTTTGGGATCGACCGGGTCGGTCGGTTGCAACACCTTGGACCTGATCGAGCGATGGCCCCAGGCCTTCACTGTCGAGGCCCTGACCGCGAACCGCAATGTGGAGCGTCTTGCCGCCCAGGCGCGGCGCGTTGGTGCCAAGCTGGCGGTGGTTGCCGACGAAAGGTGCTACGGGGCGTTGAAAGCGGCCCTGGCAGGGACCGGCATCCAGGCTGCCGCCGGCCCCGAGGCTGTGGTCGAAGCCGCCGCGCGCCCGGCCGAATGGGTCATGGCGGCGATCGTTGGCGCGGCCGGACTGAAGCCCACCTTGGCGGCGATCCGGCGCGGTGCCGTGGTCGCCCTGGCCAACAAAGAAACGCTGGTTTGCACAGGGGACCTCATGACCGCCGAGGTGGCACGCCACGGCGCCACCCTGTTGCCGGTCGATTCCGAACATAACGCGATCTTTCAAGTCCTCGACTACGACCAAATGGATTCGGTCGAGCGAATTGTTCTCACGGCATCCGGTGGGCCGTTCCGCGAGATGTCCTTGGACGAGATGGGAAGTGTTACGCCAGCCCAGGCCGTGGCCCACCCGAACTGGGACATGGGCGCCAAGATATCGGTCGATTCCGCGACCATGATGAACAAGGGGTTGGAGCTGATCGAGGCGCACCACCTGTTCGGCTTGGCGGAGGAGCGGATCGAGATCCTGGTTCATCCGCAGTCGGTGGTTCATTCCATGGTCGCTTATGTGGACGGGTCGGTCCTAGCGCAAATGGGACAGCCCGATATGCGCACACCGATCGCCTATACCCTGGCCTGGCCGCGCCGCATGGCGGCACCGGTGGAGCCATTGGACCTGGCCAAGATTCACCAGCTCACCTTCGAGACGCCCGATCCGGTGCGCTTCCGTGCCCTGGCCGTTGCGCGCCAGGCCCTTCAGACCGGCGGCACCGCGCCGGCGGTCATGAACGCCGCCAATGAGACCGCGGTGCAATGCTTCCTGGATGGCCGGATTGGATTCTTGCGGATCGCCGCCATCGTCGAGGAAACCCTGTCGCGCCTGCCGTCGCGGGCGCTTCGACAGCTGGAGGATGTTCATTCGGTCGATCGGGAGGCGCGCCGTATCGCCGCCGGACTCGCCTCTTGAGCGTTAAAGAGTCCTCCACAAGCGATTGAATATAATCACCTTGTAAGGGAACCGATGAGCGCCCGCTCTGGCGCCTTCAGGGTTGTTCCCTGTGGATTAATGCGGGTAGAGTGTGGGCCGCTCGGGGCCACCCCGCTGGAGCGCTGATTGGTGAATAAGCGATGGAAATGATTAGCGGATTTCTGGGAACTATCGTGCCGTTCTTGGTCATCCTGACGGTTCTCGTATTCGTCCACGAGATGGGGCATTTCCTGGTCGCGCGCTGGCATGGCGTCCGGGTAGAGGTGTTTTCGGTCGGCTTTGGTCGGGAGATCTTCGGCTGGACCGACCGGTCTCAGACCCGCTGGAAGTTCAGCCTGATTCCTCTGGGCGGCTATGTGAAGATGTTTGGCGACGCCAATGCGGCCAGCCAGCCCGGCGGTGAGGTCACGCAGATGACCCCGGAGGAACGGGCGGTTGCGTTTCCCTGCCAGAGCCTTCGCGCACGCACCTGGATCGTGGCGGCCGGCCCCTTGGCCAACTTCCTGCTAGCCATAGTGTTCCTGGCCGGCTTGTTCGGCACGGTCGGACAGCCCTTTACCCCTGCCATTGTCGGCCAGGTCGTACCGGACAGCGCCGCTGAGCAGGCAGGCATCCTGCCCGGCGACCGGATTGTTGACATGGACGGCACCGAGATCGAGCGGTTCGAGGATGTGCAGCGGCTGGTGCGGCCGCGCGCCGGTCAGGCCATGTCGATCGAGGTCTTGCGCGACGGCGAAAGCGTCACCGCGATCGTTACGCCCAAGGCGAGCGAGCAAGAGGACGCATTCGGCAATACCCAAGAAATCGGCCTTCTGGGCATCACCCGCAGCGGAATCGATTATGTCCGGCACGATCCGCTGACCGCCGTATGGCGGGCCGGGCTGGAGACCTGGAGCCTGACCGTCGGCACCTTGGACGCAGTCGGGCAGATTATCACCGGGAAGCGCGGGGCCGAGGAATTGGGCGGGCCGATCCGCATCGCCCAGATGTCCGGCACCGTGGCCGATTTGGGCTTTGTATCGGTTATTTGGTTCATGGCCGTCCTGTCCATCAACTTGGGGCTGATCAATCTTTTCCCCATTCCCATGCTGGATGGCGGGCACCTCTTGTTCTACGGCATCGAGGCCTTGCGCGGCCGGCCTTTGGGCGAGCGCGCGCAGGAGTACGGTTTCCGAATTGGACTGGCGATCGTGTTCAGCCTGATGCTGTTTGTGACCTTCAACGATTTGGCCAATCTCGAGGTATTCGATCTCATAAAGAAACTGGTCACATAGCCGTACCGACGCGCCGGAGCCCGAATTCGGGCTGTCCGCGAGGAGCGGCAAGGCCGGCTGGGGCGCGAACGGCCAGGAAATAGGGTAGGCATGCGTATCGGCCGCGTTGGGGCGCGGCTCTGGGGGGAATTGGGTGTTTAGGGGTCGATCTTGGAGTCTTAGGATCGTGTCGCTTTGCCTCTTGATCGGGCTGGCGACGTCCGATTTTGCCGTGGCGCAGACCGGCGACGCGCTGGCGATCATCCGCGAGATCCGGATTGAGGGGACGCAGCGGATCGAGCCGGAGACCATTCGATCCTACATGCGGGTCAATCCGGGCGACCGCTTCGACCCGGCGCGGCTTGACCGCTCCCTCAAGAACCTCTTCAGCACCGGGCTTTTCGCCGATGTCACGCTGCGTAAGGAAAACGATGCGCTAATTGTAACCGTGGTTGAGAATCCGATCGTCAACCGGATCGCGTTCGAGGGTAACGACAAGCTCGAAGATGAGGCCCTGTTGGCCGAAATCAGCTTGCGCCCGCGCGTCGTCTTTACCCGGACCAAGGCGCAAAGCGACGTCCAGCGCTTGCTCGAAATCTACCGTCGCTCGGGCCGCTATGCGGCAACCGTCGAGCCCAAGGTCATACAACTCGATCAAAACCGCATCGACCTTGTCTTCGAGATCAATGAAGGTCCGCAGACCACGATCGAAGCCATTAGTTTCATCGGTAACCGGAAATTCTCCGATTCCTCTCTGCGCGGTGAAATCACGACCAGTGAATCCGGGTTGTTCAGCTTCTTGAGCTCGACAGACACCTACGACCCAGAGCGCCTGTCATTCGATCGTGAACTCCTGCGCCGGTTCTATCTGAACGAAGGCTATGCGGATTTCCGGGTCGTTTCCGTCCTGGCCGAACTGCTGCCCAGCCGCGAGGGTTTCATCGTGACCTTCACGGTCGAGGAGGGCGAGCGGCAGAAATTCGGGCGCATGGAAATCGTCACCACACTGCCGAACCTGGACCCGGAATCGTTGCGCGTTCACTTGGAACCGGAAGAAGGGGATTGGTACAGCGCAAAAGAGGTCGAAGGCACGATCACGGCCTTGACCGAGGCGGTCGGCAATTTGGGCTACGCCTTTGTCGACGTGCGCCCCAAGGTCGAACGGGATCGGGAAAATCGGATCATCAACACGACCTTCGAGATCAAGGAAGGCCCAAAGGTTTATGTCGAGCGCATCGACATCGAGGGTAACGTGCGCACCCTGGACCGTGTGATCCGGCGCGAGTTCCGCCTGGTCGAAGGCGATGCCTTCAACACCTCTAAGCAGCGGCGTTCGCGCCAGCGGATCCAAAACCTCGGGTATTTCAAGACCGTGAACGTCGAGTCGGAACCGGGCAGCACGCCGGACCGGGCGGTCATCAAGGCCCAGGTCGAGGAACAATCGACCGGCGATTTGACCTTCGGTGTCGGATTCTCGACCAGCGTCGGTGTCCTTGGAAACGTCGGCCTGCGGGAGCGGAATTTCCTCGGCCGGGGTCAGGACCTTCGGGCAAGTGCGACCTTGTCGAGCGAGCAGACTGCGTTCAACCTAGGCTTTACGGAACCCTATTTCCTGGGTCGGAACGTTGCGGCCGGCGCCGATCTGTTTCGGATCGACACCGATTCGGACGAGAAATCGTTCGATGAGACCCGAACCGGCGGCTCGTTGCGCACTGGATTCTCCTGGCAGGAGCATTTGCGTCAGACGGTGCGTTACACCCTGGAAAACCAGGAAATCAAGGATGTCGATGACGATGCATCCCTGCTGGTCAAGGAAGAGGAGGGCACCTTTATCGAATCGACGGTTGGTCACGAATTGGTCTATGACCGACGGGACAGCCGTTTCGATCCCCGGGAGGGATATGTGGTGCGCTTGCGGAACGATGTGGCGGGCCTGGGCGGCGACGTTCACTACCTCAGGTCCAGGCTCGGCGCCGGCTACTACTTTCCAATCGCGGAAGATTGGACGATCTCCGCGCGCGGTGAGATCGGCAACATCTTTGGCCTTGGCGAGGACACTCGGATCAGCGACCGCTTCTTCGCCGGCGGCAACACCTGCCGCGGCTTCAAGTTCGCCGGCGTCGGCCCGCGCGACCGGGTCACGGAAGACCCGCTGGGGGGCAAAAACACGTACAATGGAACGGTCGAGTTCAGCTTTCCCTTGGGGTTGCCGGACGAGTTCGCCATACGCGGCCGTGTCTTCAGCGATGTTTGCGCGGCCTGGGACCTGGATCGCGTGAACGTCGACACCTTGGACGAAAACACGCCCCGTGTGTCTGTCGGTGCCGGCTTGACCTGGAAGTCGCCCTTCGGTCCGATCGTTATCGACCTAGGTTTTGCCGTGCAAGACGAGGCGTTCGACGAAACCGAACTCTTGAACTTTAGCTTTGGCACACAATTCTAAGGTGATGACTTATAGTCATTTCCTTGCGCTTTTCGGCAAGACGCTGACGGCCGGCTTGATACTGGCCGCTAGCTGGGGTTGGCAACCGCCGGAGGCGGCGGCGGACGCGCAACCGGCGCCGCGTTTCGCGATCATCGATGTTCAGCAGGTGTTGCGGGAGTCGGAGGCCGTGATCAGCTTGAACCGGGAAATCGAGAAACTTCGCACGGCCTATCAAGGCGAACTGCGAGAAAAAGAGGAAGACCTGCGCGGCGCTGACCAGGAGCTTTCTCGGCAACGCACGGTTATTTCGGACGAGGTATTCGCTCAGAAACGGCAGGCGTTGGAAGCCCAGGTTTCGACCCTCCAGCGCGAGGTGCAGGGGCGCAAACGCGCCCTGGATCGCACCTTTTCGACAGGGCTTGCACAGGTGCAGGCCGAGTTGGCCAAGGTCGCTAAGGCGATCGCCGAGGAACGAGGGCTGGACTTGATTTTCTCCAAGGCAACTGTGGTGATCGTCAAGCCGGAGTTCGAAATCACCGCCGAGGCCTCCAAACGGCTGAACCAGCGCCTGCCGTCGGTCGCGGTACAGATGCCGCAGAAATAGGGGCCGCCCATGGCCGATCCCCGATTTTTTAGGCGCGCGGGCCCTTTCCGGCTGCGTGAGTTGGCGGAACTTGCTGGCGCCCGGCTTTCGGAGGGCGCCGATCCCGAGGCGGAAATTAGCGATGTTGCGCCCCTGGAGACCGCCGGGCGCGGCGACATCAGTTTTTTGGACAATCGGCGCTACCTGGCCGCCTTTGGAGAAAGTCGTGCCGGGGCGTGCCTAGTCGCACCGGATGTGGTGGATCGCGCGCCCAAGGGCATGGCCTTGCTAATCACCGACAAGCCCTATCGCGCCTATGCGCTGATCGCCGGCCATCTCTATCCAGCCCCGGAGGTTCGCGAAGACCGGCACGCCAGCGCCGTGATTGATCCGAGCGCCGTCGTTGGGCCGGATTGTCATATCGGGCCGGGCGTCGTGATCGGCGCGGCGGCCGAGCTTGATGCCGGGTGCCATATTGGCGCTAACGCGGTGATCGGCGAGGGCGTGAGTGTCGGCGCGGGAACCTGGATCGGTCCCAACGTTTCCCTGTCTCACTGCATAATCGGCCGACGATGCCAGATCCATGCCGGCGTATGTGTCGGCAATCGTGGCTTCGGCTTCGCCATGGACCCAGAGGGTCATGTCGACGTGCCGCAGCTGGGCCGGGTGATTGTGGAGGACGGTGTCGAAATCGGCGCCAACAGCTCAATCGACCGGGGCTCAGGGCCGGACACGGTGATCGGTGCCGGGTCCAAGATTGATAACCAGGTGCAGATCGGGCACAACGTGCAGTTGGGACGCGGGTGCGTCCTGATCGCCCAATCCGGTATCGCGGGCAGTACCAAGTTGGAGGACTATGTGGCTGTCGCGGCTCAGGCTGGGGTGGCCGGCCATTTGACAATCGGCAAGGGCGCCCAGCTTGGGGCCCAGTGCGGGGTGATGCGCGATGTTCCGGCCGGGGCCAGCGTCGTGGGAAGCCCGGCCATGCCAGTCCGGGATTTCTTCCGGATCGTAAGTGGATGGCAACGTCAACTTAAGACGAAGGACAAACCTGATGAATGAACAGGTGGCGGTGACGGGGACCTTGGAATCAGCCGATATTACGCGGATCATGGAATTGATTCCGCACCGGTATCCATTTCTGATGATCGACAAGGTGGTCGATATCGCGCTCGATCACAGCGCGGTTGGGATCAAGAATGTATCGATCAACGAGAACTACTTTCAGGGCCATTTCCCGCGCCAGCCGGTCATGCCGGGCGTCTTGATCATCGAGGCGATGGCGCAGACCGCGGCGGTGCTGGTCACCACGACCCTGGCCGGCGAGGCAGACGGCAAGCTGGTCTATTTCATGTCGGTGGACGAGGGCCGGTTTCGCCGCCCGGTGGTACCCGGCGATCGCTTGCACATCCATGTCGCCAAGATTCGCAACCGCCGTAACGTTTGGAAGTTCAAGGGGGAAGCCAAGGTCGAAGGGGTGCTGGTTGCCGAGGCGGTGTTCGCGGCGATGATTATGGACGATTGACGGTGGCCCAGCACCCGACCGCGATTGTCGCTGCCGGCGCCAAGCTCGGCAAAGAGGTTACGATCGGCCCGTATTGCGTGGTCGGCGCCGAGGTCGCGCTCGGCGACGGGGTCGTGCTCCATAGTCACGTCGTGGTCGAAGGGCGCACCCGGATCGGGCCGCGAACCCAGGTCTTTCCCTTCGCCTCCCTGGGCCACCGGCCGCAGGACTTAAAATATCAGGGGGAATCGTCCGAACTGGTCATCGGCGCGGACAACATGGTGCGCGAGCACGTATCCATGAATCCGGGCACCGAGGGCGGCGGCATGGTGACCCGGATCGGCGACCGCTGCCTGTTCATGGTCGGTGCCCACGTCGCTCACGACTGTCAGGTCGGCGACCGGGTTATCCTGGCCAACAACGCGACCCTGGCCGGCCACGTGGTCGTGGAGGACGACGCGATCATCGGCGGATTGTCGGCGGTCCACCAGTTCGTACGGATCGGGCGAGGCGCCATGATCGGCGGCATGTCGGGGATCGAGAACGATGTCATTCCCTATGGCCTTGCCATGGGCGAGCGCGCCTACCTGCAAGGCCTGAACATCGTCGGTTTGAAGCGGCAAGGCTTCGAGCGGTCCCATATCAAGGGCATGAACGACGCCTACAAGCGCCTGTTCAGCGACACCGACACCATGGCTGAACGGATTCAGCGCCTGGCGGTTGAGCAAGGCGATCTCAAGGGCGTCCAGGATATCGTTGCCTTCGTTCAGGGCGGATCGTCCCGCGCCCTGTGTCGTCCCAAGACCGGTCATGGCGGATAAGCTAGGTATTCTGGCTGGCGGCGGAGCGATTCCGGCGCGGCTGGTGGAGGCCTGCCGCGCAGCAGGCCGGGATGTCTTCGTCCTGGCCTTCGAAGGCCATACCGATCCGCAGACCTTGCGTGGTGTCGAGCATGCCTGGAGCCGCTTGGGCGCGGCCGGCACCGCGTTGGATACCCTACGCCGGGCCGGCGTCGTTGAACTGGTCTTAGCCGGACCAATCCGCCGACCCAGCCTGAGCGAATTGCGCCCGGACCTGCGCGGCCTGCAATTCTTCGCCAAAATAGGCGGCAACAGCCTGGGCGACGACGGCTTGCTGAGCGCGGCGGTCGCCGGCCTGGAGGACGAAGGCTTCCGGGTTATCGGGATCGACGATGTCCTGGCCGGCGTCCTGGCCGAGGAAGGGCCTTATGGCAAGCTGTCGCCCGACGAACAGGCGGTACGCGATATCGCCCGCGGCGTCGCCGTGGCGCGGGCTCTGGGAGCGGCCGACGTCGGGCAGGCGGTGGTCGTCCAGGAGGGCATCGTCCTCGGAGTCGAGGCGATCGAGGGCACGGACGGCTTGCTGGCGCGCTGCAAGGATCTGCGACGCGCCGGACCTGGCGGCGTTTTGGTCAAGGCGAAGAAACCGCATCAGGAAAACCGAGTGGATTTGCCGACGGTCGGAACCAGCACCGTGCGTAACGCGGCCGCGGCCGGCCTGCAGGGTATCGCGGTCCAGGCCGGCGGCGCCTTGATCATCGACCGGGCCGGTGTGGCCAGGGCCGCCGACAAGGCCGGCTTGTTCGTGGTCGGCGTCAAGGAAACGGAATGACCAACGCCGCACCGGCGGGCCCGCCGGGCCTCGAAGTGCCCGAAGCGGCCGTGGGCGCCGAGGTGGGGCCTCTGATCTTTCTGATCGCGGGGGAGCCGTCCGGTGACTTGCTGGGCGCCCGCCTTATGGCCGCGCTCAAGTCACAATGCGGCGAACGAGTCCGCTTCGCCGGGATCGGCGGGGCCGCCATGGCGGTCCAGGGGCTTGAGTCTACGGTGCCGATCGGGGACTTGACCGTGATGGGCTTGGTCGAGGTCCTACCATACTTGCCGCGCATCATCGGCCACATGCGCCGGACCGCCGCGCTGGTGCGTCTGCTGCGCCCGGACGTCCTGGTGACCATCGACTCGCCGAACTTCTCCCTAGAGGTCGCCAAGCGCGTGGCCGGGCAGGGGATTCCCTTGGTTCATTATGTGGCGCCCTCGGTGTGGGCGTGGAAGCCCCGGCGCGCCAAGCGCATGGCCGGTTACCTGGATCGCCTGCTGACCTTGCTGCCCTTCGAGCCGCCGTATTTCGAGCGACACGGTCTCGCCAGCACCTTCGTCGGTCATCCGGCCGTAGAGGCAGCGGAGGCAGGGGGCGATCCGGCGGCATTCAGGCAGAGCCAAGGCATCCCGCAGGACGCACCCCTGATCTGTGTTCTACCGGGTAGCCGCCGCAGCGAGGTTCGACGCTTGTTACCGGTTTTCGGCCAGACCTTGGGGCGGCTGGCGGCCGAATTTCCTGCCCTGCACGCCGTGGCGCCCACCGTGCCGGGCGTGGCCGGGGAGGTTGCGGCGGCGGCCAAGTCCTGGCCTGTGCCCACGGCGGTCCTGGGCGACCCGGCGGCCAAGTACCAGGCTTTCGCCGCGGCCGGTGCCGCCGTGGCCGCATCCGGCACGGTCGCGGTTGAGTTGGCGGTGGCCGGCGTGCCGACGGTGATCGCCTATCGCCTGTCGCCGCTTAGTGGATTTCTAGCCCCGCTGCTGCTCAAGATACGCTACGTCAGCTTGCCGAATATCCTACTGGACCGGGAGGTTCAGCCCGAGTGTCTTCAGCGCGACTGCAACGCCGAAAACCTGGCCAAGGCCTTGGCGCGCCTGCTGCGGGACCCGGCGGCACGCGCGGCCCAGAAAGAGGGCGCCCGGGCAGCGGTCGCCAAGCTCGGCGGCGGTGGCGCGGAAACCCCGAGCCAACGCGCGGCGCGCTGTATTCTGGAGGTGATCCAAACTGGTGCCCGGGCGCGGATGAGCTAAACTAACGGGCAAAGAGCAGGAGGACTTATGAGCGATACCAGCAATTACCGGCTTTTACACACCATGATCCGGGTCAAGGATATGGACAAGTCGATCGACTTCTATACTCGGCACCTGGGCATGTCGCTGATCCGCCGGCAGGACTATCCCTCGGGCGAGTTTACCCTCGCATTCGTCGGCTATGGCGAGGAAAAAGACAACGCGGTCATCGAACTGACTCACAACTGGGGTCAGGAAACGCCCTACGATCTGGGGTCCGGATTCGGCCACTTGGCGATCGGCGTGCCGGATATCTACGGAACCTGCGAGGGCCTGGAAAAGGAAGGCGTCAAGATCCCGCGCCCGCCCGGCCCCATGAAACACGGCGGCAGCGTCATCGCCTTCGTCGAGGATCCCGACGGTTACAAGATCGAACTGATTGAGCGCAAATAGCCGGCGGTTCGAAACCGGATAAGGAAAAGGCGCCGAAGCAAACTTCGGCGCCTTTTTTCGTGGTTTGGCGCAGCCCGGTCTTAGGCGCGCTTTTCGATCGGCACGAAGGGCCGCTTCATGGGGCCGTTGTAAAGCTGTCGCGGCCGGCTGATGCGATGGTTCGGATCCTCGATCATTTCCTGCCACTGCGCGACCCAGCCGACCGTCCGGGCCAAGGCGAAGAGCACGGTAAACATCGATGTCGGGAAACCCATGGCCTGCAGGATGATGCCGGAATAGAAATCCACGTTCGGGAACAGCTTTTTCTCCGCGAAGTATTCGTCTTCGAGGGCGATGCGTTCCAGTTCCATGGCGAGGTCGAGCAGCGGCTCGTCCCGCTTGCCAAGCTCTTCCAGAACCTCGTGGCAGCTTTCGCGTAAGACCGTTGCGCGCGGATCGTGGTTCTTATAGACCCGGTGACCGAAACCCATCAGGCGGAAGGGATCGTTCTTGTCCTTGGCGCGCTCGATGAATTCGGGAATCCGCTCCTTGGTGCCGATCTCCTGAAGCATCTTCAAAACCGCCTCGTTGGCGCCGCCATGGGCCGGGCCCCAAAGCGAGGCTATGCCGGCGGCGATGCAGGCGAAGGGATTGGCGCCGCTCGATCCCGAAATACGCACGGTCGAGGTCGAGGCGTTCTGTTCGTGGTCGGCGTGAAGGATAAAGATACGGTCCATGGCCCGGGCGACCGCCGGGTGAACCTTATATTCCTCGCATGGCACCGCGAAAGTCATGTAGAGAAAATTCTCCGCATATTTCAGGTCGTTGCGCGGATACACGAAGGGCTGTCCGACCGAATACTTGTACGCCATGGCCGCGATCGTCGGCATCTTCGCGATCAGCCGGTGCGACGCGACCATGCGCTGGTGCGGATCGCTGATGTCGGTTGAATCGTGATAGAAGGCCGACAGGGCCCCGACCACACCGACCATGATTGACATGGGGTGCGAGTCCCGGCGGAATCCGCGATAGAAATACAACATCTGTTCGTGCAGCATGGAATGATAGGTGATCGAGTGCTCGAAGATCTCGCGTTGGGTTTGATTCGGCAGCTCGCCCTTGAGCAGTAGATAGCAGACATCCATGAAGTCGCTATGGCTGGCCAGATCCTCGATCGCGTAGCCGCGATGCATCAGGACGCCTTCGTCGCCATCGATATAGGTGATCGCGGAATCGCAACTTCCGGTAGATGTATACCCGGGGTCATAGGTGAAGCAGCCGGTCTCGGCATAGAGCCGGCGGATATCGATCACGCGGGGACCGATGGTGCCTTCGAGGATCGGCAATTCCACTGTCTTGCCAGTCGAATTGTCGGTCAAGGTTGCGGTTTGCGTGCCGGCGGTCTGCGTCGATTCGGATTTATTGTTGGCCATGCTTTCGGTTCCCCGTCCCTTTATCCGTTGTTCCCGCGTGCACTGCAGCATAAAGGCATTTCGCCTTTCGCGCAATCGATGGGCTGCCGCTCAGGCCGCGTACGAATGATCCGACAGGCGTGCCAGGGTTTCGCTCTGACCGAGCACGCCCATCACTTCGAAGATGCCGGGCGAAGCATCGGAACCGGTCAATGCCGCACGTAAGGGTTGTGCGATGAGGCCGAGCTTGATGCCTTCAGACTCGGCGAAGGCGCGCACTTCGGCCTCCAGGGCCGCCTCGTTCCAGGCGCCCAACTCGCCGAGCCGGGGTGCGAGGCGCGCGAGGCGCGCACCGGCCTCTTCGGACAAAATCTTCCGCGCTTTGGGAGACAGTGATATGGGCCGTTTGGCGACATAGAACGCCGCGGCCCCGGCCAGGTCCTTTAGGGTTTTGGCGCGTGGCTTCAGCCCGGCCATGGCGCGGGCCAGGCGCGTGCGGCCCTCGGAATCGACCGGTGCGTTATCTTCGGCGTCGAGGTGCGGTAGCGCGAGTTCGACCAGCCGGGCATCCTCGGATTCGCGAATGTAATGGCCGTTCAGATTGTCCAGCTTGGCGAAATCCAGGCGGGCCGGGGAGCGGCCGACGGCATCCAAGTCGAACCACTGCAGGGCTTGGGCATCGGAAATGATCTCCTCGTCGCCGTGGCTCCAGCCCAGGCGCAGAAGGTAGTTGCGCAGAGCCTCGGGCAAGTAGCCCATGTCGCGGTAGGCGGCGATGCCCGGAGCGCCGTGGCGCTTCGACAGCTTGGCCCCGTCGGGCCCGTGGATCAGCGGGATGTGGGCGAAAAGGGGCAGGGCCCAGTCCATGGCCAAGAACAACTGAGTCTGGCGAAAGGCGTTGGTCAGGTGATCGTCGCCCCGGATGACGTGAGTCACGCCCATATCGTGATCGTCGACCACCACTGAGAGCATGTAGGTCGGTGTGCCGTCGGCGCGCAGCAGGACCATGTCGTCGAGTTGCTGATTCGCGACCGCGACCCGACCCTGGACCAGGTCCTCGATCACGGTTTCGCCCTCCAGGGGCGCCTTGAGCCGGATCACCGGCGCGACATCGGGCCGCGCCTCCGACGGGTCGCGGTCCCGCCAGCGTCCGTCGTAGAGCTTGGCTCGCCCTTCGGCACGGGCCTGCTCGCGCATGTCGGCCAACTCCTCCGGCGAGCAATAACAATGATAGGCCTTGCCGTCGGCCAGAAGCTGCCGCGCAACCTCGGCGTGGCGTTCCCGGCGCTCCGACTGATGGACCGTCTCGTCATCCCAATCGAGGCCCAACCAGGACAGGCCGTCCAGGATGGCCGCGATGGCTTCGGGCGTGGAGCGCTTGCGGTCGGTGTCTTCGATACGCAGGCGGAATTGGCCGCCGTGATGGCGTGCGAACAAACGGTTGAACAAGGCCGTGCGTGCGCCGCCGATATGCAGAAACCCGGTCGGCGAGGGCGCGAAACGGGTGACGACCTTGCCGTGGCCCGTTGCCGGCCCCGCCCTGGTATCCGCCGCCATGATCTATTTGCCGCCCTTGGCCCGGACCTTGGCCCAGGTGTCGCGCAGACCGATGGTGCGGTTGAAGACCGCGCGGCCGGGCGCTGTATCCGGGTCGGGGCAGAAATAGCCTTCGCGCTCGAACTGGATCGCCTCGCCGGGTTTGGCGTCGGCCAGGCCAGGCTCCAGGCGGCAGTCTTCAAGTACGTTCAAAGAGTCCGGGTTGATGTCGTCCAAGAAATCGCCTTCGGCGCCGGGATTCGGCCGCGCGAAGAGATGATCGTAAAGGCGCACCTCGGCGGGCATTGCGTGCGCCGCGGAAACCCAATGGATAGTCGCTTTGACCTTGCGCCCGTCCGGCGCGTTGCCGCCGCGGGTTGCCGGATCGTAAGTGCAACGCAGTTCGACCACTTCGCCCGCGTCATTCTTGACCGCCTCCCGGCACGTCAGGAAATAGGCATAGCGCAGCCGGACCTCGCGCCCCGGGGCCAGGCGGAAGAATTTCTTCGGCGGGTCTTCCATGAAATCGGCCTGCTCGATGTAGAGTTCGTGGCCAAAGGGAACCATACGGGTGCCGGCGGCGGGATCGGCCGGATGGTTGGCCGCCTCCAGTTCCTCGGTTTGGTCTTCGGCGTAATTCTCGATCACCACCTTGAGCGGTCTCAGCACGGCCATGCGCCGCGCCGCCGTTTGGTTCAACTCCTCGCGGATGCAGTGCTCGAGCGCAGCGACCTCGATCAAGTTGTCGCTCTTAGTCAGGCCGACGCGGCGGACGAAATCGCGGATCGCGGCCGGCGGCACGCCGCGCCGGCGCAGGCCCGCCAGGCTGGGCATGCGCGGGTCGTCCCAGCCGGTGACGTGGCGCTGGGCGACCAGTTGGGTCAGGCGACGCTTCGACAGCACCGTGTAGGTCAGGTTCAGCCGCGAAAACTCGTACTGCCGGGGCCGGCCGGGGGTTGGCAGGTTGTCGATCAACCAGTCGTAGAGCGGCCGGTGGTCTTCGAATTCCAAGGTGCACAACGAATGAGTGACACCCTCGATCGCATCCGACTGGCCGTGGGCGAAATCGTAGGTCGGATAGATGCACCAGGCATCGCCGGTGCGCGGGTGGGCGGCGTGCAAGATGCGGTAGATCACCGGATCGCGCAGATTGATGTTGCCCGAGGCCATGTCGATTTTGGCCCGCAGAACCCGCGCGCCATCGGAAAACTCTCCGGCGCGCATGCGGGCGAAGAGGTCGAGGCTCTCATCGGCCGCACGATCCCGGTATGGGCTGTTCTTGCCCGGCTCGGTCAAGGAGCCGCGATGGGTGCGGATTTCTTCGGCCGAGAGATCGTCCACATAGGCGTGGCCGTTGCGGATCAGGTGGCAGGCCCAATCGTACAACGCTTCAAAATTGTCCGAGGCGAAGTACAGGTGCCTGCCCCAATCGAAACCGAGCCAGCGGACATCCTCTTGGATGCTCTCAATGAACTCGTGTTCTTCCTTGACTGGGTTGGTGTCGTCGAAGCGCAAGTGGCAGCGGCCGCCGAACTCCTCCGCCACACCGAAATTGAGGCACATGGATTTTGCGTGGCCGATATGCAGATAGCCGTTCGGCTCTGGCGGAAAGCGGGTCACCACCGAGTCGCTCCGCCCGGCCGCCAGGTCGTCGCGGATGATATCCCGGATAAAATCGTGGACCTCTTCGCGGGCCTGCGCGTTGTTCTCACTCATGTCTTGCCGCTGAATTCTCCGCAACCGGGGGCGCCAGGAAAGGTGCGCTTTTTAGCATATCCCCGGCGGCGCGGCCATGGCCCAGAGCGTGCGATACCACGGGCGTTGAACATGAGGTAGTCTAGGGCAGGGCGAACGGTCCCGGTCGCGAGACTGGCGCCCGCAGGGGGCAAGGCTTGGCGCTGACCCAACCATCCGCGCGGACCCGGCGCCCGGACCAGGGTTCGGTTTCCCGGTCACGCTGGCGCGGGCTGGGGGCGTGCCTGGTGGCGGAGCGGGATCGCTGGGCCTTGTGGTTGCCGGTCGCTTTCGCGCTCGGGATCGGGCTCTACTTTGCCCTGACGGTGGAGCCGCCCTTGTGGCTGGGCTTCGCCGGCATGCTTGCCGCCGTGGGCCTTTTCGCGGCCTTTCGCCATGGGCCGCGGGGACCGGCGCTGGGTCTCTTGGTGCTCGCCCTGACCGCCGGGTTTTTCGCTGCCCAGGCGCGCAGCGTCCTGGTCGGGGCACCGATTCTGGAAAAACGTCTGGGGCCGGTCTGGATTTCCGGCGAGATCGAGGCCTTGGAGCCACGGGCCAAGGGCGCCCGGCTGACCTTGCGCGAATTGGAAATCGCACGCCTCGAGCCTGCTGCGACACCGCTGCGTGTGCGTGTGGTCGCGCAATCCGGGACCGATGGTTTGCGCCCGGGCGAGCGGGTCCGCCTGCGCGCCGTCTTGCGGCCCCCGCCCGGACCCTCGGCACCTGGGGCCTTCGATTTTGCCCGGCGCGCTTATTTCCAGCGTTTGGGCGCCGTCGGCTTCGCCTATGGGGCCGTGCGCACCGCACCGCCGCCGGCCGGGTCCGAAAATTCGGATACCGCGTCTTTCGTCGCGGCCTGGGCCACCGCTTGGGCCGGGCTGCGCGCCGACCTGGCACGGCGCATCTTGAGCGTGCTGCCCGGGCGCGCCGGGGCCGTCGCCGCCGCCTTGATGACCGGCGAACGGGGTGCGATCGCGGAGGCCGATATTGCGGCCATGCGCGATTCCGGTCTGGCCCATCTGTTGGCCATCTCCGGCCTGCACGTCGGCCTGGTCGCCGGCTTGCTGTTCTTGGGCTTGCGCCTGGCCATGGCCGCCGTTCCGCCGCTGGCCCTGAGTTATCCCATCAAGAAATGGGCCGCGCTCGGCGCGGTCGGCGGCGCTTTCGCCTATCTCATGCTGACCGGTGCCACCATACCCACCCAGCGTGCCTTCCTGATGGTGTCCTTGGTCTTTTTGGCGGTGATGCTGGATCGTAGCGCGATTTCCATGCGTCTGGTCGCCTGGGCCGCCTTCGTGGTGTTGGTTCTGGCGCCGGAAAGCCTTTTGTCGGCGAGCTTTCAAATGTCGTTCGCCGCGGTGATCGCCTTGGTCGCGGCCTACGAAACCCTGCGCGAGCGGCACAATTTGCGCGGCGCGATGCCGGGGGCGTTGCGTCGCGCCGGGCTCTATCTGGCCGGGGTCGCGCTGACCTCCCTGATCGCCGGTTTGGCGACCGCGCCTTTCGCGCTGTACCACTTCAATCGGATCGCCTGGTTCGGCTTGGCGGCGAACCTGTTGGCGGTGCCCCTGACCGGCCTGTGGGTCATGCCTTGGGCCTTGATCGCGTTTTGCTTGATGCCCCTGGGTTTGGAGGGCTTTGCCCTAACGCCCATGAGCTGGGGTATCGAGGGTATGCTCGGCGTGGCGCATCGGGTCGCCGCCTGGCCAGGCGCAACCAGCGTGATACCCGCCATGCCGATCCTGGGTCTGGTTCTGGTCGCTCTGGGTGGGGTTTGGCTGTGCCTTTGGCGGCGGACCTGGCGCCTGGCGGGGGTGCCCGTGGTCCTGGCGGGCCTGCTCAGCGTGCCGCTGAGCGACCCGCCGGATATTCTGGTGACTGGCGACGGCAGCCTAATGGGGTTGCGGGGTCCGGACGGCGCCTTGGTTCTCTCCAGTGCCGCGCGGCAACGCTTCAGCGCCGATACCTGGCGCCGCCGCTTGGGCGAGACGGAGACCAGTGTTTGGCCCAAGGCAGGCGATGGCACCGGAGACTGGCTGCGCTGCGATCCCCTGGGCTGCATCTACCGGTCCGGGGACCACGTGGTCGCCCTGGTGCGCGACAGCCGCGCCTTAATTGACGATTGCGCGGTCGCGACCCTGGTGGTTGCCCGGGTGCCGGTCCGGCGAGGGGCCTGCCCGGGCGGGCCGCGTACCCTCGACCGTTTCGATCTCTGGCGCGGTGGCGCCCATGCCCTGTGGTTGGAAGAGGGCGCCGTGCGCATCGAGACTGCGGCCCAGTACCGCGGCCGGCGCCCTTGGACCCCGAAGCGTGGCCTCTAGGGTCAGGACCCATAAAGCAGCTATCCTCGGGTCTGATTTCTGGTTCAAGGCGCCCATAGGGCCGATTGGAGCCATGGCCGCGGCACGGAAAGCTCGCCCCGGCTAGGCGGCTCAGCACTGCGTAGGTTGATCGATTGCCATGCCCCCCGCCATTCCTCCGGCAGGGGATATGGTGGCGTGACGCCAACCTCAGGCACAAAGCCCAAACGCCCATAGTAGGCGGGGTCGCCGAGCACGTAGACTTGGATCACGCCGGTATTTTCCAGTCGTTGCAAGCCTGCGCGGACGATCGCGCTGCCGATTCCCCGCCTTTGCCAAGCAGTGGTGACGGCAAGCGGGCCCAGGAGCGCGACCTTGTCAGTGTTTCCGGCAACGCCGCAGGTCGTGAAGATGGCATGCCCCGCCAGAGACGTGTCGACAATCCCGACGAGCGAGAGAACGATTGGCGTTTCCTGTAATAGTTTTCTCACCAGAAGCAGCAAATCCTCGTCAGGGAAGGCGTCCTGATAGAGCTTCTCGATCGAGGCAATGTCATTCGGCAGGCTCTCTCGGATTTCGATCCTTTCCAACACGTCCTCGTCAGCAACCGTCATCTTCAGGATAGGGGGCCTGAACCTAGTTATTCGCTTGGTGCCTCGACTTCTAGGGTGTCGAACTTGGCTGGCAGAACGATCTCGATCAGTTCAAGATCGTCGGAATGGGCGACCTCGGCGTGGCGGATGCCGGGCGGTTGGTTGACGCAACTGCCGACCTCCGCGAGCACCTCGCCGACGCCTTCGTAGGTGAACCGGATCCAGCCTTTGAGCACATAGTACATCTGAAATTCGACGTTATGTTTATGCCAACCGAAACCGGCGCTGTCCCCCTTGGCGGCCCGGATCACGTGGGCCGTGGCGCGACCGCCGGTCGCCGCCGCGATTCCCAAATCCCGATACTCGAAACACGACCTCAGTCCGCCGCCCTCGAAGCGAGCGTCCCTGGCATGGGAGGCCGAAAATTCGAAAGTTTGCTCTGTCATGGTGCCGCGCTCCCCGGTTTGGCCCGCCGGGCCGCTCGGCAGGATTGCGCGCAGCTTATAGAGGGGGCCCGGCGGCGTATAGTCTTGGCGCCGCCCTTTGCCGAGGTGTTTAGTAGCGGCGCAGCAGGCCGACCAACTGGCCCTGTATCTTAACCCGCTCCGGCGGGAAGATGCGGGTCTCGTAGTTCTTGTTGGCGGGCTCCAGCGCGATCGCGCCGCCCTTGCGGCGAATCCGCTTCAGAGTGACTTCGCGCCCATCGATCAAGGCGACCACGATGCTGCCGTTCTCGGCGGTATCGGCCCGCTGTATGACCACGGTATCACCGTCGAGGATTCCCACGTCGACCATGGAGTCGCCGTCGACTTCCAAGGCGTAATGCTCGCCCTTGCGCAGGATGGTCGCCGGTACGTCGACGAAATCGTTCTCGTCGCGCAAAGCCTCGATCGGTGTGCCGGCCGCGATCCGCCCGTAAAGCGGCAACTGCATGGATTCGCTGGTCTGGGCGACCTGGGCCCCGGGCAGGGCGGTCCCGAAGTTGCCCTGGATGACCTTCGGCGCGAAGCCGGTGCCGGGAAATGAGCCCTCGGCGGCCCGGTCGGCGTTCTCCGGCATGCGCAAAATCTCCAGCGCCCGGGCCCGGTGCGGCAGGCGCCGAATAAAGCCGCGCTCCTCGAGGCCGGTGATCAGGCGATGAATTCCGGATTTCGATTTCAGCTTCAAGGCGTCTTTCATCTCGTCGAACGAGGGCGATACGCCGGTTTCGCTGAGGCGGAGATGAATGAAGAGCAGAAGCTCGTGCTGCTTGCGTGTAAGCATGAACTCTCTTTGGTGCCCCCTGGTGACGGATGTAGCGGCCCCTAGGGCATACGGCTCAGGAACCCACAACATCTAGAACAAAACAAAAACGTCAGCACATGTTCTAGTTTGGTTCTCATTGAGCGTCAAGAGGGATTCTGGGTCTTGCACGCGAAAGCCAGTCTCGGGGCGGCACTCTGGAGCTAGATCGTCAGGACGCCACCGCTGAGCGGGACGATGGGCACCGGCTCGCCGGCCCGGGCCGGCGGCGCCAAGGGCGGGCGCATAATTAGGCAGTCGGCCCGGGCCAGGTTCGCCAACATGGCGCTATCCTGGCGGGAGAACGGGACCGCCACGCGCCGGCCTTGGGCGTCGGTTTCCAGGCGGGCCCGCAGATAATCCTGGCGCCGGTCGTTGGCGGGAAGATCGGCGCCCAGCTGCGCGGTCTCCGGTTGCTCGGGCGCCGCCGGGCGGCCCTGCATGACCTCCAGGGCCGGACGCAGGAACAGGGTGGCGCAGACCAGGGCGGAGACCGGGTTGCCTGGCAGGCCCAGGACCGGGGTGCCGCCGACCCGCCCGAATAGAAGCGGTTTGCCCGGCCGCATGGCGATCTTCCAAAAATCCACCTCCAGGCCCCGGTCGTCCAAGGCGGCGCGGACCATGTCGTGCTCGCCGACCGAGACGCCGCCGCTGGTGACCAGCAAGTCGGCGCCCTGAGCGCCTGCCGCCATGGCCGCCAAGGCGTCCCGATCATCCGGCGCCAAACCCAGGTGGATTGGCTGGCCGCCACAGGCGGTCACGAAGGCGGCCAGGGAAAAGCCGTTCGAACTGATGATCTGGTTGGGGCCGCGGGGCTCGCCGGGCAGAACCACCTCGTCGCCGGTCGCCAGGATTGCGACCCGGGGCTGGCGGTGGACCCGCAACCAGGGAAGATTCATGGCCGCGGCCAAGCCAACATCGCGCGCGGTCAGGCGCTGCCCAGCCTCGATCCCGGTATCGCCGGCCCTGAAGTCCAACCCGGCCGTGCGGACATAGCGGCCCTCGGTGGCGGCTTCCTTAATTAGGACCCGGTTGCCTTCGGCCTCGGTGTCCTCCTGGATGACGATGGCGTCGGCACCGGCCGGCAAGGGCGCGCCGGTGAAGATGCGGGCGGCCTCGCCAGCGCCCAGAGTCTTGTCGTGGGAACCGCCAGCCGGAATTCGCGCCACCACGTGCAAACGCACCGGCACCTGGGTCACGTCCTGGGCGCGCACCGCATAGCCGTCCATGGCCGAGACATTGGCCGGCGGCTGGGTCAAGCGAGCCACCGCGTCCTCGGCCAAAACCCGGCCGAGGGCCTCGCCCAGGCCCAGAGTTTCCGCCGGCAGGGGCGCGAAAGCGCCGGTAATGCGCGCCAAGGCCTCCTCGACCGGGATCATCAAGGGGCCTCGTAGGTGCCGGATTTGCCGCCGGATTTGTGGGTTAGGCGGATATCGGCGATGTGCATGCCCCGGTCGACCGCCTTGCACATATCGTAGACGGTCAGGGCGGCGATCGAGACCGCCGTCAGGGCCTCCATCTCAACCCCGGTCCGCCCGGTCAGGGTGCAGGTTGCGGCGACATCGACCGCGTTGCGCTCCGGCGCCAAGGTCAAATCCAATTGGACCGCGTCGAGCGACAGCGGATGGCACAGCGGGATCAGATCGGGCGTGCGCTTGGCGCCCATGATGCCGGCCAAACGCGCGACCGAAAGTACGTCGCCCTTGGCCATGGCGCCGTTCCGAATCATGGCCAGGGTTTCCGGCTTCATCACTACCGAAGCCTTGGCGGTGGCGACCCGCTTGGTTTCAGGCTTGGTCGAGACATCGACCATGACCGCTTTGCCTTCGGCGTCGAAATGAGTGAATTCGGCCATGGACGGGGCCCTCGGCTCAGGCGCTGGCCGCGTGCCGCGCGTCGTCGCCCAGCAAGGCAGCGGTCGCGGCAGCTACGTCGTCCTGGCGCATCAGAGATTCGCCAATCAGGAAGGCGGCGGCACCCACAGCCTGCAGGCGTTGCAGATCGGCCCGAGTGAAGAGCCCGCTCTCGGCGACCAGCAGCCGCCCCTGGGGGACTTGGGGCGCTAGGGTCTCGGTGGTCGCCAGATCGACCTCCAGGGTCTTGAGATTGCGGTTGTTTATCCCGATCAGGGGCGATTTCAGGGCGCACGCGCGGGCCAGTTCGGCGGCGTCGTGAACCTCGACCAGAACATCCATGCCCAGGGTCCGGGCGGCATCCTCCAGCTCCGTGGCCTGTCCGTCGCTCAGGGCGGCCATGATTAGCAGCACGCAGTCGGCACCCAGCGCGCGGGATTCGACGATCTGATAGGGGTCGAGCATGAAGTCCTTGCGCAACACCGGCAGGTCGACCGCCGCGCGCGCCACCACCAGGTCCGTGTCCTGGCCCTGGAAATAGGGCGTGTCCGTCAGGACCGACAGGCACGACGCCCCGCCGGCCTGGTAGGACCGTGCCAGGCTTGGCGGATCGAAATCCTCCCGGATCAAACCTTTGCTGGGCGAGGCTTTCTTGATTTCGCAGATCAAACCGTAGCCGCCGGCCGCCGCCTTTCGGGCCAACGCGGCATGAAAGCCGCGCGCCGGCGTGGCCACTTTGGCCCGGTCCTGGAGCTCGGCAAGGGGGGTTCGCGCCTTGCGGGCACGCACCTCTTCGGCTTTGTCCGCGCAGATGCGGGTCAGGACGTCGCTCATGCCGAGGATCCCGGTACAGTCTCGTTGGTGATCGCGCACAAGCGGGCCAGGGCGGCGCGGGCCCCGCCGCCGTCGATGGCCTTGGCCGCCATGGCCGCGCCTTGCTTCAAGTCTTCGGCCTTGCCGGCCACGATCAGGGTGGCCGCGCTGGACAGGATCACGACATCGCGGAACGGTCCGTGCTCGCCGTCCAGCATGGCCTGCAAAACATGGGCATTGCGTGCCGCGTCGCCGCCCTTGAGGTCGTCCAACTTGGCGGTCGGCAATCCGGCCTGATCCGGCGTCACTTCGAAGGTTGAAACCCGGCCGTCCTTAAGCTCGGCCACTTGGGAGACGCCGGTCGTCGACAACTCGTCCAGGCCGTCCGCGCCGTGCACGATCCAGGCGCGCTCGTGCCCTAGTTCCCTCAGGACATGGGCCAGGGGTTCGACCCAATCGGGCGAGAAGACGCCGATGATCTGGCGCTTGACCCGGGCCGGGTTGGACAGGGGGCCGAGCAAATTAAAGATGGTCCGTGTGCCGAGCTCGACCCGGGTCGGCCCAACATGGCGCATGGCGCTGTGATGGCGCGGCGCCATGAGGAAGGTAATTCCGGCCTCGTTCAAGGCCCGCTGCACCAGGCTCATATCCGCGTCGATATTGACCCCCAGGGCACCGAGCACGTCGGCCGCGCCGCTCTTGGACGATAGCGCCCGATTGCCGTGCTTGGCGACCGGTACACCGCAGGCGGCGACCACGAAAGCGCTAGCCGAGGAGACGTTGTAGGTGCCCTTGGCATCGCCCCCGGTGCCGCACGTATCGATCGCGCCCGCGGGCGCATCGATGGTCAGCATCTTGGCCCGCATGGCGCGGGCGGCGCCGGTGATCTCCTCGACCGTTTCGCCGCGCACCCTGAGCGCCATGAGGAAGCCGCCCATTTGGGCCGGGGTCGCGTTGCCGGACATGATGATGTCGAAGGCCTGCTCGGCCTGGGCGCTGTTCAGCGCCTGGCCGGTGGCCACGATCCCCAGCACGGCTTTCAGATCGGTCATGTCGGCGGTCATTGAAATGCGCTCCGCCGGTCGCTAAGCGACCGCCGCCTGGCGCGGCGTTTCGGTCACGTTGTGCCCGGCGATGGCCAGGAAATTGCCCAGGAGCGCGTGGCCGTGTTCCGAGGCGATACTTTCGGGATGGAACTGGACCCCGAAGACCGGTAATTCGGTATGCCGGATGCCCATGATCAGGCCGTCGTCTGCCTCGGCTGTGATCTCGAGGCAACCTGGCAGGCTGTCGCGGGCCAATTGCAATGAGTGATACCGCGTCGCCTGAAATGGCGACGGCAAGCCGTCGAAGATGCCGGCGCCGGCGTGGCGGACGTCGCTCAGCTTGCCGTGCATGCACACCGGGGAGCGCACCACCTTGCCGCCATAGGCCTGACCGATCGCCTGGTGGCCCAGGCACACCCCCAAAAGCGGCACCCGCCCGGTCGCGGCGCGCACCAGGTCGAGGCAGATCCCGGCCCGGTCCGGATCGCAAGGGCCCGGCGAGATCACGATGCCTTGGGGCGCCATGGCCAAGGCGTCTTCGGCCGAGATAGCATCGTTGCGCCGGACCTCGACCTGGGCGCCCAGTTCGCCCAGGAAATGGAACAGGTTGTAGGTGAAGCTATCGTAGTTATCGATCAATAGAAACATTACAATGCCTTAGCAGGTATTTCTTAGACCTGCGCATGAGATTTCCTGGATAGTTTATATCAGCTTGATCGGGCCGACGGAAGCAGGCCGGCGCGGCTTCGCCAGAAACATGGCCCAGTAGTTTTGCAGCCTCTTTCTGTGACCAGAAAAAAATTTCTGCATCAGACAAAGCAGGAATTGACAATCTGGATCAGATAGATTAATTTTATCAATAACAGGACGTGCCTTCAATTCAGTGAGGACTTTTAAGATGGACGGAACATATTCTCTCGATGATTTGCTGAAGTTTTTGGATTTTGGCGCAGATAAAGGCCTTTTCAATAGGGCCACTGCGCAAAGTCGGAAAACTGCGGCGAAAAAAGTGTTGTCCGGCTTAGAGGACGACGAGAAGTCGGACCTTCGGAATCTTGACCTTGACGGTGTTTTCGCAAGGTTCATGAATTTGTCAAGCGGAGAATACACCCCAGATAGCCTGCAAGTTTACAAGGCTAGGGTAAATACTGCGGTAGGGGATTTTATCAAATGGAGGGACAATCCTGCCGCTTTTAAGCCCGCTGCGACGCAGAGAAAACGCTCGGCCGCAAATAAGGGAGAGGAGCTCAAACGTTCAAAATCACGAGAAAATGAGCCTCTTAATGATTTTGAAGTTGAGGAATTTGGGGGCGATTCTGGCGGAAAATCGTCAGCAGCACCGCTTGTATTTCCTATTCCTCTGAGAGACCGCTCTGTGATTGTCCGTATTTCGAATCTACCGAGTGATCTGACGCATGATGAAGCAAAAAGGGTTTCCGCTGTCATGCAAAGCCTGAGCGGTTATCTAGCGGCGTTAGCGAGCGACAAAGCACATGGCAAGGATAGTAATGATGGCCAAAGATAGAGATAGGACAGTATTTCATACACAGGGTGGACGGTGGGCGAACAAGCGAAATGACGCTAATCGGGCGAGTTCTTTACATGATACCCAACGTGCCGCCGAAGCCGTGGCTCGTGCGATGTTAAAGAAACAGGGTGGGGGCGAGCTCGCTACTAAGGGACTGGATGGAAAGATCCGGAGCAAGGATACAATCGCCCCGGGCAATGACCCCAATCCGCCAAAAGACAGGGAACACTAGCAATCCTGGTCGAAAGTGAGCGGCTGCCAATGTGGGCTAGAGGCTCTTGCAGTCATTGATAACAGTGAAACGCGGTGCCTGGCCCGAATGCCCGGATTTAGCTGAACTGGCCCGCCCAGGAGGCCAATATCATTAAGTAATCCCCAAGTTTCCGGGCTTATAACGGTGGAGTCGGCTGTCGGCCCGGTGATGTGGCGTGTTAGGCTGACTTACCCAATTCGGATCGAAGCATGGCCCGCACCCAAGCGTCTTCTCGACTGAGCGGCGCTGCCAAACCGGCAATGCCGGTTTCGGTGGCTAAGGCGGGCACGCTCGTAGTCTTGGTGCGCGGCGCGGCCTCGGCCTTGGGGTTGGCGCTGCTGGCTGGCTTTATTGGCGGTTTGGGCGGCGCCCATATGGCACTTTCGACCGCGCCTCCGGTGGCGGCGATCTTTCCCACGCCCATCGAGGTGTCCTCGGGCCCGTTGGGCCATGAGGTGGGCGCGCCCGGATTTGCGTCGGTAGCGGTGCGAATTCCCGACGGAAATGGTGTTGCCGCGCCCGAAGGCGTCGAGGACGCCCTGGCGCGCCTCTACGAGGAACCTCAGGACGCTGCTCAACTCTTACAAGGCTCCGTAGCCGCGGTCGATCCGGGTGAGATTCATCTCGCCGCCTTGCCGGCGCCCGGCGGTATGGGAACCTTGGTACCAGCGCGGCGGCCGCCGCTCTGGCTGCGCAACGCGGTTCCGGTGACGGTTGCGCCCGGCCAGCCGATGATTGCGATTGTGCTGGACGATTTGGGCCTGAACCGCCCGGCGGCGCGGCGCGCCATCAACTTGCCGGCACCCTTGACCTTATCCTTCATGACCTACGCCGAGGGCCTACGCGGTTTCGCTGCCGACGCCCGCGCGGCCGGGCACGAATTGCTCCTTCACGTACCCATGGAGCCCCGCGATCCGGCCTACGATCCCGGCCCCAAGGTTCTACGCACCGGGTTGTCCCGCGACGAAGTCGCCCGGCGCCTGCAATGGGGCCTAGCGCGTTTCGACGGTTTCGTCGGGATCAACAATCACATGGGCAGTAAGTTCACCGCGGCGCCCGAGGGCATCGGCCAGGTCATGCGCGAGTTGCGCGCTCGCGACCTGCTGTTCCTCGATTCGGTGACCTCGGCGGCAAGTGTCGCCTGGCGCGCGGCGGCGCGCAGTGGCGTACCCTTTGCCCGGCGCGACGTTTTCCTGGATCATAACCGGCGCGACGCGGGCTCGATCCGGGGGCAACTGGGCCACTTGGAGCGGATCGCCCGGCGCCGGGGATTCGCGGTCGGTATCGGCCATCCTCACAAGGCAACCCTCAAGGTCCTGGCGGACTGGCTGCCCGAGGCGCGACGGCGCGGCATCGCCTTGGTTCCGATCAGCGCGATCGTCAACCATCAGACCGAAATCGCCCATAAGGCCGGCGGCTCGGCCGGTTAATGGATTTTGTCTATTAGGTCGTTCGGTCGCGTCTTAGTTCGAAATCCTGCCGAATCGACAGCCTGAACGCCCGCTTATTGGCGGTTCACGGCGGCATTACGCCCGATTGCAGACATGGGCGTGGGGTCGTCGGTTTTTGGCCGTGACCCGGAGCGGCCATTCGCCTCCAACGACCCGATTGGCGAGTTGTGGATTCTGATTCAAGCTGAGGTAGGTTTATTTGGAGCATGCCGGATAATGGAATGATGGACATTCATAGTTCTGGCAAGTTGACATATCGATGTTTGTGCTCTTATGTGAAGCAACGCTGGAAAAGAAGGAGATGTCGTTATGCGCAACGTGCCTTCTCTCTTGCTCCTGTTTGCGATGCTGGTTTTACTGCCGAACAGGGCTTTCGCCGGTCTCATTGCGCCCGGCGATTTCGGAGCGACGTTCGAAGTCTTTAACCCAGCACCTTCCACCTCCGGGATCTTGTATTCCTACGATGCCACGACGGATATTTTCTCCATCGACGGCACCCTCGGTACGGCGGGCGATCCGGCCATCTTGGACGCCTTTCCGCTAACGGCGCCATTCGATGTGACGGACATCGTCGGCACTTTCTCCCTGTCTGCCATCGTCGACGATACGGGAACGACTTTGAGCGGGTCCTTTTCCTGGATCGGTCAGAGCGCAAGCCTGGGAATCGCCGCGGGCAGTACCTTGCTCGCCGGTACCATAGTGTCGGTGGAGTTCATCCTTCCGACGATTCAGGGATTTCAAATCGTCTCGAGTGTCACCAGCGCGAACCCGGAAATCGAGACTCTCTACGGACCGATAAATTCAGCTCTAATTCGCTGTACGGTCTGCCCCGGCGGCGCGGGTTTCAATCTCGATCCATGGAGCGTCAGTATCGGAGCGCAATCTCCCGCCACACAATCTCCATCGATTTTCGGATCCGCCACAGTGGTCCCCGAACCCTCCACCCTTGCCATCTTCGCGATTGGCCTCGCCGGGCTGGGCTGGATGGGTTGGCGGCGTAAGAGCAACCACCCAATTCAGGCTGTATAGAACTTCTGTCGATTTCCGGGTTTGGCTAGGAACGCCCGACCCGATGGCCGCGGTTGAACGGCCGGTTTATAATCCGAAAGCCGACCTTGGCCCCGCTGATCGTGAAGGGCCAATACGGGTCGATGTGAGCCACTCAGGGAAGCTGACAGTCTACGCGCTGCCGGTCGTTCCGATCTAGAGCATATCTGATCATATCGCGCCATTTGATGGCGCCAAATCAGGTCACT
>JAJFGO010000062.1 GCA_021776095.1 Kiloniellaceae bacterium | reverse complement strand
TGCGAGACGGTGATGCTGCAAGTCCCCTATGAGGGCGACGGAAAAATCACCAAAAACATGCGCGACTACGTCGTCAAGCAGCTCAAGCAAGAAGTCATCCCCGCACTTGAGCGGGTCAGCGGCGTCAAATTCGATATCGATCGCCTGCGGGAGTATCTGCGCAATTCGGCTAAGGCCGAAGATGACCTGGTCTGGGTTCTGCAAAGCGCCAAGAACAAGCCGTCGCCGATCGACGCCTATTTCGGCGGTGTGTACTACATCGGTCCGATATTCACCGCCTTCCGCGGCACAACGGATGCAGTCGAGTACTATAAACTGCTGCGCAAGGAGATCGAACAGCGCCTGGCCGCCGGCAAGGGACCGATCACGCCTGAGGGCGAGATGACCGAAGAACGTTTCCGCCTGGTGGTCGAGGGACCGCCGAACTGGACCAGCTTCCGCGACTTCTGGAAGATGTTCTACGAGGACGGCGCGGTCGTGGTCGCCAGCACCTATACCAAGGTCGGTGGTGTCTACGACTTCGGGTTCCGCCACGATCCGGATAACCCGCTGGAGAGCTTGGCGGACTATTGCCTCGGTTGCTACACCAACCGCAACCTGCCGCAGCGGGTTGAGATGATCGAATCTTACATGGACGAGTATCAGGCGGATGGCTTTCTGATCAATTCGATCAAGAGCTGCAACAGCTTCTCGGCCGGCCAATTGCTGATCATGCGCGAGGTCGAGCGCCGCACGGGAAAGCCGGCGGCGTTCGTCGAATCCGATTTGGTAGACCCGCGGTACTTCTCCGCCTCGAACATCAAGAACCGGCTGGAAAGCTATTTTCAGATGGTCGAGCAGAAACGCGGCGCGGGCGCTCCAGCGCCGGCCGCGGCATAGATTGGGAAGCGGGCAATGCGCACCTTTATCGGTATCGACCTCGGGTCGACAACCACCAAGGCCATGTTGCTGGACGAAAATTGCGAGCCCCTGGGCCAGGGAATCACCAATTCCCGCTCCAACTACACGACAGCGACGGCGGTGGCCCAGCAGGAGGCGGTCATTTCGGCACGCCTGACGCTATTCCGCCGCGCGCTGACGGCGCACGGCTTGGATCTGGCGGTGGATGAAGTCTTCCTCGACCGAATCAAGCTCTACTTCCGGCTGGAACAGTTTGTCGAGCAATTGGAGGACCTGCGCGAGACGTGCGTCGGACTAATCGATTCGGCCCGGCTGACGGACATGAAAAAAGAAATTCTCGAAGCCTTGACTGCGGTCTTCGACCGAATCCGCGCCGACGCGCCAGATATGTACGCCCCCGGTGGCAGCCGCAAGTCCGACTTCTTTCGCGACATCGCCGGGTCACGCTTCATGAAGATCGGCGAGGAGGTCGCTAAGGCCACCGGCCTGCCCTTCGACCGTCTGCTCAACATCTACGACAAGGCGATCATCGAGGTCGAGAACCGGCCGCCGAGCGGCGGTATGACCGAGAAATTCGGCCGCGCCCTGGGCCGGGTCATCAAGGACATACCGGAACTGGAACCGCAGCGCGACACTCTGCGCCGGCACCTGGACGAAACGCTGGCGGTCGAGATGGAGGAGACCTATGTGGTCGGTACCGGCTACGGGCGCGTCACCTTGCCCTTCCCGAAGGAGCATATTCGCTCCGAGATTTTGTGCCACGGCTTGGGCGCCCACGTCATGTACCCCGGTACGCGCACCGTGCTCGACATCGGCGGTCAGGACACCAAGGGCATCCAGGTCGACGCCGACGGAATCGTCGCGAACTTCCAGATGAACGACCGCTGCGCCGCCGGATGCGGCCGGTATCTGGGCTACATCGCCGACGAGATGAATATGGGCCTGCACGAGTTGGGGCCGCTGGCCATGAAATCGACCAAGTCGGTGAGGATCAACTCCACCTGCACCGTTTTCGCCGGCGCCGAACTCCGCGACCGCCTGGCACTCGGTGAGGAACGCGAGGACATTCTGGCCGGCCTGCACCGCGCCATCGTCCTGCGCGCCATGTCGATCATCTCACGCTCCGGCGGCATTTCCAACGAATTCACCTTCACCGGGGGCGTCGCCAACAACGAAGCTGCGGTCCGAGAGTTGCGGAAACTGGTGAAGGAAAATTATGGCGACGTCACTATCAACATCGACCCAGCCTCGATTTACACCGGCGCGCTCGGGGCCGCCACATTTGCACGGCGTGCGGTCGCGGCCTGAAGGAGAGAGATCATGACATTAACCGCAGGACTCGATGTCGGCACCGGCAGCGTCAAGATCGTGATCTTCGACGTGCAGGGCGACGATACCAAGTGCCTTGGCAAGCGGACCGAGCGGATTCGCCAGCGCGACCCCTTCAAGCTGGCCGAGGAGACCTTCGATGGGCTTCTGGGCGAAGCTGGACTGGAGCGCGGCGATCTGGCCTATGTCGCAAGTACCGGCGAGGCGGAGACCTTGAGCTTCACCACCGGCCACTTTTACTCCATGACGACCCATGCCCGCGGCGGCATCTTCCTGCAGCCGGAAGCGCGTTCGATCCTCGACATTGGCGCCTTGCACGGCCGCGCCGTCAATATCGACGAGCGGGGCAAGGTGCTCGGCTATAAGATGACCAGTCAGTGCGCGTCTGGGTCCGGTCAGTTCCTTGAGAATATCGCCCGCTACCTGGGCATATCGCAGGACGAGATCGGCCCCCTGTCGAAGACGGCGGACAATCCGGAAAAGGTTAGCGGCATCTGTGCCGTCCTGGCCGAAACCGACGTCATCAACATGGTATCGCGCCAGATCTCGGCCGCCAATATCCTTCGCGGCATCCACGAATCCATGGCGGACCGCCTGGTCAAGTTGCTCCGCGCGACTAAGGTGACAGAGGGTTTGGTGCTACTAACCGGAGGCTTGGCAAGCGACGAAGGTTTGCTGCTTGCCATCGAAGCCACCATTTCCGGTCAGAACATGAAGGTCACCGCGAAGAACCATCCGGATTCGATCTACGCAGGCGCAATGGGGGCGGCCATCTGGGGCGCTTTCCGGCACGAAAAACTGGCGCGCCTCGGACAATTGTCCCTGGCATCCTGAGATACGGAGGAACGCGGCATGGCCCTATTGATCAACGAAGAATGCACCGGTTGCGACGCGTGCGTCGAGCCCTGCCCCAACGACGCCATCACGTTCGGCGACCCCATCTACGTTATTGACGCGTTACGCTGCACAGAGTGCGTTGGAGCCGAGGACGAGCCCCAGTGCAAGCTGGTCTGTCCGGCCGACTGCATCGTCCTCAATCCCGATTTCGTGGAATCACCAGAAGAGCTGCAGGCCAAATACGAATCCCTGCACGACTGAGTTCGGTTTGGGCCTCGCTGTAGGCACGACGACCGGCGACCATAGCAGCCGGCTCGCCGGTCTAGTCGATCGCTTTACTCAAGAATAATTGCTGCGAGGGTGTGAATCCGGCCCGATCCAGAAAGCCCAGCAGACCGAAGTTGTTCCAGCGCGCGGCGGTACGCAGCGTCTCGACACGCAGTGTGCTCAGGTTCATCACAAGCTGGGATAGGAGCGCGCGGCCGACGCCTTGGTGCCCAAAATCCGGCTCGACCCCAATCACATCGAGGACCGCGGCCGTTTCAGTCCTGCCATACTCGCCGTAGTCGACGCGCGCCATAATGAAGCCGACCGGCCGGCTATCGGACTCGGCAGTCAACGAGACCCGGATGCCCGATTCATTTAGAACTTCATTCAGCTTGGCGTCGAAAAATGCGGCGCGATCGCGACCGACCAGCTTGCGGTCGATCCGGGTAACAGCGGCAAGATCGTCAGCCGCGAGTGAGCGGACCAACACCTTGTCGGCCGCCAAGTCGGCGATCCCACTTCCGGGAGGGTAGCTGTAATCTGGTACGCCGGCATCGAGCCGCGCCGCGCCGTCGTCGAATCCCGCCTCTTGATCTGCGGTATCGGCGCCCTGCGCCTCGTTGCGGTCCCAAGCCCTGCGCGCCGTTGAGCGTTCCAAGATCACCCGTGGCGCCAAGGAGAAGCCACTGGCCGCGAAAAACCGTGTCAGGCCTGTTTCGTGCCATCCGACCTGAGTGTGAAGCTCGTGCACGTCGAGCTTTCCCATGACGTCGGTGATTTGTCGCAGCAGCTGACTGCCCTGGCCCCTGTTCCGGCAATCCGGATCAACCCCGACCACGTCTAGGGTCGCCACCCGGCGCGCATCGCCGAATTCGCCGTCCTGTAGCCGGGCAATCGCGAAGCCGGTCAGCTTGCCGTCCGTCTCGACTGCCATCGCGATAAAATGCCTGACGTCCGCCAGGGCCGCCTGAAGGCGCTTTTTGAAGAAGGCGGCCCGCGACCGACCGGTAATCTGGCGGTCGATTTCGATGACCCGTTCAAGATCCTCCGGCGTTAGTTGTCGCGTCGCGCCTTGCGGGGAGTGGCTCATCAGCCTAATCCTCGAAAATGTCATTTGGGCTCTTGGCAAAAGATGTATTTAGGTACGATAATGCGTATTTATATGTCCGTCAAGGCTTTGGCGAGCATCGCGTGCGGTGCACTAGGGCAGTCACGAAGGGGATAGCAGGTGAACGATCAACCCGACCGTAAATTGGACGCCAAGTATTCCAAGGTGCGGCCTTATTCGATGACGCAGGCCGTCAAGTGGGGGGACTGCGACCCAGCGGGAATCATCTATACGCCACGGGTCCTGGACTTCGCCATGGAAACTTTGGAGGCCTGGTACCGCGATGTCCTCGACATCTCCTGGCTCAAACTGAACCAGGAATTGCATATGGGGGCCCCGACCGTTCGCGCGGAAATCGATTTCCTGGCGGCCCCCGCACCGGATCAGGAAGTGGTCACCACGCTCAGGGTCAAGAAACTCGGGCGCAGTTCGGTAACCTATGAGTTGACCGGCTGCGGTGACGACGGAATGGCCTACTACCGGGCAACTTTGGTGGCCTGTTTCATCGCCCGGCCAGCCTTCAAGGCGGCGACGATCCCGGAACCGATTCGCGGACGTATCCTCGACTATCAAACGGCGTGCGGCGACGCTTGAGGCACTAAACGCCGATTACCGAAGAAGGAGAAGAAACATGAACCAGCAGGAATTCACCGGTTTAATGAAGCCAGTCATGCAAGCCATCGCCGGGCAGCGGATCGACCAATCCTTGGCCGATGACCTGAACCATCGCTTTCCGCCTGACGGCGACGCCTTTAAGGCGATCGAAGCAGCCTGCCATAGCGCCATTTCCGCTGGCTGGATGTGTAGCCAGGGCGCCGAGGGCCGCCGCTTTGGCCGGATCGTCGAGCCCACGCTGGAGACCGACGATCTGAGCGTCGATGTGGTGCAGCTCAAGGACGTTGTCGGGCCGCACCATTCCCATCCAAACGGCGAGATCTGCCTGACCATGCCGGTCACGCCGACGGCCAAATTCGACGGCAAGGGCGCCGGGTGGTGCGTCTACGAACCCGGTTCCGCGCATCAACCGACGGTTACCGACGGCGAGGCCCTGGTTCTTTATCTGCTGCCGGAAGGAAAGATCGATTTCACCCGGCCACCTTCTTAAACGCCCAGATAACGAATGTGAACTTCCGGGTCTCGCGCCAGCTCGGCAGCTGTGCCGGCATAGACCAGCTCGCCCTTGGCTAGGATTAGACAGCGGTCGCATACCGCCAGCAGCGCTTTGATATCCTTGTCGACGATCAAGGTGGCAATGCCGGTGTCTTTGATCTGCCGAACCACGCGCCAGATCTCTCGTCGGATCAGCGGGGCCAGACCCTCGGTCGCTTCGTCGAGCACCAGGAGATCGGGGTTGGTCATCAGAGCGCGCCCGATCGCCAGCATCTGCTGCTCGCCGCCGGACAATTGATTGCCCATGTTGCCGCGCCGCTCGAACAGCGCGGAAAAGGTCTCGTAGACCCGCGCCAAGGGCCAGTCGGCGCGGCCATCGTGCCCCGGGCGGGCGGCCATCACGAGATTCTCCTCGACCGAAAGGTTGGGAAAGATGCCCCGCCCCTCGGGCACAAGGGCGAGGCCGGCACGAGCGATTCGATTTGCCTTTTGGCCGGTGACGGTGCGCCCGTCGATCCTGATCTCGCCCCGGCGCGGCGGGGTCAAGCCGAAGATGCTGCGGATCGTCGTGGTCTTGCCCATGCCGTTGCGGCCCATCAGGCTGACCGTCTCGCCGCGGCGGATCGAAAAGCCGATGCCGTGCAGAACGTGACTGGCGCCGTAGTAGGTGTGCAGATCGACGACTTCCAGGATCGGGGTATCGGTCATCAATGATCCTCCCCAGTTCCCAAATAGGCGTCCTGAACCTCCGCATTGTTGCGAATGACTTCGGGCGTCCCGCTCGCCAGAACTTGGCCGCTGACCATCACAGTCATGGCCTCGGCGACGGCGAAGACGGCGTCCATGTCATGCTCGATCAAAATCAGCGTATGATCCTTGGCCAGCTCCTTGAGCAGTTCGATCACGTCGGCCGCCTCTTCATTGCCCATGCCGGCCAGGGGTTCGTCGAGCAGCAAAAGCTCCGGCCCGGTCGCCAGCATCATGCCGATCTCGAGTTGGCGCTGCTCGCCATAGCTGAGGGTCCCGGCAATCGCCTGGCCGCGATGATCAAGGCGGCAGAGTTCGAGTGCGCGCTGCGTGCGCTCGCGCACCTGGCTATAGCTCGACGCCGGGCGCAGAAAGCGCATCGAGTTCGGCAGGCGCGACTGCGCGCCCAGCCAGCAGTTCTGCTCGCAAGTGAAGCGCGGGAAGATGTTGGTCTTTTGATAGCTGCGGCCAACCCCTAGGCGCGATACGCGGTCGACAGGCGCCCGGGTAACGTCGCGGCCTTTGAAGTAGATGCCGCCGCTAGTCGGCTGAGTGTCACCGGACAGAAGGTCGATCAGGGTCGTCTTGCCGGCGCCGTTCGGGCCAATGATGGCATGTACCTGGCCCGCGGCAAATCCGATACTGACGGAATTCACTGCGAAGATGGCGCCGAAGTTCTTGCATAGATGATCGGTCCGCAGGATCGGCTCGGTCATGCCGTGCCCCCGCCGTCCGCGCCCTCGCGCGATTTCGCCGGCACTGTCGGCGCCAGTCCTTTATCGCCCACCTCCGTGCCGTCGGCCGGCCGCGCACCGGTCAGCCTCGCGAACAGGCCGGCGATCCCGTGTGGCAGGAACAGCACCACGGCGATGACGAAAAAGCCCATCAGCAAGAGCCAAAGATCCGAGATTTCCTGGAACTTGTCCTGCAAGAAGACCAGGACAAAGGCCCCCATAACCGGCCCATAGAGCGTGCCGATACCACCCAGGATTACAATAATCAGGATCATGCCGGATTCGTGCCAGCCCAGGTGGGCCGGGCTGACGAAGCCAGTGTGTGTCGCCTCCAGGAAGCCGGCGAAACCGGCCAGAGTGCCCGCGATGATAAAACTGACCAGCTTGTAGCGCTGGGTCGCGAATCCGAGCGCCCGGGTGCGCGCCTCGTTGGCGCGAACGCCCTGGATGACTTTGCCGAAGGGCGAGCGCAGCACCATAGTGAGAAAAAGATACGAGCCGACCAAGCTGGCCAGGACGAAATAGTAGAAAGTGTACTCGTCGCCAAGGTCGATCAGGGCAAACCCGCCCAAGGTCACGTCCGGCCGGAAAAAAATAAAAATCCCATCGGAGCTGCCGAGCTCGACGCTTCCGTTGAAGTAATAGAAAAACATCTGCGAGAACGCGAGCGTGATCATGATGAAGTAGACGCCGGAGGTGCGAACCGATACCCAGCCAATCGCAGCCGCGGCAATCGCTGAGCCGGCCAGGCACATGAACAGAGCGTACCACAACGTGATCGGGCCGCTTTCCGGCGTGACGATCGCTAGAATATAGCCGGACAGGCCGAAGAAGGCGGCGTGGCCAAAACTGATCAACCCGGTGTAGCCGACCAGGAGATCCAGGCTCATCGCAAAGATACCCAGGATCATGATCCGGATCATCAAGTCCATATAGAACTCGCCGGCAAGCCAGGGCGTGACGGCGAGGCCTAGCACCGCCGCACACAAGAAACCGGCCAGGGCGCGCGACATCTTCATACCCGTCGCCCAAATAGGCCCTGCGGCCACCAGAACAGGATGATCGCCATGAGCGCGTAAACCACCATGGACGACAACTCCGGCAGCAGCACCTGACCAAAGGTGTCGGCCAATCCGATCAGCATGGCGCCGACGAAGGCTCCCTTGATCGAGCCGATCCCACCGATCACCACCACGACGAAGGAAATGATCAGGATTTGGTCGCCCATACCGGGATAGACCGAACTGATTGGGGCCCCGATCATGCCGGAAAACCCGGCCAATGCCGCGCCCAGGCTAAAAACAATGGCAAAAACTTTGCCGATGTCGATGCCCAGGGCCTCAACCATCTCCCGGTTGCTGGCGCCGGCCCGGATCATCATGCCCAGCTTAGTCCGATTGATCGCCACGTACATGCCGGCCGCCACGCCGAGGCAGACCACGGAAATGAACAAACGATAATGCGGATAGACCAGAGTATCGGTTAGCGGCACCGCTCCGGATAGGATGGCAGGCACCCGGACACCATGAAACCCGGTGCCCCATAGCAGCTTTTGCGCCTCGTTGAAGATCAGGATCAGGCCATAAGTCAGCAGGACCTGATAGAGGTGATCGCGGTGATAGAGGTGCGTGATCGCCAAACGCTCGACCGCGTAGCCAATCGCGACCATCAAGGGAATGCCCAACACGATGGCCAGGAACAGGTTGCCGACGACCCCGGTCAACCAGAAAGCCAGATACGCCCCGATCATATAAAAGGCGCCATGGGCGATGTTGATGATCCCCATGACGCCAAAGATAAGCGTCAGGCCACTGGCCACCAGAAACAGCATAAAGCCGTACTGAACCCCGTTCAGCACCTGGATCAGAAAGGTTGCGAGATCCATTTTGCCAGCTCAATTCGACGCCGGGCGGCAGTGCATAACTAGCTCACTTCCGCCGCGGCGTCGAAGAGGGAAACGATCGTCCGATCCGATCAGACTAGTTTGCAGCCGGTCGCCGGATCCTCGAGCTGCTTGGCCGCCACGCCGAGCAGCTTCTGCTCGCCATTGACGACCTGGCGCAAGTAGATGTCCTGAATCGGATTGTGCGCCTTGGACATGTGCCAGTCGCCGCGCGGGCTGTCCGGGAAGGTCGCCTGCTCCATGGCCTTGATGACATCCGCGGAGGCCGAGACGTCGCCACCGACCGCGGCGGCGGCCTGCAGCAGAAGGCTTCCGGTATCGTAACCTTGAACCGCGAAGACATCGGCACCGCGCCCCGCCACCGCCTGGTAAGCAGACCGGAAATTCCGGTTCGCGTCGGTATCCAGAGTATCGGCATAGTGCAAGGTCGTCTTGATACCTTCCGCCGCCGCGCCGGCCGCCTTGGTGACGCCTTCGGTCAGGAAACCCGGCCCATAAAGCGGGATATTGTCCTTTAGACCGGCAGCCGCGTAATCCTGCAAGAATTTGGTCGCCCCGCCGCCGGAATAGAAGGCGAAGACGGCGTCGGGTTTCAGCGCCGCGATTTCCGCGAGGTGGGCCTGGAACTCGACCTGCGGGAAGGGGATCAGAATTTCCTGAACGACCTTGCCACCGTTCTTTTCGAAGGCTTCCTTGCCGGCTCCCATCATCTGGATGCCCGCGCCGTACTTCCAGGAAATGGTAACCGCGGTCTTATGCCCTTCTTTGGCCATCAGCTCACCCCCCGGATAAGCCGGCTGCCAATTGCTAAAGGAGGTGCGGAAAATATTCTTGCCGCACAGCGGTCCGGTCACCGCGTTCGAACCGGCGTTAGGCACGATCATAATCGGCGCCGTACGCTTGCCGACAATCTTGGCCATGACCGCGGCGATACCGGAATGGACCGGCCCGACCAAGAAGTCGACCTCGTCCTTCTTGATCAGCTTCTCGGTATTGGTCGGTGCCTTGGGCACCGACATCTCGCTGTTGATAGCGACGTACTCGACATCGCGGCCACCCAACTTGCCGCCTGCCTGTTCGATGCGCAGTTTCAGCGCGTCGGTGATCGCGTTGCCGAGCGCGGCATAGGTGCCCGAATAAGGTAGCAGAATACCGATCTTGATGGGCGCCATGGCACCAATAGCAAAACGCGTCGGCAGTACGCCGCCAGCCACCGCAAGGCCGGTGGTCGCGGCCGTACCAACGAGGAAACGGCGGCGGGTCGTGGTTGAATTCTGTTTCTTGGGCATGATGTTCCTCCCTATCGCATGTTGCCGAATGCCAAGGTTGGCGCTCGGTGCTTGTGGCCAAATCACCTAGTTCCGCATCGTTGTCCTATTATCACATCCCGATCCAGGTTCATCGCCAAAATCCATCCTTATCGATGATATGCAGCGCGGCCAACTCCCGCGTTGTAGGCGGGGGCGTCTCACCGATATCGGGCATCAGCTTGAGGTCCCAGCCGGTGTGCTCGCGAATTTCATCTATGCTGTGGCCCGGGTGCACCGAAGCAAGATACAGTTCGTTGTCCGGGCCGTGTGGGCGCAGAATCGCCCGATCCGTGACCACCGCGGCAGGGCCGCCGCTCAGGCCCGCATCGCGGCGTGACGTGCCGCCATCGAGATATCCGGGTGAGGTCACATAGTCGACCTTTTCGACCAGGCGGTGCCGCTCGTGGTTCATGATAGCGATCAGCCGCTTGGCCATGGCCGCAATGTCGGCGGCGCCGCCCGAACCGGGCAGCTTGACCCGTGGATCGGCAAATCCGCCGATGTAGGACGTGTTGATATTGCCGAGGCGGTCGATCTCGGCGCCGCCAATGAAACCGGCATCGACCCGTCCGCGTTGCAACTGGCCCATGATCTGGATCAGGCCGGTGGTCCAGGCGGCGCCAAGCTGATTCGGCGGATCGGCCATGGTATAGAGCATGCCCTCGGCCGGCACATAGCGCGCGATGCCGCATTCGAACAGGCCGACCGCATTCGGGGCGTGGGTTAGACGGGCCACGCCATAGGCCGTGATCGGCAGACGCATGCCGACGAAGACGATCTCCTCGTCCCGAATCTCGCGCGCCGCGGCGACGATCATCAGTTCCTGGGTTGAAAAGGGCATCGGCTTCTCATTCCGCCGCATAGTTTGCCGCTACCGAGGGTGCGTCGCCCATAATTCGCAGGTCATCCAGCTGTTGGCCCAGCTTGGCCCGATAGGCGGCATGGTCCGGCACGCCCAACACCCACTCGTCGAGCCAGGCCAGAAAGTCTTCGCGACCACGAGACTGGCGGTGGTAGTCGTGGAAAAACGCGTTGTCCCGCCGCCAACATCCAGTCATCGGCGACGGGTGGCAAGCGGCCGGAACGTGGCAAACCGCAGTCACCAGATAGCCTGGGAACAGCACCCGGCCAGGATCGGATGCGATGACCGCAGCATCCACAATCTCGTCGGCAAGCAGAATTACGCGTTGCGCCGCCAGGGCCGCCTCTTGCATGAGACCGCAATTTCCCCAGTGGTGGCTGTTACCGTAACGGTCGGCACGCTGCACTGACAGAATCGCGACATCGGGGATCAGCGGCGGCACCAGAACGATCGGCTCGGCCTCGGCCGAAAAGGGATTCTCGGTGATCCGGAAGGCCGGATTCGAGCGCAGGATGTCGGAGCCCAGGATCGAGCGCATCGCCGCGTAGGGCATGCCGTGGGCCCCCGCCATCAAGGCCATGCCCAGGGAGAAATTGGAATGGTCGTTGACCTTGATGGAGCGCGGCATGCCATGCTCGAAGGCGCGCCGGTAATTGTGCCCCAGCCCGCCGGAGACGTTGCCGCACCAGGCGCCGGTGATCTGCGCGACGCACCCGGCACCGATCATCATGTCGCTCGAAGCATCTGAAATCGGCGCGACGATGTCGAGGTCGCGCTTCGCCTGCCGAATGATCTCGTGGGTCGCAGCGAAGGGAATATCCGGCTCCAGGCTGGCGCCCATAACCAGACTATCGCCGTGACGGACATGCTCCGCGATCGCCTCGCCCAGTGGGATCAGCCGGTCCTTCATCGCCGAGTCACAATCTCTCGCACCGATCTCACCTCGCCCTAGCGCAGCTTATATCGCTGAATTTTGCCGGTCGCGGTCTTCGGCAGTTGCTCGACGAAGGTGAACCAGCGCGGGTATTTGTATTTGGCCAGGCCGCTTTTGCAATGCTGGCGTAACTCGTCCGACATGGCGTCGGCGGAGTCCTTGGGATCGATGGGGACAACGAAGGCGGCCGGTTTGACCAAGTCGTCGTCGTCGACCCGGCCGACCACCGCAGCCTCCAGAACCTTGGGGTGCTCGATCAGCTTGGCCTCGATCTCGAACGGCGAGCACCAGATGCCGCCGACCTTGAGCATATCGTCATTGCGCCCGCAGTAGTAGAAATAGCCGTCCTTGTCCCGATAATATGTGTCGCCCGTATTCAGCCAGCCGTCGACCATCGTTTCCGCGGTCTTGTCCGGCTTGTTCCAATAGTACTTGGCGGTCGAGGCGCCGCGAATCATCAGGTGGCCACTGTCGCCAACCGGCACTTCCTTGCCGGCATCGTCAAGGATCACCGCATCGTAGCCGGCGACCGGGCGGCCGCTGCAGCCCGGCCGATAGTCATCGGCCCGGTTCGAGATAAAAATGTGCAGGGCCTCGGTGGATCCGATGCCATCGAAGATCAAGCGCCCGGTTTGCGCCTTCCAGCGCCGAAGGATGTCTCCCGGCAGGGCCTCACCGGCCGAAACGCAGGCCCGCAGCGAGGACAGATCGCGCGACTCCTGATCCAGGGCGCGGAGCTGCGCCGCGTAAAGCGTCGGCACGCCAAAAAACAAGGTCGGTTTGTAGCGTTCGATAACGTCGAAGGTGCTTTGCGGATTCGGCGGCCCCGCCAACAGCACCGTGCTGGCGCCGACCCACAAGGGCAGGACCATGGCATTTCCCAGGCCATAGGCAAAGAACAGCTTGGCAGCCGAAAAACTCACGTCGCTTTCACGGATTCCAAGGGTGCTACGGCCGTAGTACTCGCTGATGACGACCATGTCGCGATGGGCATGCACGGCGCCCTTGGGCGCACCCGTCGTGCCGGAGGAATAGAGCCAGAAGCAGTCGTCCTCGGCCTTGGCCGGGGCGGGCGCCAGATCGGCCGAAACCTGCGGCAGCCGGGCGCGCAGGCTCTCACCCTCGCCGTCGATCCGCAGGGTTGCTTTCGGCTGATGATCCGCCTGCGTCAGGGCGGCTTCAACCTCGCCTGCGTACTCGGGAGAATAAACGAGTCCAGCACAGCCCGAATCCTCGATCATCGAGCAATAGTCCCGGGCCCGCAGCAGCGTGTTGAGCGGGACTGGAACGATGCCGGCCTTAATCGCGCCCCAGAACAGGTAATAGAACTCCGGACAGTCCTTGACGATCAACAGGACCCGGTCGCCGCGCCCGATCCCTAGTCCGGTGAGCACGTTGCCGGTCCGATTGACGTTCTCCGCCAGCGCCGCATACGTGACTGTGCCGCCGTCGGCGGCCTGGATTACGACCTTGTCGCCCCTACCCTCAGCCAAGTGGCGGTCGATGAACGATACCGCGACATTGAACGTCGGCGCGAAGGCCAGCCCAGCGGGCGTCGTCGAACGATCGATCGAGACGCTGTGGTCACGCATGTACCTTCCTCCCGGCTCCCAGATAGTGCCCTGCCGGTTTCGTAGCCCGGCTTCTTGTCCCTTCCCGTCCCGAGTCTTGCCCATGACCGGTATTGCGGCAAGTCCGACCGGTCGCCCAAATCGCACAATTTACCGTTAGTTAAAACGTACGTACTCGAACTCTAGCGGCTGGCCATTGATCCCCTTGGCCGGCGGCGCGATCCAGTTGGCAATCTTCCCCGGTTCGGTAACCGCCTGCATCAGCGAACCGACATAAACCCGATCCTCATCGGTCGGTAGCCAACGGGAGTGATCGCGGTCCCAATCGGCCCAGGTCACGATCCGGCCGTCCGGCGTGACCTCAACCTCGCTGAAGACACCGATCCGGCGGTGGAAGGCCCGGTTGGGCAACGTCAGCTTGAAGTCGATTCCGGCATTTTCGATCACCCGGTTCCACTTATCGACGCCGCGCTGACAGTCGACCACGTAGTCGTCGCGCAAGCGCTCGTTGACCGCGAGCAAGGCGCTGGCATCGGTCATGGCGATTTGGTCGCCTTTGACCTCCGGCACCTTGTAGGCCGCGTCGGTCAAGAGGTGATCGTCCTTGATTTTGGTTTCGTGGAAGCGGCCCTTGAGGCCCATGCTGAAATAGTTCCCCGCGTTGGTCGACAACTCCTGACCGAACAGATCCAGGGACACACTGAAATGGAAATTGACGTATTTCTGGAGCGTAGGCAGATCGATGCCGCCCCATTTCCGCACATCGTCGGTCTTGTGCTCGCGCATGATCTCGCAGGCGCGCTGTACGATCCGGCCGACCCCGGTCTCGCCGACAAACATGTGATGGGCTTCTTCGGTCAGCATGAAGCGGCAGGTCCGCGATAACGGATCGAAGGCCGACTCCGCCAACGAGGCCAGTTGATATTTGCCATCGCGATCGGTGAAGAACGTGAACATGTAGAACGACAGCCAGTCCGGCGTTCTCTCGTTGAAGGCGCCCAGGATCCGCGGCTTGTCGGAATCCCCGGAGTGGCGCTCCAGCATGCCTTCCGCCTCCTCACGGCCGTCACGGCCAAAGTGCGCGTGCAGCAGATAGACCATGGCCCAAAGGTGCCGTCCCTCCTCAACATTGACCTGGAACAAGTTGCGGAGATCGTAGAGCGACGGACAGGTCGCGCCCAGATGACGTTGCTGCTCGACCGATGCGGGCTCGGTATCGCCCTGGACCACGATTAAGCGGCGCAGATCGGTGCGATACTCGCCAGGCACCTCTTGCCAGGCAAGGTCGCCCTTGTGCATGCCGAAGTTAACCAGGCGCCCCTCGTCCTGCGGCGCCAGGAATATGCCCCAACGATATTCCGGCATACGCACATAGCCGTAGTTCGCCCAACCGCCCGGATCGACGCTGATCGCGGTGCGCAGATAGACATCCATGTTCTGGCTTGCCTCCGGGCCAAGATCGCGCCACCAGCTCTCATATCCTGGTTGCCATTTCTCCAGCGCTCGTTGCAGTCGTCGATCGTCGGCTAGCTGAACGTTGTTCGGAATCTTGCTTAAGTGGTCGATGCTCATGTGGCGACTTACTTCTGTTTGCGATTGTAGAGGATTAGACTCGTCCGTTATCGAACTTGGGTTGAATGCCGCTGCCAAAACGCTTCAGCGCACCTTGTTCGCCGACGGCATTCGACCGCTGGAAAATCCAGTTTTGCCAAGCACTGAGCCGGCCGAAGATTTTTGTCTCCAGGGTTTCCGGCCCGGCGAAGCGCAGGCTGGCTTCCATGCCGGTCAAGGAATCGGGCGAGAAGCTGGCACGTTCCTCCAGGGCCAGGCGAACCTCGTCTTCCCAATCGAGATCATCCGGCGTGAACGTAACCAAGCCCAAGTCATCCGCCGCGGCCGCATCAAGGTCATGGTCGATCTTGCCACGAATCGCAGTCACCCGTGCTGCGTCGTCTAGAAATCGGGTCTCCAAACGCGTTAGGCCGTTGCACATCGGCAAGGGCCCGAAGCTCATGGCCGAGAGACGCAGGCAAGCAGGCGGGCGGTTGTCGCCCTCGATCGAACCGTCCAACATGTAGCTACGGTCGGCGGCCAGGATCAATTCGACCAGGAACCCCGCGAAACAGCTGCCCGGTTCGATGACCGCGACCAGGCTGCGGGAGGTAACGTCCAGACGCTTGAACACGCGCTTGAGGTACAACGTGATCTCGCGCACCAACCAATCGCCCGCGTGCTCTTGCAGGGATGCGTCGGCCGCCATGACCCGCGCCGCGTCGCCGCCGGTCATCAGAACCCAGGTGCCAATGTCCGGCTCGTTGAAACGCAAATGCAGAATCGCGTCATCCAGGTCCCGCGCCAGAGCCAGTGGCCAGAAAGCAGCGCCGGCAGCATGGATCCCGGCAAGATCGCGCGGTTGGTCGGCGTTCGGGGCATTGACTGTGATACGCGCCACCCGCCCCGGTCGATCGATCGCCACGCTCAAATTGTCGTAGGCCATGCTGTCTTCCGCAAGGTCGCGACGGAGCGGCGGCAGATCGACGCCTTTGGCGTCGCCCGGGCGATCCGATGTCGCCACCAGGGCCTCGGCGCGATCCCGCACGACCTGATCCAGGCGCGAGCGCGGCACGACTTCGTCGACCAAATGCCAATCGACGGCGCGCTTGCCTTTAATTCCTTCGGTCAGGGTGCAGAAAACGTCCGCATGATCGCGCCGGACATGACGCTTGTCGACCACACGGGTCAGGCCGCCGGTCCCAGGCAGAACGGCCAGAAGCGGCACTTCCGGCAAAGAAACCGAACTGGCGCCATCGTCGACCAGAATGATGTGCTCGGCCGCAAGCGCCATCTCATAGCCGCCGCCGGCCGCCGTGCCGTTTATGGCGCAAATATATGTCTGGCCTGAATTCTGGCTAGCGTCTTCAATGGCGTTGCGGGTCTCGTTGGTGAACTTGCAGAAATTCACCTTGTGAGCATGGCTCGACTGCCCAAGCATCTGAATATTGGCCCCGGCACAAAACACGCCCTCCCTATCCGAGGTGAGCACTACCGCCCGGACCTCAGGGTGTTCGAAGCGGAGGCGCTGGACCACGTCGTTGAGCTCGATATCGACCCCCAGGTCGTAGGAGTTCAATTTCAACTTGTAGCCCGGAAACAGCCCCGCATCCTCCTGGACGTTCAGGCTCAGGTAGGCGACCGATCCCTCGGTTCGCAGGCGCCAATGGCGGTAGCTCTCCGGCTGAGTGGAAAACTCAATCATCAGTATTTTTTACGTTTTTTCAATAGGTTAATCCAGTTTCTCACCCGTCCTTTTGGGCCAAAGATCGGCCAAAGAGCTAAATCGGTACTCAATTGCTTATTTACATTAAGCGGCAACGGTTCCATTCTGTCAAGAATGTAAGGCGTGGCGAATCTAAATCTTTAGACGGGACGAGGCGGGTATGGCGAAGACAGCACCGGCGCAGCGCAACTCGGCCGATACGGCAACTCTTGCGGTCCGTACCGCCAAGGGATCCGACGTCGGGGCGGTTGCCGATCTCGACGCCCGCATCACCGGCATCGCGAAACTGGCCTATTGGGAGGACATGTTCGAACGCTATGGTAAGCGGTCCAATAGATACTTCCTGGTCGCCGACGACTGCGGCGATTGTCTGCTTGGCTTCATCCTCGGAGAAGTGCGCGCCTGGGAATTTGGCTCCCCCCCCAGTGGTTGGATTTTCGCTCTCGGCGTCGATCCCGATTGCCGTCTGCGGAAAATAGGGAGCCGGCTCTTCGCCGCCATGTGCGATTGCCTGGCCGAATCCGGCGTCGATACTGTACGCACCATGTTGGCCCGTGACGATGGTCTGAATATGGCATTCTTCCGATCGCAGGGAATGATGGGAGGGCCGTTCATACAGCTGGAAATGCCCGTAGCCGCCAAGCGTGGCCGCGGGACGGAAGCGGATTCGACGGGATGACCCGACAGTGAAGTTACAGAAGGCAACTCGCGGCGCCCTCTTCGCGCTGCTCGAACTGGTCCGGTACCCGGCACAGCAAATCTCGGCCGCGCAGATCGCGGAAAGATATGGGATATCCGCCAATCATCTGGCCAAGGTACTGCGCGACCTGACACGCGCCGGCCTAGTCGAGTCGGTGCGTGGCGCCGGTGGCGGCTATCGGTTTTGCGGCAACGCCAAGCGCGTCACTCTCTATGAGGTGATCAGCTTGTTCGAGGATACCGCCGGCAGCACCAGTCGGCCCGACCCGGGCGATGACACGGAAATCGGCCAAGCCCTTGCCCGGGTCATGAACGAGATCAACGAAATCGCCGCCGCCACTCTGGCGTCGATCACGCTGTCGACCTTGCTGAAGATCGTGGACCGCGACGTCGCCGCGCGTCCGGCCGCCAGGCCGTCGGCCGACGCGCCGACCGGACCGGATCCGACACCCGGGACTTGAGCCGACCCACGAGATCGCCGCAGTCATCGGCGGCCCGCCGCAAGCGAGTGAGTGAGAAAGGCCCAGCCGTGATCGATCATCAAGTTCTGCAGCCGCCAGACTGGATTGGGCCGGTCGGCTACGCCAACGGAATCGCGGCCGCCGGCGGCCGCACCGTCTTCATCGCCGGGCAGGTGGGCTGGGATGCCGAAGGCCGGTTCCACAGCGCCGATTTAGCGCCGCAGTTCGAACAGGCCCTGTGCAATGTCTTGACGGTTCTTGGCCAGGCTGGCGGCGAGCCACACCACATTTGCCGGATCACGGCCTATTGCAAGGACAGGGCCGCGTACCTGGCGGCGCGACCGCAACTCGGCGTGATTTGGCGGCGCCACATGGGATGTCATTACCCGGCCATGAGCCTGGTCTTCGTCGCCGATCTGGTTGATGCCGAAGCCAAGGTCGAGCTGGAAGCGACCGCCGTCGTACCGAATTGAATCGCTATCCGGGCAGGTTCGCGTCCCTGCAGCGCGCCGATTAGGATGGTTCGCCGCACCATCAAACTCACTTGGGGCCAATAATTTGGTATTGAGGTACGTGTTTACTTGTTTTACAGTGCCGAATCGACGAGCCCGGTCATTTTCAAGGTCGACAAGACACGTTCGACGTCAAAACAAGAGGTTCGCCTGGGAGGACGCACGATGAAGGACACCCTTACGCCTGGGCTGGTGACCAACCGGCCGCTCGTCGTCGACAAGCCCCGCACGATTGATTTCATGGGTGAAGCCTTACGTGTCTATGCGACCCCGGAACTGATCCGCGACATTGAGCACACCTGCCGCGACCTGCTGCTTGAACACGTGGATCCTAGCGAGGATTCGGTCGGCACTCGTGTCGAGATCGATCACACCGGTGCTACCTTGTTGGGCATGAATGTCGAAATCACGGCGCGCGTTGTCGCCGTCGATGGACGTCAGGTCACGTTCGAGGTCAGTGCGAAGGACGATATCGAGCCGGTCGCCAAAGGCATCCACAAACGCTTTGTCGTTGGAACCGCTCAGTTGCAGAAACGATTGGAAGTGAAGGCGGAAAAGCTAAGGTCTTAGCCGGCACCAAGGGTGACCCAGGCATGAGCAGAGGCACGGCACAACGCGACCGCAAGGTCCCGACCTACTGTTATCAGTGCGTCGCGGGTCCGGACTTCCTGACTGTCCGGGTGGAGGACGGCGTCGCCACAGAGGTCGAGCCGAATTTCGCCGCGGCATCGGTCCATCCGGCCGCCGGGCGGGTCTGCGTCAAGGCGTTCGGCCTAGTCCAGAAGACCTATAACCCGCACCGCATTTCCAACCCCATGAAGCGGACCAACCCGCGCAAGGGCCGCCATGAGGATCCCGGTTTTGTTGCGATCAGTTGGGATGAGGCGCTCGACATAATTGCTGCGAAACTGCAAGCCGCGCGGGACCAAGGACTGACCGACGGCTCTGGGTTCCCGCGGGTCGCCGCAAGCTTCGGCGGTGGTGGCACACCGACCGCCTACATGGGCACCTTCCCGGCTTTCCTAAGCGCCTGGGGCCCGGTCGACTTCAGCTTCGGCAGCGGCCAGGGCGTCAAGTGCTATCACTCCGAACACCTTTACGGCGAGTTCTGGCATCGCGCTTTCACGGTCGCGCCGGACACGCCGCTGTGCGAATACAACATCTCTTTCGGCAGCAACGTCGAAGCCTCGGGCGGCGTTTGCGGGGTCAAGCGTCACGCCGACGCGCGCGTGCGCGGCATGAAGCGAGTTCAGGTCGAACCGCACCTATCGATCACCGGCGCCTGCTCGGCCGAATGGGTGCCGATCAAGCCCAAGACCGATGCCGCCTTCATGATGGCCATGATCCACGTGGCGCTGCACCAGAGACCGCGCGAGGCGCTGGATCTGCAATTCCTGAAACAGCACACATCGTCACCGTATCTGCTCGGCACCCACGGCTTTTACCTGCGCGATGCTGAGAGCCGCAAGCCGCTGATCTGGGACAGCGTGTCGGATCGCGCCGTGGCTTTCGATACCGCGGGGGCCGATCCGGCATTGGACGGTGCGTTCCGCGCCGACGGCGTCGAGGAAGGCCCGGACGGCAAAATCTGGCAACACACGGACATCCCGTGCCGCTCCGCTTTCGCCACCATGGTCGAGCATTTCAAGGACACGACGCCGGCTTGGGCCGCGCAGGTTTGCGATGTCCCCGCCGAAACCATCGGCCGGATCGCCGGCGAGTACCTGGACCACGCCCGGGTCGGCGAAACCATCGAAATCGAAGGCCGCACCCTGCCCTTCCGGCCGGTCGCGATCACCCTGGGTAAAACGGTCAACAATGGCTGGGGCGGTTACGATTGCTGTTGGGCGCGCACCATGCTGGCCTGTCTGGTCGGCGCCCTGGAGGTGCCCGGCGGATTGCTGGGCACGACGGTTCGGATCAATCGCCCGGCCAGCTCGCGCCAAGCCAGTGTGCGCTCCATGCGCGACGGGTTCATGGACTACCCGATGAATCCGACCGACAAAGAAAATTGGCGGTCGCGTCCCACCACGCGCAGCGCCCATTCCACACTGATACCCTTGGTCGGCAACTCGCCATGGAGCCAGGCGCTCGGCCCAACTCACATGGCCTGGATGATGCAGGCCGAGGGCAACGAACACTTGCCGACGCCGACGCCCCCGGACGTCTGGTTCGTTTACCGCACCAACCCGGCAATTTCGTTTTGGGACACCGAGGCCGTGGGTGCGGCGATCGACCGTTTCCCCTTCACCGTGTGCTTCGCCTACACGCCAGACGAGACCAACCACGCAGCCGATGTGCTGTTGCCCGAGTGCACAGACCTGGAAAGCCTGCAATTGATCCGTATCGGCGGCACCAAGTACGTCGAACAGTACTGGGACTACCAGGGTTTCGCCTTGCGCCAACCGGCAGTCGAAGCGGCCAGCGGAGCGCGCGACTTCACCTGGATTGCCACCCAATTGGCCAAGCGGACCGGGCTGCTGGAAGCCTACAACGGCGCCATCAACAAGGGCGCCGCCGGCGTCAGCTTGAAAACGGCGGCATACGATGTCGCCCTCGACCCGGCCAAGGAACACAGCGTCGAGGAAATCTGGGATGCCGCCTGTCGCGCTGCCAGCGCGGAACTGAGCGGTGGCGCCGACAACCAAGGCTTGGAGTACTACCGTGAACACGGCTACCGGGTCGCGCCGTTCCCGCGCCTCGACTGGTACCTCTATCCGGAAATCATCGACCAGAGCTTACGCTTCGAGATGCCCTATCAGGAGCGCCTGTTCCGGATCGGTCAGGAATTAGCCAACCGACTGCACGAGAAGGGCATCACCTGGTGGGACACGCAGTTGAGCGAGTACGCGGCGCTGCCGCGCTGGCACGATCTGCCGAGCCTGTGGGAAAAGGCGCTAACGGACAACTTCGACGTCGACATCGCCGACTATCCATTCTGGCTCGTCACCTCCCGATCCATGCAGTACGCCTGGGGCGGCAACGTCGATATTCAGATGATCAAGGAGGTCGCCGGCAACGTGGCCGGCCACAGCGGCGTGATCATGAACGGTGGCCGGGCCGCCGAGCTCGGCATCCACGAGGGTGATTTGGTCGAAATCGCCTCGCCGCTCAGCGCCACCCGCGGCCACGTCGTCCTGCGCCAAGGCGTGCGGCCCGATACCTTGGTCATGATCGGCCAGTTCGATCACTGGGTGACGCCGCTGGCCAAGACCTTCCAAGTACCGTCCATGAACAAGCTGATGCCGATGCTGCTCGACCTGACCGACGCGACCGGGTCGAGCGCCGATCTGGTCAAGGCCTCGGTCAAGCTGATCGAGAGGCGGGCATGACCCGCTGGGCCATGATCGCGGATCTACGCCGATGTGTTGGCTGCCAAACCTGCACCGCCGCCTGCAAGCACAGCAACGCCACGTCGAAGGGCGTGCAATGGCGCAGTGTCCTGGACGTCGAGCTGGGGGCTTTCCCGGACGTGAGCCGAGTTTTCGTGCCTGTCGGCTGCATGCACTGCGACGATCCACCCTGCGTGCCGGTCTGTCCTTCGACGGCGACCCGGAAGCGCGAGGACGGGCTGGTCACCATGGACTACGATCTGTGCATCGGCTGCGCAAGCTGCGCCCTGGCCTGTCCCTATCAGGCACGCTTCAAGGTCGATGATCCCGGATATGCCTATGGCGGCGAGGGCAAGACGCGTAACGAGGCGCAACGCAGCGATCCGGCCCGAGTCGGTGTCGCGCAGAAGTGCACCTTCTGTATCGAGCGCATCGACGACGGCCTGGCGCAGGGCTTGACCCCAGGCGTCGATCCGGCGGCAACGCCCGCGTGCGTCAATTCCTGCATCGCCGATGCCCTGCACTTTGGCGACCTGGATAATCCAGACAGCAATGTCTCGCAGATGATCCGCGACAACGAGACCTTCGGCATGCACGAAGAGCTCGGCACCAGTCCAAACATTCACTACATCTGGGCGGCGGCGGCCGAGGCCGGGCGGGGACCGACACCGAGCAGTCCGTCGCACAACGCCGTCTCGACCGGCACCGGCGCCATTGGTGGCGTCGCACCCTGGCAGCAGCGGCATTGGGACTGGCGCGCCGCCGGCAACTTCATCGGCGGCGGGTCCGGGACCGGGCTGTTACTGGCAACAATCATCGCCGTTGGCTTCGAATTGCCGCTCATGCCGTTCGGGTTGCTCGGGATCGCTCTTGTCGGCGCCGGTCTCACCTGCGTCTGGTTCGAGACCGGCCGTCCGTTCCGCGCACCGCTCAATGTGTTGTTCCACCCGCAAACCTCATGGATGAGCCGCGAATCCATCATCGGCCTGGTCCTCTTCCCCTTGGCGCTTGCCGGCGCATGGTTCGACTCGGCGCCCCTGATGCTTCTCGCCGCCTTGGCCGGCTTGGGGTTTCTGTATTGTCAGGCGCGCATTTTGCGTGCACTGGCCGGCATACCGGCCTGGCGCGTTGCCGAAATCGTACCTTTGATCGTAGCCACCGGATTGAGCGAAGGCTTGGGCCTGTTCCTGGTGGTACTCGCGATCCTGACCACGCCAGCGCCCACGGCAACGACACTCTCCGCCGTCCTCCTACTCGCAGGACTCGGCTTGCGGGCTTGGGCCTGGTGGCGCTATCGGCAGGCTTTGTCCGGGTCGGCGCCGAGCGGGACGCTCGCCGAGATCGCACGCCTGCACCCTGGTTTCCTGGGAGTCGGCCATATCGTGCCCGCACTGCTGCTGCTTGGCGCGCTTGCGGTGCCTGATTTCGCAACGGTGGCCGCTGCCACCGCTGGGCTGTTGGCAGCCATGGCTGGCTGGGCCTTGAAATTCGTCGTGGTCATCCGGGCATCTTACAACCAGGGATTCGCCATCGCCCATTCGCCGGAGCGAGGCGTCGGCGGTGGCGGACTAGGCGCCAAGCCGGGCTGGAGTGTCGTCCCATGAGCGTTGGCGCCAAAGCGATCTCACGCGAGCGCTCATTCGTGCACGATGCCGAGAAGTTGCTGCTAGGCAACGGCGAGGTCTTTCACGGCGAAACGATCCTGGCCGTAACCAAGGCCCTGTTGCAATCCGGTGTGTCCTATGTCGGTGGCTATCCGGGGGCGCCGGTATCGCATCTGATGGACGTGCTCGCGGATGCGCGGGATACAGTACTGAAGCCCTATGACATCTATTTTGAGCAGTCCGCCTCGGAGGCTGGGGCGGCGGCACTGCTCGCGACCTCGATCAGCTATCCTTTGCGTGGCGCGGTGACATGGAAATCTATCGTCGGCACTAACGTGGCGTCCGATGCCTTGTCCAACGTCGCGTCCTGCGGCGTGGTCGGCGGTGCCTTGGTCCTAGTCGGCGAGGACTACGGCGAAGGCGCCAGCGTGATCCAGGAACGCACGCATTCAATGGCGATGAAGTCGTCCATACCGCTGATCGACCCGCGCTATGACATGCAGAAGATCGTCGATCTGACCGAGCAAGCTTTCGAAATGTCCGAGGCCGGAAACCTGCCGGTTTTCATGTCGTTGCGCATCCGCGCCTGTCACATGACCGGCAGTTTTGTCTGCAAGGAGAACCGGCCGTCGGCGACGAAGACCCGTAACGCACCCCTGTTGGCGGGGCCGGACAGGCGAAGCATTCCCTTGCCGCCGACCAGCTTTACGGACGAGCAGGCCAAGATCGAGCAACGCCTGCCGGCGGTGCGCCGCTTTATCCGAGAGCGCGGCATGAACGAGCATATGGCTGGTGCCGGTCACCGCTTCGGGGTCATCCTGCAGGGCGGCACATACGGCGTAGTCATGCGCGCGCTGGCGCGGCTCGGCCTGGCGGATGGCTTTGGCGCCTGTGAGGTGCCGCTGCTGGTGCTCAACGTCATCCATCCCTTAGTGCCCGAGGAAATCACGGATTTTCTTGCCGGCAAGGACAGCGTGCTGGTGGTCGAGGAGGGCCATCCGGCCTTGATCGAGAACCAAGTCCGCGCTTTCGCCCAGGAAGCGGGCCTGTCCTGCCGCGTGTACGGCAAGGACACAATCCCAACCACGGGCGAATACATAGCCGGGGTCGTGCGCGCCGGCCTGGCCGCCTATCTTGCGGCCGCGGCGCCAAAGGACATCGTTGCGCCAGCCCTGGCGCGCAACGCAGCCATCGCCGGAAATGTGCAAGCGGCCCGGGCCCGCGCCGCGGCGCAACCATTGCCGCCCCGGCCGCCGAGCTTCTGCACGGGTTGTCCGGAACGGCCAATCTTCACAGCCCTAAAATTGATAATGCGCGAACGCGGGCACTTGCACATCTCCCTCGACATCGGCTGCTCAACCTTCGCCGCCCTGGCGCCGCTGAATGTCGGCAACACAGTCGTCGGTTACGGTCTGAGCCTTGCCAGCGGCGGCCCGATCGCGGCCGCCCTGAACCAGCCGACGATCGCCGTCATGGGCGATGGCGCCTTCTGGCACAATGGTCTGACTAGCGGCGCGGTCAACGCGCAGTGGCAGGGCATGGACGCGGTCCTGATCGTGCTGGAAAACGGTTACGCTTCGGCAACGGGGCAACAACACGTGCCCTCGACGGGCGCCTCGCCAATCGGTCAGCCGAGCCAGGTTTCTATAGAGAAGACCCTGCGCGGCATCGGTGTGAGCTGGATCCGCCGCGTCGATTCCTACGACCTGACGGAGACCATGGCGGGGCTGCGTGCGGCGCTGGACCAGCGCGGGCCGAACTTGCGTGTGGTCATTTCCGGTAACGAATGCATGTTGGCCAAGAAACGGCGGGAGCGCCTGGCCGCGCCGAAGGCCGCTGCGCCCGAACGCCGGGAGCGCTACGGCGTCGACGCGGAGGTTTGCACCGGCGATCATTCCTGTATTCGCCTGAACGGGTGCCCGTCGCTGACCCTAAAGCCGACGCAGGATCCCTTGAAAGACGGTCCGACAGCGCATGTCGACAATTCCTGCGCGGCCTGCGATCTGTGTGGTGAGGTCGCCCAGGCCGCGCAACTTTGTCCGTCCTTCTACAAGGCCGAAGGACTGGTCAACCCGGGCCCGGTCCGGCGCCTAGCGGCACGATTGAACGACCGGTTACTGGTCTGGATGGGCGCATCATGACCAGGGCCGAGCCGATCTGCGTCCAGATCGCCGCCCTAGGCGGCCAGGGCGGCGGCTTGCTCGCCGAGTGGCTGGCCGAGGCGGCACATCAGGCCGGCTATCCGGCGCAGGTCACCTCGATACCCGGCGTGGCGCAGCGAACCGGCGCGACGACCTACTACCTCGAGATCCTGCCCGAAAAGAACGGCGCACCCAGCCCGGTTTTCAGCCTGTTCCCCGATGAGGACGGGCTCGACCTGATGGTGGCGATGGAGCCGCTCGAAGCCGGACGCGCCCTGGAACGAGGCTTAATCACAGAGCGCACAACGGTGATTACCACACTCAACCGGATTTTCAGCACCGCTGAAAAGGTCGTCGCCGGCAATGGCGCCCTGGGCCTCCCAGCTTTGATCGCGCCCTTGGAACGCGCGGCCGCCAAGGTCGTCCGCCTCGACGTCGACGCCCTGACCGGGCGGCCGGGTGTACCGGGCAACGCGATCATGTTGGGCGCGATCGTCGGCAGCGGCATTCTGCCCTTGGATGAAGCGGTGTGCCGGGGTGCAATCGAGACAAAGGGCGTGGCGGTGGCCGCCAGCTTGGCCAACTTCAAGGCTGGCCTGCACGCCAACGGGCAAGCCGCCCACAGCATGCCGGCCGAGGAGGCGACCGACCAGTTGGCGCCGGCACCGGACGGCTTCGATGACGGCCTTGCCTCATACCCTGCGGCCTTGCGCCCACTCCTTGGTCACGCCCTGGCCCGCCTGGTCGACTATCAGGACCACGACTACGCGGCCGCCTATCTGCGTCGTCTTGGGCCGCTAAACGAGGCCGATCACAGCCTCGGCAAGGTGCTCGTCGGCGAAACCGCCCGGCGTCTGGCCGCTTGGATGAGTTTCGAGGACGTCATCCGCGTCGCCCAGCTCAAGACTCGCCCAGGCCGCTTGGCGCGAATTCGCGCGGAGTTGTCCCTGGGCCATGACGGCCTGCTCCATGTGAAGGACTTCTTAAAGCCGGGGCGCGAGGAACTGGCCAGTCTGTTGCCGCCGGCACTTGGGCGCCGCCTCATGGCCGGCGCGACGGCCGGCCCGGTCGGCGGGCTGCGCCTGCGTATTCCGACCACCTCCGCCTGGGGCTATGCGGCCCTCAAGCTCATGGCCTCGCTCAAGCCTTGGCGCCGGCGTACCTATCGCTATGCCCGCGAAGAGGCGGCGATCGAAGCCTGGTTGGCGGCAGTGTGCCAGTGTGCGGCGCAGGATCCGGAATTGGCCCAGCGCGTGGCCGAACTCGCCGTGCTCGCGCGCGGCTATGGCCGGGTGCGCGCCCGCGGACTGGAGCAGTTGGAGGCATTCACCGCCAAGGTGCCGGAGCGCCTGCGCGACGACCCCATCGATCTGCGGCGTGACGTCGACATGCTCCTCCAGCGGGCGCGGCACGATCCGGACGGCGATCGCCTGGCGGAGGCGTAAGGGAGGCAAGATATGTGTGGAAGCCTGGGTGCACCATGACACGAGACGCTTACATGTTCGAACCCGAGCTTGAGGTCCTGTCGCGCGACAAAATCGCCGCGCTACAACTCGACAAGCTCAAACGTATCGTGCACCATGCCCATGCCAACGTCGATCACTACAAGCGCAGCTTCGCGGCCGCCGGTGTGACGCCGGATCAGTTAGAGAGCCTGGAGGATCTGGTCCGCTTCCCCTTTACGGTCAAGAATGACCTGCGCGAGGGCTATCCCTTCGGCATGTTCGCGGTGCCGCGCGAAGAGGTCATCCGGCTGCACGCCTCCTCCGGCACGACCGGCAAGCCGACCGTGGTCGGCTACACCCGCGAAGATCTGGAGGTCTGGTCCGGTCTCATGGCCCGCTCCTTGGCCTGCGCCGGAGCACGGCCAGGCGACATCGTACACAATGCTTACGGTTATGGCCTGTTCACCGGCGGGCTCGGCGCGCACTACGGTGGGGAACGCCTGGGCTGCACCGTGACCCCGGTCTCAGGCGGCTTTACCGAGCGCCAGATCGTTTTGTTGAAAGACTTCGGCGCGCGGGTTCTCTTGGCCACCCCGTCCTATGCCCTGAATATCGCGGAGGTCGCCGAGCAAGAGGGCGTCGACCTCCGCGGTGGCGCGCTTTCGGTGGGTATTTTTGGCGCCGAGCCCTGGAGCGAATCCTTGCGCAGAGAACTGGACGAGCGCCTGGGCATTCGGGCGGTCGACATCTATGGCCTGTCTGAGATTCTCGGACCGGGCGTCGCCAGCGAATGCATCGAGGCGCGCGACGGTCTGCACGGCTGGGAAGATTGCTTTCTGTTCGAGGTCATCGACCCGGAGTCGGGTCAACCCTTGCCTTTGGGCGAAGCGGGCGAGCTGGTCATCACCACCTTGGCCAAGTGGGCGCAACCGGTCATCCGCTATCGCACCCGCGATATCACGCGCCTCAATCCGGAGCCATGCCGCTGCGGCCGCAGCCACCTGCGGATCATGCGCATAACCGGGCGCAACGACGACATGCTGATCATCCGCGGCGTAAACCTTTATCCCTCGCAGATAGAGGCAGTTCTGCTGGAACGGCCCAACATCGCGCCGCACTACCAGTTGGTGGTGCAGCACGAGGGCACCATGGACACCTTGACCATCGAAGTTGAGACCAAGGGCGAAGTCGCGGCCGGCGGCCACGACAAGATTAGTGCTGATATTCAGAGCCACATAAAGGGACGCCTCGGGCTAACCTGCCGGGTGATCGTGTTACCTCCCGGGGACGTTCCTCGATCGCAGGGCAAGGCGGTACGGGTCCGCGATCTGCGCGGCAAGGCATAACGGCGTCATGACAATCGCGAAAGCAAACTTATTTGCGTTAGGGAAAGAGGAGACTGCAAGAGCGGGCAACCGATCGGCCTAGCCGGCGGGGCAAGCACCGTCAGTGAAATCCAGATTTAGCAGATAGGTATCATAGAGGGAGGCGCATTATGACACGTTCGTTCATGGGACTTAGGTCCGTTATCGCCGGGGCTGCGCTGATCGCGGCCACAGTGAGTTGGGCGGTCGAGGCCGCCGCCGATATCAAGATCGGCTCGGTGCTCGCGGTCACCGGTCGCGCATCGTTCCTTGGCGATCCAGAGGATAAGACGCTCAGGATGTACGTCGAGCGGATCAACGCCGCGGGCGGCCTGCTCGGCCAAAAGATCGAGTTAGTCGTATACGACTCGGCGGGTGATGCCGCAAAGGCGCGAACCTTCGCGACTCGCCTGATCGAAGAAGATGGCATCATCGCCATGGTCGGCGGCTCGAGCACGGGCGAGACAATGGCCATGATCCCATTGTTCGAGGAGGCGAAGATACCCTTTATTTCCCTGGCCGGCGGCATCGTCATCATCGAGCCGGTCAAGCCATACACCTTCAAAACCCCACACACAGATCGCATGGCGTGCCAGAAAATTTACGGCGACATGACGGCACGCGGAATCTCCAAAATCGGCCTAATCTCGGGCTCTGGAGGTTTCGGGAAATCCATGCGGAAGCAATGCTTGAGCGCCGCCAAGGCAAACGGCATCGAAGTCCTCGCTGACGAAACCTATGGGCCTAAGGACAACGATATGACGCCGCAGTTGACCAATATCCGCAACACGGCGGGGGTCCAGGCCGTCTTGAACCCGGGATTCGGTCAGGGCCCGGCGATCGTCACCGCCAATTTCAAGCAACTTAGCATCGATGTGCCGCTCTATCAGAGCCATGGCGTCGCGTCGCGCAAGTACATCGAACTGGCCGGCGACGCCTCCGAGGGTGTGCGCCTGCCCGCCTCGGCCTTGCTGGTGGCAGAGAATCTTCCCGACGACGACCCGCAGAAATCTATCGTCGTCAACTACAAGAAGGCCTACGAGGCCAAGTGGAATGAGCCGGTCTCGACCTTCGGCGGCCATGCCTACGATGGCTTGTTCATCCTGGCCGAGGCGATCAAACGCGCAAACAGCCTGGAGCCTGGCAAGATCCGCGACGAGATCGAGAACACCAAAGGCTTCATGGGCACCGCCGGCTTGGTCAACATGTCGGCCAGCGACCACCTCGGCCTCGACCTTACGGCGTTCCGCATGCTGGAAATCGCCAAGGGCGAGTGGACGCTCGTTAAGTAACTTTCGTGGGTGGGCGGGCGGATCGGTCAGATCTGCCCGCTCGCACCCATCTTTCTGTCTGACAACACGGAACGGCGATGAGCGAGTTTCTGCAATTTCTTTTCTCGGGCATCACCATAGGCGCCGTTTACGCGATGGTCGCGCTCGGCTTTACCATCATCTACAGCGCCTCGGACGTGATCAATTTCGCCCAGGGCGAGTTCGTCATGTTGGGCGGCATGTGCACGGTGTTTTTGGCAGCGGCCGGCGTCCCGCTGCCGATCGCCGCGCTGCTCGCCATCGTCATCACGGCGGGGGTCGGCGCGGCCCTCTGCAAGTTGGCGATCGAGCAAGCGCGTGGCGCCTCGGTCGTCGCCCTAATCATCATCACCATCGGCGCATCCGTGTTCCTGCGGGGCATAGCCCAGGTGGTGTTTGACAAACAGCTCCACCGCCTGCCGGCGTTTTCAGGGGAACAGCCGATTCTGATCGGTGGCGCAACGCTTTTGCCGCAAAGCCTGTGGGTTTTGGGTGGGGCAGGCGTCATTGTAATAGCGCTCCATCGCTTTTTCCGCCGTACCCTGTTCGGCAAGGCGATACTCGCCGCAGCGCAGAACCGCCAGGCGGCCCGCCTGGTGGGCATCAATATCAATCTGGTCATGCTGTCCAGCTTCGCCCTGTCGGCGGCGATCGGCGCCCTGGCCGGCATACTGGTCACGCCCATCACCCTGACCAGTTACGACGTCGGCACCATGCTGGCCCTCAAGGGCTTCGCCGCGGCCATGCTCGGCGGCATGGGCAACCCGGTCGGCGCGATCGTCGGCGGCCTGCTGGTGGGCGTCGCCGAAGCGATGGGCGCCGGGTATATCAGCTCGGACTATAAGGACGCCGCCGCGTTTCTGATTATCCTGGCAGTCTTGTCATTCCTGCCCCAGGGCCTGCTCGGCGCCCGGATCAGAGAGCGCGTGTGAGCCCCATGGCTGCCCTGCGACAGCCGCGCACCGGGGGCCTTCTGGTCCTGGCCGCCATCATTGCGGTTCTGCCCTTCCTGTTGCCGAACGCGTACTACTTCGACGTGGTCATCCTGGTCGGCATCAACGCGCTGGTCGTCGTCGGCCTCAATCTTTTGATTGGCTACGCCGGGCAGATCAGCCTGGGCCACGCCGGGTTCTTCGGCCTTGGCGCCTATGCCTCAGCCGTCTTGCCGGCACGCTTCGACATCCCGCCCTTAGCCGCCCTGGTGCTTGGCGCGATTGGTGTCGGCTTGCTTGCTGTTGTGATCGGCCGGCCGATCCTGCGCTTAAAGGGCCATTACTTGGCGGTCGCCACCTTAGGAATGGGTTTGCTGATCTTCATGCTGCTGAGCAACGAGCAGGACCTGACCGGGGGACCGGACGGCATGGCGGTGCAGCGCCTGACGATCCTCGGCTACAAGCTGCATGGGGTCCATACCTGGTACTGGATCGTCGGAGGTGCCCTGTTGACCGGCACTTGGCTTGCCCTCAACCTAATCGACAGCCCGACAGGGCGGGCCTTGCGGGCCCTTCACGACAGCGAAATCGCGGCTCAGGTCAACGGCGTCGATGTGGTCCGCCACAAGCTCACGGTCTTCGTCATCTCGGCCGTTTTCGCCAGCCTGGCCGGCTCGCTCAGCGCGCACTATTCGGGATTCATCACCCCCAACTCGGCCGGCTTCCTGCATTCGATCGAGCTGGTGACCATGGTCGTGCTCGGCGGCATGGGCTCGACGTTCGGTGGCATCGTCGGCGCCGCGGTTCTCACCGCCTTGCCGCAGTTCCTAACGGTTTTTCACGAGTACGAGCACGCGGCACTTGGGCTGATCATGATGGTCTGCATGATTTATCTGCGCGACGGGCTGCTGCCCAGCCTGCGCCAGCGCTTGCATTGGCGGCGGTCGTGACCCTGTTACGAGTCGAGGAAATGTCGATCGAGTTCGGCGGCGTGCACGCCATCGAGGATCTGTCCTTCGTGATCGAGCCTGGCGCGATCCATTCCATTATCGGACCGAACGGCGCCGGCAAGACCACGCTGTTCAACTTGATCACCGGGCTTTATCGCGCCTCGCGCGGCCGTATCATGTTCGAGGACCGGGACATCGGCGGTCAGCCGCCACACCGGCTGGCGCGCCTTGGCCTGTCGCGGACATTCCAGAACCTGCAGATCTTCTTCCGCATGACGGCGATAGAGAACGTCATGGTGGGCCGGCATCTGCACGAGTCGAGAAACGTGCTGGCGCACCTCCTCCGCCTGCCGGCAGTGGTTCGCCAGAACCAGCGGACCAGTGCCAAGGCGCGCGAGTTGCTCGACTTCGTCGGCCTGGCCGACGACGCGGACGTGGCGGCCGGCGCAATGCCTTATGGCGCGCTGAAACGGCTGGAGATCGCGCGGGCCCTGGCGGTCGAGCCCAAGATGCTTCTGCTCGACGAGCCGGCGGCCGGGTGCAATCCGGTTGAAACCCAGGAGATTGACCACCTGATCCAGCAGATCGCCAAGACCGGCGTGACCGTGGTCCTGGTCGAACATGACATGCGCCTGGTGATGAACGTCTCGACCCATATTTTGGTGCTGGATGCCGGGCGCAAGCTGGCCGAGGGCTCCGCCGCCGAGGTGCGCGCCAACCCGGCGGTGATCGCCGCCTACCTGGGCGCCCAGGGGCAAAGGGAATTGGCCCGTGCTCAGGGTTGAAGGATTGACCAGCCACTACGCCCGGGTCCAAGCCCTGAAAGGCGTCGACCTTGAGGTCGGCGCCGGCGAATTGGTCGCCCTGGTCGGCGGCAACGGTGCCGGTAAGACGACGCTGCTGCGCACGCTGTCCGGGGTGCAGCCGGCCAGTGGCGGAAAAGTCTATTTCGACGATACTGAGATCACCCGCCAAGCACCGCATAAACGGGTCCGCCTGGGGATCGCCCAAGTGCCGGAGGGCCGCCAAGTGTTCGGCCATCTCTCGGTGCAAGACAACCTGCGGCTGGGTGCCTATCTGCGGCGCGACAAGGACATCCAAGACGACATGGACCGCATGTTCGCGATGTTCGATATCCTTAGCAAGAAGCGATACCTGCCCGCCGGATCGCTCTCGGGCGGGCAACAACAGATGCTGGCCCTGTGCCGGGCCCTCATGGCGCGGCCGCGGCTTTTGCTTCTGGACGAGCCGAGCATGGGTTTAGCCCCGGTTCTGGTCGACCAGATCCTGGATGCCGTCGCGACGCTCAAAAAGCAGGGTATGACGATCTTGCTCGTGGAGCAGAACGCCTATGCCGCCTTGTCGATCGCCGATCGAGGCTACGTCCTCGAGACAGGCCAGGTAGCTCTGAGCGGGCCCGCGAACCACCTCCTGAACGACGAACAGGTCAAGAAGGCCTATCTTGGCATCTGATTGGCGTGGCAACCGCACATGCCATGCCGGCCGACGTGGCGCAATGACTTGGCCGCGGCGGAACGTGGCTAACCCCTAGGTTCCGCCGTTTTCAGTCCAAATGTCTTTTTTTTGGGTTACTCGGTCACGTTGATGATCGAGGTTTCGATCGCATGAAGAAATGAGGTGGCGGACGACCGCGGCGACATGAGCAGGAATGAGTCCGCAGCTTCGCGCAAGATGATGACACCAAGGTGCTCCATGGTTGTGCGTGCCACGGCATCGATATCGAATGAGTCCGGGTGCAGGTCGAGCATGCAGATACGTTCAAGCGCGGTTCGGCCGGCCGGGCCTGAAATCCTCAGCATCGCCCAGCTATCCGATTGATCGGTGTAGTATCCCGCATCGCCGAGTTGACCGGTAACCGCCGCCAAGGCCTCGTCGTCCTCATGTTCGAACAAGAGGAACATTTGATCGGGTTGAAGGCCGAGGAACCGGGCCCTGCCATTGTCCGAAAGGCTCGAATATCCGACCGTGGGGAGCTTCGCGCCGTAACTCGATGCGATCGCTTTCGCTAGGCGTTCCCCGCCACCGAGCGGCGTCGCGACGGAAACCAGGGCATGGCCGCCGACCTCGGCCAAGGAAACGCCCTCGAAATCGCGGCGAATGCCGCCGAGCGCCGATTGCGCGGTGAGTGATAGATTAGACACGCAGACGCGCCCCTTCCGGATCGACGAAATGGGCGGAGACGATCTCCACCTCAATGTCCTTCCCACGGACCAGATCGACCGCCCGGACGACTTCGCCCTTGCGCTCGTGGCCGCGCTCGATAAAGCCCAGTCCGATGGAATGGCCGAGCGACGGCGAGAAGGCGACCGAGGTCATCCAGCCTTCGTCGTTTTCCATCGCCGCGTTCCGCGCACGCGCGATGAAATGGGCGCCCGCCGACAAGGCGTCCGAACGATTTACCGGCCGGAAACCCATCAGGCTCAGGCCGTTCTCGCGATTAAGCGCCGCACGTTCCGAGAGAACGTTGCCGATACAATCTTTCTTCTTGGAAACCAGGCGGCCCATGCCGAGATTGCGGGCGGAGGTTTGACCGGTCAGCTCATTGCCTGCCGCGTGGCCTTTCTCGACCCGCATCACGCCCAACGCCTCGGTGCCATACGCGACAGCATCGAACTCTGCGCCCACGGATAGAAGAGCTTGCATCAAGGACTCGCCATAGCGTGTCGGGACCGCGATTTCGTAAGCCAATTCGCCGGAGAACGAAATGCGGAACAGGCGTGCCGGCGTTCCGCCGCAGACGGTGATTTCGCTGCAGGCCATGAAGGGGAAGGCCTCGTTCGAGATGTCGTGGTCCGGATCGACGATCTTCTGCAGCAGTTGTCGCGAATTGGGGCCGGCGACCGCGAATTGGGCCCATTGTTCGGTCGCAGAAATCAGATGCACATCCATGCCGGGCCACAAACACTGGCGGCAGAACTCCATGTGCCGGAAAACCCCCACCGCATTGGCGGTCGTCGTGGTCATCACGAAATGGCTTTCGCCGAGCCGCGCCGTCGTGCCGTCGTCCATGACGATGCCGTCTTCGCGCAGCATCAAGCCATAGCGGACCTTGCCGACCGGCAGTTTGGCGAAGCCGTTGCAATAAACCTTGTTGAGGAAATCCGCCGCGTCGCGACCCTGAATGTCGATCTTGCCGAGGGTGGTCACATCGCAGATGCCGACCGAGGCACGGGTCTGCGAAACCTCGCGGTCGACGCTCTGGCGCCAATGGGTTTCCCCGTCACGCGGGAACCACTGGGCGCGCAGCCACATGCCGGTTTCCACGAATACCGCGCCCTGATCCGCCGCCCATTTGTGGCTGGGTGTCAGGCGGTAGGGCCGGAAATCCTTGCCGCGCGCCCGCCCGGCGAGGGCGCCGATCGGCACCGGCGTAAAAGGCGGCCTGAAAATCGTCGTGCCGGTCTCAGGGATCAACTTTCCGGTGCATTCGGCCATGATGGCCAAGGCGGCGACGTTCGCCGTCTTGCCCTGGTCCGTGGCCATGCCGAGGGTGGTGTAGCGCTTCAAGTGTTCGACCGCGCGGAAGCCTTCCTGATGGGCGAGCTTGACATCCTTGACGGTTACATCGTTCTGCAGATCGAGCCAGGCTCGGGCGCTGCTTTCCTTGACGTGCCAGAAGGCCGAGATCGCCGCCGGCTCATCGTCCGCCTTGGGCTTTGCCGCACCGGCCGGCGCGACGCCGAGGTCGTCAAGCGCCTCATTGGCGGCGGTCCAGCCTTCCGACAGGCTGGCGCCGAGAGTCAGCGCGCCGTTCGCCGCGCCGGCGACCCGCATGCCCACTGGGAGGTCGGCACCGGGGACAAAGGCCGCCAGGTCGTCGCGCCAGACCGGTCGGCCCCGCTGGTGGCAGGTCAAGTGGATATTGGGGTTCCAGCCGCCAGAAACCGCTAAACAGTCGGCGGAAATTTTCTGGCCCCCGGAAAGCGTAAACGATCGCAGGCCCCCGCGCCCGCTGGTGTCTTGCACACGCGCGCCCATGGCGATGAGGGCGCCGGGGAGACCTGCCAAGGGCGCGATGTCTCGGGTATCGACCATGGCGGCAATCTCGATGCCGCGCGCGGCCAGATCGACCGCGCTGCGCCAGCCATCGTCGTTATTCGTGAACACTGCGACGCGCTTGCCCGGCGCGGCGGCCCAGCGATTGGCGTAGGCCCGCACCGCGCCCGCCAACATGATGCCGGGGCGGTCGTTGTTGCCAAAGGCGATCGGCCGCTCGGTCGCTCCAGCGCACAGGACCGCGCGCTTGGCATAAATCCGCCATAGGACTTGCCGCGGTTTGTCCCCACTGGTGGCCAGGTGATCGGTCTTGCGCTCCAGCGCACCGTAGATGCCGTGATCGTAGGCCCCGTAGACGGTGGTGCGCGGCATGGTGCGGACATTGTCCAAGGCGGCGAGCTCGGCGGCGGTCTCCGCGGCCCAATGGGACCCCAGCTTGCCATCGACCTCGTGGGTCTCGGCATTCAACCGGCCACCCAGGAGGAAATCTTCGTCCGCCAGGATGACTCGCGTGCCCGCCTGCCCCGCGGCGAGTGCGGCCGACAACCCGGCCGGGCCGGCCCCGATAATCAAGAGATCGCAGTGCAAGAAACCCTTGTCGTAACTGTCAGGATCCGGCGCCCCGGAAAGCCGGCCAAGGCCGGCCGAGGCGCGGATGATCGGTTCGTAGACCTTCTCCCAGAAGGCCTTCGGCCACATGAATGTCTTGTAATAGAACCCCGCCGACAGGAACGGCGCGATAAAGTCGTTCGCCGCCATGAGATCGAAGTCGAGCGAACCGCGATGGTTCTGGCTGGTGACTTCCAATCCGTCGAAAAGCTCGGTGACGGTGGCCCGCGTGTTGGGCTCCTGGTACGCGCCACGTCTCAGCTGGACGAGCGCATTGGGCTCTTCTGAGCCCGCAGTGAAAATACCGCGCGGGCGGTGGTATTTGAAGGACCGGGCGACCAGTCGCCGGCCATTGGCGATAAGCGCCGAGGCCAGGGTATCGCCGGCATAGCCGGTGAGCTGCTGTGCGTTGAAGGTGAAGGAAAGTGGCTTCGTTCGGTCGACGAGACCGCCGGCAACGCGGCTGCTTTCGCTCATTTGTCGCGCCCCGCTGCCAAGGCCACATCGCGGGCCAACTCAACCTTGGTGATTTCGTGGGTCAAGGTGTTGCGGGTGACGACCAGCCATGATCGGTCGCCTTGCTCGTGAAACCATAGCTCGCGATGTTCGCCCGCCGGATTGTCGCGCAGATAAAGGTACTCGTGGAACTTCCCGGCCGCGTCCTCGGCCTGCCAGTCGGGCCGGTTTATCAAGGTTGCGTCGCCCAGATATGTGAATTCGGCGGCATCGCGCGGGCCAAGAAGGGGATGATTGATGATCACCTGGTCGTCTCTCTAATGCAGGTTCGGCTGGGCGCCCATGCCCTTTTCGTCGATCATGGCGCCGCGCAGGAAACGGTCGAGGCGATATTCGGTGGCAGTCGGATGCGGCTCGTCCTTGGCGATCAGATGCGCGTAACAGAAACCGGAGGCCGGCGTCGCCTTGAAGCCGCCGTAGCACCAGCCGCCGTTTAGATAGAGGCCGTCGATCGGCGTCTTGCCGATGATCGGGCTGCCGTCCATGGTCATGTCCATGACGCCGCCCCAGGTCCGCATCATGCGTACCCGGCTGAACGCCGGGAACAACGACAGCAGCGCCGCCGCGACTTCCTCGACGCGCGGCATGTTGCCGCGCTGGGCGTAGGAATTGTAGAAATCCAAGTCGCCGCCATAGACCAACTCGCCCTTGTCCGACTGGCTGACGTAGAGGTGCGCCGCGCCGGACGTGACCACCGTATCCAGACACGGCTTCAACGGCTCCGAGACCATTGCTTGCAGAACGTGCGATTCGATCGGCAGCCGTAGCCCGGCCATCGCCGCGACTTGGCTGCTGTGGCCGGCGACGGCGATGCCGATTTTGGCGGCGCGGATCGCGCCCCTTGTGGTCTGAACGCCGTTGACGCGGCCGCCGTTGACGTCGATGCCGGTGACCTCGCAGTTCTGGATGATGTCGACGCCGCGCGTGTCGGCGGCCCGTGCGTAGCCCCAGGCGACGGCGTCGTGCCGGGCCGTGCCGCCGCGCGGCTGCAACAGCCCGCCGCGGATCGGGAAACGGGTTTGCGGCGAACAATCGAGCAATGGCACCCGCGCGGCGATCTCCTCGACGGAAAGGAATTCGGCGTCGATGCCGTTCAATCGCATGGCGTTGCCGCGTCGCTGGAAGGCATCGATCTGGGCGTCCGTGTGGGCCAGATTGAGGACGCCGCGCTGCGAGAACATGACGTTGTAGTTAATATCCCGGCTCAGGCCTTCCCACAGTTTCATCGAATGTTCATAAAAATGCGCGTTGCCTTCGAGCAGGTAGTTGGAGCGGACGATGGTGGTGTTCCGCCCGGTGTTGCCGCCACCCAGATAGCCTTTTTCAAGCACCGCGACATTCGTGATGCCGTGTTCCTTGGCCAGATAATAGGCGGCGCCCAGGCCATGACCGCCGGCGCCGATGATGATTACGTCATACTCGGCGCGCGGTTCCGGGTTGCGCCAAGCTTCGGACCAGTTCTCGTGCCGGCTGAGGGCGTTTCGGGCGAGGCTGAAGATGGAATAATGCGACATGTATAAATCTTTCCGCCGACTCCTGTATCGACGCTGGAAATTTTAACCGTGGCGGCGACGCGATGCGATGTAATAAGAAAAAACAATATTTTATATAAGAAGCGATTATATTAAGTCATGGATCAATTTTCCGGTAGCTCCCTGGCCTTCGATCTGAAGAGCCTTTCGGTATTTATCGTCGTCGCCGAGACGCCGAGCATGACCGTGGCGGCGCGGTGCTTGGGCATAAGCCAGCCGGCGGTTTCGCAAACCGTGGCGCGTCTCGAAAAGCGCCTCGGCGTGGAACTGCTGACCCGCGAGGCGCGGGGCGCGCGGTTGACCGCCGCCGGCGAGGAACTGGCGCGGCGCGGCCGGCGGCTGCTGACCGAAAGCGAACTGGCGCAGGTCGCCGTCCGCGAGGCGGCGGCGGCGATTTTACCGTCGGTGCGGATCGGTCTGGTCGACTCGTTCGCCGCGACGGCCGGGC
>JAJFGO010000061.1 GCA_021776095.1 Kiloniellaceae bacterium | reverse complement strand
CGGATGCTTAGGAGGGTTTCGGGTTGTTGTAGAATCACAATTCGCTGCCTCTCAATCAGCAAGAGGCTGATTTCGAACGCGATTTGCGATCGATGTTTCTACTGGAACGCAAAACGCTTCAGGGCGTTTCGGGTTGGTATTGAATCACAATTCGCTGCCTCTCAATTAGCGAGACGCTGATTGAGAACGCGATTTGTGATCCATGTTTCAGGAAAAACCCGAAACCCTTTAGGTGTAGCGGAACGGTAGCAAGCGGGCCTCGGCGAAGGTCTGATCGGAGAATTTCGACCAAGACATGGCGCGGCGGCGGTACTCGAGGAAGTCGGCGTAGACGCGGCGGGAATGGCCGTCGGCATCGCCCGCCGCGGCAACTACTTGGCCGGCGGCGGTGCCAATGGCGGTCAGCACGCTGTCGGGGAACGGGCGGACGTCGACTTTTTTGACGCGGCGCAACGTGCGCAACGCGGTGGCGTTGCGGGAGTCGAAGCCGGCCGAGGCGCTGGCGCTTTCGGCGGCGGCGACGGTGGTGAACAGATGTTGCTGCTGGGGTGTCATGGCGGCCCAGGTATCGCGGTTGACGCCGACGCTGAGTTGCAGGCCAGGCTGGTGAAAACCCGGATAGTAATAGTGTTCGGCGGCATCGTAGATTTCGAGGTGTAAATCGATCCACGGGCCGAAGCCGGTGGCGGCGTCGAGAAATCCAGTTTGCAGACCGGCGCGCAGATTACCCGGCGGGGTGGCGACGGCGTCGGCGCCGACGCGGCGCAGGGCGCCACCGGCGAGGCCGGGGATGGAAATCTTGAGGCCTTGGAGGTCGTCGGGGGTGGTGATGCGACGGTTGAACCAGCCGCCCATCTGGCCACCGAGATTGCCGGCCATGAACGGCTTGAGATTGAAATCAGCGGCGACGGCGTCCCACAACTGCTGGCCGCCGCCGTGGCTGATCCAGGCTGTCATCTCGGACGCGGTCAGGCCAAAGGGAACGCCGGCGAAGAAACTGAAGGCAGGTGACTTGCCGTGCCAAAACAGTTCGGTGCCGTAGTACATGTCGGCTTCACCGTTGGCGACGACATCGAAGCTCTCGAACGGCGGCGCGATCTCGCCGGGGCCGACGACAATGACTTCAAGGCTGCCGTCGGCGGCGGCGTTGAGGCGATCGGCGAAGCGTTGGGCGCCGTCGCCGAGGCCGGGTAAATCGCGCGGCCAGACGGAGATCAAGGTCAGCCGGGTGGGCGCGGCCTTGGCGACGCTTGGAACGATGGCCGGCGCGGCGACCCCCATGGCTGCCGCGCCGAGGATGAAACGGCGGCGGTTCAAGATCCGGCCTCGGGCGGGGCGTCGAGGGAAAGGGGTTTCCAACCATCGCGGCCCAAGGCTTCGACGGGCTGGAAGCGCGCCTTGTAGGCCATTTTGGCGCACTGATCGATCCAATAGCCGAGGTAGACATGATCGAGTCCGGCGCTGGCGGCGCGCTGCACCAGGTCGATGATCATGTAGGTGCCAAGACTGCGTTCCTGAACTGCCGGATCGAAGAAGCTGTAAACGGCGGACAAGCCACTGGGCAGGTGATCGACGATCATCGCGGCGACCAACGTGCCGGTGGTATCGCGGTATTCGAGCAGGCTGGTCTCGACGTGGGTGTCCTCGACCATGGCGCGGTAGTCGGTGAAGGTCATGGCGGCCATCTCGCCGCCGATGTGGCGCGACTGCTGATAGCGGGAGAACAAGGCGAACTGTTCGGCATCGGCGCGCGGCGGCAGGGTCACCGAAGCCAAATCGGCATTGGCGCGGATGACCCGGCGCAATGAACGGCCAGGGCGGAACAGCGGCGCGACGATGCGAACGGGTATGCAACCCGAACAGCCCGGACAGGCCGGCCGATAGACGATGTGGTGGCTGCGGCGGAAGCCGGCCAGGGCGAGGTCGCCATGCAGTTCCTGGGCGCCCGGACCGCGCAGTTGGGCGAACAGATTGCGCTCCACGCGGCCGTCCACATAGGGGCACGGCATGGGGCCGGTGCGGAAGAATAGATGCGGGGCATGGGGAAATTGGCTGGTCACGGGGCCGACTATATCATGGCCGGACTGACCTGACATCTGACCTAATGCGTGGTCGATCGGCGATACCGACATGAGAGGACCGGTCATAGGGGCTAGCGAATGCCGTCGGTGACGAAGTCGTCGGGCAGGGGCCCTGGTTGCTCGAACGGGATGGCGTCGGGCGCGGTGCTGCCGCCGGCGCCACCGACGGATTCTTGAAGCTCGACGCCTGGCGGCAGGTCGATCTGTTCGCCGGAGTTCTCGCGCAGCAGGACGAAACTGATACGCCGGTTGCGGGCGGAGTTGGGGTCGTCAGGCAACAACGGGTCGGTATCGGCGAGGCCCTGGACGAGGGCCAGGCGGTCGGGCGACAACCCGGACTCGATGAGCAGGCGACGGGCGGCGTTGGCGCGCTCGGCGCTTAGCTCCCAGTTGGTGTAACCGTTGGCCGAGCTGTACGGCACAGCGTCGGTATGGCCGCTGATGGACAGGCGGTTGGGGAGTTGCTTGATGACCTCGGTGACCAGTTTGGCGAGGCGGCGGGTGCTGTCGGCGGGCTCGGAGCTGCCACTGGCGAACATGGAGACGCGTTCCTGATCGACGAGTTGAATGCGCATGCCCTCGGGGGTTTGCTCGATGATCAAGCTGTTCTGTAATTCGGCGAGCTCGGGGACGCTTTGGATGGCTTGGCGAAGGACTTCCTCGGCGCGTTCAAATTGCTCTTGTTCGCGCTCGGCGAGCAACTCCTCGAGAGTCTGCTCGTCGACTTCTTCGGGAGGGACGGAGGCTTGGGCCGGGTCGTCGAGGGGCTCCTCGTCACCGGAGGCGCCTTCGCCATCGGAATCGCCGGCGGCGGCAGGGGTGGTCGGCAGCGGAACGACGACGGCGCCCTCGGACGGACCGCCGGATGAGGTCAACGCGCCCTCAAGATTGAGGGTGGTACCGCCGAATAAACCGCCGGAGCCGCTGTTGCCTTCGGACACGGCGTCGGGGCTGAAGAAGTTGGAGATACCGAGTTTCTGTTCGTCGGTGGTGGCGTTGAGCAGCCACAGCAACAAGAAGAACGCCATCATGGCAGTCACGAAATCGGCGTAGGCGACCTTCCAGGCGCCGCCATGATGACCATGGCCGCCCTTCTTGATCTTCTTGATTATTATCGGTCTGTTTTCGTCGGCCATGATGGGGGTGTGAGATCCTGGGGCTCGGTGCCGTTAAGTGGCGGCGGGGACTGACTCTATGGCCTCCTCAACTTCGGCAAAGGTCGGGCGGGTTTCCGACAGCAGGGCCTTGCGGGCGAACTCGATGGATACCTGGGGTGCGGAGCCGTTAACGTGGGCGAGAATGCCGGCCCTGATGCATTCCATGTACTTGCTGTTGGCGCCCTGGGCCGCGCCGATGGCCGAGGCCAGGGGGGCAAAGAAGCCATATGACAACAGAATGCCGAGGAAGGTGCCGACCAAGGCACCGCCGATGAGCTTGCCGAGGACCTCGGGCGGTTCGGTGATCGAGCCCATGGTTTTGATGATGCCGAGCACGGCGGCGACGATGCCGAGCGCCGGGAAACTGTCGGCAAGGGTCTGGACGGCCGCTGAGACTTGATGGTCCTCGGCGTGGTGAGTCTCGAGCTCGGCATCCATGAGGTTTTCGAGCTGCATGGCGTCATCGACGCCGATGGTCAGCATGCGCAAGTAGTCGCAGAGAAACTCGACAGCGTGATGGTTGCCGTTGAACTTAGGGAACTGGGCGAACAGCTCGCTTTCGTGGGGGTTCTCGACATGGGTTTCGAGAGCCAGGTTGCCCTTGCTCTTGGCGAGCTTGAACAGGACGTACATCATCGACAGAAGTTCGAGATAGTCGTCCTTCTTGTTCTTCGGCCCCTTCAATGCCGCGCCGACGCCGGCACCGCATTTTTTCAGGACGGGCAATGGGTTGGCGGTGATAAATGCACCGACGCCTGAGCCGCCGATGATGACCAGCTCAAAGGGCTGGTAGAGCACCTTGAGCTTGCCGCCCAGGGCGACATAGCCGCCCAGCACGCAGGCGGTAACCAGCACCCAACCGATAATTACGAACATTGGCGATCGTCCTGACGCACCAGGGTTAATTGATCACCGATAGTCTCGGATTGGGGTTAACAAGGGGTTATTGGCCGCCGGTGCCGTAGCTTAAGAGTTCGGCGGAGAAGCCGGCGCTAGCGAGGTGGTCGATAATGCGGGCGCCGTGGCCGGGATCGCGGGTCTCGAGGACGACGTCGAGCTCGGCTTGCTTCACGGAGATGTCATAGAACAGGCGCTGATGAGACAGCTCGACGACATCGGCGCCGGTGGCGGCGATTTCGGCGGTGACGCGGGCGAGGGCGCCGGGGCGGTCCTCGATGAGTACTCGCAGGCGGACCATGCGGCCGGCGCGGGCGAGGCCGCGCAGCAGCACCGAGGCGAGGATGCGGCGGTCGATATTGCCGCCGGAGATGACGCAGCCGACGCAGCGGCCGGCGAAGACTTGCGGTTTGGTGAGGAGCGCGGCGATGGGCACCGCGCCGGCGCCCTCGGCAACAATGTTGCCCAAAGTGGCTAGGGCGTCGACTGCGTTTTCGACGGCGGTTTCATCGACGACGATGATTTGGTCGACGTGGGCGGCGATGACCGGGGCGGTCAGGCCGCCAGGCGTCTTGACCGCGATGCCGTCGGCGAGGGTTGACGATGTTTGGTGGCCGGCCGCACGGGTGCGGTCGGGAAAGACCTTCTCAGCCATGGACGGGTAGGCCGCGACTTGGACGCCGATGATGGTGATGGCGGGGTTGAGGGCCTTGGCGGCAATGGCGATGCCGGCAATCAAGCCACCGCCGCCGATGGGGACGACGAGGATATCCAGATCGGGGCACTGGTCGAGGAACTCGAGGCCGACGGTGCCCTGGCCAGCGATGATCGCCGGGTCGTCGTAGGGGTGAATAAATTCCAACTGCTCGGCGGCGGCGATTTCCTGGGCGTGGCTTTGGGCCTGGCTCAGGTTGGCGCCGTGGATGATGACGCGGGCGCCCATGGCCTCGGTCCGTTGAACCTTGGTGAAGGCGGTGCCCTGAGGCATGACGATGGTGGCGGCGCGGCCGAGGCGCTGGGCGAAATAGGCAACGCCCTGGGCATGGTTGCCGGCGGAGCAAGCGATGACGCCGGCGGCCGTGACGCCGCGCAGCTTGTTGTGGGCACCACGGGCCTTGAACGAGCCGCTGTGTTGAAGGTTCTCTAGCTTCAGCACGACACGGGTGCCGGCGAGGTCGGTTATCGCGGGCACCTCGACACTCGGAGTGGTGGCGATTTCGCCACCGAACCCGGCGGCCGCGGCGCGTATGTCGGCAATGGTGATGGTCATCGCGTGCCCTCTGCTTCGGCGTTGGCCGGTCGCAGGGTCAGAACACGGGCGGCGTTGCGGGTCAACGCCGCCGGGCTGCCGCGCAGGGTCATGGTGCCGCCGTCGGCCCAGGTCTGGGTGAGGTCGCGGTAATGGCGTGACAGGGGGTGGCCGGACTGGCCGGTGGCGATCATGAAACGGGAGTTGCCGAGGTCGCCGAGATCGTACACGGCGCGCAGGCCGGCGCCGTGGATGTGTTCGAAGGGCACCCGGCCCGGACGGGCGGTGCCGCGGTTGACGGTGAAATCGCCACCGTGGGTGGGGACCACGATGTCGGTGAAACGATGCACCAAGGGGATGCGGCCGAAGATCGGATGGGCAAAGCGGGTGCGGTGCTGGTCGCCCCATTGCCAGGACGCCGGGTCGTCGCCGAGATCGGCGCTGACGATGGAGACGGCGTCGGTGAAGGCGGCGGCGACCTGATCGTCGCAGGTCTGGGTGCCCTGTTGATCGATGTTGTCGCACCAGGCCGGGGTGTCGGCGATGATGCCGGCGACGACCCGGGGGCGGGCGCGGGAGCCATAGTTGGCCGCGAGGGCGCCGAGTTCGTCGGCATAGATGCGTGGCCCCAGGGCACGTAGCCAAGCGGCAAAGATCAACGGTTCCGGGCGGGCGCGATCCATGACTCCGTCCCAGGTGAGGAGCAGGGCCAGGGCATCGCTCGCTGGTTCGGCGGTGATGCGTTCGGCGGCGGCGGCGAGCCACGGCCGGGTGAGAGGCCAAACCAAGGTGACGGCATCCTGTTGCAGGCCCGAGAAACTGGCGGTGTCGTGGGGCACGGCGGCGGCCTGGGCGGCGTCGAGGCTTTGGTTGATGCGGTCGGCGCGAAAGCTGACGGCCCAGTCGCGGGCGATGAACGGGCGGAAGTCGTTGGTGACGATCCGGTTGTTGGCGTTGACGATGCGGCCGGCGGCCGGGTTGCGGGCGGCAGGCGCTTGATCGGGCGGGACGAAGCCGCGCCAGTCGTGGTCGCCGGTCCAGCCGGGCACCGGGGCGGTGCCATCGCCGTCGATGCGCATGGGAATGCGGCCGGCGGTGACAAAGCCGATGGCGCCGGTGATGTCCGCGTACATGATGTTCTGGACCGGGGTGCCAACGAGGGCGGTGGCGTTGCGGAAGTCGAGCCAGTTGCGGGCACGGTTGAGGCGGAACAGGGCGTCGGCGGTGCGGTCGCCGGCGGCGAGGGTGGTGGAGGCGAGGGCGACGACGTGGCCCTGGCCGTGCAGACCTTCGGCAACGTTATCGTAGCGGCTGGAGATGCCGGTCATGACGACACCGTGGCGAGTGGCGCGGACGGTCATCACCTCAGGGTCCTGGCCGCGGACGGCGATGGTCTCCTGGCGTTGCATGAATGGCTCGCTGCCTGTCGGGGTCAGGTAGCGGCTGGGGTCGTCGGGGTCGAGGCGTTCGATGAACAAGTCCTGGGTGTCGGCGCCGGTGGTGGTGAACCCCCATGCGATGGCGCCATTGTGACCGAGGATGGTGGCCGGGACGCCGGGCACGGTGGCGCCGACAATGGTGGCGTCGGGGGTGACGATGCGGGCCAGGTACCACATGACCGGGCCATCGAGGCCAAGGTGGGGGTCGTTGGCGAGTAACGGCGCGCCGGTCGCGGTGTGGTCGCCGCTGACGACCCAGGCGTTGGACGCACTGGCGGCGGCGAAAATATCGGGAAGGCCGGCGGCCAGGGTGTCGAGACCGAGGGTGCCGTAGAGGCCGGCGAGGTCGGGCAGGGTGGCGGCGCTGCCGGGTGGGTCGTCGGCCCAAAGGTCATCTATTTCAGAGGGTTCGAGGCGCATGCTGAGGCGGGCGCGGAGGATCTCGTCGCGCAAGTTGCCGGCAAGCTGTAGGGCCATCAGGCGGCCCCAGACCAGGCTATCGGCGGGGCGCCAGGGTTCGGGGTCGACGCGCAGAACGAGGAACTCGGGCGGCAGCACCGGGTCGGTTGCGAGCCAGGCGTTGACGCCGGCGGCATAGGCGTCGAGGGCGGCTATGGACTCGGGGTCGAGGTTGGCGAGGGACTGTTCGGCGAGGGCGTAGATGCCGAGAGCGCGCAGGAAGCGGTCGGTGGACAAGGTGGCCTGGCCAAGTGCCTCAGACAAGCGGCCAGCGCCAGCGCGGCGCATCATCTCCATTTGGAAGAACCGGTCCTGGGCATGGAGGTAGCCGAGGGCGCGGTAGGCGTCGGCCATGGTGGCGGCAAAGATGTGGGGTACGGCGTTGGCATCACGCAGGACGGTGACCTCAGCCCCAAGGCCAGCCATGACGACGGTGCCTTCATGGTCAGGCAAGGAACGGCGCAAGACGACGGTGGCGGACGCCACGGCGATGACGACAATGGCCAGCAGAGCGAGCAGGACACGGCGCGGCCAGCGCCAGCGGTCTTGGCGCTTGATCATCAGTCCACCCTCGTGGCGTCTGCGGCGTGGCCGAGCCATGAGTCCCCCCTCTCTTGGTGGACCACCCTAACGCGGCGGGCGCGCCGGGCGAAGCCCTGACACCCTACAGCGGTTGCCGCAGTACCTCGGCGAGGGTGTTGGCGGCGTCGGTAAGGGCGGCTTCGGGATGGCCGGCGTAGCCGAGGATGAGGCCGTCGTGACGATGGCGGGAGGCGTGGTGGAGGGTGCTGAGGGGGCGCAAAACGACGCCTGTCTGGGCGGCGGTGCCGGCGATTTGCCGGTCGGTGGCCGGAGCGTTCAGTCGGCCGATCACGTGGACACCGCCGTCGCGCCGGGTTAGCTGGAGATGGGGCTGCCAAAGGGTACCGGCGAGGTCGAGCAGGTGGTCTTGGCGGGCGGCATAAATGGTTCTGGTGCGGCGCAGGTGAGCAGCGAAGTGGCCCTCAGCGATGAAGTCGGCAAGGGCGGGCTGGACGGTGACGGCGGGATGGCCGTCGATGTGGCGGCGCAGGGCGAGGGCGGGCCCGACGAGAGGCGCGGGAACGACCAAGTAGCCAACGCGCAGGCCAGGGAACATGGCGCGGCTCAAGGAGCCGATGTAGATGACGCGGCCATGATCGAGATTGAACAGAGGCTGTAGCGGCTTGCCGGTGTAGCGGTACTCGCCGTCGTAATCGTCCTCGAGGACAAAGGCACCGGCGCCGCTGGCCCAATCGAGCAGTTCCAGGCGACGGGGCAAAGACATGGTCATGCCGAGAGGGAACTGGTGGGTCGGAGTGACGCAGGCGAGGCGGGCAGTGGGCGCGGTGCGGATGCCGGCGGCAACATCGAGGCCGGCGCCGTCGACGGGAACAGGGACCGGCTTGGCGCCGGCGGCGAGCAAGGCGCTGGCAGTGCCGGGGTAGCCCGGATCCTCAATCCATGCGGTGTCGCCGGGGTTCAGCAACAGGCGGGCGACCAGGTCGATGGCGGCTTGGGCGCCGGAGACGACGATGATCTGGTCCGGGGTACAGTCGAGATCGCGGGACGATTGCAGATAACCGGCGATGGCGTGACGCAAGGCAGGCAGCCCGGCAGGGTCGGGGCTGTACGCCTCGGCCAAGTCCGGGCGGCGCCAGTGGCGGGCGAGGAGGCGTGCCCATACGGCAAATGGGAACTGACTGAGATCGGGGATGCCGGCGGCGAAGGGCAGCATGCGCTGGGCGGGGTCGTCGATCCACTGGTGGCCGGTTTTGCTTGCGCTCACGGCCCTGGCGCGGTGGGAAATGGCGGGGCGCGGAGCGGCGCGCTGGGCGTTGGTCTGGGGAAGGTCGGCGGACACGAAGGCGCCGGCGCCTCTGCGATTGTCAATAAAGCCATCGGCGGCAAGGCGGTCGTAGGCCGCGAGGACGGTGTTGCGGGAGAGGCCGAGGCTGCGGGCGACGGTGCGGGTCGCGGGCAGGCGTTGGCCGGCCGCCAAGCCGCCGGTGAGGATCAATTCGCGCAGGTGGCGATAGACCTGGTCGGCCCGAGGGCGGTTCGGGTCGAGGGTGAGGGAGATGGCGGCGGCCGACACGGTGACCTCAGGGTAAGTGGTTCCTCGATAATACACATTTTCGATTTTTCGACACATCCACTATTGAGAGTGAGCCACTGGCAACGTGATACCGCGCCGGGTGGTTTTGGCTTACTGTGAGGTGGCACCAACTGGAGATATGACGTGGCGGACGACGAGGGGAAAGCGTGTTGCGGGCCGGGATATGCGTCACCGGCGGAGGCGATGAAGGCGCCGCGGGAAAAGCTGTTGTACACGGTGGCGCTGTATATTGGCACGGGCATTCAGAAGCCGGACTATCTGGCGACCATCGACGGCGATCCCGAGAGTCCGACCTATTCCCAAGTGATCAGCCGGCTGGAGATGCCGGGCATCGGTGACGAGCTGCATCACATGGGGTGGAACGCCTGCTCGTCGTGCCATGGAGATGCGACCAAGGAACGGCGCTATCTGATCGTGCCGGGGGTGCGGAGTTCCAACCTGCATATTGTCGACTGTGTGACCGATCCGCGGAATCCGCGGTTGCACAAGGTGATCGAAGGGTCGGAGATCAAGGCCAAGACCAACCTGTCGGCGCCACACACGGTGCATTGCCTGGGGTCGGATATCATCATTTCGATGCTGGGTGACGCCAGGGGCGAGGCGCCGGGCGGGTTCCTGCATATCAACGAGGATTTTGAGATCGTCGGCCGGTGGGAGAACGATCTCGGCGGTATGAAGTTCAACTATGACTTCTGGTATCAGCCGCGGCACAACGTGATGGTGTCGAGCGAATGGGCGGCGCCTAATACGTTCATGCCGGGGTTTGACCTGGAGGAAGTGGGAATCCTGAAGTACGGGCGGGAACTGCACTTCTGGGATTTTGAGAAGAAGACCGTCGAGAACTCGGTCTACCTGGGGGAGGACGGCCTGGTGCCGTTGGAAGTGCGGTTTCACCACGATCCGGATTCAAGCCACGGCTTTGTCGGTGCGGCGCTGTCGTCGAACATCATCCATTGGTTCAAAAAGGATGATGAATGGGTGGTTGAGAAAGTCATCGACGTGGAGAACGAGCCGCATCCGGATTGGCCGATTCCGGTGCCGGGGCTGATCAGCGTCATCCTGCTGTCGATGGACGACCGGTTCTTGTATTTTTCCAACTGGTTACACGGCGATCTGCGGCAATACGATATCTCCGATCCGTCAAACCCGAAGCTGACGGGGCAAGTGTGGATGGGCGGTTTGCTGGGCAAGGCGCCGACGGTGAACGGCCGCAAGATCACCGGTGGGCCGCAGATGATCCAGTTGTCGCTGGACGGCAAGCGGCTTTATGTGACGACGTCGCTGTTCTCGACCTGGGATAATCAATTCTATCCGGAGATCCGCGAAAACGGCGGCTGCATGATGATGGTGGACTGCGACCCGGAGAACGGTGGCATGACGATCAACCCGGATTTCTTTGTCGATTTCGGCAAGGAACCGAACGGGCCGGCGCGGTGCCACGAAACGCGCTATCCAGGCGGCGATTGCACGTCGGACATCTGGGTTTGAGCGAGACCTTCGACATCACGCTGGCCAATCAGGGCGGACAGACGTTTACAGTCGGCGGTGATGTGCCGTTGCTCGAGACGCTGGAGGATCACGGGGTGTCGTTGCCGTATGGCTGCCGGTATGGCGGCTGTATTTCGTGCGCGGCGAAGCTGTTGGACGGGAAGGTCGATCAGAGCGATGGGGTCGCGCTCAACGGGCGGCAAATGGCGCATGGCTATGTGCTGTTGTGCGTGGCCTACCCGAAGAGCGACTGCGTGCTTAACGTCGGGGTGGAGAGCCATGACACCCTGTACCGCAATCCGTTTCAGAGCCCGCTGCGGGCGGACGAGATGAAGCCGGTGCCGAAGAATGGTGGGAAGACCGCATGAATCACGATGAACCCTATCCGGCGGAATACCTGGCCGGGATTCTGAAAGAGGTCAAGACCATCGCCATGGTGGGGGCGAGCGCGGACCCGACGAAGTTCAGTTACGGGGTGCTGCGGGTGCTGCACGAGACCGGCTACGACATGGTGCCGGTCAATCCAACAGAGGCCGGCGGCGAGATTCGTGGGCTGAAGGTCTATGAGTCCTTGTCGGCGATTGACCGGCCGGTCGACATGGTGGAGGTGTTCCGCTCCTCAGAGGCGGCGTACGAGGTGACCGAGGAAGCCATCGCCATTGGTGCCAAGGTAGTGTGGATGCAAATCGGCGTGCGCAACGACGCGGCGGCGGAACTGGCCGAGGCGGCGGGCATGCGCGTGGTAATGAATCGGTGTCCGAAGATCGAACTGTTCCGGCCGTTCTGGAAGCCGCGGCTGAATCAGGCGATTTAGGGCGGCTAGATGTTGAGTTGGTGTACCGAGAGATAGGTTTTTGCATGGAGTGTGCCTGACCAGCGGGCATCTTCGAGTTCGCGGGCGATGTGATCAAACGGTTTAGCCGTGTCGTACTTTTCAGCCAGTAGGTTGTAGCGGGATTCGTCCGACAACAGGGCGTGGGCTGCCTGATGTCCGGAAACAGGCAATTCTACCTGGCGCGATGTCTGCTTCAGCGTTGAAACTCCAGGCTGATCAGAGAGATTGCAGGCATGGTCGTAGGTATCGTTTTGGTTGGCGTCCGGTAGGGTCAACAATCGCTGTAGATCATCGAAAATTATCTCGAAATCATAGGGGATGATGAGTGATTTGGGCCGGCTAACGCGTTTGAGTTCAGCGGTAACCGTCGGTGCATTCAGGTATGACAAGACACCGGCGAATGTGACTACGTCGACGGACCTATCTGCTACTGGAAGCTCTTCCGCGCGGCCAAGGTGATAGGTAATGCACGGATCCTGAACCGCCCTGTCCAGCATGGGTTGGCTGTTATCGACGGCCTGGACTTGTTGGCAATGGCTTAGCAAAGCAATTGCCGAATAGCCGGTACCGCAACCGATATCCAAACCGGTGGTAAATTGCCGGTTGGATAGGGCTTCGTCCAAGATCAATTGGTGCAGCGGCGGCCGGTAGGTTGCGTAATGGTAGGCAATCTGCTCGCTATAGACATGCATTGCGCTGTTCCAAAAGTTTAGCGGCCGCCGGTTAACGCAAACCCTCCGGTGCAAGTTCGCCGATGGAACTCGCTGCGGTATCCACCGTGTCCTTGTGGTCGGTTTTCACGGTTGGCGGTAGGGGGGTGTCGAACTGATAGTCGGGTTCGGTTTGCTGGCGGCGGTGGATTTGCCACATCTCGCGCCAAGCGCCGGCGAGGGTGCGAGGTTCGGGCATGTCGCCGGCGATTTCGTGGGCGAGTTTCTTGAGGTTGTAGCAGGGCACGCCCGCGTACATGTGGTGTTCGGTGTGCCAGTTCATGCGCCAGTAGAGGAACCCCAACACGGGGTTGAGGGTCATCGAGCGAGTGTTCTTGCGGAAATCGGGCACGTCGTCGCGCAGGCCGCAATGCTGGGGCAGGCCGACGAGGAAGTGGGCCCAAGTAGCGATGAACGGAAAAAACGTGATGATCAGCGGGATCACCCACTGACCCGTGGCGATGGACACGACGAGGACCGCGCCGTGGAAGAGCAGGAGAATACGCGACCACATGATGGACTTGCGGTGCTGGGCCGGCTGGTCGGTGTGGAGGGCGATTATCCATTCGGTGACCAGAGCGTCGGGAGGTCCGACTTTGCCGAGTGCCCCGAGCCACGTCACCCAAATGGTCGAGAACAGCCCGCCGCCCTTGCCGAAGTTGCGGCCGCGGCGGGTGAACAGATTTACGGTGAACAACTGGAGCAGTACCGCTGGGCTGATGGTCGGATTGAGGGGCAGGATATTCTCCCGATCGGCGTCGCGATACAGGGTGTAGCGATGATGGTAGGTATGGCTGCTGGCGTAGTCGAAGGGGTCCCACCAGCTCAACAAGCTGAACAGGTACATGAAAAACTTGTTCAGCCGTTTGGTGCGGAAAACGGTGCCGTGGCCGAGTTCATGGGGCGCCACGCCGACAAAGAAGTTGCCGACGGTGCCATGGGCGAACAGGGCGAGGGCAAAGCCGAGCCAGATCTGCTGGGCCCAGAAGACGTAGACCAAGGTTCCGGTCAGGGCGAACAGCGCCAGATGGCCGCCGGCTTGGAGCCAGCCTTGCAGGTCGCTGCGCTTGGAAAGCTCTCGCAGCTTGGCGCCCTCGATGGGGCTACGGTACCAGTCGACCCGGAGGGTCTTGCGTACTTCGGCGAGTGGCGGGTAGGTCATCGTGTCCTCCGGCTGCATCATAGCGACGCTGGCGCGGCGGGAAAAGCCGGGCCTGCCGGCTGTTTGCATCGCTGTGCAGGGCGTTGAGGAAACGCCCCTTTGAGCTGTTTCAACCTAGTCCGAGAGTGCTGTAGCTAGTGCCTCCAGCGCCACGCGCGTACCGTGTTCACGGTCGGCGGGAGTGTCGGCGCCATCGAGATATACCCCTTGCTCCGTGAGCAGCAATTGCGCGCTGTCGTCGCCTGAAGCCGTCATCTCCACGGTTACCTGAGACACTGAAATTCTTACGTTCTCGATGTCCATTGTGTAGCTAAAGACGATACGGTGATCGGGTACGATTTCATGGAAGATTGCTTGGTAAGCAAAAACCAGCCCGTTCGGAGCTTGGCCTGTGAAATGTTCACGGCCGCCAACTCGGTAGTCGAGCGATAGCGCGCCCTTTTGGTCGGTTGGACCGTACCATCGCGCCTTCATTTCGGGAATCGCCCAAGCTTGGTACACCCGTTCGGGACGTGCCGGATATACTCGCTCGATCTTGAATATCGCGTGTTCGGCAGAGCGTTTACTCATCTTTATTTCTCCCCATTCGTTCAATCACTGCCTTCCGCCAGGAAGTCGCCGAGTCGATCTAAGGTGCGCTCCCACGTGGCGCGCCGTTCAGCGATCCATTCATTGGTTTGCTGAAGAACGGCAGGTTCAATCCGGCAAGTCCGGACACGCCCGACTTTCTCTGAATGAATAATTCCATCCGTTTCCAACACCGCGAGGTGTTGCATGACTGCTGGAAGCGATACCGGCAATTCCTTCGCCAATTCGCTCACTGATGCCGGACCCCCACACAATTGCTCAAACATCGCTAGTCGCGTTGGATCGGCAAGTGCGTGGAAGACTCGATGAATCGGTTCTGAATAGTTAAGCATATTATGAAGTATTTCATACAGCGAATCCCGTTGCAAGTAAAATTGATTTGAGGGGCCTTACCTTCCGCGCTGCCGACGTCGAAAAGATTTACCGCGAGAAAGCGTCAGGGAAGGCTGTCAGGGACCGGCCGCAGCTTGAGCGGGCCACATTGATGCCCTCGGGACGGATGACGTCCTGGTGGTCGCTGAATGGGACAGGGCGACCCGTTCCATGTGGGATGGTTTCAAGATCATGATCCGGATCGCCGATCGTGGCGCGGCCTTAAAGGTCCTAGACGAGCCGGTGCTGGATTTAGCGACGCCAAGCGGGCGGGGTTTACTCGTCTTCTTGTCATCCTTGGCCGAAGAGGAACGGCAACGGGTCGTGCAAAGGGCGGCTGACGGCCGCAAGGCTGTTAAGGGCGCTTACGGCTTCCGGCTCTGGCCGAGATTTATGACGGTGGCAGTCGTTCGGATACGGCACGGATCGGCGGAGTTGGCCTGCAGGTGAGACGGGATTGGGTGTTGCGGTACAACGCCGATGGGCCGCCCGGACTGCTTGACCTCAAGGCGCCGGGCAGGTCGCCCAAGCTTAACAACGCTCAGCGCTGGACTCTCTCGGGGGTCGTCGAAGATGGGCTAATTCCGGCGATCCATGCTGTGGTGCGGCGGCGCCTGAAGGGCCTTGTGCAATCTCGTAGATCAGGCTGGAGGCACACCACAAATAGAGGTCGCTGTCCCGTCCAACATCACGCTCCTGCCCTTGCCGCCAAGGGCACCCGAATTGAACCCGGTCGAAAACGTCTGGCAGTTCATACGCGCCAACTGGCTATCCAACAGGGGGGTCAAATCCGACGACTAAATAGTCGCCCTCTGCTGCGAGGCGCGGAACAATCTCATCGATCAGCCTTAGAAAATCATGTCCATCGGACACCGAAAATGGGCACATGAGTTCTGATCAACGCAAGTCGGCATTAGGTATTCAACCTTCATCGGACAGGCCCAGTTACCGGCGCGAGTTTCGGCGATCCTTGGGTGTGTTCGTATTCGAGTGACTGTACAACGACCTGCTTGGTCACAACCAGAATCGCTAATCCAAAGTAATAGAAATCGAACATGGCGAGGCTGAGAAACGTACCGGCGGCGGCATAAGCAACGAACGAGACCTGCGTCATCGCGGCCAGGTCACGTGCCCAAATCAGATCTGGCCGGTCACGCGTATGCTTGATAATCCACGTCCCTGTTAGAAAGCCTACCAAGCCGATTGCAACGAACAAGAACAGGCCCACGGGACCATGTTCACCCAGGGAATCGAAGTAGATGCTGTGGGCGGCTTTTCCGTAAAAGTCGGCATTCAAATTCGGCTCGTACTTCTCCCAAACATCGTTCGACCAGTAAACTCCGAATCCACCACCGACTATCGGCCTATCTTGGGCAATTTTCAGACCTAAACCCCAGGCGTTAAGGCGCCCCTGGGCAGATTCGTCTTCATCATAGGTCCCAATTGACTGCATTCGGTCCCACCAGTGTTGCGGGGCGAGCATGAGCGCCACCACGACCACCGGCATGGCCGCCAACAAAATCACGAACCTACGACGCGATTTCCATGTGAGGGCCGCTATGGTGGCGCAAAGTCCCAAGAGTCCACCCCTCGAATAGGTTCCCAGGATTGCAAGCAATGTGCACACCATCGCACCGGTAATGCCCCAACGCACCATCTTGTAGGAGGAATTGAGTTGCAGATATCGCATGAACGGCAGGACCATCGCCAGGGCCAGCGCCAACGAATTGTTGTCTGCCAAGAAACTTTCCGGCGGTCCCCAGACGCGATAGTTGCCGCCTGTCAAAATTGTAAAGATCCCGCCGTTGACACCATAAATGCCGATGGAAATCACAGCCACCCAAATGAGCATGTGAATTCGTTCGCGCGTGTTTATCAGCATCATGGTAACGAAAGTCATCACCAGGATCTTCAACGCCCGGTCCAGCAGATCGTGGGCGTCATCGGGATTTACCGCAAAGACCGTAGTGATGCAGATCCAAATGGTATAGACGACTAACAGGACCGATAAGGGGGTTACGGGGAAGCGTTTGGATTCACGCGAAATTAGCATCCCGGCCAGAGTGGCAGCCGCTACAATCAGCGCAAGGGGGAGGGCATCCGTGACCCCCCAGGAGATCCTGTGCGGACTCATGAATGAAACCCAGAACCACATCAGAATGCCGACGTGCGGCTTCAGTAATATGAATGGCAGCGACCCAAGGATAATTATGAGAACAAGGAGGCTTCGCATTTAACTGCTAGGTTGTTTCCGACCATTAACGTGACGAGCCAAGCAAAACACAATACACCGCCGCGGATCATAGTCCGGGATCTATCCAACATTTACGCAACATTAAGTACGCAAGCGTTTATAATTATTGAATTTTTATCATCAGACCAAATATCATGTAACCTCATTTTTGTTTCTGGCCAAGATTCGGCGACGCCATCTGATGTCGTCACGACGGTTGGAACTCAACGCACAGTGAGACGCGATGTTTGATATCGCACTCATGCTGCACCGGCGAAATCTAGGCCCCTGCGCCTGCAATTAAGCCCACGTTATGAAGACGTGCGACTGGTCTAGAAACCTCTTGAGATTTGGGAACATGCCGTCGGAGTTCCATTGACTCAGCAAACTGGGGCAGAAGTCGTCGTACTCGAGCATTAAAAAAAGCCGTCTATTCACCAGTCTTTCGCTCCAATAAGTAAAAGCTCGCCACATATTTTGTCAAGTCAACATAAGCCAAAATTTCGTCGAAATTGGTTTTGAGAAGCAGCAATATAATTTATATAATGACCCTTCGTTCGGCAGAGATCTCCCGGGCCGTTAAATCGAGGGCTCATGCCGTCGTCATCCTCGACCGGGCCGCGCGGCATGGCTCGAATAGCCTGTAAGTCCCCAGAAACACCACCCTCTTTCCCCGGCCACCGCGATCGCCCGAGTTGGATCTGGTCGAGAACATTTGGCAAATCACCTCGACAAAGAGGCACTCGACAAGGTTTGTCGTGCGGATCGCGCGGCGACGATTGAGCGGCGTTCTTAGGTGAGCGATGCAGGCTCGAAGTCGTCGGCAAAACAGGCCTCCGCCGAGAGCAACTCGGCCCCGTGGTCGCTGACCAGGCCCTCTGCCAAGTCTCGTGCGATGGCGCGTCTGGGCGCTTGATAAGCCGCCGTGGCGCGGGCCTTGAACTCGGGCCAGGATCCTTCGGCGCCTTGGCCGAAAGGTTCCGCATGCCGTGTGTCAGGCGGCGCTGGCGGATGGACTTGGGAAAGCAGATCTCGATCGCCTTGACGATCCCGGAGGTCCCGTGCGAAGCGGCGAGCAAGGGATCGCCCAGACTCTCTTGCCTCATGACCTTGATTGGGGCGAAAAGGTCACTCTAACTCAACATCTGGAGCCGGGTATATGGAGCGGGCCACAATCTTCGATCTGCGGAAAAGTTAGGAATCGATGCTGTTGTGGAAGTTGAAGACCAGTTTCTCGCCTAACTCGTCAGCCGACTCACCTCGCAGATACAACCGTGCCCAAAGTTCTATGCTGATAATATTCCACATCAGCACCGGGTCTTTCCTCAAAAGGGCCAGAAGTTGGTCGGTAAACCGAGTGCCCCAGCAAAACAACTCGGAGACCATGCCGTTTCTAAGGAGCGGAAGGCCGTGACAGAAGTAGTCCCACGACGCGGAAAACCCAACCTTCTTGGCGAACACAATGTCCTCGGGCAGATACTGCCGTGCCGCTTCCTTGACCAACCATTTTCCCCGCCGGTCTCGGTACTTCGCATGGAATGGTGTATGCAGACCCAAATCGATCACCCGGTTTTCTATGAACGGTACCCTGGTCTCGACAGAGGCACCCATGCCCATGCGATCGTTGCGTTTGAGGAGACTTTCCAAATGACCGAACAAATCGTCGACGCAACGTGCCAAGAACGCGCGTTCCTCGATCGGCCCTACGCCTTCGAGCTTTTCAAAGATTTCCGTTGCGCGGAGGTGTTTGCCCGGGTCCAGAGGGAAGACGATTTTGAACTGCGGCAGGCTTTCATCGTTGCGCCAGAAAGCCCCGGGGAACAGGCTGTCCGGTTTCTCGACGAAAAATCGTTTCGGCACTAGACTGGCGAGGCCCCGATGCCAACGATTGCTCATGTCGAACTTACTGAACGGATGTCTCCTCCAGTGTCGCCACATGGAAAAGACACGGGCTTGCCAGTCATAACCACCGAATAGCTCGTCAGACCCTTCGCCGGTCAGGACAACCTTGATGCCGTCGTTACGGCAGGCTTGGGCCACGGCAAGCATCGGCATGTCGCTGCCATGTGTGTTCGGTTGGTCACCGAACCAAGTAGCTTGAGGCCAAAGCCGTAGAGCGAGCTCCTCGTCGACATCGACTTGTCGTATCTGCACACCCAGATGTTCGCCAACGCGTTTTGCCTTCGGCCCTTCGGAGATCGCTCCTTTTACATCCGCGACGTACGCGACTACGTCATCCCGGGACTGCCGGACATAAGACGTCACCAGACTGGAGTCGACGCCGCCGCTGCACATCGTTGCGAGTGGCGCGTCGCTGGCGAGATGCAGACGCACGCTCTCGGAAAAGGCCGTCTCGAAATCGGCCACAAATCGCTGCGGTTGTTCCGCGTGTGAGCGGACAAGCCTTTCTATCTCGAGATCGCGGACCGCATCGAAGTATTCAATCCGGTCGACGGAACTTTCAGTAACTATCCAATAGGAACCCGGCTTGACCGATTCGACTTTTTCAAACGGTGTCAATTCATTGTCGATGCGCTGAAACAATGCGTGCATGACGAGTGCATGCATGTTTGGCGTGGAGGGGACGCACGGATGAGCAAGTAACGCCTTGATTTCCGATCCGAACACGAGACAACTGTTATCGCCGGCGACGTAGACTGGCTTTATGCCAAGCCGATCCCGGGCGAGCACCATCGAATTGTTGCGCAAATCAACATAGGCGAAGCCGAACATGCCGTTGAGTAATGGGATCGCCTTGGCCGGGCCCCATTGATGCAAGGCATAGAGCACGACCTCTGTATCGGACGTACTGCGAAAACTAACGCCTTCCCGTTCCAGCTCTTTGCGAAGCTGCTGGTAATTGTACACCTCGCCATTGTACGTCAGGATGCCTTTTCCATCCGCAGTAACAAACGGCTGATGGCCGCGTGGACTCAGATCGAGGATGCTTAACCGTTGATGACCTAAGGCGACCGGGCCTGCGGTCCAGGTGCCGCGATCATCGGGTCCTCTGTGGATGATCGTATCCAGCATCTTCTCAACGGTTGGAACCTCGGCCGTTTTACCGTCAAGATTCCAGAAACCCACAATTCCGCACAAATCTATCTCCAGTACTTCCGCGCAAATACGGACTCAAGTATTGACACGATTCTTACGTAACGTAGCCAGAAAGCACGAACGCCGTGGCGCACGGCCGCGCGCATTCATTTCGGTTGCTTCCCTGCCCGCAGCATTTTCACTCTGCGCGACAGGTTTGCGATACGTGATTCGAGTACAGTGAGAACTCTTTGTTCGGCGCCATCGGGGCGGCCACAAATCCACCACAACAAGGCATCTGTCACCGAGAAGATTGAGACGCCGATTACCACGCCCACGATTAGACCCCATAGATTCACGGCCAGATTGTCGCTCGTACCGAAATAGTCGACGAACGAGGTGACCAAGTAATACATCACGGCCGATGACGCGAGCGGCCGCCACATGCTGGCAAGGAACGTGCCCAGCTTCAAACGAAGCAGCCGCAACAAGAGAAAGTAATTTAAAGGCGCAACGATGAGAGAGGTCGCTAAGTACACCCATGCCGCACCTATCGCACCGTGGATATTGGTGAAATAGATTAGCATAGGTAGTGATAACGCGACGTAAACTCCCGACACCAATACGGACAAGTTAGGGCGACCGAGCGCAAGATAGATCGACGAAATATTTACTTGAATGGCAATGAGCGTGCCGTTCAGCACAAGAACCTTTATCAATTCCACTGTTTCCAGCCATTTTTCGCCGAGTAATACTGGAACCATCAATTCGGCTATTGCGCCAAATCCTAGTCCGGCTGGGAATGCGAACAACGCGACCAGTCCGTTCACGTCCAGATAGTGCTTGCGCAGTTGCGGCTGGTCATTCGCGACCTTTGAGTAAGCGGGGAACGCGGCGCGATTGACGGGCATGACAAATTCGGTCGTTGGCAGATCCGCTAGCTCGTAGGATACGGAATACAAACCAAGTTGTGTGGAACCCGTCATCTTACCAATAATAAAGTCTGCCGATCTCAAGCGTAGAAAGAACAGGAGGTTGCCAATAAATAGCCAGATGGAAAAGCTGAATAATTCGCGCCACGCTTCAATAGAGAAACGTGGCCGGTAACTATGCATCACGTAGCTCATTACCACGAGTGCGACGCGCATGGACACCATTCCGCCCAATAGAGCCCAGTAACTGCGGAGATAAAAAGCGAGAGGAACCGCAATAGAAAAACTGACGAGTTTGACGGTCAACCTCAGGATAAATTCCTTGGGGAAATTTAACTCCTTCTGGAATTGGACTGTGCCGATATTGGCGAAACCTCCAACGAATGTCCCGAGAGCAAGTACAAGAATTATCGTTACAAGGCGCGGCTCTTCATAGAAACTTGCTGCGGGTATAGAGAGAGAGACAAGCATGACAGCAGCGAGGGTGGCGAACAAAAGTCTGAACGTCCACGCAGTATTGTAGTGCACGTCTTGGACGTTTCTCTTTTGAACCAGTACGATTTCGAAACCGAAGGCGTTGATCAGTTCGAGCCCCGCGACAACTGCCGTCGCCATGGCGACAAGGCCGAAATCAGCGGGGGCCAACAAACGAACCAGTATTAGGGTGCTAATAAGTCCAAGACCACGCTCAGAGAATTTGAGCAGGATCATCCAGACGGCGCCCTTTGCGAGCTGATTTCCCAGGCTTTGCAAGTACTTCCCAAATCTATGCGATTTATCCGAACAAGGCTTGAAAGTGCCGGAACTGCGTGAATGCTTAGCTGCTTGAGAATTCTGAGTCTAGGAGCTGTCGCTGAGCCGGCGGTTGCGGAACCGCGCGACGGTTAGGCGTGAGGACCCGCCGGCCTCCTAAGCGAACCGTCCTTTCAGCTCTAATTCGCTGGTCCTCGAACCGGCCGTGTGACCGGCCGTGTGACCGGCCGATCGTGTGCGTGCCAAACACCTCGCGCGCGCCGTAGATGATGGGGGGCGTTGAATATTCAATGGTAATTCATACCCAAGTAGGAGCTCCGAAGGCCAATTACCCAATTTCGCAAGCGCCAGGGGAACATCGACAGAAATTGCTGCTCAAGTTGCCATCGCCGAGTCCAGTTAAAGGGTTCATCCAACACTTCCGGATAGCCGATTTCGCACATCTTTCGGAATAAGAGATAAGGCTCTTTCCGGTATTCGACACCGACTCCCAGCATACTTTCAAATATGGCTCGGCAATTGAACGGTACAATACTATCAAGAAAGGTGTCATTAGCTAGACATTGAACGCCCAGCCAGGCACCTAATCGGTGTTCCCAATAAAATAGATCGAGCGGATCAATGCCAAAACTTGGAGGGACAGACTCCTCTATTTCTTTGAGCCATGCGGCAAAGACCTGCTCTGCAACTGGGTTCCCGTCGTAATAGGCCAATCGACATAGCGTTTTGCTGTCGAGCGCTGCTGGCCTAACGCCATTCTTGTAATAAAAGCAACGCCCTACCTCGCCCGCGGTTCCGGTGATATGGAATGAGTCGGCCGGATAGTCCACAAAGGCAATCTTCGTAAAGTTGCCCGGATCGATAGCCATGCCACCCGAATTCGTCTCCAGCAGCTGCCAGAACTCCTTTGGCGTCGATTTGGGGCGAACAACTTGAATAGGCCGGCCCGATTTCTTGGCCAATTTCCGAGCGATTGAGGTGTCATACGAGGCGCTCTTCAGATAGTCGAATACGCAGAAATTCATCTGGCCATGCAGCTTTTTCGAGGCGGCGAACAGGACCCTGCTGTCATAGCCGCCAGTCAGCCACAGATAGAGCGGACCGCGCTCGGCCACTGCGCACATTATGTTTGAAAGATATTCCACATTCGTTGCCGCGCACGTCTCGATATCCAAGGTCTCTATTGGGGCCATCGGCCAGAACCGAGTGGGCACACCGGTGTTGAGGTCAAGGAAATGATTGGGCCAAAGCTGTGCGACATCCTCGTATGGTGTTACTGAACCGGGCCAAGACGTGCTATGCGGATGTGGCAGAAAGCGCGCCACCAGATCGTGGTTAGGGCGCAAATCGAGAAATTCACTAAGCAGGCCCGGTTGCGATCCAACCCACAGATCCCCGGCCAGTTTCGAATAAAACGCCGGCCTCAAGCCGGACGCGTCAGGATACAGCCGTGTCTCGTCGCCTATGCTGACTAATATCAGCCATCTTCCGGAGACATGATAAATTCGTGATTCAAAGCTATCGAAGTCATGCGCACTATTCGCAATTTTCTGAATTATGTCGGAATTTCTATCCGTGGTGTTAAAGGGGTCGTACACATCGCCCAAGCACATGATCCGGGCGTGAGGTCCTTCGCATGTTTCAACGCGTAGATTCGGATGGTGCGTAACGCATAGATTGCCCGGCGCGGAAACTCGCTTCCAGCCCTGGAATTTTTCGCAAAATTGCGGGCCCAGAACATACTGTCGGTTAAACCTGAGACCCTGGAACACTTTGTCCGGCACCGTATTTTTTCACTCTCATCGACTTGATCGTTTGCTTGGGGCTACGGGCGAATCACTGTAACCCGCCGCAGCCGGTCAGACAGGCGATAAAGTTCTTGGCGGCGCACGATGGCGCGAGGCACCAAGGTGCCCGCCACACCATGCCCGTCCTGCAAAACAAGAGAAAATCGACTGTCCAAACGCCTTCGTTCGAATAGGAAAAGCCTGCTATCAGCGCTCTGTAGACAAAGAGAACAAACCGGACCTACAGTAATAATCTAGCGAGTTCTTATAACGCCGACAAGGCGAATTTGACGTGAACAATATTAGGTAAAACTGTTAATACTATATAAATGTCGCCACTAGGGTTTCCCTGCGGACGGGTTCTTATACCAGATCCTGGAACCGAAGACTCATGAGGACTTGCTCGAGGCGATGTCTGGATCTTTGTTAAAATAGGGCGAGGCCTTCAGCTTCTTACGGGTCAGCGCGACCAAGCGCCGCGAGACCGAACGGTCGGTTACGGGAACTATCTTACGGTGCGCGAGAACCCAACTTTTATAACGCTTCCCGAATGTCGGCGGCAAGCTTCACTCTGCTCCACCTTAGCCCTCTCAGCACTAACGATAAGACGCATAGTCGCTCTCGAAGGTTCAACGGAGCCCTGAGTGCAGCGGCGATATATCCCATTTGTATGTGCCAATTCTGAAACCGCATTGACGATTTTCTTTGCGGATCATAGTGCTCTCTGACCTTTTCGTCCGACATAAGACTTGTTGACGTTTTTTCGTCCATGCGGCGGAGATATAGCGCCTCAGGAACTTCCGCAAATTTGCCATGGAGGCTGACCTCAGCCATCAAAACGACATCCGAAGAATGATAGGGTTTTACGAGCGACGTTTTTTTCAGGGCTTCGCTCCTTATGACCCCATTCATTACGTTGTTAAGCTGAATATTATTAAGAAATTTCTGAAATCTTTTGCACGGACTATCGTCAAGCAGAATCAAATCGTCGAAATAATCTTGTCCGTCGCTGGGATGTTCAGCGAACAAACGTGTGCGTGGAAAACATACTGCGAGATCCGGCCGTGAATCGAGTTCTGCGATGCATAACTCAAGAAAGGTCGCGTGACATATATCGTTGGAAGATGCCCATTTGAAATACGGTGCTGATGCAACACGAAAAACGAAACTATAATTGCCAGAAGCGCCAATGTTTACCGGTTGACGGATATATCGAATCCTTTCGTCGGCCGCCGCAAACTTCTCGCAGATATCGCCAGTGTCATCGGAAGAACCATTGTCCGATATTATCAACTCAAAGTCTTTGAACGTCTGGTCGAGGATCGACTCAATAGAGGGCGCAAGCCATTCGGCACCGTTATAGACTGGCATGCCGATACTAATTCTGGGGCAATTGTTTGCCATTTTCTTGCTTCCGGACCAAAAACCTAAGCTATATTAGCCGTAGTATATTTCCAATAGACTAATACCGACTTGCATTAATCGGAACCCATGTGCCCTTTTCGGTGTCCAATGGACATGATTTCCCAAGGCTGATGGGTGATTTTGTTCCATGCCTCGCGGCAGAGGGCGACGATCTAGCCGTCTGATTTGCCCCCCCTGTCGGATAGTCAGTTGGCGCGCATGAACTGTCAGACGTTAGCGAACTCTCGAAAGAGGACCAAGACGCCGTTCACGCCGCCAACGCGAGCCGATCATTTCCCGCGCCACTTTCTCTGCAGCGGTGCCGCAAACTTTCGCGTCCGCATAGCCAGGCTTGCCAAGGACCCGCGGGCGGTTGCGCGGTTATAGGCCATCAGGCCCCATCTTTCCCGGCACTGCAGCGACCACTGGGATTTATAGGGCTCGTCACCGGCGCCAAAATCGATCCGCTGTGCCTGATCAACGGAAATAATGTGCCTCATCATGCGGACCATTACCACTGTACCGCTTGAGTACGAGCTATGGCCGGGCACATAGGCAGTCTTGAACATCACAGCATTCTTTCCCGACATGATCACGAGTTGGGTCGCTGTCGGTTCACCGTCTACATAGAGATTGCCCAAGCGAAGGCTGCGGTCTCGTGCACAACTCCGAATGAGCTCTGGAATGAACTGCGGATAAATCTCCGGTTCTTTCCAGCTTTCCGCATAGATTTTCTGATACGTCTCCAAGGCGCGTTCCAGGCCGTCCGTGCTGTCGGTAATGACCCATTCGACATCGTGCTCGCGGTCCAATTTACGACTCTTGCGAACTGCCTCCTTGGCGCTTTTTCCCAGGCTCCGAATGTAATCTTCGAAGCTGCAATCGATGAGGTCCTGATGCCAATTCTTGTGCTGAAAAAACGGAGCCACGTCCATGCGGCGACGCTGCAGGCATTTGACCAAATTGTCGTAATAAACGGACGGGTTGTTTAGTGGTCCAATACGAATCATGTCATAGCGCGGTGTCTCTTCGCAAATCGCGCCCATCAGACAGTTCAAGACCTGCTCAATATCCTCTTCTTGTTCCACCAAGGGAGAAAATATGGGGCCCGCTTCCAGCGAAAAGAAATTGGAGAACTCCTCAAGCGAAGTACCGGCGAACGCGGATTTCTTGGGTCCGCGTACGCGCCCCACGAAAAGTGCCAATGCGTCTTCTGTCTCCCTGTCGGACATGACCCCATAAATACGAACCTGATCGCCTGGATCAGACGTATTTGCTAGCAGAGTTGTGTACCAGTCCAAGCCATGGAAGAGGGTCTTTTCCCCAACCGCCGCGAGCATGCGTCGATAGGACTCCGGTAGAGCATCAATATTATCAAACACTTCAGCACGCATATCGACTCCGCATTGTAAAAATGTGTTTATGAACGCGAGATCTTGAGAGCATGCTCGACCGTAGAGACGATCTGCTCAATATCAGCGTCGTCAAGATTCTGATGACATGGCAGCTGCACCGAATAGTGTGACAACGAGGCGCTGACCGGGCACACGGTTTGATCGATGCCCGGCCACAAAAATTGGCCGAATCGTTGTGTCGGTACGGCAGCATCTTCCAGGCGTGGGAACGCCTCTGGCAAATCATCGATCCAAAGTGGAAACATGAAAGGGACGACCCCGTCCGGCAAGCTTTCAAACAGCGGGCGGCATCCGGGTACTTTTTCGAGTAGGCGGTCGAGCAAAGCGTAATTGTGGCGCCTTCTATTGGCGATCCGACTTCCGTGGCGTGCCGTGATTTTGTGGAGCGCACGGCAGAAGGTTCCGCTGGAAAGATCCGCGGCATCGCAATCGAATTCGGAGTCAATTACTGATGGGCTGTCGCCAGCTGGCGTGCTTTGGGCGCTAAGGTCGGGGGCGCCAGCGGCGCCAACGCCCCGCGATGCGCGTCGCATCTTGGCAAGCAGTTCTACACCCTGCGAGATCGGTGTCATGAAGATCAAGCGTCCATAGGTATTAGCATGATCTACAGTCTTCAGGAAACCCTTGATATCGTTTATGATTCCGGGTCGACGCAAGGTAATCTCATCGAGCGGATACTTCGACGAAATTAGACAACCGCCCGCAGGTACTGGAAAGAACTTCCACAAGCTGGCCACGGTGCAATCACCATAGGAGCCAATTGGCCGGCCCTCGACCTCACCATAATAGGCGTGGGCACAGTCTTCGAGAAGGCCAATTCGATTTCGGTCACAAACCTCGCGCAACTCCGCTAAGTCTTGATGAAAGCCAAAATAATGCGGCGCGATAACGGCTCGTACGCCGCTGTCGATCTTAGTTAGCAAATCACTCAGGTCGACCTTCAGATCGCGCCGTATGCGGTAAAAGATCGGCGTGGCGGAGAGATGCAGTACGGGCGTGACCATGGCGCTGCAATGGTAGGCTGGGACCAAAACACGATCGCCGGGCTGCGTTCCCATGGCTCGCAGCGCAAGCGCGATAGCGTACCGTGCCATCTGGACAAAGATGGCGGGGCCGGTGTCAAGCACGTTAGGAGATGGCATAGCCGGGCTATGGCGCAAGCTCTGCGAGGAGAGAATCGGGTAGACCGGAAAGCTAGCGCTCGGGATCCATCGCGATGGCGTCGGCACGTTTGGTCCGTCGCCCGCAACCGTGAGGGAGCGCGCCATGCGTTGCCGCTTCAACTGTGTCCTCGCCGGTTTTGCCGTCGCCTCTTTCGAGGTCACTGGGTCTTTCAGCATCGGATCGTTCCGCCGCATGCTAAAATCCTGTCGGTGCTCATCATGGAGAGCGCTCGGACAAAATGTGAAATAGTTTCCAGAAGAAACTTGGTGTCAAGCTCGGGTCTAGATCTCACGTATACCGAAGGCATCAGCTTGCGATCCGCCAGCCAACAAGATCCACTATTTAGGTTTGGGACCAGTTGTCCTTTGAGCCGATAAGCACCTCTTATCATAATGACCGAAAATCCTGAAGATTTCGTCGATAAGTCAGGGCTTCGCCGGCTCAAGTCGGAGCGTCTCCAGCCACGCGATACACCATCTGTGAACCTGTTCACGCCAGGCCCGAGTGGCATAGGTGTGATTGGCCCCCTCCAAGGTCTTGACCGTGACCTCGGATCGGCGGCGCCAGGGCTCCATGGGTGAGGCTTTAGCCACGGACTGGCGGAACTCTTGCGCGGTTTGGTCGGCACCGCTCAGGATTACCAAGGTTGGCTTTTCGAAGCGGCGTAGAGCCGTGCCCAAGCGGTCGGGCAAGTCGGCAGCGCCAGCCCGGGCCGGGCTGTAGACCGGGGCCGATGTGGCCTCGGGCACCGCCGTTGGGTCGCCGCTGGATACCAGGCTGGCGGCCGAATCGGTCAAGCCGCGCAGGGAGCCCATAATATCCAGCTTTCCACCCAGGACCTTGGCCCAGAAGGCCCCGGATAGCAGGCGTTGAAGATAGTAGCCGCTCAAGCGGGCCCGGGCAGCGGTCTGGCCGGTGCGGACCCAGGGGTTGAGCAGGACCAGGCCGCCGATTCGCGGGTCGCTCCTGGCATAAAAGGCGGCCGCCGAGGCCCCGTCGCAGAGCCCCCAGAGGACCACGTCCGACAGCCCCTCGACCTCCGCGAATAGACGATCGACCGCGCATTCGATGTCTTTTTCGACACCTTCGAAGCCAACGAAATCCCCGCCGCTATCCCCCATTCCACGATAGTCGAAGCGCAGAACCGGAAAACCGGCGGCCGCGAGGGCGCGCGCCAAGAGCACGAATTGCCGGTGGCTCCCGGCCCGATATTGCGGCGCGCCGGTTACGACCACGACGCCGCGGTGGCTGGGCCGCTCCGGCTTGTGCAGGATGCCGACCAGAGCCGCCCCTGCGCACCGCAGGACCAGAGGCTTCTCGACCGCCGTCATACTTCCGGTCATGGGCGCCACAGGGCTGCGGTCGCCGCCAGAAGGTCCGGCACCACCACGGTCTCCTCGATCGACCAGAAGGGCTCTCCCGGAAGGCAGGTTACGGTCAGGTCAGCGCCCGATTCGCTTAGGCGCTCGGCGGCCTTGGCGGCGGCCGGCGGCAGGGAGGCCGGTTCCGTGCCGCCAAGCTCGAACCAGCGGATCGAGGCCGGGCAAGCTTCACCCAGCGTCACCAGGTCGAGCGCGCTCATGGCCTCGGCCAGGGCCGGCGCCAGGTCATACCCGGCGATTTCCAGGGTTTCCCCGCCGCGCAGGCGGGCGCGCAGGTCCTTAGTCGTTTCGCCGCCGGCGCCGCCTGAAATCCCGGCGGCGGTGCGGATACGCAGGAATTGGGTCAGGAACATCTCGCCGCGCAGCACGGGGTTCCAGAGGATCGTCTGCTTGACCCCGGATTCGGGCAAGCCCGCCACCTGAAGGGCGAGACAGGCCCCCAGGCGGAGGCCCAGAACCGTAATCTCACCATGGCCGCGCGCCCGGAGCCAACCCAGGGCCACGTCGGCGTCGTCACGCCAGAGGTCCCAGCGGGCCTCGGCGACGTCGCCCGCGCTATCGCCGGTGCCGAAGGGATCGAGCACCAGGCACCCGACCCCGGATTGGGCCAGCCGGCGCCCCAGCAGCGCCGCCATGCGCCGCGCCCGGTTCATTTCCTCGGCGAAGGGCGGAAGGTAGAGGACCGCCGACCGGCCGGCCCTGGCCAAGGTGGGCGCCGGGGCGTGGTAGATGGCGAAGAGCGGCCCGGCCCGGCCGTCCAAGAAAATGGGTTCCGGGGGCCCGGTTCGGTCCCTGGGCTCCGGCGCCGGCGCGGTCATTCGGCCAGCTTTTGGTCCACGAAATCCGTCAGGGTTCCCACCGTGCGGAAGACCTCGGCGTCGATCTCGTCATCCTCGATGAAGATGCCAAAGCGCTCTTCGACGCCGGCAATGACGGTTGCAACCGCCATGGAATCGAGCTCGGGCAGGCTGCCGAGGAGCGGCGTCGAGAGCTCCAAGTCGGCCTTGCGCTCGCCAAGCTGCAACACATCGCCGAGAAGGGATCTAACCTGATCGAGGGTTGCCATGTGCGTGAGCCTTAGTCCGAGATTGGGTGGGTCCCGCGGCCCCGACCGTGGGGCCGTGCGCGCCGTCAGTTGCCACCAAATCAATAAAATTTCAAGGGGTTGATCCTATTATCGAATTGGTAAACAACTGGTGGACTTATTTATACTGCGGGACCCTGGAAATAGTAAGCGCGACCGCGGACTATACGGAATAAACCTGACGACTGGGCTATGCTGCCCCGTCTGCCGCTGCCGCATCGGCGGGGAAACATGAAAAGACACGTCGCCAATCTGGTGCTTGACGCAGGCGCGCGCTGGGCCGAGCGCCCGGCCCTGCGTTACGACAGCGCCGAGCTAAGCTACGCCGAGTTGGGCGCGATGGTGGAGCGGGTCGCCGGCGGCTTTCAAGGGCTCGGCCTCCAGCCGGGCGAAAGAATCGCCGTCTACCTTGAGAAACGTATCGAGACCGTCGCCGCCCTTTTTGGCGCGGTCGCCGCGGGCGGCGTCTTCGTGCCGGTCAACCCCCTGCTGAAACCGCGCCAGGTCGCCTACATCCTGGCCGACTGCAACGTTCGAATTCTGGTCACCTCCCGCATGCGCTTGAAGGCCCTGGCCGAGGACCTGGCGCAGTGTCCCGACCTGACCCGGGTTGTCCTGGTCGATACCACAGAGCCCGCCGATGGACAGCACCTGCCCTGGGACGACTTGATCGCGGCGGCCCCCGCCGACCCAAAGGTGCGTCTGGCGGCTCAAACGGACGATCTCGCCGCGATCCTCTACACCTCCGGCTCGACCGGCCTGCCGAAGGGCGTCATGTTGTCGCATAGTAACCTGTGCCTGGGCGGGGAAAGCGTCAGCAGCTATCTTGGCAACGACGAGACCGATCGCATCCTGGCGGCCCTGCCGCTCAGTTTCGATGCCGGGCTCAGCCAGTTGACGACCGCATTCCATGTCGGCGCCTGCGTGGTGCTGATGAACTACCTCTTTCCCAAGGACGTGCCGAAGATTTGCGCGGCCGAGGGCATCACCGGCATGACCGCCGTACCGCCTTTGTGGATTCAGATCTCACAACTCGATTGGCCGGCCGAGGCGGCGCAGCGCCTGCGCTATTTCGCCAATACCGGCGGTCACATGCCACGCGCAACCCTGGATCGGCTGCGCGCCATATTTGCCCAGGCCCGGCCCTTCCTCATGTACGGCCTGACCGAGGCTTTCCGCTCGACCTATCTCGATCCGGCTGAAGTCGATCGCCGGCCAAGCTCCATGGGTAAGGCCATTCCGAACGCGGAAATCCTGGTACTACGCGCCGACGGCACGCCCTGCAATCCCGATGAGGTTGGCGAGCTGGTTCACTGCGGGCCATTGGTCTCCATGGGCTATTGGAACGACCCGGACCGCACCGCCCAGCGGTTCCGTCCGGTGCCGGGGCGGACCCGCGACGACGGCACGCCCGAGATCGCCGTTTGGTCGGGCGATCAGGTGCGTGCCGACGACGACGGGTTTCTCTATTTCGTCGGCCGCGCCGACGACATGATCAAGACCTCCGGCTACCGGGTGAGCCCGACCGAATTGGAGGAAGTTCTCCACGCCAGCGGTTTGGTCGGCGAGATTACCGCCCTCGGCCTGGCCCATCCGGTACTCGGCCAGGCCATCGTGCTGGTTGCGACCGCGCCCAAGGGCGGGCCCTTCGACGCCGACGCCGTTTTGGCGATGTGCCGCCGCGACCTGCCGGCCTACATGATGCCGCAGCGCGTGGTCGAACGCACCAGCCTGCCGCGCAACCCGAACGGCAAGGTCGACCGTAAGGCCTTGGCATTGGAATTGAGCGAGGAACGAGTGGAGAAGGCCTCATGACCGATTGCGCCAAACAAGAGGCCGAGACCTACCGCGGGTTTCCGGTGATCGAAGGGTGCCTGGCGCCGGGCGGCACGCCTTTGCCGCGTCTGGCCGCGCGCATCGGCCAGACGCCGTTCTTCGCCTACGACCGGAAGCTAATTTCCGAACGCATGGCAGCCCTGCGCAGCAATTTGCCGCCGGACGTGCAGGTCAACTACGCGATCAAGGCCAATCCCATGCCCGCCGTGGTCCAGCATTTGGCCGGTTTGGTCGACGGTTTCGATCTGGCCTCGGCCGGTGAGTTGATGACGGCGCTGGACAGTGCAATGCCAGCCGAGCGGATCAGCTTCGCCGGCCCCGGCAAGACCCCGGACGAGCTGTCCCGGGCCATTGCGGCCGGCATCACCATCAACGCGGAGTCGGAGCGCGAGTTGGAAAGTATCGCGCGGATCGGCGCCGAGATGAGCCTCGCGCCACGGGTCGCCGTCCGGGTCAATCCGGATTTCGAACTGCGCGGGTCCGGCATGCGTATGGGCGGCGGCGCTAAGCAGTTTGGGATCGACGCCGAGCGGGTCCCCGAAGCCCTGCGCTGGATCGGTCGGCATGGCCTGGACTTCCAAGGCTTCCACATTTATTCGGGATCTCAAGGGCTCAACGCCGGGGCAATCTCCGACGCCCAGTCGAAGACCATAGACCTGGCGATCGAGCTGGCGGCGCACGCGCCGGGCCCGGTACGCAAACTCAACATCGGCGGCGGTTTCGGGATCCCCTACTTCGATAGCGACGCGCCGCTCGACCTGGCGGCGGTCGGCCAGGGCCTGGCCGAACATATGCCGCGCGCGCGCCAGGGCTTGCCCGAAGCGCGGATCATGGTCGAACTGGGCCGCTACATCGTCGGCGAGGCCGGGGTCTATGTTTGCCGGATCGTCGACCGCAAGGATTCGCGCGGCCAGACCTTCCTGATCACGGACGGCGGCCTGCATCATCAATTGGCCGCCTCCGGCAATTTCGGCCAGGTTCTGCGCCGCAACTATCCCGTCGTCGTGGGCAACCGGATCGGACAGGATGCGCGGGAAACCGCGACGGTGGTCGGCTGCCTGTGTACGCCGCTCGACCTTCTGGCCAGCAAGATGGACCTCGCGCCGGCCGAGGTCGGCGACTTCGTGGTCGTGTTCCAGTCCGGGGCCTATGGCCTGACCGCCAGCCCGACCGCCTTTCTCAGCCATCCCGCACCGGCCGAGGTTTTGGTTTAGCCTAATGCTGCAGCGACTCAAGATCGAGGGCAAGATCCCCGTTGACGTGCACGTGGCCAGCGTCTTCATGGCGACCGGCCACGCCCAAGCAAAGCAATATGATGGAAGTCCGCATCCCCCTGCGCGAAGACAGGCGCTTCGGTGCGCAGCTCTCGTTGCTAAACCCTGAGGGGATACCCAAGTCCAGATCGCGTCACGACGGACTTAGGAAAACGACCGAACGCATCGAACCAATAGGGTTCAATGCGTTCGGCTAAAATTGCTCTATCTCTTATTTAGATAGGCAGCATCCATTCCCTTGGACCTCTGAGAGCGATCCAGCTAAACGGATGCTGCTCTAGTTTCCCGCGCTATCTCTGACCGTACCTAGGCGTTGTTTGCCCCGAGATAAGGGCACCGCGATCCGGAGCAGATCCGCTGAAGCCGTCCGTAATATTCGGGATTACTGCTCCCGAATTCTTCGGCGCCGTACCTGCGGAGAGGACGGGAATGTAGATGCCCATCACCTCCGTCCTATAATCGGGCCCAAGCGTCACCGCAGTGGTCCAGGGATTGTCGACGGTGATGTTGTCCATGTCATGCCGCTTGGTCGTTCCACTGAACAGTGGGGTCGAGCTTGGCAGGCGGTCAAGCGCATCCAGGAGGTCGCCATACCTGCCTTCCGGCCATTGAAATATTAGGTCCGGGTACCATGAGTTATGGGTGAAATCGACGACATTGTGGCCAGAGTTGTCCAGCCTAATCGTCTGGTTCCCGTCGCCCCGGTAGACCAGGATGTTGTTGCGATACCCATAGGCGCGCTGCCCACCATTATTTGCCTGATACCAGCCCGCTTCTGCGGAGAAGTTGCCATTGACCCAATCTTGCCCGGTCGTGCGCACAATCGTGTTGTTGTAGACAAATTGGCCCGTGTTGGTGCTGTTCCACTTGAAGGGACTGCGGCCCACGTTAATGGCAATGTTTCTGGCCACAAGCAGCGGTCCACCGTAAAGCGGATCGAGCGAGAGGAATGTCATCGAGTTATGGCTTCGGTTGTCGTAGACGGTCATATTTCGATGCCCGTGGTCGGCTTCGATCAAATCATCGCCTGAGTTCCGTACATCGTTGCGATAGAAATGCACGCCTATCGTCTGCGTCAAGGTGTCAGAGCCGGAGTGCGAAGCAAAGGATAGGGTATCGCCAAATCCGTTTAGCGTATTGTTGAACGCGGCGTTGCCGAAACCCGGTATGCGAATGCCATCGTCACTCCAGGTGGCATTGGTTTCAAGCATATTAGCCGTCCAAGTGTTGTTGCCGTTGAGCGTGTTATCGTAAGCCAGGAACTGGGAAATCTCCCTATACGCTCCAATGGCCGTATCCACGCCGTTCATGGTGACGTTTCGCACCGTAATCTGAGTTTGATTTGGCGTCCCATCGAAGAACTCAATGCCTCTAGAACTCACATTGATGCCGGAGTCGACTCCGGACCCTTGCAGCGTCATGTTTTCTATTACGACGTAGGACGAATTCACGACCTGGAAAATAAGGCTACTCGAGACAAGCGTCACACCCGTTCTCGATTGGCCTCGTATGTAAATCGGGTTTCCGGGCGTTCCGCTTCGGTTGATCTGGGCACCATTGACGTTGTAGGTGCCGTTCGCGAATTCGATGACATCGCCGGGGTTGAGGTTGTCGAAGGCCGCCTCAATCGCGGCGCTCGAAGTCCCCGCGGTAATGATCTTGTTGGGGGCGCCTGCAGGTGCCGGCAGGGTGCGTGTCGTGAAAGTCCCGGTTCTTGTATCGGAGGTTGAGCCGCTTACTACCGTGACCTCAACTTCATACTGCGTACCCTGCGCAAGATCGATGATCGGCCAGGCGAAGACGTCCGTAACCGAACCTGCCGCCGGTGAACCTGAGAATCCCGGGCGAACTCGATGCAGCGAATGGCCGGTTGTCCACGTCTGCACGCCGGTCTGCCTGTAACGAACGGATGCGGTTGCCGTCTGAGGTAGAGATCCGGTAACCGGCAGAAGAAGCGAGAGCTGCTCGGGTGTGGCGGGGCCATCGTGCACCAGGGTGCCAACAGGCAACGACCCAGGGCCCGGAGGCACGCTTACCGTTACGGTCGCGGTCTGTGAGGTCGATCCCCCGCTGCCGGTGCAGGTCAGAGTGTAATTGGTGGTCTGGGACGGCGTAACTGTCTGCGATCCGCCGGTAGCGCTGGAACTGCTCCAGCCGCCAACCGCGGAACACGAACTGGCATTCGCGCTCGACCAGGCGAGAACGGAAGACTGTCCCGCGGTGATTGAAGTGGGTGTCGCAGACAGGGTCGCCGTGGGTGCCGGCGTAGGGGTGGGCCCAGGCGCCGTGCTGGATTTAAGCTTGTAGAAAAAGACGTTTTCATCGACCGCATTCACCGCGATGAAGACATCCTTTGACGGAATGTAGCGGAACCGGCCATGGGTGCCCTGACCAGGGGCTGCCGTCGGGGTAACGTTATTCGTCCCGGCCGGCGTTTCCCTCGTCCACACGCGAGTGTTCGGGTCGAACAAGTACACAGACGAGCCGCCGTGCCAGGCAACGATTTTCCCGGACGGAGGATGATAGGCCATCCCGGGATACTGGGTGCCCTGAATCCCGGTGGCGCCTGATGTTGAGATTGACTGCTGTGGCGCGTTCGGATTGTTAAGATCCCACATAACAAGGTTGCCATTGCCCATCGCATACATCTTGTTTTGCGCGGTATCGATTGCAGCCGAGTAGAACAAATCTAAGGGGTTGTCGAGCGCATACCTGACCCAGGCATTTGTCTGCGGATTGTACTTTGACAGCCCGCCATTGGCGATGGTGCCACGCGCCCACAGGTTGCCCTGACCGTCGACTTCCGAAAAGGTGCTTGTCCCCCGTGTTCCGGATGGAACCGAGCCATAGTTTTCCCAACGATTGTTCTGGAGGTTGTAGCAATCGAATTGGTTCGTGCCGCCGTTACCGGTTCCGTACAAGCCTACGCCACCCACCGTACAGAATCGGTCCACGCTCGGCAGATACTCGAGGCCGTCGTAAGTATGCCGAGACGAAGGCTGACCATCCGGATAGTAGGCCGTATCTACCGATATCGATGTGCTTGGCGTGGTCAGGAGTTGCCACTGCAGCGTGTTGACATCGAACGCGTAGATTTCATTGCCCGCGTAATCCCAATGGCCGCCACCCCAGACCATCAAGCGATCCCGTGTGGTGTCGTAGGCGCCGCCGCTCCATGCATTCATAACTGATTGGAGGCCGCCGTTGCCCCAGTACGGGCAATTTCCGTTCGTACAGGGGGCGACAGACTCCAACCGCGAATTGGGCGCCACATACCAATGACCAGGTGACAAGTTATCGACGATGTTCGTCGAGCTGCCCACAGGCACAGTAACACCACTTGTAGCGCTACCGTTCGCGCCCGTGCATGTCAGCGAGTAAATGGTCAACTGTGTCGGCGACACCGTTTGGCTGCCGCTGACGGCCTTGACGCCGCTCCAGCCGCCGGAAGCGCTACACGAGGTCACATCCGTCGATGACCAGGACAGCGTCGTGGACTGGCCCGCCGTGACAACCAAAGGCGAGGCCGTCAAAGCAACGTTGACTGTCGGCGTGGGGTCGGGAGACGGCGGGGGCGTCCCGCCAGAGCCGGCATCGATGGTCGCAAGCTGTGACGCCGGAAGCCCGGGAGCCTCGAAAAGGTCCGTGACCTCCGTCGCGCTCAGCGCGCGGTCATAAATTCGGACATCGTCCATTTGGCCGACAAAGAAGCGCCCTTCACTCTCGCGCGCGCCCAGATGGACCGCTCTGGCCGAAGCGTCGATGTTGTCGGATTTCGCCTGCTGGTTCTGGTCCAGTACACCGTTGACGTAAATGCGTTTGTCGGTGCCGTTGTAGACCATCGCCACATGAATCCAGCCATCCGGCGTGAACGACGACGAAGAGATCAAATCGCTACAGTCGAGGCGGAAGCGGAATTTATTGTTCAAAGTGAACATGGAATAGACGTCGCAGCCCGCGGCATTCGTGCGCTTCGAGATGACCCGCGAGCCGTTGCCAGCTTCGCCGCCGTTGCTGGGATTGATCCAGGCGGCGAGGGTTATCGCATTGCCGGTTACGCTCAAAGACGACGCATTGTCGACCAAGACATGGTCGTTACCGTCGAAGGACAAACCGGATCCGGAAACGCCGTTGACCCAGGTGGCGCCAGCAACGGTACCGTTTCCATTACCCGCGCTGTTGCCGGCCGTGCCGCCGCCGTTCTCGTTGAGTTCCCAATGAGCCACCAACGCCGGATCGCCGCCCGCGGGGGTCGTGTCGATATCGGCCGTTATGGTGACCTCGTCGGCGGCACTGCTCAGGGCGCCGTCATCCACCACCAGGCTGGCCACATAAGTGCCGGCGATATCCAGGGGCAGGGTTGGCTGAGCCACCGAGGCATTCGATAGGTTGGCGCTGCTGCCCGCCGGGGCGCTGATCAAAGTCCAAGCATAGGTTAGAGTGTCATTGTCCGGGTCGGCGCTCTGCTGGCCGTTCAAAGTTGCCGTTTGACCCTCAATCAGAGTTTGGTCCGGCCCGGCGTTCGCGACCGGCGCCCGGTTCGGCGGCGGCGCGGCCGAAACCGTAATGCTCACGCTGTCGGAGTCATTTTTGCCGCCGTCACTGACGTCGACCGACAGGCGATAGGTCCCGGTCCGGTCGGGGACGAAGGAGGCGGAGACGGACTGCGCGCCCGATAGGGTGGCAGAGCTGCCGGCTGGTTCGGCGGTGAAAGACCAAGAGAAGCTTAGGGTATCGCCGTCCGGGTCGGAGCTTCCGCTCGCGTCTACCGTCACTGACCCGCCGATAACAATCGTCTGGTTGGCCCCGGCATTCGCGACCGGCGTACCGTTGGAGGCGGTCACGGTCGCGGTCGCGCTGTGGCTCAACGATCCGTCATTGACCGTCAGGCGCACCACGTAACTGCCGTCCTGAGTCGGCGTGAAGGACGTGGTTGCCTGGTTCGGCGTGGCCAGATTGGGCGCACCCGACGTCGGGGAAACGAAACTCCAGGCATAGCTTAGCGCCTGGCCATCCGGATCGAAGCTGGCCGAGCCATTCAAGTTCACCACCTGGCCGGTCCGCACCGAGATCTGGTTCGGCGCCACAAAGGCGACCGGCGGCGAGTCGGCGGGCGTTGGGCTGCCGATTTGCGTCGGCAGCCGGTATAGCCACAATCCCTCAGCCGGATTCTGATACCCGGCGAGAACCCCCAATTCATCGATCATGATCCACTTGGAGAACACCCCGCCGGGGCCGGCGGCCGGGCCGTTGACCGGGGTCTGTAGGGTCCAGCCGGGCGTCACGGGATCGAAAGTACGCACGTTCTTGCTACCGTCCCACAAGACCACCAATCCGCGCTGCGCGTCGAAAGTGGCGCCGGAAGCGGTATCGAAACTGTTCGGAACGTCATCCAGGCGCGTAATCGCGCCGGGGTTGGCCACGGAAACCGCGAACACGCCCTCTTGGGCAAAGACGATTATATCGTCGGTCAGGGTGTTGAGCGCCGCGCTGCCGGCGCTGATCTTTCGGCCCAAGCTGACGGGCGCGCTCAACTGCCCGGTCACCGGGTCGAATTCGAGAATTTTGGCGTCATTGCCCGAGGCAACAATGAAAATGTTGCCGGTCATCGGATCGTATTCCGCGAAGACCGGGCCGGTCAGGCTACTCGTGCCGGCAATCGCGCCCCAGGTGCCGATCAACGGATCGAATTCCCAGATGTTTTGGGAGTTCAGAACGCCGGCCGGGCAGAATCCATTGGTGGGGAATACGAAGAAAGACTGCGTGGCCGGCGACCAGACGAAGCCATCGAAAGTCGAGGCCGAGGCCGGCCCGTCGGAGGGCACGAGGCAGCCGTTGGCCGCCGGACCTTGAGCCGTCGAATCCAGAACAGATGGCTGAGTGGTCTGCGAAACCTGCGGGATCGTGAGGTCGAGGCGATACACCTCGTTGCCGCCATAAGCGCCGGCGCCACCGCCCCAGAAATACCAAATGTAGCCTTCGGGATCGTAGGCGCTGCCGGTCTGATGACTCAATACCGCAGACGACCCGACGGTGCCGCGGACACCCAGAGCATTTGCATCAGAATCGGCCAAGCCGAATCGATCGAACTGAAGGCCTTGAATATTGCGCCATTCACCAGGCGGGGGCAGGAAGGGGGCCAAGGCCTCGAGAGGATCGAAAGCGGGCTGTTCGGGCCGCGGCTCAGCGGCTGGTTGCAGGCTCGAAGTTTGCGCGGTGCCGCTGGGTTCGCCGCCGGAGGACCCGCCGCCACCGCCAAAGGCGCCAAGAAAGAACGGCATCACGCTGGCTGGCGATACGGGAAGCGGCGCCGACTCCATGGCCATGACACCGGGTGCGGCGCCAAAGGTAAAGGCGAGTGCCGTCACCAGGCCGACCAACGCGTTGGTCGGGCGAGTAAATCGCCCGTTTTTCTTGCACGCTCGCATTTCAACTGCCTCTTGCATTTACACCGTTACCGCATCGCCGCACGACTAGGCCGTTTGTTTTCTTGTCGGCCCAAGCATTTTTGTAGTAAATTAAATAAAAAATTTTCTCTTTTATCTCTGTGCCTTAGTTTACGAGGGTACGATTTCGCGCCTTAACAAAACCTAAAAGCACACCTCTTTCCATGTGACAAAGCTGTGTTAGGGAAATCCGCCCGCACACCAACCGTTACTTGATCTGGGATGTTAATATTTGACACATTATTTGCGCAAATATAGATCGATTTTACTCTGAGCCACCACCACAGGTTGCATATCGCCGGCGCATAGGCTGGCGGCCGCGATTCGTTTAGGTGGCGTTAAGCGAATCCCCCCACGGGGGCATATGTTTTCGGCCACAATCGATTGAGTCAACATGGCTTAACCATCATTTACACAAAGGCGCTTAGGAGCTTGCCTGGCGGATCCCGCCAACTCGGCTGAGCAATGGCGGACCGATCTGTATGCTTCGGCAAAGCGTTGTTCAGGTTCGTCACGGGCGACAACCTAACCCAAGCCCCCACTAGATGTTGTGACAATGCTGTGTAAGTAAACTTGAACTAGAGGTCGCCAAATCGCCGGCCCGACACGCCTGCCTAGCGTGGCCCCGGACCGAGGTCCGCCCCGGCGGCCCCTGAGGTCGGATAGGCGCAAAGAAATTGCTTTGGCGCTGAGGGGGCGCTATCCCTCCTGCCGACCCGTCGGGCGCGGTGGCAAGGACCGAATTTACGAGAGCTGGATGGAACGCCTAAAAGAACTTGAAGCGCAGTCGATCTACATCCTGCGCGAGGCCTATAACAAGATCGAGCCTCTCGCCATGCTTTGGTCCTTGGGCAAGGATTCCAACGTTATGGTTTGGCTTGTCCGCAAGGCCTTGTTTGGCCAGGTGCCCTTTCCGGTGGTCCATGTCGATACCGGGAAGAAGTTCAAAGAAATGTACGAATTCCGGGCGCGCTACGCTGCCGAATGGGGCCTGGATCTGCACCTCTTCGACTGCCCGCCGGTTGAGGAGATCGACCCCGACCTGCCCCACGCGGCGCGTTCGGCCGCGCGCAAGACAGCCGGCCTGCGCAAGGCGATCGAAGAGATGAATCTGAAGGGCGTGATCGCGGGCATCCGCCGAGACGAGCAAGCGACGCGCGCCAAGGAAAGAGTCTTCAGCCCCCGCGATACCGCTGGACATTGGGACTTTCGCGATCAACCGCCGGAGTTTTGGGACCAGTACAAAACCGACTTTCCGCCCGGCACCCACATTCGCGTGCACCCCTTGCTACACTGGAGCGAGTTGGATATCTGGCGCTATATCAAGCGCGAGAAGATTCCGCTGGTACCCCTCTATTTCGCACGTGACGGCAAACGCTATCGCTCGCTCGGCGACCAGGACATCACCAGCCCCGTTCCCTCCAACGCATCGACGATCGACGAAATCATTGCCGAGCTCGAGACGACCAACACGTCCGAGCGCGCCGGGCGCGCCATGGACCACGAGCGCGAGGACGCCTTCGAGCGCCTGCGCGCCGACGGCTATATGTGACGGTGGCCGGCATGTCTTCGGATCGCACCGGACCGCGCGGCGACGCGAATCCCGCCGCCGTGGCACCGGCCAAACTACCGCTCGAGTCCGCCATGCGGATCGTCATTGTCGGCCACGTCGATCACGGCAAGTCGACACTGATCGGCCGTCTGTTGTACGACACGGACTCCCTCCCGGCGGGTAAGGTGGAGGAACTCAAGATCGTCTCGGCGCGCCGCGGCATGCCGATCGAGTGGTCATTCGTGCTGGACGCATTTCAGGCCGAGCGCGACCAAGCGGTGACCATCGACACGACCCAAGTCTGGTTCAAGACGCCGCGGCGCGATTACGTCATCATCGACGCGCCTGGCCACCGTGAGTTTCTCAAGAACATGATCAGCGGCGCGGCCAGCGCCGAAGCCGCAGTCTTGGTGGTCGACGCGGCGGAGGGCGTGCGCGAAACGACGCGCCGGCACGGCTACTTGCTTCATCTCCTGGGCATCCGGCAAGTCGCGGTCGCCATTAACAAGATGGACTTGGTCGATTTCGCGGAGGCGCGCTTCGCCGAGGTCAAGGCGGAGGTCATTGACTATCTGAACGAGATCAACATCGTTCCCTCGGCGGTAGTCCCGATTTCCGGGCGCGACGGCGACAACGTTGCCAAGGAGTCCAGCCGTATGCCCTGGTACCGGGGCCCAGGCGTGCTGGCGGCGCTGGAGGATTTCCATGTTCGGGGTTCGGCCGACGATCTGCCGCTCCGCCTGGCGATCCAAGATGTCTACAAATTCGACCGGCGACGAATTCTCGCCGGGCGCGTTGAATCGGGCGTTTTGCGGGTCGGGGATACCTTGCTGTTCTCGCCGTCCAACAAGACTGCCCGGGTCCGCGCCATCGAGACTTGGCATGAAGACGCGGAACCCGTCGAGGCGCACGCCGGAGAGTCGATCGGAATTACCCTGGACGAACAGATTTTCGTCGAACGCGGTGAGATTGCCAGTCACCCCGAACACGCCCCGCAACTTTCGACCGTGTTTCGAGGCACGCTGTTCTGGCTCGGCCACAACCCCCTCAGTCTCGGCAAATCCTACAAACTGAAGCTGATGACCCAGGAGTTCGCGGTCACCGTCCAATCCATCGAGAAGGTGATCGATACCGACAACTTGGCCGGCCGGGCGGCGAACCGGGTCGAGCGCAACGCGGTGGCCGAGGTGGTTTTGCGCAGCCGGGGGATAATCGCCCTGGACGAATTCCGCGGTAACCCGCGCTGCGGCCGCTTCGCCTTGATCGATGGGTACGAAACCGCCGGTGGCGGTATCGTCTCCATGGAGGGCTATCCAGACCAACGCTTGGCATTGCGCGTCAAGGCGACCAACCTGACCAGCGTAGAGCATAGCGTCGCCGCGGACGTCCGCGCACAGCGCAACGGGCACAGCGGCGGGGTCATGTGGTTCACCGGTTTGTCCGGAGCCGGCAAATCGACCTTGGCCATGGCGGTCGAACAGCACCTCTTCAACAAAGGGTACCACGTCTACGTCTTGGATGGGGACAACGTGCGTCATGGCCTGAATGCCAACCTCGGCTTCTCGCCGGAGGATCGGGCCGAGAACATTCGGCGGGTTGGCGAAGTCGCGTCTTTGTTCGCCGACGCGGGCTTCATTTGCATCACCGCATTTATCTCGCCCTACCAGGCCGACCGAGACCGAGCACGCCATGCCGCCGGCGGCAAATTTCACGAAATCTACATAGAAGCGGATCTAGAAACCTGCGAGCAGCGCGATCCCAAGGGTCTTTACCGCAAGGCCAGAACCGGAGAAATCGCAGAATTCACCGGAGTCTCGGCGCCGTACGAAGCCCCCCTGAAACCGGAACTGGCGGTCGAATCCGGCGATCACTCGGTCGAGGAATGCGTTCAGGAAATCGTCGCCTACATTGATCGGGCGTTCCGGCTAAACTAACGGCGGAAAACCATGCGGGGGAATTGGCGGTGAGTGGCCTTTGCGGATGGTTGAGCGGCGGAAGCACCGCGGCGCCGGTAGACTCTCTAAATGCTATGGAATTGGCTCTGCCGCACTATGGCGCGGTCGCGCGTCAAAGTGCTGCCGGCCCGGCCTTTGGGTTGGCCACGGCCGCACACCCCGCCATGAGCCATTGGCACGACGGCGAGCGGCTCTGCGCCGCAATTGAAGGCTACCCGACTTGGTCCAAGGCCGAATGGCAGGACCTGGCGGATCGCGAGGGGCACGGTCACGCCTTGGCTAAGGCCTTCGATGATCTTGGCGAAGCGCTGCTGGAGTACCTGCACGGACCGTTTTCCCTGGCCGTCATCGACAAGGCCCGCGCACGCGGGCTTGTTGCGATCGACCGCTTCGGTACCGAACCCATGTGCTACACCTGCCCGAATGGGGAATCCCTGGTTTTCGGCTCGACAACCGATAGCTTGCGGGCCCACCCCGCAACGGCGCTCAGCGTCTCGCCCCAAGCGGTGTTCGACTTCGTCTTTTTCGTCGACCGGATTCCAGCCCCGGAGACCATTTACCAGGAAGCCAAGAAGCTGACTCCCGGCGAGTGCTTGGTTTTCGAGCGGGGCCGAACCGAGGTCAAAACCTATTGGCGCATGCCCTACGGCGAGGCGGGCGGCAGCGGCGGCGATGCCGACGTGCTGCAGCGCGAACTCGTCGAGCGAATGCGTGCCGCCACCGGCCACTGCTTAGCTGGCGAGGCCGGCGGCCAAGTCGGCGCCTTTTTGAGCGGCGGCCTGGACAGCAGCACCATCGTCGGCCTGCTTGCCGAGGCGTCGGAAAGTCCGGCCAAGGCCATGACTATCGGCTTCGATGTCGAGGGTTTCGACGAGGTCGGCTACGCCAAGGTGGCGGCGCAACACTTCGGTGCCGAGCACCATGTGTATTACATCCGCCCGGAAGACACGCTCGATGCGATTCCGAAGATCGCGGCGATCTACGATGAACCCTTCGCCAATTCCTCGGCCGTGCCCACCTACCTGTGTGCGCTCAAAGCGAAAGAGGCCGGCGTTGAATTACTGTTGGCCGGGGATGGCGGCGACGAACTCTTCGCGGGAAACGAACGATATCTCAAGGACGGCGTTTTCGATCACTACGCGCGCGTGCCGCGGTTCTTTCGCCGTTGGTTGCTCGAGCCGGCGCTCGCCCATGTCCCGGGGCGAGACAGCATCGCACTCTTCCGCAAGGCCAATCGCTATATCGAGCAGGCGAACATGCCGACGGCGGCGCGCCTCTATGCCAGCAACGTCTTCGCGTCCATTACGCCGGATCGCGTGTTCGAACCGTCCATGTTGCAGGTGATCGACCCAGGCACCCCAACGCGCTTCGCCGCCGAGGTATTTGAGAGCGCGGGATCGCCCGCGAAGTTGCACAAGATGCTTTGGCTCGATCTCCGTTTGACCCTGGCCGACAGCGATATCAGGAAGGTCCGGCGGATGTGCGAGCTTGCAGGGGTTCGGGTGAAGTACCCATTCCTGGACGAGGACCTGGCGGCATTCTCAACGCGCGTGCCGCCGGAAATGCTGATGGCCGGCGGCCAACTGCGCCGATTTTACAAGGATGCGTTCAGGGATTTTCTGCCGAACGAAATCCTAACCAAGGGAAAGCATGGTTTCGGACTTCCTTACCTCGCCTTCATGCGCGCGCCCGGCCCGTTGCGCGACCTGATTTGCGACTCCTTATCGGCTCTCGGTACGCGCCAGTATTTTCAGCGCACGTTTATCGATAGTCAAATTGAGGCCCTGCGGGGGCACGGTTCCGACGCATTGGCCTCGATAACATGGGATCTAATGGCGCTGGAACTTTGGCTGGAGAGCCGCTCGATCCGTTGACAAACGACGGATTATTCAGGCTTAGGATACTCGACAAAATACCCGTAAAAACCCTTAGCATTGCCCGAGGCCTGCCAGCGAAATCCGGTTTGGACAGATGTATAATACACGGGCATGTATTCTATATTCACAGTTTCACAAGTAACTCTAGGATTGTTAAACCACCGACTATCCCAGATTTGGTAATCCGTAGTAGGATCTATCAGATGCGAGTTAACCCAAAGCAATTTTCTATATTTGCAAAAATATCGCAAACCGATCCAAGTCTTTTCTTTCGGTTTGAACGTTCTCCGCAATAAATCACCGGTTTTTTGATTCGAAATGACCGCAAGCCGCCCCGTAATACCTTTGTGCGTCAAACGCTCCGCTTCTCGCCGCGCGGTCTCCCAAGTACGCTCTGCTTGTATCGGATACAAGACATACTGAAAATAGCTGCCCGTATTCTCGTCATATACGACTTCGGAATATTTGGGTTCCGCTCGAAGGTTGATGGCATAACTTGAGGAACCTGCGTCCCACAAATTTAATGTCAATAACGTGAAAATAAAAACTATTGTGCGATAAAAATACATAGCGGCCTATATTGCCTCCGAACACGTTCGATCTTGGTCCATACCCACGACTACCCACCAGACCAAGCAAGTCCATGATATCGCAATACTTTCGGATCCGTGAAACACGCGCGCCCTTGCCCGTTCCGGCTCAAAACGTCTCCACAGGACCAATGTTACTACGTTGCCTTCTAGATTCAAGGTTAAGTGTGCTGCCTGTAACTATCACATTATTCAACCGGACGAGATTGTGGCCAGCACCTTCGGTCAAGCGCCACGGGGGCGATATGGGCTATGTACCGACGCCCCGCATAGGCTAGATTTGGGCGGTTTTGGTCTCCGGGAATTTCTAAATGGCGATGCCCGCGCGCGGCGTCGGTGCGGTTCTCGTTGTGCCCCGCTGCGACACCCGGGCCAGGCAATGGCCTGGACGAGATCTCATCCCAAGTGGCGCCCAGCACCCGCGCTATCCTCCTCGTCGATCAGGCTGGATCGGACACCGAAAATGGGCACATGAGTTCTGATCAATGCAAGTCGGCATTACTTGGAGTGCCGACACCCTGCTGGAGACACATAACCAATGCCCATTGTTTGTTCAGGAAATTTGCGTAAATTCTTGGCTTGGCAATCACAAGCCTAGGGATCCCGTTCACCTCTACCTGACCGACCCCTTTTTTCAAATTCCGCACCGCCCTTAACGACCGGCTCGCTTGTGTCCCACCGCGGCCGGACTCCGATTGACCTATCGCGGAGACGAACTTGAAGATCCTAGTCGTATCGTGGTTTTTCCCGCCCGCCAACACGATCGGCGCCGTGCGTCTCGGCAATCTGGTCAGTTACCTGCACAAGCAGGGCCACGACATCAGGGTCATCGCTGGCAAGGACCTGCCCTTTGCGCAGACCCTGGCCATAGATTTTCCCGAAGACCGGATCTGGTACGCCCGCTGGGCCGACGTCAACGCGCCGGCACGGGCCTTGTCTAAAGGCATCAAAGCCGTGTTGGGACAGCTTTCGGCACGGCGGCCCGATCCGGACGGGTCGGGCCCAGCGCCTGCGGCGGAGGCATCTTTTGAGCCGCCCGTTGGCGCGCCCGGCAACCTTCCGCGTTCGGGATTTCGGCGCATCCTGCGCCGCCTCGGCAATCTCTACCAATCCCTGATCAACTTTCCCGACAGCCGGATCGGTTGGCTGCCTTTCTCGTATCGATCAGGCCGGGAGGGCATGAAGACTTGGCGGCCGGATGTGATCTTCGCCAGCGGTCCGCCCTTCACCACTTTGGTGGTTGGATACCTTCTTAGCCGCCGCTACGACGTGCGGCTGGTCGCCGAAATGCGCGACCGCTGGCACGATGACCCCTACTATCGTCCGGCTGCTTGGCGCACATGGATGGACCGGGCGGCGGAGCAACGAATATTGCGCCGGGCCGTTGCTATTACGACCGTGTCGGAACCCTGGGCCAAGACCTATCGGAATGACTACGCCAAGCCGGTCGCGGTCATCTGCAACGGCTACGACAAGGCCCTGGACCAGGCCAGCGAAGACCTGCCGCGTGACCCCGGCACATTGCGCATCGTCTATACGGGCGGCATCTATCCCGGGCGGCGGGACCCCTCGCCGCTCTTTGCCGCGCTCGCCAGCATGGGGGGCGAGGCTCAGGACATCCGCATCGAATTCTATGGAACCGATCCCGATCTGGTGCACCCGCTGGCCGAACGCGAAGGCGTTGCCGATCGGGTCGTCGTCCGACCCGGCATCACGCACGATCAAGCCATCGTCGAACAGCGCCGCGCCGACGTCCTGCTTCTCATGCAATGGAACAACCCGGACGAACAGGGCAACGTCCCGGGCAAGTTCTTCGAGTACCTCGGCGCTCTACGCCCGATCCTACTGCTCGGCCTGCGGGAGGGGGTGCCGGCAACAATCATTCGTGAGCGCCAGGCTGGGTTCTTTTCCAACGACCCGGTGGAAATCGCCGCTCAGCTGCGCCGATGGACCGAGATGAAACGCACAGCCGGCGGCATCCCATCGCTGCCCGAATCGGCCCGCCAAGGCTATACGCGGGAGGATCAATTCGCCAAGCTGGACCGTTTCCTGACCGAGATTATTGCGCCGGAGACGGACGAAACAATCTAGCAGCCTTGACCGGCACCCGGGCAGCACCTGTAATAGCCGCTTAAGCATTATCTCCTAAAATCTTCACCATGACCGAAACCGTCGTACATCTGATCGCCGCCGCGCGGCCCAACTTCATGAAGGTCGCGCCGGTCTATCATGCCTTGAAGGCGCAGGATTGGTGCCGCCCGGTTCTGATCCATACTGGGCAGCACTACGACGCCAACATGTCGGACGACTTCTTCCGGGACCTGGATCTGCCGGCGCCGGACCACCACCTGGGCGTCGGCAGCGGTACTCACGCGGAGCAAACCGGCAAGGTTATGATCGCCTACGAGACGCTCTGTCTCGAGCATCGGCCCGACTGGACTATCGTGGTTGGCGACGTTAACTCGACGGCGGCCTGCAGTCTGGTCGCGGCCAAGCTGTGCATTCCCTTGGCCCATCTGGAAGCCGGATTGCGCAGCCGCGACCGGAGCATGCCGGAGGAAATCAACCGCATCGTCACCGACTCCTTGGCCGACCTATTGTGGACCCCCTCCCCCGACGGCGACGAGAACCTGCGCGCCGAAGGCATTCCGGCGCACAAGATCGTGCGCGTCGGCAACGTCATGATCGACACTTACGAGATGATGCGTGGCCGGATCGAACAGGAAGAAACCCGGCGCAAGTTCGATCTGCCGAAACAGGGTTACGGCGTCGTCACCTTGCACCGGCCATCCAATGTGGACGACCGCGAAGTGCTCGCGATGATCGTGCGGCAGCTCATCCAAGTTGCGGCCCGAATACCGATCGTGTTCCCAATCCATCCGCGCACGCGCGATCGCCTGTCCCAAGTAAGCTTGTTGGAAGAGATCTCGGGAGCCGTCGGCATGGCTTGTATTGAGCCCATGGCGTACCTCGCCTTCATGAGTCTGGTGCAGGACGCAAAACTGATCATCACCGATTCCGGGGGCATTCAGGAGGAAACCACCTATGTCAACATCCCCTGCCTGACGCTGCGCGACACGACCGAGCGCCCGATCACGGTGACCCAGGGCACCAATCGCTTGGTTCCTCCAGCCGAACTGTCGCAAGCGGTCGATAAAGCGCTGGCCGGCGATTGGCCCAACGGCGTTTGCCCGGAGCTATGGGACGGGCACGCCGCTCAGCGCGTGGTTGAAAGCCTCAAGGCTAAGGTTAAGCCTCAATAGCCTCTAAGACATGATCCGATTCGCCCCCTAACTTGCTCCGATGTCCGGTCGGGCAACCGCCCGATCGTGTTCGCCGCTGGCACGACAGCTCCAGCTATCAAGCCGGACTTTCGCAAAAGAAACGCCGCGCGGTCGCCAAGGTCGAATGACGGTCCGGCGAACATCAACCGCGCGTCGACTTCATCGTCGACAACATGAGGCGTCCGGCCCAACAAGTCACCGCCCCAGAAGGCCGACTTTCGAACCGTCCCAGGCTGGAATTCTTGACCCGCGACCGACCCGGCGCCATTGTAACCCGGTTCGCGGCTTGGCTGGCGAGTCCGGTACCGTGGAACGCCAGGATTTCACGTTTTATCAACTATGTCGGGCCAAAATCACGGCCGCCGTTCGGGGCCACCACAAATCGGTTCGCCGGCCATGGACCGTCAATCCAGCGTCCCTGTGCAGTGCTCAGACGCGGGGCGCGGGTACCTCGGAAGCCCAGCTTGATTCTGTCCGTGGTGTAGGATTGCAGTCTATGGACGATGGAGCGTTACACATGCCGAACGTCAAGGCCACGGCCGGTCTCAATTGCCGTTTTTGCGCGACGCCGCTGCAGGAAACTTTTGTCGACCTTGGCATGTCCCCGCTGTGTCAGACCCATATAACCCCCGAGCAATTGAGCCTTATGGAGCCGTTCTTTCCGCTTCATGCCTATGTTTGCGGGAAGTGTTACCTGGTGCAACTCGGCGAGTTTGTAACCCCGGACGATATCTTTAGCGAGTATGCCTATTTCTCGTCCTTTTCCGACAGCTGGCTAAAGCACGTCAGCGACTATACCGACCTCATGGTCGAGCGCTTTGACCTAGGCAGCGCCAGTCAGGTCGTTGAGATCGCCAGCAACGACGGCTACTTGTTGCAGTACTTCGTCGAGAAGGGCATACCGGTCTTGGGCGTCGAGCCGGCGGCGAATGTGGCGAAGGTCGCGGTCGACAAAGGCATTCCGTCGGTCGTGCGCTTTTTCGGCCAAGAGACAGCGCGGGATTTGGCCGCCGAGGGCAAAGGCGCCGATCTGTTGCTCGGCAACAATGTCCTGGCGCACGTGCCGGATCTGAACGATTTTGTCGCGGGCATGAAGATTTTGCTGAAGCCGGGCGGCGTGATCACCATGGAATTCCCGCACCTCATGCGTCTGGTCGAGGAGAACCAGTTCGATACCATCTATCACGAGCATTTCTCCTACTTCTCATTCTGCACCGTGGAGCAGGTTTTCGCGGCTCACGGCATCACACTGTTTGACGTGCAGGAGCTGCCGACCCACGGCGGGTCCTTGCGCATCTACGGCCGCCACGCGGGCGACCAAACCAAGCCTGTCGGCCCGGCGGTTGCGGAGCTAAAGGCGCGAGAGGGCGAATGGGGCGTCCACGATATGGCGCTCTACCACCGCTTCAACGCCAAGGTCGAGGCCACCAAGCGGCGGGTGCTCAGCTTCCTGATCGAGGCTCGGAACGCGGGCAAGTCGGTGGTCGGCTATGGGGCGCCCGGCAAAGGCAACACGCTACTGAACTATTGCGGCATCCGGACCGATTTTCTGGATTACACGGTCGATCGCAATCCCTATAAGCAGGGCAAATACACGCCCGGTACCCATATTCCGATCCTGGACCCGGCGCGGATTCGCGAGACCAAGCCCGACTACATTTTCATTCTGCCCTGGAACCTCAAGTCCGAGGTGATCAAACAGAACGCCTATGTTGGCGAGTGGGGCGGCAAGTTTGTGGTGCCGATTCCTGAGGTCCAGGTTTTCGCCGCGGACGGGGCCGCGCTAGGCGGGAAACCCTAGACGACCGCATTATCAACCTCGATGCCGTGCCGCATGGCCAAGAAATCAACGGCTCTACTCTGCACAAAGAATTCGTGCATCGAGAATCATCGTTATCGTTATCATCGTCATGAAGAACAATCGTGCAACAACCTGACACTTCCCCTATTAGGGGATAGAACCTGACAGATGATATCAACACAGAAGATTCGCTCCCGAATCCGGGGCCGATCCAGAATTCCAGAAACAACGAATGGCTGACAGAAAATGCGCGTTTTAGTCACAGGGCATCAAGGCTATGTCGGCGTTGTCATGACGTCGGTACTGCAGGAAGCCGGCCATGACGTCGTCGGCCTCGACACCGGTTTTTTCGAAGGCTGCGACCTCTATCCGCCCAAGGCCCCCGTACCCACGATCGAGCGCGACGTTCGCGAGGTCTCGGCCCAGGATGTCGAGGGCTTTAATGCCATCGTCCATTTGGCGGCCCTGAGCAACGACCCCTTGGGCCACGTCAATCCGGGTCTGACCCGCGACATCAACCAGGAGGCGACCATACGCATCGCCCGCCTAGCTAAGGCGGCGGGCGCGGAGCGCTTCGTTTTCGCCTCGTCCTGCAGCCTTTACGGCGCGAGCGACACCAGCGCGCCACTCGATGAGACCGCGCCGACCGCGCCCCTGACGCCCTATGCCCGCAGCAAGGTCGAAAGCGAGGTGGAACTGGCCAAGCTGGCCGACGACAACTTCAGCCCGGTCTATATGCGCAACGCCACCTGCTACGGTGCCTCCGCCCGGATGCGCGCCGACGTGGTGCTGAATAATCTGGTCTGCTGGGCCGTGCTGACCGGCAAGGTCCGCCTGCAGAGCGACGGCCGCTCTTGGCGGCCTCTGCTGCACGTCGAGGACATGAGCCGGGCCTTCTGCGCCATGCTGAGCGCGCCGCGCGAGAAGATCCACAACCAGGCCTTCAACGTCGGCCGAAACGAGCACAACTACATCATCCGCGATGTGGCCGAGGTGGTGCACAAGACAGTCCCGAATTGCGAGGTTGAATTCGCCGAGGAGGCGAGCGCCGATGCCCGCTCCTACCGGGTCGATTTCACCAAGCTGGCGACCACTCTGCCCGACCTCGATTTCCGCTGGGACGCGGAGAAAGGCGCGCAGCAAGTCTACGACGCCGTACGGGCGTCGGACATGACCGAAAAGATCTTCCTGGGGCGCCGGCACATTCGTCTGAACCAGCTAAAATATCTGATGGAAAGCGGCAAGCTCGACGATTCCCTGCACTGGGTTTAGGCGCCAATGCCTCCGATCCAAGTTTGCTCGCCGGCTCCTCAAAAGCACCCCGGCCGCCTGGACGGCTAATCGCGGCTCTCCGGGTCCGGCTCGCGCGGCGGCCAAGCGCAAAGCCCCGCAGACTGCCGCGAAGCGTAGCGAGAGATCGAATCCCGCTCGGTTTTAACGCGATATCAATGACTTGTTGGCGGAGAGGGAGGGATTCGAACCCTCGAAGGAGTTTTACCCCCTTACTCCCTTAGCAGGGGAGCGCCTTCAGCCGCTCGGCCACCTCTCCGGGGAGGCGCGCCGCTACACGGGTGCGCCCCGTGGCACTTCTAGCGGTCGCCGGGACGCACTGTCAACGCCGGGAACCCCGCGCGAGGCGGACTTAGCTATTGCTCCAGCGCCGGTAGGCGTCGAGCATCTCGCGGCTGGTGCGCTCGATTTCCTCGGCATCGCCGGACTCGCGCTCGCTGGCGCGGCGGTAGGCGCTGCGGGCATCGACGAACTCGATCAGCAGATCGGCCTGGCGCAGGGCGTCGCCGCTGCGCCGTTCCGGATGGGCGGCCGCCGAGTTCAGCTCCGCCTCCTCCAAGACCCGGCGCAGGCGCGCCGCGATGCCGCCTTCGCCGACCTCGTAGGCATGGGCGAAAGCCGCCAGGATCTTGTCGGACAGACGCCGGTCGTATTTCGGCACCGGGCGCGCGACCAGGATGTCCGAAATCAGCGGCAGGGTGATGGGTTGTCTCATGTCGAAGTGCGCGCCTTTGGGACCGTCGGTACAGGGGCCGGGCGGACTTGGGCGGGGGGCATCTCAGGCCCCGGCGTGACCACGCTCCAGCCAGCCGGCATCTTACTCCGGAGCCCCTTTAGGAGCGGTAAAACGACCGTCCAGAACGGCGAATTTCATAAGCTTTTCAACGATCCGCGCCGGAGCAATTTTAGCGCCCGGCGTTGATCACTTGTTAAGACTAGATCGCGCAATCTTCCCCCAGCGGAACCTTAGGACCCAGGGGATATCATGGCTCTATCAAGGCGTGTCGTCGAAACCTTGCTCGACCTCGTCGAAATCAAGCTGAGTTGCATGGAAGTGCACGACCGCGAAGATACGCGCGAGGCGACATGCCTGGAGGCGTGCCGAGATGAGCTGAAAACACTCATTTCCGGCGGGGCGCCCGCGGCCAACGGCGCCGAGGTCGCGAGCTTCGCCAAACGCACCAAGGGCCGCCGGCGCGCCCTTATCTGAAGCCGCTCTTTCCAAGTCCGAGAGGCCCGCGCCGGCACGCCTCGAGGGTACCCCGGGGGCTCAAGGATCCGGCGGGGTCCAACCTGAGGGTTTGCCTGCGGGGATCTCCATGCCGCGCTGAACCGCCGGACGCGCGGCCTGAGCATCGTACCAGCGCTTCACATTGGGATAATCGGGCAGCTCGATGCCCTGCCAGGGATGGCGCGCCGCCCAGGGCAAGGTCGCCATATCGGCGATCGAGTAATCGCCGGCCAGGTATTCGACCTCCCCAAGGCGCTTATCCATGACCCCGTAGAGACGCTTGGCCTCATTGGAATACCGCTCGATGGCATAGGGCACCTGCTCCTTCGCCATACGCCGAAAATGGTGCGCCTGGCCCAGCATGGGCCCAAAGCCGCCCATCTGAAACATCAGCCATTCCATGACCGCGGTGCGGGCCCGCGGCGCACGCGGCAGAAAGCGACCCGTCTTTTCCGCCAGATAGATCAAAATCGCGCCGCTTTCGAACACGCTGATCGGATCGCCGTCCGGCCCCTCGGAATCGACGATGGCCGGGATCTTGTTGTTCGGGCTGATCTTCAGGAAATCCGGCGCGAACTGCTGGTCCTTGCCGATGTCGACGGCATGGACGCTATAGGGCAGCGCCATCTCCTCCAAGGCGATCGAGATCTTGCGCCCATTGGGCGTGCTCCAGGTGTACAGCGCGATGGGCATGGGATCTCCCTGAGGTCTTCCGTGGCTCGGCTAAGCCGCCGCCAGCGCCTGTTCCAAATCGGCGATCAGATCGTCCTTATCCTCGATGCCGATGGAGAGGCGCAGGAGATCGGCCGGGATCGGGCTGGTCGGGCCCTCGACGCTGGCGCGGTGTTCGATCAGGCTTTCGGTGCCACCCAGGGAGGTCGCCCGCACGATGAGCTTACAGCGCGCGGCAACGCCGAGTGCCGCGGCACCGAGCGCCGTGGCGTCCGCCCCGCCCGGCGCGGCCTTGACCCGCAGGCTCATCATGGCGCCGTAGCCGCCCTGCATTTGGCGCTTGGCGATGGCGTGTCCCGGGTGACTTTCCAGGCCCGGATAGAGCACCGCCGTGAGCTTCGGGTGGTCGTGGAAATGCCGGGCAATAGCCAGCGCGTTGGCGCTGGACCGATCGACCCGCAGGTGCAAGGTGCGCAGGCCGCGATGCAGCAGCCAGGTCTCGAAGGGCCCCAGCACGGCGCCACCGTTGGCCCGGTTGGCGTGGACCCGGTCCCAAAACGCGTCCTTCCGCGCGGTGACCAAGAGGCCCGCCACGGCGTCGCCATGCCCGTTCAGCGACTTGGTCGCCGAATGCATGACCATATCCGCGCCCAGTTCGATCGGCCGGGTATGGACCGGCGTCGCGACGGTGGAATCCACCGCCAGGCGGGCGCCGGCCTGGTGTGCGATCCTGGCCGCATCGACGATATCGACCACGTCCCAGGTCGGATTGCAGGGCGATTCGATCCAGACCAGCTTGGTCCGGCCCGGCTGAATCGCCTGGGCCAGAGATTGCGGATCGGCCGCGTCGGCAAGGTCCAACCCCAGGCCCCAATCGGCGCAGAAATCGATCAGCCAGCCGCGGATGCCCCAATACATGACCTTAAGGCCAACGATGTGATCGCCGGGCTTGAGCGCTTGGACCACGGCCGCGGTCGCCGCCATACCGGAACCGAACAGCAAGGCCTCCTCGCCGCCCTCCAGCCTGGCCAGCATCCGCTCGACCGGTAGGTAGGTCGGGTTGGCGTCGCGGCTGTAGCTGCCAGCCGGATTGATCAGGCTATAGGCCTCGTCGCGCGCGTAATTGGTCGAGGGGTGCAGCGGCGGCGCCACGTCGCCGCCGTCGTCCTCCGGCCGCCGGCCCCCGTGGGCCAACAGGGTCGCGGGCTTCAATTCGCGTTCGTCGCTCATTAAGTAAGCCTTACCCGGTGCTACCGCGCCTGCCAAGCAGCACTTGCCGAGCGTCGCGAAATGCGGGACCCGACATGAGACCTAATAAGGGATGCACGCGCCGACGACTCCTGCTCAGATGGCTGAATGGGCTGATCGCTGATTCGATGGCAGGTGACATGTGGAAACTAGGCAAGAAGCAAAAGAATCGGGCCCCGCGCGGCCTGCATGCCATTCCCCTGCTATTCGGCTACGTCGCGGTTGCATTTGCGCCTCTCGGGCTCGCCTATGCCCAGGGTCTGCCACCGCGCGGATTCTGGGACGAGCTTTCCTCCGGACTGGCGATGGTCGCCTTCGCCATGCTGCTGATCGAATTCGTTCTCTCCGGCCGGTTCCAGCCCGTTTCCGGGCGGATCGGGATCGATCTTACCATGCGGTTTCATCAACTCATCGCGCGCTCCCTAACCGTCTTCTTACTGATCCACCCCTTTATCTATGCCACTCCCCTCGACCGGCCGCGCCCTTGGGATCCGACCCAGCAACTTACTCTCGGATTGGATGGCGCCTCGCTCGCCACGGGTATTTTTGGCTGGCTGCTGCTAAGTGTCATGATCGTGATGGGAATCGCCCGCGACAAGCTGCCCTTCCGGTACGAGGTGTGGCGGGTTTCTCACGGTCTTTGTGCCGGGGCCATTGCCGTCGCCGGGGCGCATCACGCGATCGAGGCGGGGCGCTACAGCGATCACCAGGCGCTGGAGATATTCTGGCTGGTCATGGTTGGCATCGCCTTGCTGACTCTCTTGTTCGTTTATGTCGTCACACCGCTGCGCCAGCTCGGCCATTCTTACCGCGTGGCATCGTTGGACAAACTCGCGCTGAAAACTTGGAGCCTAGTGATCGAGCCGACAGGGGGCGAGGCCCTGGAATTCGAGGCCGGGCAATTCGTCTGGTTGACGCTCGGGCGTTCACCCTTCTCGGTCACCGAGCATCCCTTCTCGATCAGTTCCTGCCCGGCGGAGCGTCCCCAAATCGGCTTCACGATCAAGGAGGCCGGCGATTTCACGAAAAGGATCGGCGAGATTCCGCTTGGCAGCCGTGCCTACGTCGATGGCCCCCATGGCAGCTTTACTCTGGCGGGACGCAAGGGTGCCGGTATCGCCTTCATCGCCGGTGGCGTCGGAATGGCGCCGATCATGGGCCTTCTGCGTCAGCTGCAGGCGGAACGAGACCCACGCCCGATGCAGCTCGTCTATGGCAATCGCGTTGTCGAACAGATCCTTTTTCGGCAAGAGTTGGAGGAGATGACCGTCAAGCTAGACCTCAAGGTTCATCATGTCCTCTCACAGCCGCCACCCGATTGGACCGGCGCGATCGGCCAGCTAGACCGGTCGACGATCGGCGCCCTGGCGGGATTCGAGCACCACGCGGACTGGCTCTACTTCGTGTGCGGACCGGCGCCAATGATTGACAGCGTCGAGGACGTTCTGGAAGGCCTCGGCGCGCCGATGCACCAGATCGTGTCCGAAAAATTCAGCTACGACTGAGCGCGATTGCCGATGCGCCACCGCCTGCTTATTCGCATACTCTGGGCCATCACATGCCTGACGGTCGCCGCGGCGGTTGTATTTGCCTTGCGGTAAGGTTTGCCCCGCCTACAGGCCCAGGCGCGTCATGAAACTGACGTCGTAGGACACGCTGCCCCCGCGCACAGGATGGCCACCGCGATCGTCTTACCACTGGCTACGAGGCGCCGACTGGCGGGACCGGTCCTTCAACGCTGCTGATACTGGGTTGCGCCGAACATCACCTCGCGCGCCTTGTCGTCGATCGGTCCTTGGCGGCGGCGATCGGCCAAGACCTCGACCCCGCGCTGCACCGCCGGGCGAGCCGCAATACCCTCGAACCAATGTTTCACATGGGGAAAATCGTTCAAATCGACGCCCTGATTCTCGTGCGAGCGCAGCCAGGGGAAAGTCGCCATGTCGGCGATGGTGTAGTCGTCGCCGGCCAGGTAGGCCGCCTCCCCCAAACGGCGATCGAGGACGCCGTACAGGCGCTTGGCCTCGTTGGTGTAACGATCATACGCGTAATCCAACTTTTCCGGCGCATAGATCCGGAAATGGTGGGCCTGACCGAGCATGGGCCCGACACCGCCCATCTGAAACATCAACCATTGCAGGACGGTGTAGCGTTGGCGCGGCTCGGTGGGCAGGAATTGGCCGGTCTTGTCCGCCAGATAGATCAGAATCGCGCCCGATTCGAACAACGAGATCGGCTTGCCGTCCGGCCCTTCCGGATCGACGATCGCGGGCATCTTGTTGTTCGGGCTGATCTTCAAGAACGCGGGTTCGAACTGCGCCCCGGCCGAGATATCGATCGGAATAACGTTGTAGGCAAGACCAGTCTCTTCCAGCATGATGTGGATCTTGTGCCCGTTGGGCGTTGGCCAGGTGTAGAGGTCGATCATCGAATAAGGCTCCCGGTGTTGCTCGAGCGGCAAGGTCCACGCCGCATCCTGGAGCAAGTGACGCACGCGGCTCCGCGAAACTCAAGCCCAGTCGGCGAAGGGTTTTACCGCACTAGCCTCTAGACAGGAGCCTCGCGGCACGTTTATCTGGACGCATTGCCCCCGGCCCTTGGAAGAATAGCGGAAGGCGAACGCGATGGACCAACCGCTCAACGCCGATTTGGCCCGCCCCGCCTTCGCCGATACGGCGGCGCTGGAGTGGCAAGCCAGCCCAAGCCCGAGCGTGTGGCGCAAGCGGCTCGACTTGCTCGGCGGCGAACAAAGCCGGGTTACCTCGGTGGTCCGCTACGACGCAAAATCCAGCTTTCCCGAACACGGCCATCCGGAGGGCGAGGAGATCCTGGTCCTGAAGGGGATTTTCACCGACGAACACGGCGATTATCCGGCCGGAAGCTACCTGCTCAACCCGCCCGGATTCCGCCACGCGCCGGGGTCGCGCAAGGGCTGCGTTCTGTTCGTCAAGCTGCGCCAATACGGCGGCGATCGCCGCAATCATGTGGTGAAAGACACGAATAAGGCCAAGTGGCAGCCGGGCCCGGTGCCAGGCATCGATATCCTGCCGCTCTACCAACATACGGCCCATCCGGAAATCATGGACTTGGTACACATATCCGCCGGCGCCAGCCTGCCGCGCCGGGATTGTCCTGGCGGGATCGAGGTCTTCGTTACCCAAGGCGGCTTCAAGTTCGACGGCCAGAACTACGGCGAAGGCAGCTGGATTCGGATACCGGACGGTGCCGAGTTCGGCGCGCGCGCGACCAAGGCCTGTACCTTTTACCGCAAGCGCGGACACCTAAGGCCACCCCTCGATTGACCAACTATCGCAATCACCTGGGACAGCCGATCGGTTTTCCGGTCCCCGGCTGGACCCCGCGCTCGCGGCCGCCCCGTACGGTCGTAGAGGGCGCCTATTGCCAGGTCGAGCCGCTCGACCCCGCCCGCCACGCCGACGCGCTTCATGCCGCCAACCGGAAAGATGCCGAAGATAGGATCTGGACCTACCTGCCCTATGGCCCATTCGATCGTTTGGAGGCCTATCGCGATTGGGCGAGCACGGTTTGCCGGAGCGAAGATCCCCTGTTCCACGCCGTGATCGACAAGCGCAGCGGCGCGGCAGCGGGGGTCGCGAGTTACATGAGGATCGATCCGAAGAACGGCGCGATCGAGGTCGGCCATATCAACTTCGCCCCACCCCTGCAACAAACCGCGGCGGCAACAGAGGCCATGTACCTGATGATGGCGCGAGTCTTCGACGAACTCGGCTATCGGCGCTATGAGTGGAAGTGCGACGCCTTGAACGCGCCGTCATGCGCGGCGGCCGAACGCCTTGGTTTCCGCTACGAGGGCTTGTTCCGACAGGCCACGATCTACAAAGGCCGCAACCGCGACACGGCCTGGTATGCGATCACCGACCAAGACTGGCCGGCGATCAAGGCAGCGTTCCAGGCTTGGCTCGCGCCGGAAAACTTCGATGAACAAGGGCGGCAGAAAACCCGCCTGACGGCGCGCCAAGAGCCGGCTTAGCGTTCGTTCCAGGTCGTGGAGACGTATTCGTCGTCTTCCTGGGAGCGGCGCTCGAACTTCAGGAAATCGTAGTAGCCGCAGCGCCGCGTGCCGGGGAAGTCGCGGCAGATCGCGGGGCGGGCCTTATAGACCGTACAGTCGCGGGTCTCGGAATCGACGAAACGGCAGATTGTGCCGTAGTGCTCGTCCTTCTTGTGGCGTAGAATGATCTCGCCCTTCTCGTGCCCCTTGCGGGTGAACTTCCTGCGCGCGGCCTCGTAGTCCAGATCGTGGTGCTTGGCCAGACGCTCGATATCCTTTTTCTTGAGGATGATGCGCGCGTAGGAACAGCAATACGCCGGACACTTGTTGCAGTCGTATAGATTTTTTGTGCGAGCCATGGGCGCAACCTAACGATTCGCGCGGGCCGCGCAAGCGCGACAGCAAGGCCAGCGCAGATTTTTGTTAGCCGAGTTTCTTGCGAAGCAGTTGATTGACCATGCCCGGGTTGGCCTTACCTTGGCTGGCCTTCATGATCTGGCCGACGAACCAGCCCAGCACCTTCTCGTTGCCCGATTTGAACTGCTCGACCTGACCCGGGTTGTCGGCAATCACTTGGTCGACGATCGCTTCAATGGCACCGGTATCGGAGATCTGCTTCAGGCCCTTTTCCTCGACGATGGCCGCGGCGTCCTTGCCGCTGTCCCACATGGCGTCGAAGACGTCCTTGGCGATCCGCCCGGAAATGGTACCCGCGTCCAAGAGCTCGAGCAGGCCGCCCAGCTTGGCGGCGTTCACGGGCGCCGCGGCGATTTCGATGCCGTCTCGGTTCAAGGCACCGAAGAAGGCACCGGTTACCCAGTTCGCCGCCTGCTTGGGATCGCACCCCTTCCCGCTGGCTACGACCGCCTCGAAAAATTCCGCGATCTCGCGCTCCGCGACCAATACCCCGGCATCGTAGGCGTTCAAGCCGAAATCGGCGATGAAGCGCGCCTTCTTAGCGTCCGGCAATTCCGGCAGATCGCGCTTCAAGGCCGCGACCCAATCGGCATCCAGCACGACCGGCAGAAGGTCCGGGTCGGGGAAATAGCGGTAGTCGTGCGCCTCTTCCTTGCTGCGCATGGCACGGGTCACGCCCTTGTTGGGATCGAACAGCCGGGTCTCCTGAACCACCGCGCCGCCGCCTTCGATCAAGGCGATCTGGCGCTTGGCTTCGTGCTCGATGGCCTGCTTGGCGAAGCGGATCGAGTTCACGTTCTTGGTCTCGGTGCGCGTCCCTAGAGCCTCGCCCGGGTGACGCACCGATACGTTCACGTCGCAACGCATGGACCCTTCCTCCATGTTGCTCGTGCAGGTGCCCAGGTATCGCAGGATCGAACGCAGCTTCTCCAGATAAGCGCCGACCTCCTCGGCGGAGCGCATGTCGGGCTTTGAGACGATTTCCATCAAGGTCACGCCAGAGCGATTGAGGTCGATATAGGTTTGGCTCGGGTGCTGGTCGTGCAGGCTCTTGCCGGCGTCCTGCTCCAGGTGCAGTCGTTCGATCCCGACCTCCTTCGCGCTACCATCGGGCAGGTCGAGTGTGACCACGCCCTCGCCGACGATCGGCTGCAGATACTGCGAGATCTGATATCCTTGTGGCAGGTCGGGATAAAAGTAGTTCTTGCGCTCGAACACACTGCTCAGATTGATCTGGGCGTTGAGGCCCAGGCCGGTCTTGACCGCCTGCTCGACGCTCTTCTCGTTGAGCACCGGCAACATGCCCGGCATGGCGGCGTCGACCAACGAGACCTGGGTATTCGGCTCCGCCCCGAAAGCGGTCGCCGCGCCGGAGAACAGCTTGGACTCGGCGATCACCTGGGCATGGACTTCCAACCCGATGACCATTTCCCACTCGCCGGTCTCGCCTTGAATCAAGGACATTCGCCTAAACCTAACCGCTTTGAATTAACCACAGAGGTACAGAGACACGGAGAAACTAAGATAATTAAATACCCTCTGTGCCTCTGTGCCTCTGTGGTTCAACATTTCTCTTACCGCCCCGCGACGAAGGCCGGCTCGGCGTCGAAACCGGCGGCGTCTTCGAGAACGCCGGCAACGCGCAACATGGTTTCCTCGTCGAAGGCCCGGCCGATCACCTGCAGGCCAAGCGGCAGGCCGTCGGCATCGAGCGCAGCCGGAACCGAGATACCCGGCAGGCCCGAGAGGTTGGCCGGCACCGTGAAGACGTCGTTCAGGTACATGGAGATGGGATCGTCCGTACGCTCGCCGATGGCGAAGGCCGCAGAGGGCGCGGTCGGGGTCAGGATCGCATCGACCTTTTCGAAGGCCTCCGTGAAATCGCGCAGGATCAGCGCGCGGACCCGGCGCGCCTTGTTGTAATAAGCGTCGTAATAGCCGGCGGAGAGCACGTAGGTGCCGATCATGACCCGGCGCTTGACCTCGGCGCCGAAGCCCTCGCCCCGGGTTGCCTCGTACATCTCGGTCGGGGTCGCGCCGGGCACGCGCAGGCCATAGCGCACGCCATCGTAGCGCGCCAGGTTGCTCGAGGCCTCGGCCGGGGCGACGATGTAATAGGCCGGCAGGGCGTACTTGGTGTGGGGCAGGCTGATATCGATCATGGCGGCGCCGGCCGCCTCCAACCATTTGATCCCGTCCCGCCAGATGGCCTCGATCTCCTCGGGCATGCCCTCGACCCGGTACTCCTTGGGGATACCGATCTTCAGGCCCCGTATCCGGCCGTCCAGGGCCGCCTCGTAGTCCGGCACCGGGCGGTCCACGCTGGTCGAATCCTTAGGATCGTAGCTGGCCATGGCGCGCAACATGAGCGCCGAATCGCGCACCGTGCGGGTCAGCGGTCCGGCCTGATCGAGCGAGGACGCAAAGGCAACAACGCCCCAGCGCGAGCAGCGCCCATAGGTCGGCTTCATGCCGACCAGGCCGCAAAAGGCCCCCGGCTGCCGGATCGAGCCGCCGGTATCCGTGCCGGTCGCGCCCGGGGCGACCCGCGCCGCGACCGCGGCCGCGGAACCGCCGGAAGATCCGCCTGGTACCAGGGGGCGGTTCTCGCCCTGGCGGCGCCAGGGGTTCTCCACGTTGCCGTAATAGCTGCTGGTGTTGGACGAGCCCATGGCAAACTCGTCCATGTTGGTCTTGCCCAACATGACCGCGCCGGCGCGCCACAGGTTTGCGGTGACGGTCGATTCATAGGGCGGCACGAAGCCGTCCAGGATGTGCGACGCCGCCGTGGTCAGCACGCCTTCGGTACAGAACAGGTCCTTGATCGCGAGCGGGATGCCTTCCAGCACGCCGGCCTCGCCCTTGGCGCGCCGGGCGTCGGAGGCCGCCGCCATTTCGAGCGCGCGCTCCGGCGTTTCGGTGATGAAGGCGTTGAGCGGGCGCGCCGATTCCATGGCGGCGATCGAGGCCTCGGCCAAGTCCCGTGCGGAGAACGCGCCCTTGGTCAGGCCATCGCGGGACTGGGCGATGGTCAATTCGCTAAGCCGGGTCATTACTCGACCACCTTGGGCACGGCGTAGAAGCCGTGGGCGGGTTCGGGCGCATTGGCGAGCACCTGGTCGCGGCAATCGCCGTCGGTCACCGCGTCCGCGCGCAAGGTTGGGCGCACCTCGACCACGCTGGTCATGGGCTCGACCCCCTCGGTATCGAGTTCGCCCAATTGCTCGATCCAGCCGAGGATATTGTTGAACTCGCCGGTCAAGGCCTCCTGCTGGGCCTCCGGTATCCGAATTCGGGCCAGCTTGGCGATATGCCCGATCGTGGCTTTATCGACCGCCATGTCTATCGGCTCTGGATTCTGTTGAAGAGAAGCGCGTCAGCCCAGGCTGCGCGCGAGCGGAGCGGGAAATTACCACCACGCCCACGGGCTCGCAAGCTGGCCCGAGGCACCCTTTTCAAGGCCTCCAGCGTTCACACCTTATTGAACAGGGCTTGATGGGTAGCCGCCTTACCGGCCCGAAATCGGAGCCTATCTCTTAGCCCATGCAACGCGCCGCAACCATCGTGACTTGGACCGCATTGGGGCTCGGCACCCTAGGCTTGGTCGGACTGCTGTTTTTGGCTGCGCCCGCCGCCGCGGGCCAAGACAAGTCAGCCGTGCAACAGGGGGACGAAGCGGCCTTGCCGGACGAATTGCGCCGGGACGGCTGGAAGGTGCTAGGCGTACCCGGAAAGGCGCCGGCCCGCTTCGCCCAGCAAGACCCCGGCGGCATTCGGCTCAGCGCAGAGAACGCCGTGGCCTTCCTCTATCGCCCCGTGCCCGGCGATATGGGCGTGAAGCGCCGGCTAATCTGGCGCTGGCGTGTGGACGAGTCAGGGGCCCCGACCGATCTTTCCAAGATCGGCCAGGACGACCGCTCGCTCGCGGTGCACCTCGTGTTTCCCTTGGACGCCGATAGCCTACCCTTTTGGGAGCGATCGGGCCCGACCCGATGCATTGAAGAGCCGCCTCTGGTCACCTCCTCGCGCCGATTCGAGGGCCGGCACCCTCTGGCTATCGTTTGGGGTTGGCTGGAGATTCACGCGCTGTTCCACTTCGGCGCTTCACCCCAGGTTCTGGCACGGCGCTACGCAGCGAAACGCCGTGGCGGCCGGGTGAAACCTTCATTGTTGGAGGCCGACTCTTGAGCAACCGAGTATACCGATTCACCTTGCGGAGCTTGCTTATCATCGCCGTCGCTTTTCCTTTGGCCGGGATCGCGTCGTTCGAGGCGCTTTTCGCGCCTAGCGCCAAGCTCTGGCCGCGCTGGCAGGCCCACGATCCCGCCGCCACCGCCACCATTGACCACGTGCCCTGGCAAAACCTGCTCGATTTCTACCTAAGGACTGATGGCGACGACGTGAATCGCTTCGACTATGGCCGGGTCAGTGCCAACGACCGCCGCGTTCTGGACCGCTATATCGCCGATCTCGCGGCCCGGCCGATAGACAGCTACAACAGGGACGAACAACGCGCATTCTGGATCAATCTCTACAATGCCCTGACGGTCCGAGTGGTCCTTGAGCACTACCCGGTGGAGAGCATTCTCGACATCGACATTTCGCCCGGCTTTTTTTCCGACGGCCCATGGGCCAAGCCGCTTGTCACCGTGGCCGGCGTGGCTCTCACCCTCAACGATATCGAACATCGGATCCTTCGCCCCATCTGGCGGGACCCGCGCCTTCATTACGCCCTGAATTGCGCCTCGGTCGGCTGCCCCAACCTGTCGCGCAAGGCCGTCACGGTCAGTAATGCCGAGGCCATACTGGAGACGGCGGCGCGGGATTATGTGAACGCACCGCGCGGTGTGCGCCTGGAGAATGGCAGGCTCACCGTCTCCAGCATCTACGTCTGGTTCATGGAAGATTTCGGCCGTGACGACCGGGCCGTCATCGCCCATCTCGCGCGTTACGCCGAGCCGGCCTTGGCGGCTCGCCTTGCCAGCGTGAGTACCATTGCAGATCACGACTACGATTGGTCGCTGAACGACGCCCGCAACGCGAACTAGAGCATGTTCCGATCAAATCGCATCATTTGACCGGTTTTTCGCGTCTGCTGGCTAGGCGCGGCCCACGCCGCGGTCCGGGTGACCGCAAGTGGGCCGCAACGACGTCCAGCGGGCGCGAAAAACCGGCCTCCGGTGGGCCAAATCAGCCCATCGGCGTCGTTACGAAACTTGCCCGATGCCTAGCATTGCGGATCGTGACCGACAGAAGCCGCTACTGCCGCGTCAGGATGCCGGATTCCAAAGACTGGTCGCCCAGGGTGATGACGTATTCCATCTGCTGGGCCAAATCGCCGCCGATGGGTGCGGGCGAGTCCAGCGGGTCGGCATCGCTGGCCGCCGTGTCGGCGCTGGCCCTTTGATCCTTGGGCACTTGGCGGTAACCCTGCCCTTGCGCTGAAAGGTCGCTGAATACCGGGGTCTCGGGCTCGATCCCGGTGATCGAAATGTAATCGGTCTTGCGATAGCGGAAGCAGTTGGTGAACGGCACAATGTAGAAGATGTGCCGGTCGCGGTCGGGTCCGCCGTATTCCAGATCGACGAAGCAACGCTTTGGACTGGAATAGATCAACCGGCCCGCGGTCTTGCCCGGCTCGACGGTATGGAGTTCCAGGCGCACGGGTTGCGGCCGGTCCTTATACCGAACAACGGTCAGCCAGTTCCCGATCAACGCGTTGGGGGCGATCAGATCGCGCGGCGCGGCGCCGAGATCGACCCGAACTTGATCTGCCGCGGCGCGCCCGGCCGGGCCCACCAGGCCCAGGCCAAGGGTCACGGCGGCTAAAGCCGCCCAGATCCCCAATCGTATTCGTGTTTTGCGGTCCGCCGGTGCTGCCATAGCCTCGCCCCTTCAATTCATTGGCATTGCGTGCCCGGCAAGATAGACCTGAATGGTAAAAATCGCGGTAACACCCGCCCCACCCTCAAGGCCACGCGAAAACGCCATGACCGTCGCCCCCTTGTACGAACTGCCAAGCCTGCTGCCGCCGGGGGCGCGTCTGCTCGGCCTGGACGTGGGCGACAAGACCATCGGCCTGGCCATATCGGATTCCGCCCGGCGCGTCGCCTCGCCTTTGGAGACCCTGTTTCGGGCCAAATTCACCAAGGATGCCGAGGCCCTGAAACGGGTTATCGCGGAACACCGAGCCGAAGGCCTGATCATAGGCCTGCCGGTGAACATGAATGGCAGCGAGGGCCCACGCTGCGATTCGGTCCGCCAGTTCGCGGCCAATTTAGAAGGAATCGCCGGGATTGCTCTACCCATAGCGTTCTGGGACGAGCGCCTCTCGACCGCGGCGGTCGAGCGAATCTTGATCGACGAGGCCGACCTGAGCCGCAAGCGCCGCGCCCGCGCGGTCGACAAGATGGCGGCCGCGTACATCCTGCAAGGCGCGCTCGACGCCCTCGCCGCCCCACGACCCTAACCCTTCCCGCCTTCCCTAACGTCGCCCTGGGCGTAGTTTCCGACGCCTTAGGTTGCGACCGCCACGCCGCCACCCAGCAGCATGAGCCCGGGGGCCATGCATTGGAGGGATGGGAGAGGGCGAATGAAGATCAGAATCTACGGGGCCGGCGCGATCGGCGGTTACCTGGCGGTGCCCCTGGCCAAGGCCGGGCACGAGGTCACCTGCATCGCCCGCGGCGCCCACATGGCGGCGATTCAGAAAAACGGGCTCACGTTGCGCATGGGCGGTGAGGAACAGGTCGCTAAGGTCTCTTGCACCGACGACCCCAAGGCCGTCGGTGCAAGACGTTCTGTTCGTGACCCTGAAAGCCCATCAGGCCTACGAGTCGGCGGCCGACTTCCTGCCCCTTCTGGGTCGCGACACGCCGGTCGTGACCGCCATGAACGGGGTGCCCTGGTGGTATTTCCACAAGCTGCCGGGCCGATTCGAAAACCACCGCCTGCAGAGCGTCGATCCCGGCGGCTGGCAATGGAAGACCCTGGGGCCCGAGCGCGCGATCGGCTGCGTGGTCTATCCGGCGACCGAGATCGAGGCGCCGGGCATCGTCGTGCACAAATACGGCAACAAGTTCACCTTGGGCGAGCCGGACGGCAGCTTGTCCAAGCGCTGCCAAGACCTCAGCGAGGTCCTAGAGGGCGCCGGCTTCCGCGCGCCGGTACGCGACAATATCCGCGACGACATCTGGATCAAGCTGTGGGGCAACCTGTGCTTCAACCCGATCAGCGCCCTGACCGGGGCGACCCTGGACATCGTGGCGACCGATACGGCGACGCGCATTCTCTCGCGCTGCATGATGCTGGAGGCGCAATCCATTGGCGAGGCCCTGGGCGTGCGCTTCCGGGTCGACGTGCATCGCCGGATCAACGGGGCGGCGGAGGTCGGTGCACACAAGACCTCCATGCTGCAAGATTTGGAACGGGGCCGGCCGATGGAAATCGACGCCCTGGTCACGGCGGTGCAGGAGATGGGCCGCCTGGTCGGGATCGAGACCCCCTACATCGATACCGTACTCGGCCTGATCCAACAGCGCGCGACTGTGCTCGGCCTCTATCCCACCTTCCCCGCGCCCGACGCCTCGCCGGACGAGCAGGCCATGGATGCCATGGTGGATTGAGGCTTAGCCGAGGTACTTGCGAATCGCCGCCGCCATCTCATCCGGGTCCATGATGGGCGGGAAGATGGTCAGGAAATCGCCCTCGGGGCCCATCAGGTAGATGTAGGAACCATGCTCGACAATCGGCTGCTTCTGCAGGGTCCAGCCGACCAACTTGGCGGAGACCTTGTAGGCCTTGGCCGCGGCATTGAGCTGGTCGAAGCTGCCGGTCAGGCCGATCAGGCGGGGATGCACCTTGGCCACCGCCGGGGCGAGGTTTTCGACCGTGTCGCGCTCCGGGTCGATGGTCACCAGGATCGGCGCGATCCCGTCGCCGTCAGGCCCTAGGGCATCGAGCGCCGCCGCCATGCCGCGCAGCCCGGTCGGGCAGATACCGGGGCAAGTGGCGTAGCCAAAGAAGATCAACATATGGCGTCCGCGGAAATCCCGGTCGGTCACCGCCTTGCCGCGATGATCGATCAGGGCGAAAGGACCGCCCGGATCGATTGGCAGGGGCGCCGCCGCGGCATGCAGTTTCTTATCGTGCGCTCCGGCCGTTGCCGCCATCAGGCTGAGCGCCGCGGCCGCCAGTATGGGCACCAGCCAGGTGAAGACGCGCCGCATGGTTTTAGTCTCCCAGGAAGTCCTTGTCGGCCTTGGGGCCGAGCCCCAGCTTACCCTGCCGCGCGACCAGGTCGTTCACTTGCGGATCGTTGTAGAACCACTGGCCGGCCTGGTCGCTATCGGCCGCGACGCCATTGCGCTTGGCCCACTTGGCCTGGAAGCGATTGGCCCGGCGCCAGGGCCCCTCGGGCGCTTCGCGCACGAACTGCAACGCCATAAAGCTGTAGCCCCGGTTGGTCACCATCAGGCCATCGGCGACCACGCGCTTGGCACAGAATTCGATCAACTCAGCCGCCGCGCCGGCAAAGGGCACTTGGTTCTTCATGGGCAAGATCAGGCGGCCCTCGTCGTTAACCAGGCCGAGCTGACGTGCGCCACCGCCGCAATTGGCCGGGCAGTCGCCGGACAACTCGCAAAGGATATCGACCACCTTGGCCTCGAAGCGCACGATCTCCTCGTTCGGCAGGCCCCAAGCCTCAGCAGCCTGGGCGGCCGGGGAAATCAGCATCGCGGATAATGCGGCGGCGGTTAGAAGATGTCGCATGGTCCTACTCCCCGAACGGCTGAATGCCGTATTCGTCGTGGGTTAGATTGACGATGCCTTGATCGCTGACGATCTTGCCGATGGTCAGGTAATTGATCCCGTCGCGCACATAGAGATCGCCATCGACCTTCACTTGGCGGCTTTGGATTTCCAAAACGCCGGGGCTGGCGACACTGGTCGTATCGGCGCCCAGTTTAAGCACCGTATAAACCTTGCCATCGTCGCCCTTGATACCGACGGGAATACCGCCGGCGGCGCACCAAATGGCGCAGAGGTGATGGGCGCTGCCCTCCGGGTACATGATCTCGGTCAGGTAGCACCAAGAATCGATCACCTCGCCGGTCACCTGCACCCGCTCCGGCGTCGCCGCCTGGGCGGCGCCCTGGCCAAGGCTGAAAAGCATAGCGGCCGCCACCGCCGTCACCGCAATTGTCCGCATCGCTTGTCCCTCATCTGTTCACGCGATCTATGCCGCGACTCCGATATCTCGCTAAGAAGTATAGAAACAAGAATTGGGGGAATCTTCACGCAAAGGTCACGGCACGCTTCACAACTTCGCTAGGCGGCCGCGATCCAGGTTGCCGCCACGGCCACCTTGACGCCCGGCCTGGGCACGCGCGATGGTGCCGGAAATCCCCGCAGCACAACGACTAAGGAAAACATCTTCATGTCCGGACCGCTTACCGGCCTGCGTGTCTTCGATCTGACCCGCATCCTGGCCGGGCCGACCTGTACCCAGTTGCTCGGCGACCTGGGCGCCGAGGTGATCAAGATCGAACGCCCGGGCGAGGGCGACGACACACGCAAATGGGGCCCACCCTACCTGAAGGACGAAACCGGGGCCGAGACCCGCGAAAGCGCCTATTACCTCTCGTCGAACCGCAACAAACGCTCCGTCACCCTGGACATCGCCCAAGCCGAGGGCCAGGCCCTGGCCAAGCGCCTGCTCGCCAAGTGCGACATCCTGGTCGAGAATTTCAAGGTCGGCGGTCTGGCCAAGTACGGTTTGGGCTACGCCGACCTCAAAGCCGAATTCCCCGACTTGGTGTACTGCTCGGTCACCGGCTTCGGCCAGACCGGCCCCTATGCGCCGCGTGCCGGCTACGATTACCTGGCCCAGGGCATGGGCGGCATCATGAGCCTGACCGGCGAGCCGGACAGCGAGCCGATCAAGGTCGGCGTGGGCATCGCCGACGTCATGTGCGGCATGTATGCCTCGACCGCGATCCTGGCCGCCCTGCGCCATCGCGATGCCGGCGGCGGCGGCCAATACATCGACCTGGCCCTGCTCGACACCCAGATCGCCTGGCTGGTCAACGAAGGGCTGAACTACCTGACCTCGGGCGAGGTGCCGGTGCGCCGGGGCAACGAGCATCCCAACATCGTGCCCTACAAGGTCCTGCCCTGCGCCGACGGACATTTCATTTTGGCGGTCGGCAACGATTCCCAGTTTCGCAAGTTCTGCACCTTCGCCGGTGCGCCGAACCTGCCCGACGATCCGCGCTTCGCGACCAACACCCTGCGCTGCGCCAATCGCGTGGCGCTCTATGCCATTCTGCCCGACTACACCGTGAAAAAGACCCAAGACGAATGGCTCGAGGGCCTGGCGACGCGCGGCGTGCCATCAGGACCGGTCAACAATCTGGACCAGGTCTTCGCCGACCCGCACGTTCAGCACCGCGGTATGAAAATCCGGGTGCCCTACCCCGGCATTCAGGGCGGCGCGGTCGACCTGATCGGCAACCCGATCAAGTTCTCCGAAACGCCGGTCGAATACCGCCGCCACCCGCCGCGAATGGGCCAGCATACGGATGAGGTATTGGGCGAGCTATTGGGATTAAGCGATTCTGATTTAGATGATTTCCGCAAGCGCGGTGTGGTTTAGGCCCGCGCAGGCCGCAACCACCCAAGGACCCGCCCGTCGACCGCCGCCAGTCCGGCGAAGATCAGGCCCATGCCGGCGTAGGCACTCCAGCCCAGGCGCTCGCCCAAGACCAGGGTGCCGAGCAGGATGGCGCTGACCGGGACCAGAAAAGTGACCAGCATGAGGTTGGTCGATCCGGCCAGGGTCAGAATGCGGAAGTAGAGGAAGTAGGCGAAGGCCGTGGACAGGACCGCCAGTCCGACCACGGACGCGACCGCCGCCGCGCCGGGTGCCAGGGTCCAGGGCCGGTCGATCGCCAGAGCCAGGGGTAGCATCAG
>JAJFGO010000007.1 GCA_021776095.1 Kiloniellaceae bacterium | reverse complement strand
AGGGCCCGCTCGCATTGACCTAACTCAAGCTTTTCGCCGCTTGCGAGAGGCCCTTAGCGCGATCCCCGGGATTTGCAGCGGCCTTTCAAGGGCGCCTGCTCCTGAGCCGCGGATCATGTGGAATTGCCGTTTCGCCGCCTGGGAATGTTCAATTGCGAGCCGGGAGGACTGATTCGCTAGTATTCGACTGATTTGGCTGACAATTCCGCTGTTTCTAGAACGAGGTGGATCGTCGGATTTTTTTGGATTGCATGATGGATGGCACCCTATCTCTCCTCGGAACCGTCCCATCCCATGTGGTCAACCCCCTCTGGCAACATGATAGACTGGGTACGACCCTAGGAGACCGGAACCGTCGGGGAAAGTAAGGCTGTCCTTATGGCATCTATTCGACTTGATCCGAATACAATAGTGCCGTAGTCGACTGGTCCGGCCGGTTTTTCTGGAGTAAAGGCGGCGGGCGTGGGCTGAGGTACCGGGTTTTCTGCCCGATTGGGCGGCTGCGGTGCGCCGGGAATTCAGTGTTTAAATGGAACTGATGGTGGTATTTTTGCCAAAATCAGCGGGTTGGAGTTTTGGGAATATTTTGATGGGTGCACTGAATACTGTGAGTATGGAGTCGGAAATCGCGGATTTGATCGTAAGCGCATTGGATTTGGAGCTGGCCCCGGAGGATATCGAACCCGAGGCCCCCCTGTTCGGCGACGGCTTGGGCCTGGATTCGATCGACGCCCTCGAGCTTTCGCTCGAGATCGCCAAGCGATACGGCGTCGAAATTAAGGCGGAGGACGAACGGAACGAGTATATTTTCGCATCCCTCCGCAACCTTGCCGCCTATGTGGAAAAACATTCCGGGAAATGAGCGCCGCTGCCTTGTCCGCATCCGAATCCAATGTAATGCGTCTGACCTTGACGGCGGCAGCGTTCGTCGCCGTCCACGCCGCGATATTGGCCGGGGCCATACATCTTGCCGTGGCCTTGGTTCTCTTTTCCCTGGCTTTCGCCCCGGCGGCGAGCGCGCTGCGCGCGGAGAGCAAACATCGTCGGCTTTACGCGATTATCGCGGCGTTCCTGCTGGGGCTGGCCGTCAGCGCTATATACTGGCCCGGCATTGACGGACGTGTGGCCCTAATACTGCCGGCGTTCTTGGGTTCGATGCTCGTCAGCGGGTTCTTTGCATACAGCATGTTGCCGGGCCAAATGCCCGTCATCGTCCGTATGTGCCACGTCAGGCGCGGCAAGGTGCTGCCAGACGGCCTGGAAAGATACGCCCGAAACCTGACCTGGGGTTGGGCCCTTCTGCCCGCCTCGCTTGCCTTTGCCGCCCTGGCGGTACTGGCCGGCTTCGGTCTGGAGGCATGGTCCTGGATCAACAACGTGGCCAATCCTCTAATTCTGATATCCTTCTTCGCTGGCGAGCACGTCTACCGCGCTTGGCGGATGCCGCATCTTGGCAAGCCGTCGATGCTTCAGACCTTCGGCGTCATGGCGAACAAAGACTCCTGGCGGCACTCGGCGTAACGCCATGACCCATTTTTGCCTTCCGAAAAGCGGCGACCGGTTATGGCCTCTGATCCATCCATTCGAGGCGGATCGGCCGGCGTTTTGGACCTCCGGCGGGCCCTTGTCACAAGGCCAGATTGTGGAGCGGGCCGCGGTGCTGGCGCCACGTCTGCCGGATCGTCCTTTCGCGATAAACTATAGCGAGGCACGAGACCGATTCGCGGTCGGGCTTCTCGCGGCCTGGTCGCGGGGTCAGACGGCGGTATTTCCCGCCGACAGAACGGAACGAAGCCTTTCGATGCTGAGGGCCAGCGCTCCTGACGTCTATTGCCTGGCGGACGGCCCCCTGCCGGCCGGGGGCGGCGTCAGTGTGACCGTCACCGCCGCGGCCGGTGTCGGCGGCTCCCTCGGCGCAATCCAGCCCGTTCATGTTGCGCTCGAGCGGAGAGCAGTCATGATCTTCACCTCCGGATCGACCGGTCACCCCACGGGAAACGACAAGACCTGGGCCATGCTGGTTGCCGGAGCCAAGACAATTCCGGACCTGGTCGGTCTGGCTGATTGCCCCCATCCTTCGATTGTCGCGACCGTTCCCAATCAACACATGTACGGCTTCGAAACCAGCATGATGTATGTCCTGCAAGGCGGTGCCAGCGCTCACGCGGAACGCCCGGTATACCCTGCAGACATTGCCCGTTGCTTGCGCGACGTGCCGTCGCCGCGCGTCTTGGTGACGACGCCAGTTCACTTGCGTGCGCTGATCGAAAGCGGCTGCGCCCTGCCGGAGATCGATCGTATCGTATCCGCTACAGCTCTCTTGTCCGAAGACTTGGCCGGCGCGGCCGAGCGACGGCTGAAGGCGCCGGTCTGGGAGATCTATGGCTTTACGGAAGCGGGCTCGGTCGCTGGGCGGCGTACCACGGCAGGTGCAGAATGGACCTTACGACGGGACCTCTTGGCGCGGCAAAACAACGAAAAGCAATATGTCGAATGGCCAGCTCTAGGTCAGCGCATTCCCTTTCCCGACGTGGTAGAGATTATCGACCCTGGGCGTATCCGTTTGCATGGAAGGTCGCAAGACATTGTCAATGTTGCCGGCAAGCGGGCGTCCCTGGCGGGTCTAACCGCCCAGCTCTTGGAGATAGATGGGGTCGAGGACGGTGCGTTCTGGTTGCCATCGGAGGACATGGGCCTGGGTGTCGTCGCGCGTCTGGCCGCATTCGTCGTGGCTCCGAACAACACGCCGGATCGGATCCGCCGCGAACTCTCCCGGCGTATGGACCCTGCGTTCATTCCACGGACGATCGTCCAAGTCGAGGCTTTGCCGCGAAACGCGACCGGCAAGTTGCCGCAGGAGTCCCTCCGGCAATTGGCGGCGAGTCATTTGAGACGTCATGCGGCAAAGTGAGATGAAGCTTTTGTTCTCTAAAAAGCACCCGAGCTTGCAGGGGCATTTTCCTGGAAACCCGGTGGTGCCCGCGGCCGCGATCCTCGCCGAGCTGATGGCCTGGGCGGAATCGGAAACTGGCCGGCAGGTCAAGGCAATCAAGAGCGCACGCTTCCGGTCGGCTCTACGTCCGGAAGTCTGCTGGACCGTCGAGATGGAAGAGCGCGCGGACAAGACACTTGGCATTACCTGCAGCGACCAAGGCCGCGTTGCCATGAGCGCGAAACTGGTCCTGTAGAGGGGTTGAGGCACGATGGCAGAATGGCGCCAGAGGCCCGAGCGCGGCGGACGCCGAATCACGCGGTTTTATATATGGCTATGTTTGAGGGTGGGACGCCGCATGGCCAGGCCGATCTTGTACGGGATCGCCCTATATTTCTTCCTTTCAGCGCCCAACGAGCGGCGAGTCTCGGCAGATTATCTGCGTCGAATCCTAGGTCGTCGCCCGGGCATTCATCGGGTCTACCGGCATTTCTTTACTTTCAGCACGACCATTATGGACCGGCTGTTTTTTTTGGCGGGGCGCACGGAGCAATTGAGCGTGAAGCTGCACGGCGTCGAGGCTTTTGATGCACTGCGGGAAACGGGCCGCGGCTTTATTCTCGCTAGTGGTCATTTCGGAAACTTCGAGGCTATGCGGATCCTTGGTATCAGCAAGGAGAAACTCCCGATCAAAGTCCTGATGTATATGGAGAACGCGCGCCAGCTGAACGACTTGATTCAGGCCATCAACCCGGAGGTGACTAAGAGTGTCATACCTCTGGGACAGCCGGGCGCCATGCTGGAGGTCAAGGAATGGGTCGAACAGGGTGGCATCGTCGGTATTCTGGCGGATCGCATTACGCACGGGGAGAAACTGGCTCGCGTCGATTTTCTCGGTAAGAAGGCAGACTTCCCGCTAGGCCCTTGGCTCTTGGCCGGCACTCTGGAAATCCCGGTCATGCTGTGCTTTGCCATCTATCGTGGCAGCGGGCACTACGATGTGTATTTTGAGATCCTGTCCGACCGTGTTGCCTTTAGCCGTGGCAATCGCATGCGTGAGGCCCAGCACCTCGCTGCTCGATACGCCGAACGTCTCGCTCATCACTGCCGCTCCGCGCCGTACAATTGGTTCAACTTCTTCGATTTCTGGGCAACCACGGAATCCGCGCATGCGCATGCCATGCGGCCTTAGAATCGTCGTGCGCCGGGTATGGGTATTCGCGGCAATTTGGCTCGCGCTTTCCTTGGGTGCTGGATCGGCGGCGGCCCTTGAATTTGAGGTGCTTCTCGAAAGCCTCGCCTTGGACGGGCGCCGGGAGGTTGCCTTCGAGGAGAGCCGCTTCATCGCGTCCGTCACCACGCCTATCGTTTCGCGCGGCCGATTCATCTTCGAACCGCCTGACCGCCTGATAAAAACGATCGAATATCCCCGGCCGGAAAGCGCGGTTCTAGAAGATGACCGCCTAGCAATTCTCGATGAGGACGGCGCGGAAGTCGCGAGCATTGATCTTTGGCTACAACCGGATTTGCGTCTGATTTTCGCCAGCATCCGGGGCGTCCTCAAGGGTGATCCAGAGGCCTTGCGCTCGTTGTTTTGGGTTTCGCTCAAAGGTGATCTGGAGGCTTGGTCGCTCGAACTCTCGCCGAAGGTCGGGGAGGCGAAGACCCGGATTCAGCGCATCGCCATCGTCGGCCACGCGGCCGGGACCCAAACTTTTGAAATCTTGGAAATCAGTGGTAGTCGCTCGCATATCCGGCTTTTGCACGACACGTCTGCTCAGTGATGAACGTTATTCGCGCTTGGCGGCGTCTCGCCACAGTTTTGGTCTTGATGGCGGCGTTCGCGGTCGCGGCTTTTGCGTTGGTTCCGATCCGAGCTGACGTGACTGTTCTCATGCCTGACCGGCAGAGCGGCGAATTGGGTCTCTTGCTCCAGGCAATGCAAGAGGGGCCGGCCAACCGGGTTATCCTGATCGCCCTCGAACTGGCGTCCGGCGAGCTACCGCTCAAGACGCCTGGGCCTTTGAGCCGGGCCATGAAGGTCGAGTTGCGAAATACCGTTCTGTTCGAACAAATCTTGAACGGCGAGGTGCCGCTGGACGACGCGGCGCTTCGGCCTTTCTTCGAGCATCGTTACCGTCTCAACCCGCCGCTCGACCCGGCTGGATTCTCGGCGGCCGGCCTGCGCACCGCGCTGGAAAACCTATTTGAGCGCCTGCAAGGATTCGGCGCGCCGTTGATCGAGGGCATTATGGGAGCCGATCCGACCTTGCGCAGCTTCAATGTAGCGGCGTTGTGGTCGCCGACAACCAGTGCCGTCAAGCGCCAGGGTGTTTGGGTCAGCGGCGACAGTCGGCGGGTCCTGCTGCTCGCCACGACGGCCGAGGCGGGCTTCGATTCTCCCCGACAGCACGCCACAATTCTCGCCATTCAGGCGGCGGCGGCGAAGTTGGAGGCGTCATTCGGGCCCTTGCGGTTGACCTATTCGGGTCCATCCGTCATAGCGGTTGAAAGCCGTCAGCGCGGCGAATCCGAATCTCAACGTTTGATGCTGTTGTCGGTTCCTCTCATCGCGGGAATCCTTTTTCTGTTTTTTCGTCGTCTAGCGGTCCTGCTGTTGGCGAGCCTGCCTCTGGTTGCCGGTTTTTTGACAGGCGCGGCGCTGGTTGCTGCGATATTCGGTTTCGTTCACGTCACGACCTTGGGTTTCGGTGCAATCTTGATTGGGGTCGCGGTCGACTATCCCCTTCATCTTCTGGCGCACCTGCGTGCGGACAACCCGGCGCGGCGGGCGGCCCACCGTATCTGGCCGGCCCTTTTTCTGGGGGCCGCGACGACGATTGTGGGCTTCCTGCCGCTGGTTTTTTCCAGTTTCCCAGGTGTCGCGCAGCTCGGCGTGTTCACAATCGGCGGGTTGGCCGCTGCGGCCGGCACTGCCCGTTGGCTGCTGCCGTATGTGATCCCGGTCGCAATTGCCTTGCCCCGTCCTCGGGCGAACTGGGCGACGATGGGCCTATTTCAGCGGCCGCAGCGACTGCGCCCTTTCGCCTTGGCGTTCGGGGCTTTGTCGCTTGGGTTCCTAATGATCCGTGGGCCAGACTTATGGCAGCGGGACATTGCGGCCCTCAGCCCAATTCCTGAGTCACTACAGGCCATGGATAGGGATTTGCGCCGGAACCTCAGTGTGGCTAGCCCACGACACCTGCTGATCATCGCCGGCGACACTGTAGAGGAAGTGCTGCAGCGGAGCGGCGCTCTGATCCCTCACTTGGAGACGCTTACGGCAAATGGAGTCATCGAGGCCTATGAACTCGCGGCGCGCTATATTCCCAGCATGGCGGAACAACGATTCCGCCTGGCGGCCATTCCTGACACAGGCGCCTTGCGCGCCAATTTGGCCTGGGCGCAAAGCAGCCTTCCCTTCACGTCCGGCGCGTTCGAGCCGTTCCTGAACGCGGTCGAGGCAGCGCGGCTGGCCGGCCCGATCGAGCCGGCCGACATTGACGCGCCACTCTTGCGCTTGCGTCTGGAAAGCCTGCTTTTGCGCGGAGAGGGCGGCTATCGCGGCCTCGTGCTCTTGCGCGGACTGCGGAATCCAGATGAACTAAGAGAGGCTCTGCCTACCGAGGAACTGGCTGGCGTGCGCTATCTGGACATCAAGGAGGCAACTCAGGGCCTTATGGACGACTATCGCGCCGAAACATTGCTCTGGGCCGCCGTTGGCGGCGGCCTCGCGCTGGTCTTGTTGCTTGCCGCGATCCGCTCCCCGAAGGGTGTCGCAGAAGTATTTTTGCCGGTCGGGCTTTCGGTCCCCATCACGGCAGCGGCGATGTCGTTAACAGGGGGCGGCCTGACGATATTTCACCTGCTCGCACTTCTAATGGTCGCCGGCCTGGGTATTGATTACGCGGTGTTCCTGCGGCGCAGCGCCGAGGCTGGCGCCGAAGAGGTACGAGAGCGCGGTGACGACCTAAGGGCTGTGTGCCTTTGCGCGCTGACTAGCTTTGCCGTTTTCGCACTTCTGGCCAGCGCGTCGATTCCCCTACTTTCGCAAATTGGCTCCACCGTGGCGCTCGGGTCCGTCCTGTCATTTATTTTCGGTCTCGCGTTCGCCGTGCCGCGGCAAGATCGGTCAGCATGAAGGCGCTCGTCGTAAATGCTCTCACAACGATAAACGCCTTGGGGCACGGATTGGATGCCACGGCCGAGGCCGTTCGGACCAACCGGTGCGCCCTGCGACCTTGCGACTTCGCCGATGCCAAGCTCGATACCTACATTGGCCGCGTAACCGGAATTGAGGACCTTCCAGTGGACCGGCGGCTGGCAATCTACGATTGCCGCAACAATCGCCTGGCGCAGATGGCCCTGCGCGCGGATGGCTTCGCAGATGCCGTCGCCGGGGCGGTCGAGCGCCACGGCGCCGGCCGGATCGCGGTCATTCTCGGCACCTCCACCTCCGGCATACGAGAAGGGGAGATCGCATTCGCTCATCGAGATCCACAGACCGGCCGCTTACCTACGGACTTTCGCTTTACGGAAAGCCACGACCACCACTCTCTAGCGGCATTCGTGCAGGCGTATTTAGGCTTGGTAGGCCCGGTTTTAACGATCTCAACCGCCTGTTCCTCGTCGGCCAAGGTTTTTGCCGACGCCGCTCAGATGATGGAGGCCGGCATTTGCGATGCGGCCGTGGTCGGCGGCGTCGATTCGCTCTGCCTTTTGACGCTCTACGGCTTCAATTCCCTGGAGCTTCTGGATCCCGTGCCATGCCGTCCAAACGACGAGAAGCGGGCCGGGATCTCGATTGGCGAGGCTGCCGGCTTCGCGCTTTTGGAACGATCGGACTCGCGCCGGGGCGACACGCTTGCTTTGGTATTGGGATATGGCGAAAGCGCCGACGCCTATCACATGTCCGCGCCGCATCCAGACGGACTGGGGGCCGAGCTTTCCATGCGCGCGGCCATAGAGCGCGCCGGCGTGGCGCCCGAACAAGTCGACTATATCAACCAACATGGCACGGGGAGCCGGCAGAACGATCGGGCAGAGGACGCCGCTATCGCGCGCGTCTTCGGCGATGGCATGCGATGCGGTTCCACAAAGGGCGCGACGGGTCATACACTTGGGGCCGCAGGTATTTTGGAAATCGCGATCTGTTGCGCGGCGATGAGGGACGGCGTCGTCCCAGGCAACGTCGGTCTTGATACCAAGGCGGCCGACTTCCGGTGCCGAATTGAAAGGGAATCCGGGCCGGGCGTCTTGCGTCATGTTCTGAATAACTCCTTCGGCTTCGGGGGCAGCAACTGCAGTATCCTGCTCGGCAGCGCGGCATGATGGAGGTGAGCCTTATGGGCGCAGGGTTGTTGGCGCCCGGCCTGACGGGATGGAAGGCGGGTTGCCGCCGGCTACGTGACGGTGACGACTTCGAGATGGGGGAGGTGGTCGCGCCGGTACCCGAGACCTTGACCCCTCGGGAACGGCGCCGCGCCAGCCCGGCCGTGCGATTGGCATTGGCCGTCGCGGCCGAGGCGGTGGAGCATGCCAATGTGGATCCGAAAAACTTACCGTCGGTGTTCGGCTGGGCCCATGGCGATGGGGTCGTGGTTCAAAGAATTCTGGAATCCTTGGCAACACCGAAGCGATTCGTATCGCCAACCGACTTTCACAACTCGATCCACAATGTGGCGCTGGGTTATTGGGCTATCGGGACAGGCGCACGCAAGGCTTGCACCAGCGTGGCGGCGCACAAGGACACGTTTCCAGCGAGTCTTCTAAAGGCGCTAGCTCAGGTGAAGTGCGAAGGGACCCCGGTCCTGTTGGTGGTTCTCGACACGCCCTTTATGGAGCCTTTGAACAGCGTCTGTCCGATCGGCGCGCCATTTGCCTTCGCGTTCGTGCTCGCGCCACCCGATTGCGGCGGCTCCATGGCGGCGCTCCGCGCTACTTATGCGAGCGTCGTACCTGATGCCGTCGTGCCGCCGCGCACGGATGGGCTAAAGGAGCTCTGGGTGAGCAATGCCGCCGCACGTGCCTTGCCACTTCTGGAACATTTGGCGCGCGGCGAGACCACCGCGCTGCAGGTCCCTTATGGGCCGGGTGGGCGCTTGAATCTGGAGGTTGCGCCTTGTTAGGCCGCGCGGAGATTAGCTGCCTAATCCCGCATAGTGGCCCCATGGTCCTGTTGGACCGGGTGGTATCTCACGATGACACCGACATCCTGTGCACTACTCTAAGCCACCGGCGCACGGATAATCCCTTGAGCCGTGGCGGCCGGATTCCAGCGGTTTGCGGCGCCGAATACGGAGCGCAAGCCGCCGCCGTCCATGGACCGCTGGCCAAAGGTCAAGCGATGCGGCCGGGGCACATTGTCTTGCTGCGGGAGTTGAACTGGAACCGGCTCTACTTGAGCGATATTGAAGGCCCCTTGGAAGTGCGAGCGCGGTGCATGCACCGGGATGCCCGGAGCCTGGCCTATCGCTTCATCCTTTCTGCGGATGAGGTCGAGGTCCTGAGCGGCGAATGCGGGATCATCCTGTCGTGAGCCTGGCGGGGAAGCGCGCCTTCGTGAGCGGCGGCAGCGGTGAAATTGGCGGGGCGATATGCCGCGTACTTGCCCGCGCAGGCGCCGAGGTCGTGGTCCACGCCAATACACGGTTGGCGCGGGCTGAGGCCTTGGCCGGGGAAATTGAATCGGCGGGCGGCAGGGCCTATGCGGTCGCCTTCGACATCGCGGACGGCGACGCGGCCTCCGGCGCCCTGGAGCAGTTGCCTGATGGTCCGCCGTTCCAGATCGTCGTGCACGCGGCGGGAATCCATGACGATGGCCCCTTGGCGGGGATGAGCGCGGCGCGCTGGGGACGGGTCGTCGACGTTTCTCTGAATGGTTTTTTCAACGTGGTGCAACCGCTTCTACTGCCCATGATCCGGACCCGATGGGGGCGGGTGGTCGCGATCTCGTCCATATCCGGAATCTTGGGCAATCGCGGCCAAGCTAATTATGCGGCGGCTAAGGCCGGACTGCATGGCGCGGTCAAGTCGTTGGCCCTGGAATACGCCAGCCGGGGCATTACCGGCAATGTCATCGCCCCCGGGGTGATCGCAACGCCGGAAACCCAAGCGCTGTTTCCCAAGGAGAAATTGGACGCGCTGGTTCCCATGAAACGCGCGGGCACGCCCGAAGAGGTGGCCGAACTGGCGGGGTTTCTGGTATCGGACCGGGCGTCCTACATCACCGGACAGGTGATCGCGGTGAGTGGTGGTCTTGGATAGCCGGAACCGGTCGGCGTTTCACCGACCGATCCCGGCCAAGCTTCGAAAATTCGATCGACCTAACTAAAGAGTCGAGGATTGTACGATGATCGCATTCTGCAGATTCTGGACCCAACCCTTGTAGTTTGAGTGAATGATATTCTTGGTTGCGTCGTAGCGCAAATTGATACTGTCCTTATAAGTAATCGAGAAGATCTCGGTGTCGAACCTGATATCGGTGATGGCCAAGTGGGCCCGGATGGGCAGCTTCGCCTCGATGTGGCCCGGCCCGACCTCCTTCATACTCCAGCCCAAACCGGAACCGGCCTGCTTGATCGCATTCGTCACGTCCGCCAATGTGGCCGTGGGGGGCGCGTCGAGTGCCATGTTTTCCACGTTGTACACCGGCGCGGATCGGCAACTGGCGAGGGTCAGAACCATCAGAGCGCCTATGAGAATTTTCAAGGAAGACAGTTTCATCTCGTTTCACTTTCGTTGGCGGCCAAGTGGAGACCCACTGTGCTAGGTCGCGAATCAGATATCAAGATTTCTCGGTTCACCAGCGGCGCGCCGCTGTTTCCAGGACCGAACGAGCCCCGCCGGATAGGTCCAACGCGCCAGGAGTTTTCCTGTAACCATCAACACGATAGCCGCGATGTCGCGGACCGGGCGGAAGTGACTCGGGCGTTGCAGGACGGTGTCGTACAGCGCCGGAATCGGGACGGCCACGACGCGGAACCCGGCCCGGGAGGCCTCAATCAAGACCTCGCTCTCCAAGACGAATCCATAACGCCGACCGCGTTTCAAGCGTATCTCGTCGAAAAGTCCTATCGGATAGACTCGAAATCCGCATTGCGTGTCCTGAATCCATTGCCCGGCCGCCCAAGAGATAAAGAAATTCGCGATCTGGTTCGCTAGATACCGCCCCTTAGGTATCAAGTGAGCCTGCGACATGCGAGACCCAACGACGATGGTGCCGGAATCGGCCCATGCGAGCAGGCCGGGAATGTCCTCGGGGCGGTGCTGCCCGTCGGCGTCCAGAGTCACGACAAATTCATAACCGGCCGCCCGCGCCGCCTGAAACCCAGCAATCAGGCTTTCGCCCTTGCCGCGGTTTTCCGGCTGCCGAAGGATCTGTACAGCCTCGCGATCCACGAGATCCGCGGTCCCATCCGTCGATCCATCGTCGACCAGGATCACGTGCCCGATGGCGCCCAAAGTCCGGTCTACCAGACCGACGATGGTCTTGGCTTCGTTGTAGGCGGGTATCAGGGCGGTTACCTTGACCGCCCTCTCGGGCGCGACCGTCAAGATTTCTCCGCCACTTCGTCCTCGGGCATGGAAACGCTTAGCATGCCTCGCCTACGGAGTTCCCAAAGGCGCGCGCTGCGGTGTTCGACCAAGCGGAACACATTGAAGATCAATCTAAAGATGGCCAGCCGCCAAACCAGGCCCGGGGCATCCACGTCGCCGGTAACGACAGAGATAATCGCGTTGCGTAACTTCAGGAACTCTCGCGGTGCCATGAAGAGGTTGCGCAGAGTCGGTGTGTTGAATCGGTAGATAAACCAGCAGAAGGTATCGATCATCGAGTCGACCCGGCGCTGGTACCTGCGCAACAATTTTGCCGTTCGCGCTGGCCTCTCCAGGCATTCGTCGATACTCGCGGCGGCCAATTCTGCGCTCCTCATGGCGAAAAAGACGCCGCTGGAGAACACTGGATCTACAAATGCGTAGGCGTCGCCCAGCAGCAGATACCGGTCTCCGAAGGGTCGCTCGGCCTTGTAGCTGTAATTTCCCGCGCCACGCGCCGGAGTCGCCATACGGGCGGAGCGAATAGCGCTCCAGGCCTTTGGACACAGCCGCAAGGTTTCGAGGAAAAAAACATCGAGCGGCCCTCGGCGTGTCTTCAGGTAATCCGGCATGCAGACGGCGCCGACGCTCGTCAACCCCGATTTCAGTGGAATGAACCAGATCCAGCCATGCTCGAACCAGAAGATCAGGATATTGCCAGGTTCGGTCCAAGCGTCTGCCGGCACATCCTCGAAGTGCGCGAACATGGCCGCACTGTTGTGATTTCGGCTGCGCCGCCGCCCCGCCATCTTCCGACCTAGAAAACCGTCTCGGCCCGAGGCGTCGATCAGGAAACGAGCTCGGCATTCGCCCAGTCGGCCGTTTTCTTCATACGTCAGGTGGCACCCCTCGGGACCGATATCTGTTCCGGTCACCACGCAATCCTCCCGCACCGACACGCCGTGGACGCGTGCGTTACACAAAAGGATTTCATCGAACTTGGAGCGTTCGACCTGATAAGCGTGGTCAGGATCCGGACGCAGCGCCTCGCCGAACCCGAACGTCTGACGCGCGTCGTGATCTGGCGAAATAAGCTCCGCCCCGGGCTTATGAACGCCGATCGACGCCACCTCCTCGGCAATCCCTAGCCGTTTCAGGATCGGCAAATTTCTGGGAAGCAGGGATTCGCCGATATGGAATCTCGGATGACGCGCCTTCTCGAAGAGCGCAACCCGACGGCCCCGTTGCGCCAAAAAAGTGCCCACGGTTGTGCCCGCGGGTCCACCGCCGATGATCGCGACATCGAAAAGATCAGATTGCTCGCTGGGCATCCGGGTCGTTCGCCGCCTAAATTCCTGGCTACTCGATAGCGGTAAGGCCTGATATTGTCTCACAGGCCTCATTTATCGTAAACTTTCTTCCCTCAACAACCATCGCCCTGTGTCAAAATTCACCGGCTAGGCCAAACCCGAAAGACCGCATGAGCGAAAATCGCGTCGCCCCGCATCCCATACTGGAGCGCTACTATCGAGACGAGGTTCAGCGCTTGAATTACGTCGCCTCGGCCTTTGACGAGACCGCGAGTCATTACGACCGCATTAATTCCTGGATGAGCTTCGGGACCGACCGCTGGTACCGGCGCCAAGCCTTGCTGCGGGCTGGCCTGGGGCCCGGCATGCACGTCGCCGACATCGGTTGCGGCACGGGGCTGGTTTCGGAAATTGCCCGGGAAATCGTCGGACCCGAAGGGCGGGTATATAGTGTCGACCCCAGTCGCGGCATGCTAGACGAGGCGATGGCACGAGGGCGGGTAGCGTGCCCCCTGCAGGGCAAGGCCGAGAAACTGCCCTTCAATGACGGCGCCGCCGACTTCCTCTGCATGGGGTTCGCTCTGCGCCACGTCGCGGACTTGAACGCGACCTTCGGCGAGTACCGCCGGGTGTTGCGGCCAGGCGGCCGCCTGCTTCTCATGGAGATGACGCCGCCGCGCCGTGGCCTGACACGGGCTCTTTTGAAGGTTCACATGCGCTATGTCACCCCAATTGCGACCTGGCTTTTGACCGGCAGCAAAACGGCGCAGGTCCTGTACGAATATTGCTGGGATACCTTCGACCGCTGTGTCCTGCCCGAAAGGGTGGTGGCCAGCATGGCCACTGCTGGATTTGAGAACGCGGCCCGCCACATATCGGCGCGCATTTTCAGTGAATATACCGCCCGGAAGCCGGTCTGAGGCCAGCCACGAGACAGCTTTCGCATCGCCTCGGAATGTCAGGCCACGGCCGCAGGCACGGAGACAGCCCCTTCAATCTCGAAAAGAAGCTCCTTGCGGCAGATTTCCGCCTGCAGGTACGCGATCTCGATGGTCTTTCCGAGACGCTGTTCCAGAATCGACCGCACCTCGCGATAGTCGTCGGCATGGCGGATGTAGGCCTTAAGGACGCTCGAGCCAGGCCCCAACGCAAAGCCAATGTTCGAGGCCGGTTTGGCCGCGCCGATCAGAATTTTCAGGTTGTCGATTGCTTTGCCGACTTGGGCGACCAGCCGGCCCTGGTGCCGCGACTCGTGGCCGGTGATACTGGCCGTTCCCGATAGGAAAAGGTCGGTGCCGTGGCTCCAGGTCTTGACCAGTCCCCGCGCGAATGACGGGCTACGAGGGCCGTATTGGGGCGGGTAGCGATAGGCGCTGACCTGCTTGGGATTCTCGATCGGAATGCCGGGCGACTTCGCAGCCAGAAAGTAGACGCATAGACCGCCGGCGGTGGAACCCACGGCGCTGGCGGCCGGATATCGCTCTTCTTCCGCGCCGTCACCGTGTTTGGTCAGGGCCTCGTGGCGGCCCAGGCAGAACTGCCGGTACCGTTCCAAACCATTTTGATCCAGATTGATATCCTGCAGCGTGTTCCACATACGCAGGATGTAGGGGTAATCCCGGTGATGGATAAGCCGCAGAAGGCGGGCGTAGACCTGTTCCGACAAGGCGGTCACGCTCGTACCGGGCGGTTCTTCGATCCTGATACCGGCGAATAGCAAGTCGCTCGTGGCGGCCAGGTCGAAACCGTCTTCCTGGCCGTAAACCACCGGCGCATGCGTACACAAAATCTCGACAATACCTGGAACCGCGAGGGGGCGAAGCATAACGGAGAGTTGCGGCCAAGGCCGAGGCGATAGGGGCACCTCGCCGTATACGATCGCTGCCAAAGGGCGCGTGCCCGGCATCCAAGCCTCGCTTAGATAGGTCTCGGGCGTGAGATAGCCGAAACGGATCGGGCTGCCCATGTTTGCCTGTATGTTCATGGCCGCTGGTTCACCGTAATTGTCGTGAGCAGTTTATACCGAAGGTTTCAGAACCGGGCGCCGACGCTACTCGGCCTGTGGAGCGGTCCTGGCGACGCCTTGCGTCTTGTGGGCGTAGGCACCTTCGCTCAATTTCTTACGCATGACCCGAACCAGTGGCCCAACCCCGCCCAAGCGTTTGGCCGCCGCCCGGTACTCGTCGCGAAGAGTCAGAGCCATACTCAATCCTTGGACGGAGATGTCCAAAATTTTGTATTTCCAGTCTTGTTTCCTGACCCGCCAGATTAAATCCACCGGCGGTCCCTCGGGTCGCTCGACCCGTGTGTACACGAAAAATTGATCGGGCCGCTTTCCGACGGGGCGTTGGTCGACCACATCGAAGCTTTTCCCCGTAAACTCGTCCGACTTGCGGGTAAACATGGGCAGAAAGCGCTGCAACGCAATATCTTCGAAGGCGTCTAAAAAATCCGCCCGTTCCGGTTCCTGAGCCTGGCGCCAATAGGGCCCAAGGATGAACCTGCCAATGGCGGGGATGTCGACCGCCTCATTGAAAAGCTCGCGAAACCGCTTTTCCTGGTTGTCCGCGCTCAAGGCTGGATCGTTGAGTTCTTTGACGGCATTCTGCCCGAAGGCAATTAGAAACGCGCCGGCATCCGGTGTGGCTTGCGCTTCGGCGCGGTGGACGCCGCCACCTGCGAGCATGCCAAGTACCAGAAGCATGCGCACGGGACACAGGCAGAGGCGCCGTGGAAACAATGCCCGGGTCACGAGCGTTTACCCACCCTTGGAGCGCCTAATGTACACCCGAGCACGGTCTATTTTTTCGATGCAATTCGGATAGTGTTCGAATTCATACTGCACCTTTGCCGCCGCCAATAAGCCTGCCGCCTTACCCCAGTCGACCGTCCCACCGAAGCCCTGCGCCTTGGCGAGATCAAGTTCTTTAAAGGCCGACTCCAGACCGCTGGAGCAACTTCGCGCTGACGAACTGCCTGGATTGCCGGTACAAGCCGCCAGCAGGGAAATCGCCAGAAACAGCGCCATGGCCCGGCATTGGGCCGGCTTCACAAAATCGCCTGGTGCTACCATTCGATCTGTACCGTGATTTGCCATGATTTTCCAAATCTGGCGGTTGAGGCTCGCCAACAAGGTAGTCAGTCACGACCCGTCTTGCGCGTGCAAAATTGGCTTGTCGGGCTTGTTAAGCCATTCTGTAATATTCTCGGCCTGTTTCTCTTTGACGCTAGACATATTCTCGCGCGCCCACTCGCTCGATTTTTCGGTATTCTCTACCCAGCGCGAGGACTCGATCCACTCATTGAATTGCTTGCTTCCAATTTCGGCTTTTGGCACGGGCCGTAGAGAAAATCGGGCCCGCCAGACCCCCATCCGAGGCGTCACGAGCGCGTAATAAGTTTTGCCTTCCAATAATGTGGCATCCATGAAGTCGGCGCTCTCACTGACCACCATAATCCTGTGTTCGCCTGGGTCGGCCTGATACGCGATTTTGGTCTTCGCGGAAACAATCCCGATCATCTTCGGCTCATCAGAGGTCGCGTCGAATACCACCGATTGAATTGCAAATCCAAGGCCGGACGGACGCATAAAAACGAGAAGCGCGTGACCCGGTTCGGGTGCGTAAGCACTCCGCTCCGCCGGGACGTCCTGCATCATGCTACTGCTACCGGCGCAGCCGACCAAAAACAGCGACACAAAAAATACGATAAATGACGGTTGCCTCAAGTTTCGTCTCCCCAATTTCTGCTCGACATAAAACATAGGCAAGTCTGTAAACGGCGCTGTCCGTTGCACGGCGAATTCTCTGTAGCTCTCGCTATCGTCGGACAGGTTGTCATCTGATCCTGATAACGGAGCCGAGGCTTTCTACTCGATCAGACTACGGGGATAGTTAGAATTGGAACAGGCCTTTCAGTTGAAACCCAGGGCGGCAGGCTGCCTTCTATATGCCTACTAGAAACAGAAAAGGGGTCAGGCGTTTGCACCTAAACCCTTGAAAATACAGTGGGCGCCCAAGGGCTCGAACCTTGGACCCGCTGATTGAGAGTCGCGGGCGGTCACCATGATGATCGGGATCATGCCGGTCGCTTTATCCCGCCTGAGGCGTCGGGCAAAATCGATGCCCGACTGCCCGGGCGACATCCAATCGAGCACGATTAGATCGGGCGCGTCGCGCAGGATCTCCACCT
>JAJFGO010000060.1 GCA_021776095.1 Kiloniellaceae bacterium | reverse complement strand
TGGCCTTTCGCGGCGGCAGCGCACTGGATCCTCAGGGCAAGGCGGGCTTGGCGAATTTGGTCGCGAGCCTGATCGACGAAGGCGCGGGCGATCTCGATTCCCAAGCCTTTCAAGGCATGCTGGATGACCGCTCGATCAGCCTGCGGTTCTCCGCCGGTCAGGACGGATTCGGCGGCGAGGTCTTCACCCTAAGCGAAAACCGCGACTTGGCCTTCAAGCTGTTGCGCTTGGCCCTAACCCAGCCGCGTTTCGACGCGGAGCCGGTCGAGCGTATCCGCGCGCAAATCCTAGCCGGCATCGAGAGCAGCGCGGAGAACCCCAATTCTATCGCCGCGCGCACCCTGCGCCGCCTGTTCTTTCCCAGTCATCCCTATGGCCAACCCGGCGAGGGCACGGCGGAGAGCGTCGCCGGAATCGCCCCAGCCGATTTGCGGGACTTCGTCGCCCAGCGTTTCGCGCGCGATACCCTGGTGGTCGGGGTGGTCGGCGACATCACGCCCGGTGATTTGGCCGAGCTGCTCGACCGGACGTTTTCCGAACTTCCGGCCCGCGCCGAGGGCTTCACGGTGTCCGATGCGCCGCCCGAGGGCGAGGGCGCCCTGGTCGTGGTCGAGCGCGACGTGCCGCAAAGCGTGGTCAGCTTCGGCCATGCCGGGCTGAAGCGCGCCGATCCGGATTACTACGCCGCCTATGTCGTGAACTATGTCCTGGGCGGCGGCGGTTTCTCATCCCGGCTCTACGAGGAAGTGCGCGAGAAGCGGGGCCTGGCCTACTCGGTCTATTCCTACCTGAACCCGCTCGATCATTCGGCGCTGGTGGTGGGCGGCGTTGCGACCCAGAACGGCCGGGTCGCGACCTCCTTGGAGCTGATCCGCCAGGAATGGCGCCGCATGGCCGAAAACGGGCCGAGCGAAACCGAACTGCAGGACGCCAAGACCTTTCTGACCGGCTCCTTCCCCTTGCGGTTTTCCAGCTCGGGGCGCATCTCGAGCATGCTGGTCGGCATGCAGCGGGAAAACCTGGGCATCGACTATCTGGAACGGCGTAACAGCCTGATCGAAGCCGTGACCCTGGACGATGCGCACCGCGCGGCCAAGCGGCTCTACGATGCCGACAAGCTGACCGTGGTCGTGGTCGGGCGGCCCGACGGCGTGGTCGCCAACCGGGAGACGCCGAAGTCCTGATCCTTCCTGTCGGGCCGCGACTCTGATAGCGTGCCGCTGGGTTCCATCCATCGGCGCACGCCATGTCCTTCGAACATCTGACCGATAGCTGCCTGGCCGATCACATCGGCGAGGGCGGGCTCAGCGACGAGACCCTGACGCGTGTGCTCATGGCCGCGGCGCCGGCCCACGATCGTCTGTGTCAGTTGGTCGAGTCCGGCGGATTGCCGGCGCTTTCGGCGGTTCGGGACAGCGACGACTTGGCGCCATGGCGCGCCTTGGCCGAGGACTGGCGGGGCCGCCTCGACCATGTGATCGTACTCGGGACCGGCGGCTCCACGCTCGGCGGGCAGGTGCTCTACGCCCTGTCCGACCGCGGTTTCGGCCCGGCCTTGGGCGGACCGCGTCTGCATTTCATGGACAATGTCGACCCGGATACCATGGCCAGCCTCCTGGGCGCCCTGGATCTCACGCGCTGTGGGCTGGTGATGATCTCGAAGTCGGGTGGCACGGCGGAGACCCTGGCCCAAATTGCGATTCTCCTGCCCGCCTTCGAGGCCGCGCTCGGCGCGGCGGCGCTGCGCGACCACGCGATCGCGGTGAGCGAGCCCAACGACGGGCCCTTGTCGCAAATCGCCGCGCGCGCCGGCTTGACGTGCTTCGACCACGATCCGGGGATCGGTGGGCGCTTTTCGGTGTTCTCCATTGTTGGCGCTTTACCGGCGCTGCTGGCCGGGCTCGATTTCGCCGCCCTGCGCCGTGGCGGTGAAAAGGTCTTGGGCGCGACCCTGACGGCGACCAAGGTGGAAGCGGTTCAGCCGGCCATCGGCGCGGCCATCGCCGTCGGCCTTCTGCAAGAGCGTCAGGTGAGCCAGAGCGTGGTCATGACCTACGAGGACCGGCTGGCCAAGCTGGGCCTGTGGTACCGGCAACTCTGGGCCGAGAGCCTGGGCAAGGACGGCACCGGCACGACGCCTCTGCGCGCCCTGGGCACCGCCGATCATCACAGCCAACTGCAGCTCTATCTGGCCGGGCCGCGCGATAAGATGTTCACCCTGGTCATGCCCACGTGTGCCGGCCAGGGCGCGACCATGGACACCGGGCTGACCAGGGCAGTCGGCGCCGATGTCTTGGCCGGACGGCCTCTGGGCGACCTCTTGGACGCCAGCGCCCGGGCCACCGCCGATACCCTGGCGCGCAACGGCCGGCCGGTGCGCCGCTTGGTCCTAGAGCGGGTCGACGAGACCGCACTCGGGGCGCTGATGATGCATTTCATGCTCGAGACCATTCTGGCCGCCGATCTCCTGGGTGTGAACGCCTTCGATCAGCCGGCGGTCGAGGACGCCAAGGTCATGACCCGCCAGTACCTCGCCGGACAAGCGCCATGACCATCCGCCGCCTGCCGGAAACCCTGGTTAATCGCATCGCCGCCGGCGAGGTCGTCGAGCGCCCAGCGGCTGCGGTCAAGGAACTGGTCGAAAACGCCCTGGACGCCGGCGCGCGCCAAGTCGACGTGGTCCTGCGCGACGGCGGGCGGACCTTCATCTCGGTCGCCGACGACGGCCGGGGCATGACCGCTGCCGAAATCGAGCTAGCGCTGGAGCGTCACGCCACCTCAAAGCTGCCCGACGACGATTTGGTCCACATTGCCACCCTGGGCTTTCGCGGCGAGGCCCTGCCCTCAATCGGTGCGGTGTCGCGCTTGAGCGTGGTCAGCCGAAGCCGGGCGGAGGGCGAGGGCGAGCAGGCCTGGTCCGTGAGCGTCGAAGGCGGACGGCGCGGCGCACTGACGCCCGCGGCCCATCCTTTCGGCACCCGGGTGGAGGCCCGCGACTTGTTTTTTGCCACACCGGCCCGCTTGAAATTTCTCAAGACCACACGAACCGAGCAGCAATACGCGCTCGACGCCGTGCAGCGCTTGGCCATGGCCCATCCGGATGTCGGCTTCAGCATTCTGGACGGCACCCGGCCGCTCTTGCGTTTGTCCGCCGCCGAGGGTGCCTTGTTCGATGCCCGCTTGGCGCGTCTGGGCGCGGTCATGGCGCGCGGCTTCGCCGACAATGCCCTGCCGGTCGAGGCGACGCGGGAGGGCGCCACCTTGACCGGCTATATCGGGCTGCCGACCCTGAACCGGGGCAACGCGCAACAACAGTATCTGTTCGTGAACGGCCGCCCGGTCCGCGACAAACTGCTGCATGGCGCAGTGCGCGGCGCCTATCACGATTTCCTGGCCCATGATCGCCATCCCATGCTGGCGCTGTTCTTGGAATTGCCCGCCGACGCGGTCGACGTGAACGTCCATCCGGCCAAGGCGGAGGTCAGGTTTCGCGATCCGGGCGTGATC